>CAZXEN010000007.1:0-71802 GCA_964639765.1 uncultured Bacteroidaceae bacterium
CGTTCGACCCCTATTTAATAGTTAAAATCAATCATTATGTATTTTATATATTTTTTCTTTATTTGCCCGAACGAACGACGGAATTCCCTATAGGGGGAGCGTTCGTTCGACCCCTATTTAATAGTTAAAATTAAGCATCATATATTTTTATATTTTTTCTTTATTTGCCCGAACGAACGACGGAATTCCCTATAGGGGGAACGTTCGTTCGACCCCTATTTAATATTAAAATCAATCATTATGTATTTTATATATTTTTTCTAAAAGAAAGAAGATACGTTTTATCTTAAATATCTATACAGTAAATAATATTCACACGAAAATATTTTATGTTTTTTTATAAAATAAATTCCGTTTTTTTTCATTATTTCAAAAAATTTTATTATATTACCCAAATTCCCATAGAAGACAGAAAAAAATAGAAATTCGTTCGCCAGACAGATAAAATAGTAAAATGATTTAAAATGCAGTTAATCAATATATTAATCTTTAATACACTTTTAACAAAGGGGCGAACGAACGTTCCCCCTATAGGGAAAACCGTCGTTCGTTCGACCCTATGTTCTAAATAGCTTTTTTGTTTTTATAGGCTAAATATTTTTTCAGATTTAAACCTTTCTGACAAAACCTCTCCTCTGTACGTTTTCATCAAGATTTAAAGGAAAAACATCAACTCTTTACACAAAAAATATCAAGACTTTTGCAGAATTGAAAATAATTAGGGAATTTTCGTTTTTGAGCGAAGAATTTATTTATAATTGCTTTGTAATATATCTTGTCTTTCATTTAATGTCAACGATATTATTAGATTTCTATAAAGATTTTCTTTCAAGAATATGCGGATATCCTATGAAGTATCATCCTCTGTATGGAGAAAAATAGCCACGATAGGGATTATATCGGTCAGCATTGGAATATGATTTCAGAATATGAAATGCTATATAGGCAATATAGAGGACTTACGATAAGTAAAGAGATTAGAGGTAAGGAGTGTTATAGGAGAATATTTTTTGCGGCATTACATGTAATTAATACTTATAATTATAATAATAGGAAAGCGAGAGACAATATAAAGAAGAACTGATAACAAAGTTTATGAAAAGCGTAAAATATTAATCAGTTTTTTTTAATGCTTCTTTTACTTTTTTTATTTCTTCTTCTGAGGCGATGCTGATGGAGTATTCATCAAAATCGTTTCCACCCATAGAAACTACAGGATGACGAAATTTCATTTTGCTATCTATGCTGGTTTTAGCAGAAAGATGAAAATTATTAACATTTGTTTCTTCTTTCAGACGAGAAATATTATTGGAATTTACTCCAGAGCCTATCATTATTTCTATTTGAGAACCAAACGATTGTTGTATTCTTTTTATATTTTCTATGCCATCAATAGCTTTGTTTGCTGCACCGGAAGTAAGTATTCTTGTTGCTCCGCAATCTATAATATCTTGTACAGACTGATAGTAATCTTTGCTTACATCTATTGCTCTATGAAAGCATATATCCAAGGGTTTTGCTATTTCTATCAGAGTTTTTGTACGTTCTTTATCAATGCTTCCATCACTGTTTAAAATACCGAAAACCACACCTTTTACACCTATTTTTTTACATAATGATATGTCTTCTTTCATTAGTTGAAACTCTATATCATTGTAAAGAAAATCACCGCCTCTTGGACGAATCATAACCATTGTGTCTATATCAAGATGTTCTTTTGCATAAACAATAGTGGAGTAGGAGGGTGTTGTACCTCCTTCCATTTGATTATCACAAAGTTCTACTCTGTCTGCTCCTGCTGTTTGTGCTACAAGACAAGAATCTATGGAATAAGTGCATATTTCCAAATACTGTTTTTCTACTTTCTTAACCATATTTTCAGATTGCTTTGTGCTTCTATTTCGTTTTCAATGTTGTCGTCCAAGAAAGGGAAAAAGTCAATGCCTGTTATCTGTTCTATCTCATCAACGGTACGAACATATTTTTCTGTTTTTAATTTTGTTGATGTATTTTCACATATAAAACCTATTGCTTTTGGTTCTGGTGTCATACACAAGATAACTTTGAAAAAAGCATCGGGAACAGCCACGTTGTTTTTTCCTATGCTTTTGTGATTTTTTCCCAAAACAGGACCACAGACAATGTATATTTCGCCAAACTTTTTTGCCCATTGTCTTGAAAGGGATTCTATTTTTTCCCAACTTCCCCCGTTCAAATCCATATTTTGCGGACAAATATTTGTCAAAAGGAAAGACTCATACATAGCCTGCTTACTCCATTTTGCATCTCCTGCAGGATACATGTGGCCTCTTGACCAACCACTTTTTTTGTAATCATTCAGAGTAGCACGAGGAGAAGCCACTTCGGTATCTTCTCTGAAAGCATTGGAAGAGTTTCGTTTCAATTGTCCGTTTGTATGTTTTTTTGTTAGTTTCCACGCCACCCAATTGGGTATTTTCTTATCTTTATTGTAAGAAACCGTGTAAGCATAGCGATGTAATATCTGTTCTGGTCTGTCTGTCAGGGTAGAACAAAAACTTATCGTATCAGCAACATTGCTTTGGGAGGCTGTTTGCTGATAGTTTTCTGTCTCTTCAGGAGCTTTGGTGGCAAAAACACAAGCCGCACAAACCACCATCAAAATACTTATTATAAGTATTTTTATATTATTTTTCATTGTCTTCTTTTAGGTTATTCTATAACAATGATGTAGTAGTTTTTCTTTCCTCTTTGTACCAGAATATACTTGTTATTCAGTAGGCAGGAAGAGTCTGCTACGTAATCTTCTTTTATTTTTTCCTTGTTAATAGACAAGGAGTTTTCTTTCAATGCTCTGCGTACTTCGCCTTTTGAACCAAGCACCTGAGTTTTTTCTGCCAAGAGGTCTATCACTCCTATTTTGTTTTCTATGTCTGTCTTGGAAACCTTGAACTGCGGCACTCCGTCAAAGACACTTAAAAATGTTTGTTCATCAAGTTTTTTTAGAGTTTCTGTTGTACCTTTTCCGAACAGAATTTGTGAGGCTTCTATGGCAGCATTATAGTCTTCTTCGCTATGTACTTTTATTGTAATATCCTTTGCCAAGGCTTTTTGAAGTATTCTTTGGGAAGGGTCTTGATTGTGCTGTTTTTCCAATTCAAGTATTTCCTCTTCTGTCTTTAATGTAAAGATTCTTATAAATCTTGCAGCGTCTTCGTCAGAAAGATTCAACCAGAACTGATAGAAAGAATAAGGAGAGGTCTTTTCTCTGTCAAGCCAAACGTTGCCTTTTTCTGTTTTACCGAATTTCTTTCCGTCTGCCTTGGTTATCAAAGGGCATGTTATAGCATAGGCTTCCTTGTCAAGAGTTCTGCGTATCAGTTCTGTACCTGTGGTGATGTTGCCCCATTGGTCAGAGCCTCCCATTTGCAGTTTGCAGTCGTAGTTTTGATACAGATAAAGGAAGTCATATCCCTGCATAAGCTGATAGGAGAACTCAGTGAAAGAAATTCCTGTTTCTATTCTTTTCTTCACACTGTCTTTTGCCATCATGTAGTTGACAGTTATGTGCTTTCCTATATCGCGTATGAAGTCTATAAAACTCCAGTCTTTCATCCAGTCATAGTTGTTGAGAATTTGAGCATGGTTAGGTTTTGAATCATCAAAATCAAGGAACTTTTCCAATTGTTTTCTTATGCATTCTTGGTTGTGACGTATGGTTTCTGGTGTCAGCAGGACTCTTTCCTGACTTTTGAAGCTTGGGTCTCCAATCATACCTGTTGCACCTCCCAAGACAACCAAAGGCCTGTGACCACAAGCTTGAAAATGAGTCAGTATCATTATGCTTACCAAGTGTCCTATATGCAGACTGTCTGCCGTAGGGTCTATGCCAACGTATGCAGTAGCCATACCTTTTTTCAGTTCTTCTTCAGTTTCGGGCATTATGGTGTGAATCATATTTCTCCACCTTAATTCTGCTACAAAATCTTTCATCTATTTATGTGTTATATATTGTTATACGGGTTGCAAAGTTACTACTTTTGAAAAATAAATTTGCAATTTTTTATAAAAAAGTTTGGCAGGTAATATTTTTGTTATAATTTTGCAGTGTAATACTACACTATTACACTAATAAAGTAATACAACTAAATATTAAAGATATGAACACAAAGAAAAGTTTTGCAGTTATGTTTATACTGCTTTTAGGAGTGCTGACGACAAATGCACAACAAATGGTAAAGGGAACAGTCATAGATGCTAAGACTTCAGAGCCTGTGGCTTTTTGTAATGTTATGCTTTACGCCGACACAACATCTGATGCCGCTTTGCTTGGAGGAGGGGTGTCCAATGAAAGAGGAGAATATGCAATAGCCTACAACAAACAGGCAAAGTTTATTACCTTTTCGTTCATAGGATATAAAACCACTTCATTTTCTGTTGTGAATAATTCCAAACGAGTAAAGGATACACTATATATTAACACCGTGTCTTTGAAAACAGAGAGTGAAACATTAAGCACAATAGAAATTTTTGCACAACAAAAACGTTTTGAAATGACTAACGACGGAGTGGCTATGAATGTTGATGCAGATGTGTCTTCTTCCACAGCCAATGCTTTTGAACTTCTAAGAAAAGTACCTGGAGTTGTTATTGACAAAGACGAAAACATACAGCTCAATGGCAAAAGCGGAATACTTTTCCAGTTTGACGGAAGGGATATACGTGTTCCTTATTCTGCTATGAAAAGTATACTTAAAGCCATGTCGCCTTCTGATATAGAAAAAATAGAAACAATCAGCAATCCGTCGGCTAAGTATGAAGCTGAAGGCACAGCTGGTATCATAAACATAAAAATGGCAAAACATGAATCTCTTGGCTGGTCTGGTGAAGCAAATCTTTGGTCTGCCTACGCCAATGAATGGAAACACAACGAAGGACTTAACCTTAATTACGTGAATGACAGATGGACTGTCAATTCTTCTCTTTCTTATAACCGTTGGGCAGGAGAAACAAATATGGAAAACACAACATTTGTTTTTACTAATCCCACTACACGAATGAAGACAGATAAAGTAACCAATGATTTTGATTATCGCGGATACAATGGAAGTCTTTCTACAGACTATAAGATTAATGATAAAAGTTCTATAGGAGCTATGTTTTCCATCAATGGGAATAACCGTCCGAAAATTGACAATCCTTTAACCAAAACCCGTATATCAACCTTCCCATATAATGTTGTGGATTCTGCTTATACAAATTACGGAGTAGAACACGGGAAAGGCAGAAACATAGTTGCAAATCTCTGGTATTCTCATAAAATAGACTCTATAGGTGGACAATATTCCATTACTTTGGATTATGATAACAACAAATCCAAAGACTATTGTTTTGACGAAGCACAATATTATAACGGGGATTTCCTTACCCTTATGGAAACAGGTTCAGACCGAGACTCCACCAAGAATAACTATAATACCTACTCTCTAAAGTTTGACCTCATAAAGCCTCTTAATTCCCGTATGTCCATAGAGACTGGAGCAAAGTCCCGAATGACTAAAGTGGATAATGATTTTATCTGTTACGAAGATGGAGTGTATAATGTAGGAACTTCAAACCATTTGAACTATACAGAAAATGTCAATGCCCTGTATGCTTCTTTTTCCGACAAGCTTTCCGACAGGCTTTCCCTTCGTTTAGGTATCAGGGCAGAGCATACTCATACAAACATAAAACAAAAGGTCAATAATTCAGAAAAAACCAAAGACTATATAGATATTTTCCCAAATATTAACCTTAACTACAGGGTAGGGGATATGGATAATCTTACTCTTGTATATTCCTACAGAATCACACGTCCAGAATACAACTCAATGAATCCGTTTGTTGAAAAAGAAAATGAATATCTTTACAAATCCGGCAACCCAGACTTGAAACCACAATACACACACAGCATCAACCTTTCATACGCTTTCCATTATTTCCTTTTCCTTACAGCTTCCTACGATTACACCACAGACGTAATCAACGAAACACGCTATCTTCGTCCTGCTTCTCTTATATTTGATGAAAAACCTTATAATCTTGGTCATTCACAAAATGCATCTTTGGGTTTGAGTACTTCTCTTCCTTTGGGCAAGCATCTTGAATGGACTATATGGATGCAAGGTACATATATGCAGACAAAAGTTGATGACCCGTTGCTAAAAGTCAATATAGACAGACTTGGATTTATGACTTGGCAGTCTATGAGAATGGACTTCTTCTTAAAAACCAAACTTACTCTTTCTGCTTTCTATATGACAGGAGGTTCACAAGGCACCTATTCTTTCGGAGATATGTTCTCGTTTGATATAAATCTCAGCAGAGAATTTCTTAACAAGACACTTAAAGCCTCTGTTGGTGTGGGACAACTTCCTAAACGTACCTTCCACATGGATATGAAAACCGACAATATGCGTATGAAAAACAATATAGTTTGGCAATATCCTATGGTTTCTGCTTCTCTTTCTTACTCATTCGGAAAGAAGGCAAACAACAATACCCTTCAACGTATCAAGAACAACGACATGGAAGACCGTACAGGAGGTGAAAAATCTATTGGTCAAGGTCAAAACAGACAATAATCAAATTATTATCTGAAAAAACGAAGAGTTTATACCAAAAAGTCTTCGTTTTAGAAAATAAAAACGAGGATTTTGTAAACTAAAACGAAGACTTTACAAATAAAGACAGAGATTTAAATTTATAAAACTATGATAGAGATAAAAAATTTGTCGTTCTTTTACAAGAAGAACAAGATGATTTTGGACGACATCAGTTGTAATCTGCAGGCAGGAAAAATCTATGGACTGCTTGGCAAGAACGGGGTAGGCAAGACAACGCTTCTGCACCTTATAGCAGGATTGAAGTTCCCTAAACTCGGCACAATAGAAATAGATGGCCAGATACCTCAAAAACGAAGTGTGGATTTTCTCAAAGGAGTCTTCTTTCTTAATGAGGAAATGCCTGATTGTGAGTTTTCAATAGAGAAATTTGAGAAATACAACTCTGTTTTTTATCCAGATTTCTCTGCAGAGGATTTCCATTCATACCTTCAAGAGTTTGAGATAGAGGACAGGACACAGAAACTTGGCAAACTTTCTTTCGGTACCAAGAAGAAAGTGTATATAGCTTTCGGTCTTGCGTGCAATACCAAGCTGATACTTCTTGACGAACCTACAAACGGTCTGGATATTCCAAGCAAATCTGCTTTCAGAAAGATAGTTATGCGTGCTATGACAGAGGATAAAACCATGATAATCTCCACTCATCAGGCAAGAGATTTGCAAAATATCTTGGACAGTATTTTTATTCTTGACAAAACAAAAGTTCTCCTGAATGCAGATGGCGAGGAAATAACCAAAAAACTATGGTTCGGCATAGAAGAACAAGTATCCGTAACGGACAAAGTCCTTTATCAGGAAGACAATGTTGCAGGTATAGCTGTTGTAAAAGAGAATAAGAACGGAGAAGAGAGTAATCTGGATGTGGAAATGTTGTTTAATGCAGCATTTTTGAATAGAAATTTATTTAATGAACTGTTTAATAACAAGGAGGATAAATAAGATGTTTAGTTTTAGAAGATTTTTTGCCTTGATGAAAAGAGATTTGATGATGAACAAATTTTCTCTTTTGGGTGTTATTGTTATATACATAGGCCTTACAGCCTTGTTGATGATTTGTTATAATATTACCATGCCAAATGACAGTACAATAACAGATGTATTTTCTTCTTTTTATCTTTTCTTTTTGATTTCCTGTTCGGTATTGGCATGTGTGATTCCTTTTAAGAGCTATGACAAGAAATACAACCGTTCTGAAAGCATACTTTTGCCTGCAAGCATAGAAGAAAAGTTCGTTGTCAATTTTGTTATTGCTTTTATTATAGTGCCTGTCATAAGTTTCGGGGCAATTTTTATAGGTATGGAGATAGGGCATCTGGTAAACTGGATTAGATTCAGGGAATATGTGCTTTTATATGAAGAGACTTTGTATCATTTTACAGAGTCTGGACATTGGATAACAGTTTTTCTTGCAATATCTTTTTCTTTCTTGGGTGCAGTTGTATTCAAGAAGAACAAACTTATTAAGACTTGGGCTATAGTTTTTGCTCTTAATGTTTTGCTTATAATAGGTTTAAGTGTGTGGGTTTATTTAAATGCCGATACCATTGAGAAAGTATATAAGACTTTCTTGCTGGGAAGCATACTTTTTACTTTGTTTGAAATAGCTTTGTATTTGATATGTGCAGCTTGTGTTGTCGGAGCATATCTGAAATTAAGAAGGGAAAGGAGTTAGGCTATATGTTAAAGGATAATACTCCCATATTCATACAGTTGGCAGACAAGATTGCAGACGATATTCTCTCGGGAAGAGTCAATGCAGACGAAAGGATTTCCTCTATCAGGGAACTCGCAGCACAGTATGAGGTGAATGTAAATACTGCTGCCAAGGCAATAGAAAGACTGTCTTCAAGCAATATTATCTACAACAAAAGAGGTATGGGCTACTATGTGAACAAAGGGGCCAAGGAAGAGATTTCAAACATCAGGAAACAGGATTTCTTTGATAGTTTTCTTCCTCTGCTGAAAAAGAATATGGAACAGTTAAACATTTCTTTTGAGGAGATAAAACAAAAATTGATGTAAAAAAATCATACCTGAAGGCTTCTATTTGAGAAAATGTTTTACTTTTGCTACCTGTTTTAAAAGTAGAGAATAATCCAATTATGAAGAAAACATTTTCAATGAATAAATATTTAATGTTATTTCTTTTGGGCATAACGTTTTTTAACGCCTATGCTCAAAAGACTTTTGTAAACACAGAATGGGAACAAAGAAAAGCAAAGGCTGCAGCCCTTCAGGAAGAGAGAAATTATGTGCAGGCTTATAATGAATACTCAAAACTTATAAGCATATACGAAAAAATAGCTCCTCAGAGTCTTAGCCGGGAACAAGAGGGAATGGATGTTGCAGACCTGTATTTCAACAGGGCTTTGTGCGCATATTACCTTATGAACAATGATGTTGATATGCTTTTCAAGGAATACAAAACCTTATTTCCTAATTCAATAAAGAAAAACCGCGCTGACTTCTTTACGGCAAATTGGTATGCAAGCAAGGCAGATTTTCTTATGGCTTTGAACACCTACGCCAATATGGATACAACTTCCCTGACAGCTTTGGAACGTCAGGAATATGATTATAAACTTGGCTATTGTTATTTTCTGCAAAACATAAAAGACAAAGCAAAGATTTATTTTTCCAAAGTAAAGGACACCGACAGCAAATATGCTTCTGTATGTAAATACTACTATGGTCACATACTTTACACAGAAGAGAAATATGATTTGGCTCTCAAGGAATTTGAACCTTTGGAGAACAACAAACACTTTTCCAAGGTGGTTCCTTATTACATTTGTCAGATATATTATTTTCAGAAGGATTATGATGCTCTTATAAAAAAAGCTCCAAAGCTTAGCAAGAATGCCATCAACTCCAAACGTGCAACCGAACTCAACCGTATGTTAGGCGATGCTTACTACAAAAAAGGAGAATACGAACAAGCCTTGCCTTATATAGAACAGTCTATCAAAAGCAACGAAGGCATCAATCGCAATGACAACTATCTTATGGCTTATTGCCTTATGGAAACAGGGAAAAATGTCGAAGCTATTCCTTTCTTTGAGGCTTGCACTGCAGAAGAAGATGCACTGACACAGAATGCTCTTTATTCTTTGGGCTATTGCTATTTGATACAAGGAGACTCTTCTCTTGCCCTTAACTCCTACAACAAGGCTTCTACAATGGATTATGATAAAACAATTCAGGAAGATGCTTTATTCTCTTATGCCAAACTTTGTGTAGTCAATCCTAATCCTTACAATGAAACCCTTGTCAAAAGATTGAAAACTTACATCAAAGCCAATGTAAAGACAGACCCAAAGACAAAAAAGACCAAAGAAGGAGCAAGAGTTGGAGAAGCTCGTAGGTGTTTGGCACAGATTTATGGAAGCACACACAACTATGCTGCAGCTTTGGAACAAATGGAAGGCATAAAAAACAGAGATGAACAACTGAATAAAATCTATGTTAAAACATGTCTTAACAGAGGTATAGAGCTATTCAATGAAGAAAAATACAAAGAGAGTATAAAGGTATTGGACAAGATAGAACAAAATTCAACCGCTGCAACCAATGAAATAACTGCAACGGCAATATACATAAAAGCAGAAGCATTGTATAGAACCAATTCCTACAAGAAGAGTGAAGAAATGTTGCGCTCTTTCTATGTTGTGCCGGACAATGAAAACAATCCTTACAAATCCTCTGCGGACTATTTGATGGCTTACAACCTGTTTAAACAAAAGAAATACTCTTTGTCCAAGGAATATTTTGCAAAGCTGGAACAAAGCAATGAGGACAATACGGTAAAGAATGATTCCAAGTTGCGTATAGCAGATTGCCAGTATATGATAAAAGATTATTCCGGAGCAATAAAATCCTATGGTTCTTTTATTGAGACCAATTCTGCAAATGCAGACTATGCAACATATCAGAAAGCCATGGCTCTTGGAGCAAAGGGAGAGTACAACACCAAAGCACAGACACTAAAACAAGGTATCAACAGCTACACAAGTTCTTCATACCTGCCAGCAATGACTTATGAGTTGGCAAATACCTATCTTGCGTTGAATGACAACGACCAGGCTTTAAGCACTTATCAAAGTTTGTTGAGGAAGTATCCCGATAATGCTTTTACAAAAGACTGTCTTGGTAAGGTTGGAATGCTTCAATATCAGTCAGGACAATACGATGAAGCCCTGAAATCTTTGGATAAGCTTGTAAGGAACTATCCTGATTCAAAACAATCCAAAGCAGCATTGTCCACTATCAAGAACATCTATATGGACAAAGGAGAACCAGAAGCATACATATCCTATATAAACAATCTTGGCTCTGGAAAGGTAAGCAAACAAGAAGAGGAAGACCTGTTATATCAGACAGCAGAAAACAGATATATGGATGAAAAGTATTCTGAGGCAATATCTTCTTTCAAAAAATATCTTGCTTCTTTCCCGGAAGGTAATTACAGCACAAAAGCAGAATATTATCTGGCTGATTGTTATATGAGAGAAAGAGATTCGCTTCATTCAGGAGAATATTATTATAAGGTTGCAATGAAGCCTTATAACCAATATACAGAGAAATCTTTGCTAATGTCTTCCAACATATACTCAAGCATGGAGGATACAGAGAAATCCTTGAGAATCTACAATAGGCTGGACAGCATTACAACCTCTTCTGCTAACAAGCTTTTGGCAAGAAAAGGCAAGATGAATATTTATTACAGCACAAGCGACTACAACAATGCAATCTCCGCAGCAAAGGACCTTTTGGAAATGGAAAACATAGACCAGTATACCAAAGAAAATGCTTATTTTGTACTTGCGGAAAGCTATCTGGAGACAGGCAAACCAAACAACGCAAAAGAATACATACAGGAACTGCAGAATTCCGCCAACTCAAAATATTCTTCTTTTGCTCAATATTCTCTTGCCAAGATGGAATATGACAACAAGAATTACACAGAAAGTGAGAAAATCATCAGGAAAATGTCAAAGAGCGGAGCAGATGACTACTATCTTGCTTTGGGCTTTATACTTTGGTCGGATATATTCTCTGCCAACGGAAACGATTTTCAGGCAAAGCAGACCTTGCAGTCTATCATAGACAACTATGATGGAGACGATGGTATAAAACAACTTGCAACAGACAAGCTTGCACAACTTGAAGACAAAAACAACAAAGAAAAACAAGAGAACGAAGACAAGCTGAACAAGCAAGAGAATTCTGTTGATGAAATCATAATAGAAGACAACAAGTATTAATTTGGAAAAAATAAGGAGAAAAGAAAAATGATAAAGCGTAATATATTATTGGTTTTTGTATTGTTGTTTGCGATAGGTCTGCAGGCACAAGACGACACATACAACGAGAATGTGACAATCAACGTTGCTTTTGACCCTATGATAAACGATGCAAACAAGCTGAACAAAAATCTTTCCATTTTTGACACGTCTTTCACCAAAATAGATTTCTCTTTTGACAGGATAAAGAAAGGCTATGACACACATCTGACATTTGACACCATAAAAGCCGCTTCTGTGAAAGGAGAACCCCAGACAACCCTTTACAACTTTAATCTTAAAGGAGGTTTAGGTTTGGCTTTTGGCAAAGATTTGAAGATGGCTTTCACTCCTTTGTTGCAAGGCTCTTATACTTCGCTTCGCAACAGAAATCTTCTTTACGGTGTGGATGTTTATTCCCGTTCTGCTCTTACGGGAGAAAAGAACTATGGCCATAGCGGTTATTCCAATGAAGATATAAATCTCTATGCAAAAAGGATTTTCAAACATTATTCTCTTTCTTCCCGTGCTTTCTACAACTATTCCAGAAACTATTACTATGGTTCAGAACTCTATCCTAAACAGAATATAGACAATTCGGACTACAGAATATCTTGGCATAATGTTGGAGCCGATGTCTCCTATACAACCTTGAACAGGGAGGAAGATATACAACACAATGGCAGGCTGAACTTCCAATACACCTCAAGCAACAGGGCAACGGGAGAGTTTTATCTGCATACTTTGTTGGACGGAGCAATGGAGTTGGACTTGTTCAGAGGAGCATCAAACCAAAAAGCAGGAGTAACTTTTGACTATAAGCACTCTTTTTATAGAAAATCAAAAGCATTGATAGACCTTGCCCCTTATTTTGTCTTTGACTGGGAAAAGTTTCATTTCTTTGCTTCCTTGGGCTTGGACTTGGGCGTTCATACTTTCAGAAGTTTTCAGCTCTTGCCTGCAGCAACGGTCAGCTTTGAACTTATCCCTCAAATATTTAGTCTGTATGGAGGCTTGAAATCAGAAAGCATAATGCCGACACTTAACGATTTGAGAACAGAGAATCCTTTTATTCAATCTACTCCACTTTTGAAAGATGCTACTCACAACACTTTCTTTGCCAAAGGTTTTCTTAATATCACAGCAAAATCACAGCTAAGCCTCGAAGTAGGCTATAAGAAACTGTACAATCAACATTTCTTTATGAATACAGACATAGTCGGCAAAAATATCTACAACGTCCATAAAGTTGTCTATGATGATGCCGGCAAATACTATCTTGCCTTGGAAAACTGTTTCCCTGTAGGTGCTTCTTTCTATTGTAACCTGAAAGCCACCTTGCAACGCACCAACAGAGACGACAAGGATTTTGAAGCTTGGTATAATCCTGCTTTTGAGTTTTCGGCTAAGTTAAACTATGCTTACAACAACCTTCTTAATATCAGCCTTACTCCAGCATTTCATTCAAAGAGCAAAGCATACGTAGAGAGTCTGGGCAAAGAAGTGGATGTAAAGGCAATGTTTGACGTCTCCCTTTATGCAACATACCAATACGACGAAAAATGGTCTTTCTTTGCAGAACTTAACAACCTTGCCTTTCAGCAGTCATACTTGTATTACAACTACCCGGCACATACATTCAACTTCCTTTTAGGCTGTGTATATAGGATGTAGGATGTTTTTCTTTCTTTAGTTGGCATAGACTATGTTGTAGTGTCTCTCCGAGACGCTACATTACAGATATAAATAATCCCCAAAAAAATCGGCGATTTTCCCCTACGTTTTACGTATATATTATATACAAAAATCCCCGATATTTTAAACAATAACGGGGATATTTTTCATTTTTGTTTAATAGCATCTCTCCATTCCAAAGAAAACAAAAGATGAAAAAATAGTCATTTAATTAAAATTTACTAATTTTGCAACGTACGTAGAGAAGTGTAGACTTTTTTATGTATTTCGTATGGAAACGTTATGTTTGACTTAATACTCGAAATCCTGAGAAAATTTCGTAGATAGTAAAAACAAGTTACGTATATGTTGTTTCCCCCTTTTTGCATCTGCCAACTTGAATGTTATATATATGTACGCAAAAATACCAAGATTAATTTTATTAATCTTGGTATTATGCTTGATTGTTGGATTATTCAACAATCAGTTTTCTGTTTTGGTTTCCTATTCTTATGTAATAAACTCCAGCAGGGTAATCCGTAAGATTTATTCTTGTATGGCTGTTTCCTTTTTCCAATATGGTATTGTAACGTATTCTTCCCAATTCATCTATTATTGTCAAAGTGTTCTGTTCTGTTAACCTTTCAACAGCCACTGTTACAAAGTCTTTTGCAGGGTTAGGAATCAGATTCAAGACCATATCATTATTTGGTTCATTCAAAGAGGAAGTCCAATAATGGCTGTAAATAGTTACAACACTATCGCAACCGTAAACACTTGCAAGATTAAATACTGTTGTATCTATCTGTTCTTCTGTCCCTGAAGCATAGGTGTTGGTGTCGTGTATTACTATATTATATGTAGGCATTACCTCAAGATGAAGAGTTACCAAAGTATCGCAGTTTGCACCCTGAACCTCGCTATAATATGTTCCGGATTCCGTATGACCCATATAGGATTCTCCTTCGCAGATAACTTGGTCAAGGGAAATATTCACTATACAAGAGTCTGAGTCTGTACTTGCAGTATCCAATGTTGTGAATGTAACAACTGCTGTCGGTCCTTGAACCTCGTTTGCATTGAAAGGAAATACATACACCTTATACTCAGTATTAGGGGTCAGTTCACTCATAGTAAAAGACATCGGGCTGTATGTTTTTGACCAGTTGTTATCCAAACAATATTGCAAAATCAAAGCATCTGTTGTAAGATTCAGACTATTGAAAGCATCTGTCTGTCCTTGAACTTCATAATAGTAATTTGTTTGGCTGTTGGTTGTGATATCAATATCTGCACTCGTTGTTGTAATATTTGAAACATTGATTGTAGCTGTTGCAGTACCTGTTCCGCCTTGAGATACAGCAACATTGAATGTTTTCTTTATAAATACCGTATCGCCATAGCCGACAGCCCAGACAACTATTTCGTAATCTGTATTTGGAGTTGTGTAGTATGCTACAGTATCGTCTTGAGTATATTCATTTATATAATTGTTTTGTATCAAATAACGCAGAACTTCATTCAGAGACATATTGTTTCCAGAAGCAAAGTTCTCTACAACGCTGTCCTGATAGCGTGTTGCATAATATTTTTCACAACTTTCGTTCTTTGTGTAAGACCATTGTGCAGCCAAAGAGCCGTTATAATAGAATGTATCTACATCTGAGATAACTACACTTGGAGGGACTATCACAGTATCCAATGTTGTGAATGTAACAACTGCTGTCGGTCCTTGGACCTCGTTTGCATTGAAAGGAAATACATACACCTTATACTCAGTATTAGGAGTCAGTTCACTCATAGTAAAAGACATCGGACTATATGTTTTTGACCAGTTGTTATCCAAACAATATTGCAAAATCAAAGCATCTGTTGTAAGATTCAGACTATTGAAAGCATCTGTCTGTCCTTGAACTTCATAATAGTAATTTGTTTGGCTGTTGGTTGTGATATCAATATCTGCACTCGTTGTTGTAATATTTGAAACATTGATTGTAGCTGTTGCAGTACCTGTTCCGCCTTGAGATACAGCAACATTGAATGTTTTCTTTATAAATACCGTATCGCCATAGCCGACAGCCCAGACAACTATTTCGTAATCTGTATTTGGAGTTGTGTAGTATGCTACAGTATCGTCTTGAGTATATTCATTTATATAATTGTTTTGTATCAAATAACGCAGAACTTCATTCAGAGACATATTGTTTCCAGAAGCAAAGTTCTCTACAACGCTGTCCTGATAGCGTGTTGCATAATATTTTTCACAACTTTCGTTCTTTGTGTAAGACCATTGTGCAGCCAAAGAGCCGTTATAATAGAATGTATCTACATCTGAGATAACTACACTTGGAGTTCCCAAAACCATTGTTCCAAAATCAAAAGCCATGGTATTGGTGGAAGTATAATGTATGTTGGTTACTGCCACATTGACAGAAGTTCCATCGTTCAGATGAGGAGTATTAGGGGAGTTAGGAGCAAAGGAATTAATATTGGATGTTGAACCAAAAGGAGCGTATGCATTAACTCCGTCTGTAACAACACCTGTTGAAGGTTCAATAAACCAACCTCTTTCACTTGGAGTAACGTTTATGGTGTTGCTTCCATAATTTAACCAATTGTTAATTTTAACTCTGTCTCCGTGATAAACAAGCAGGCCTTGACCAGGAATAAATAAATCCCAGCCTGTCTTTTTTCTCATTTCAAGAATAAAGAACTCATCACTGTTAGGAATACCTATATAATAGCCTGTGTCTGTTGTGCCATTTACTGCTCTTATGCCTGCATTTGTTCTCGGAGAAGAAAGAGTGTCAATAGTAACCCAGTCTGTTATTATTTTTTCTCCTACAGAAAGATAAGGTGGAGTATCTCCATCATTATTGTATGAGCCACTTGCCATTAAGTCATAGTATCCTGTTGTTACGGAATTACCATCTGAGCCAGAATAATCAGTATCATAGTTATCTGGCAAGCCAAGAACATGACCAAATTCGTGGCACATTGTTCCTATGCCGTCCATTTGAGTTGCACTTCTTTTTTCTGCAGAACAAGCGTAAGTCCAGATACGTGTGTTGTCTTTATAAACCTGATACATCCACAGAGCCCAGCGATGAGGCCAGATTTCATCTTCATTACCTGTTGAAGACTCCGGTGTTCCTGCAAAGATTATATGAAAACCATCAACTTCTCCGTCGTTATCGTTGTCAAAATGAGAAAAATCCACGTACGGATCAACCAAATCAACAACATCTTTTACAAAGTTCTGATAGTTTTCATCTTCATCTTCGTTGCTTCCATAATAAGCCATATTGTGAGGAAGAGTATATGGGCCAACAACTCTGATAGCCATATTGAACTGATTGTTGGAATTGTCAAGATAGTAGTCTTTTACACTTCCATAGCCATTATAGTTTTGTTGAGAGACAAGATTTACAAAATCCTGATTTGTATAGGTAAAAGACAAATCCTGGAAATCCACCAAAATAACCAACAGGCTATCTGTTCCAACAGTAGGGAAAGAACTCGATCTTAGCGGTGTTCCTTGTGGAGCATTCCATTTGTCTAATTTATCGCTGATTTGGTTTGAAGAAAAGTGCAAATTGTTGACAAGTCTTGAAACAAATGCCAATTCATTTGAATCCCTTTCTTCTACATTGCTGGCAACAACAGAAGAAGCTACCATGTTTCCACTTTCGTCCAATACAGCATAGACAAAATCTCCGTTTTCGTTCTTCAAAAGAGAATAACCGTCAAGGGTTTTTGCCCAATGTACTCTCTCGTCTCCTTGAAGTATCAAGGTAAGGTTTTTACCGTTGCTTTGTTTTACTGTTATAGCTTGCTGTTTTGCTGGAATGGCAAAGACAGAAAAACTTATCAGCATCATCGTAATTGCAAAAAGTAGTCTAAAATGTTTCATATTTGTATTTTTTTGTAAGTCTGCTTTGCAAAAGTACTGAAATTTATTCTAACAGTCTTTGTTTTTTCTTTGTTTTTCTATATTTTATCTGCACAAAGTTTGGCAGTAGAGAAAGCTATTTGCAGGTTATAGCCTCCTGTGTCTGCGTCCAAATCCATCACCTCTCCGCAAAAATACAAGCCTTTTACAATCTTGCTTTGCATAGTGCGGGGATTGATTTCATCAAGGCTTATACCACCCATGGTAACCACGGCTTCTTTCCACCCCATATCACCTATTACAGGTTGTTTTCTCTCTTTCATATACCAAAGAATGGAACTGAAATCTTCTTCCTTTAAATTCTTTGCCATAGTCTTGCCATTGAGTCTGCATATCTCCAAAACATCTTTCACCAAAGGCTTTGCAAACCATTTTCTAAGGACGGAAGATACCTCCTCTGTTCTTCTTGTGGAGAAGGTGTTTCGGATTTCCTGCAGAAGTTTTTCCTTGGGTACCTTTGGTTTATGGTCTATGGTCAGATGAAAACGTTCTCCTTTGTCCAGATCTCTTGCTATAATACGGGAAAGAGAAAGCACAACCGGACCACTGACTCCGTATTCGTCCAGATAAACATCTCCAAAGAGGCTTGCAACGGTTTTGTTTTGCTTGTTTGTTATGCTTACCTCACAGTTTTTCAACAAGAAATCCTGCACGTGTTTTGGATAACCGTCTTTTGTTCTCAATCCTACAAGGGCAGGCAAAGGCTCCACGATGCTGTGTCCCACTTCTTCGGCAAGAAAATATCCGTCACCCTCTGAGCCTGTGGAAGGATAGGTTCTCCCTCCTGTAGCAAGGATTACATTCCTGCCCTGGAAATCACCAATATTGGTACTGACGCCAACAACACTGTGGTTTCTCACAAGAAGATGTTCCACCTCACAGTTTTTTTCTATACGGACAAGAGGACTTTCTTCCAATGGCTTTAGAAGGTTTAGGAAAACATCCAATGCTTTTCCGCTTTTGGGATATACTCTTCCTCCTCTTTCTTCTTCTGTTTCCAGACCTCTTTGCGAGAAAAACGCACACAAGTCTTCATTGGTGAAATTGTCAAAAGCAGGCTCAAAAAAATCAGGAGAGGAAATATGTTTAAAATATTCTTCTTTGGGCTTGGAATTAGTGATATTGCAGCGGCCTTTTCCTGTTATTCTCAGTTTTAGTCCAGCCTGATGTTTTTTTTCCAGAAGAACAACACCATAACCTTTGTTTACCAGAATATTGGAAACAAAAAGTCCTGCAGCTCCTGCTCCTACTACTATTATATTATTGTTGTTGGTATCCAAAATGCTTCAAGTCTTTAAGATTATTTCTCCAGTTCTCCTTGACTTTTACAAAGAGTTTCAGATAACACCTTTTGTCTATGAACTTTTCTATGTCTTTTCTTGCCTCTGTTCCAAGTTTTTTTATCATCTGACCTTGGTGGCCAAGTATTATTCCCTTTTGGCTTTCTCTCTCAACGTATATGACCGCCGAAATATAGTCTGTTTCCTCTTTTTCCTTGTATTCGTCTATGGAGACTTCACATGAATAAGGAATTTCTTTGTTGTAGTACAGCAGAATCTTCTCCCTGATTATCTCGGAAGCGAAAAATCGCATGCTTTTGTCGGTCAGTTCGTCCTTTGGGAAGTAAGGAGGATTCTCAGGCAGAACATCCATTATCGCATCAAAAATCTTGTCCAAGTTAAACTTCTCTGTGGCCGAGCAAGGTATGACTTTAGCTCTTGGAATGATATTTTGCCAATAGTTTATCTTGTCGTTGATTATCTCCTGCGAAGAAAGATCTATCTTATTCAGAACCAATATTACAGGCACTTTTGAATTGATGATGTATTCAAGCGTCTTCTCATTCTTGAGCGATTCTCCCACCTCAGTAACAAGAAGAAAAACGTCTGCATCCTTCAAAGCCGAAGACACAAAAGCCATCATCTGTTCATGTAGTTTGTAATGGGGATTGACTATTCCCGGAGTATCGGAATAAACTATTTGAAAATCCTCTCCGTTTGCTATGCCCATTATCCTGTGCCTTGTGGTCTGTGCCTTGAATGTTGTTATTGAAAGATTTTCTCCCACCAAAGCATTCATAAGAGTGCTTTTGCCGACATTAGGATTGCCTATTATATTTACAAAACCTGCTTTATGCATAATCAGAAGTTTTATTAAACCTACAAAGGCTCCAAAGTCCTTCGAGGATTTTGAAGCCTTTTATCTTGTGGGGTACCTTGTGAGATTCGAACTCACGACCTTCGGAACCACAATCCGACGTTCTAACCAACTGAACTAAAGATACCATCTCTAAAATCAGAGTGCAAAATTATAAAGTTTTCTTTAATTGGCAAAGTTTTTTAATTCTTTTTCTCAAAATAAGATAAAGTCAAGCAAATAAATATTTAATAAATAGTGTTTTACAAAACTTTATTGCATCATAGTCTGCCTTGCAGTACCATGAATTCTGTGCTGAAAAAAAGAGTTGGATTTCAAAAAAAAATATCAACTCTTTAGGGTAAAAAGACTTGATTTCCGTGAAAAAAGATCAAGTCTTTTTTTATCAAATCTTCGTTTTGTTTTTTCAGTGAAAAATCATCTAATAAAGTAAGCAGTATATCAATATTTTAATCGCCTAATCTAAGAAAAAAGCAGAGTATTTCCCAACTCTGCTTTTTTATTTCTAAAACTCTATACCGAATCTAAATGAAACAGCCCCGAAATTAAAATGTTCTCCCCAAAATTCTATATACTGCATTTCGTATCCTACAGAAAGATTTAAAGCAATAGCATTAAGATCAAACTTTACTCCTCCAGAAGGAGAGAAATAAAAACCTTCATTCTTGGCAACACTATAACCAACCTTGACATCAAGAAAAGGAGTGATGTTGTTGTCTATGAAATTCAATCTTGAATTTACAAATATAGGGACTTGTAATTCTTCCCGATCTGAAAAATAGTGCAAACCAAAGCCTCCTCCTATATAGACAAGAGGATTTATCTGATAACCATGAGAAGTATTTATAACAAGTCTGTCTGTTTTATAAGTTCCTACTCCTACTGCATAACCAATATCAAAAAAACCTCTGTAAACATCAGTATTCTTTTTATTTGAAGTTTTTCTTTTTTTACGCATTCCGTAATAAGAATCATCATCTAAAAATTCTTTTGTGATCTTTTCTACTTCGCTGATGTTATAGACAAATATATTTCTGTCAGCTGTTTGTATTTTTATGGAAACATTTGGTATCTGCTCTATGATTATTCCATGTATTACAGAACCGTTTTTAAGATAGACGACATCTTGGTAATTGCTTTGGGCAAAGACAGAGGATGACAAAAGCATTATTACCGCAAAAGCCACAAGAGATAGTATTCTCTTCATATTGTTTGTTTTCCTTTCTGTGATTTCTGAAAAGGAAGGATACTCCTTATATCCTATGTTGTAAAACAAAAAAGCGTGAAATCACAAACACTCTATACATATCTTTCTATATAGGTGTGTGGAAAAAACCTCGTCTTAAAGATATAAATATAGCAGAATCCACGCCCAAAGAATCAGGCTTAGCATGCCATACATATTTATAACCTGTTAAGACTCTAAAGTTTCCACACTTTATATAGACAAGTTACAAAAAAGCGTATCGCTCCAAAACATTAAAACATAACACAAATGTGTTATATCTGCAAAATTACAAAAGTTTTTCAAACCATTGCAAAATTGCAGTAATATTCTTTTGGCTGAAATGAAATTAAAATAGAAAAACTACTCCAAAACAAAAAATCTTTGCTTGTAAAATCTTGGAGAGTCTTAGACTATTGTGCCACTGCCATAGCAGATATGACTTTCTTCATCATAGATTACGCCAAATTGTCCTTGTGCCACGCCCTGCAGTTTATGTTCAAAGCGAACATGATAAATATCTTCTTTCTTGGAAATCCATCCTAAGGTAAAATCAGGAGTATGACGTATCTTGAGACTTATTTCTTTTTCTCCCTCAAAGTCTCCCCATACGTCTTTGGTAAGAAAATGGAAAGCACCTAAGTCCATTTCCATTCCATATTGAGTAATTGGGTCATAACCTTGAGAAACATAGAGAACATTATTTGGAATATCTTTCTTTACAACAAACCATGGTCCTCCGCTGAGACCTAATCCTTTTCTTTGACCAATAGTGTGAAACCAGAAACCTTTGTGTTTGCCAAGAATTTTTCCTGTTTCGAGTTCAACAATTTCACCCTCTTTCTCTCCCAAATAGCGTTTGATGAAATCATTGTAGTTTATCTTGCCAAGAAAACATATTCCCTGAGAGTCTTTCCTGAAAGCTGAAGGCATTTTCTCCTGTTCTGCTATAGTTCTTACTTCTTGCTTGGTAAGATTTCCAACAGGAAACATTATTTTTTCTAATTGTGAATAAGAAATCTGTGCTAAAAAGTCCGTCTGGTCTTTTATTTTGTCCTTGGCAGTTGAAAGCCAGACAAGATTCTCTGCATTTGTTGTTGTGCAGTAGTGACCTGTAGCAATCTTGTCAAAGTCTTTGCCCCACTTTTCGTTGAAAGCTCCGAATTTTATCATTTTGTTGCACATCACATCGGGGTTAGGAGTCAATCCTTGATGTACTGTCTCTATGGTATAGTTTACAACTCTGTCAAAGTATTCCTGTTGCAGATTTACAACTTCCATTTTACAACCATATTTCTTTGCGATGTAGGATGTAATCTCAATATCTTCCTCTTTGGGACACTCGCTGTCGTCCATTCCTATCATTATATAAAAGACAGTAGGAGTGATTCCCATTTCTTTCAATCTATACACCACAACAGAGGAATCAACTCCTCCCGAAACCAATGCAGCTACATTCATAAAGAATAATAGGGGAAAAACCTTATTACTTATCCATTATTTCATTCAAAACGTTGTTATAAACGTGTTTGTATTGTCTTATTGTGCCAAAGTCTTCATCATCTACAACTATGTCTCCGTCTGTTACCTTACCTATTGCAAGGAAAGGCACATTCTCTTTGTTCATGATAGCCACGAAGTCGTTGTATTTCTCTTCGTATATGGTAACAACTACTCGTGACTGACTCTCTCCAAACAGGAATGAATCCAAACGCACCTCACTGTCAGTAACAATGTTGAAACCTAAATCTCTGTGCATTGCACTTTCAATCAAGTTCATAAACAAACCACCGTCGCTTACGTCATGGGCAGATTCAATAAATCCTTCCTTGATAAGTTTCTTCAACACTTGTTGCAAAGCATATTCTTTGTCCATATCAAAGTAAGGGACAGGAGAAAGTTTTACGCCGCAATAGTTGTAAAGATATTCAGAAGAGTTGATATCGTCCTTGATTTCTCCAAGTAGAAAGATGGTTGCTCCTTTGCGTTTGAAATCCAATGAAGTCTGATGTCTCTTGTCCACTGTTCCTATCATACCTATCACAGGAGAAGGCATAACTGCTTCCACAATACCGTTGATAGATGCCTGATTGTAGAAACTTACATTACCTCCGGTAACAGGTGTGGAGAACTTTTTGCAAGCCTCACCCATACCTTTTACAGCATTTACAAACTGCCAATAGGTTTCTGGTTTGTAAGGATTGCCAAAGTTACAGCAATTGGTAACTGCCAATGGCACACCACCAGCACAAACAATGTTTCTTGCAGCTTCCGCTACCGCTATTTCTGTTCCTATGAAAGGATCAGAATAAACATAGCGTGAATTGCAGTCACATGTCATGGCTATACCATTTGAACAGCCTTTGATATTTGCAATGCCAGCATCTGCAGGAGCATTTGTGGTCATATTTCTTGTTCCAACCATGGAATCATATTGCTCAATTACCCAACGTTTTGATGCAAGGTTAGGGTTCTTTGTCATTTCTTGAGCAATTTTTTTACATTCCTGCAGAGATGGTTCTTTTATGTCTGAAAGTTTGAAATCGTGTGTATGTTTGTAGTATTCCGGTTCTGTGTATTCTCTGTCGTATTGAGGAGCTCCGCCGCCAAGAACAAGAGTGGAAGCAGGTACCTTTGCAACCAATTCACCTTTCCAGTAGAAGTAAAGCATATCTTCATCTATCACTTCTCCTATCTTGGCACAGTTCAAATCCCATTTCTCAAATATTTTTTCCACTGTTGCTTCCTGTCCCTTTTTAGCAACAACAAGCATACGTTCTTGTGATTCAGAAAGAAGTATTTCCCAAGCCTCTATGTTTTGCTGGCGAAGAGGTACCTTGTCAAGATTGATTACCATTCCGCTTCCGCCTTTTTCACTCATTTCGCTTGTAGAACATATAATGCCAGCAGCTCCCATATCCTGCATGCCGACAATGGCTCCACTTCTTCCAAGTTCGAGACTTGCTTCCAAAAGAAGTTTCTCTTGGAATGGGTCGCCAACTTGAATAGATGGTATGTCGTCAGCAGAGTTTTCTGTAACATCTGCACTTGCAAACGTTGCACCATGTATCCCGTCTTTGCCTGTGGAAGAACCTACAATATAAACAGGATTGCCTTTGCCTTTTGCCACTGCAGAGATAAGGTCTTCTTTCTTCATTATACCTACACTCATAGCATTTACCAAAGGATTGTTTTCAAAACATTCGTCAAAGAAAACCTCTCCTCCTAAAACAGGAACGCCAAAGCTGTTGCCATAATGAGAAATACCCTCAACAGTTCCTTTGAACAAGCGTTTTGCATGATTGCTCTTCAAAGAACCAAAACGCAAAGAATTAAGTTGGGCTATAGGTCTTGCACCCATAGTGAAAATGTCTCTGTTTATTCCTCCTACTCCTGTTGCGGCACCTTGGAAAGGTTCCACAGCACAAGGATGATTATGACTTTCTATCTTGAAAACACAAGCTCTTCCATCTCCCACATCTACCATTCCAGCGTTTTCCTCTCCTGGAGCAACCAACATCTGCTTGCCCTCTTTAGGCAGTTTCTTTATCCACTTTATGCTGTTTTTGTATGAGGCATGCTCAGACCACATCACAGAATAAATACTCAGTTCTGTAAAATTGGGAGTTCTTCCCCCAAGATATTCTTTTATTTTTTCAAATTCTTCATCAAGCAAGCCCAACTTGTGCGCTGTTTCAACGGTTACATTTTCACTCTGTATCATAATAATGATGGTTTTATTTTAAAGTGCAAAGATAATAAATCTTTCAATATTTACAAGTTTTTTTATTCGGTTGTAAGATATGGGGCAAGTTTTTCGTAGTCTTCAAGGCTTAAAAGACTGTTGTATTTAAGAGCCTCTATAGTTTGATATGGTCCGTTTTGTTGTCTGTATTGTATTATGGATTTTGCGAGATAATAATCTATATAAGGGTGATAAGACAAAGTTTTTATGTTGTCGGTATTTATGTTCAGTTTTCTTACACTTTTTGTCTGCAGTACTATGTAAGGAGAAATATTCTTATAGACACTGTCACTTATTCCCCAAACTTCTTTTAATTGTTCTTTATTTATGTATCCACCCAATCGTTTTCCATAATTGTAGATATTTCTTGCATATACAGGACCTATACCTCTGATGATTTGCAAATCCAGTGTATCAGCTGTGTTTAAATCTATTAAAACATCATATTTTGCAGTCTTAGGTTGGTTATCATTGGTTGTAGGTTGAGACTTTTCTTCTTTGAAAGGGCTGTTTAGATATTGATTTTTAGTTCTCTTGTTGGTGTAATAGGTAGATGCAGAAGGTTTCTTGGAATAATGATGAACGGTTTGCGTTTTTGAGGGTGAATAATCTTCCTTTAGGTTTAGAATGGTTACATTATTACCTTTGAAAAACAGAAAGACCATTACAAAAAAGACTCCCAAGAATAAACCTATAATAAGGGCTATGACAGTTTTATGTCTCGAATGCATAGTTTTAAATTGAAATTATTCTTTTACTTGATAAATGGCAGGAAGATTGCGATAATAGCCATCAAGGTCAAAACCATAACCGACAATAAACGGATCTTCTATTTCTTTTCCTATGTATTTTATAGGATAATTGCATTGAAATTTATGAGGCTTAAACATTAATACAGCTATTTCCAAACTTTTAACATCCAAAGCCAAGAGTTGTTTTCTAAGAGATTGCATTGTTAAACCTGTATCTACAATATCTTCAACAATGACTACATCTTTGCCTTTTAGGTTTTCATTAAGTCCTATTAGCTGTTTTACTGTTCCTGACGACTTATCGTTGGTATAAGAAGCAAGTTTTATAAATGTTATTTTGGATAAAATCTTTACCTTCCGTAATAAATCAGCTGCAAAAATAAAAGCTCCATTTAGCACCACAACAAAAACCGGTTCTTTATCTTTGTAGTCAGCATTTATTTGTTGGGCTAATCGGTTTACTATTTCAGACAGTTCTTCTTGAGAAATGTAAAGACTTTTGTTTATATTGTTAGTCTCCATAACTTTATTTTTACCTTTAAACGCTATTTCAACAAAAATATTGCAAAACCTCAAACTATATTTATTAGGAAATATACAATGACAACAGAGATATTTTTAGCAAAGAAAAAAGGCTCTGTATTCTATTGGTTAAGGTTATTGTTTTTAACTTTTTTGATAAAAAAACAAAATTTTATTTGGTAATTTTGACAAAGTGTTGTAATTTTGCAAACTGAAAAGACAGACTGCGGGGTGGAGCAGAGGTAGCTCATTGGGCTCATAACCCAAAGGTCGTAGGTTCGAATCCTGCCCCCGCTACAAAGAGAATGAAAGAAGAAGTGAGCGACTTATATCACTTCTTTTTTTTATAATAGTTAGGGATTTTATGCAAGAGAACGAGCAGACAGAGGGTATTGTCATAAGGACTACAGGTGATAGTTATATTGTAAAAAAAGAGGATGGCACTTTGGTAAGATGTGTTATTAAAGGGAGTTTTCGTATTAAGGGTATCAAGTCAACAAATCCAATAGCCATAGGGGACAGGGTTCATTTTTTGCAATCCGACAATTCAGACATCGCATTAATAGATAAGATATTTGACCGAAAGAACTATATAATCAGGCGTTCAACTAAACTATCCAAACAGACACATATCATTGCTTCAAATATAGACCTAGCCTTTCTTGTTATTTCTGCCAGGGGCCCAAGGACAGACACGGCTTTTATTGACAGATTTCTTGTAACTGCTTCTGCCTATAATGTACCTTGTGAAATACTCTTCAACAAAGTAGATATTTATGATGAACAGGCGAAGGAGTATGCTTCTTATTTGTTAGACATTTACGAAAAGATAGGCTATAAATGTTTATTTTTGTCTGCAGCAAAGCAACTGGGTTTGGGAAATCTCAAAAAAGAGATGAGGAATAAAGTGTGTTTGTTTGCTGGCAATAGCGGAGTGGGTAAAAGTTCCATAGTTAATGCTCTTTTCCCTATAGCTCAATTGAAAACAGCAGAAATATCTTCTCAACACCTTTCTGGCAAACATACTACAACATTTGCGCAAATGCTTTCCTTTGAAGACATAAATATAATAGATACACCTGGGATAAAATCCTTTGGAATGGTAGATTTCAAAAAAGAAGAACTTGCTTTGTATTTTCCAGAAATGAAATTGAGGTTAAATGATTGTAAATACTATAATTGTACTCATACACACGAACCACATTGTGCAATAAAGGAAGCAGTGGAAAAAGAAGAAATATCCCATGAACGCTACATTAACTATATAAAAATGTTGGAAAGCGACGAGCTGCAAACACCACAATGGGAGTTAGATTAATAACAAAAAAAATTATGAGAGTAGTTATACAAAGGGTAACAAGAGCAAAGGTAAGTATAGAAACGAAAGAAAAATCTTCTATAGGAAGAGGAATGATGATACTTATGGCAGTAGAAAACAGCGATACTGACTATGATATAGAGTGGCTTACAGACAAGATAGTAAAACTGAGGATATTTGATGACGAAAATGGAATTATGAACAAAAGCCTTGAGGAAGTAAACCAAGAAATAATGGTTGTAAGCCAATTTACATTGTATGCTTCTACGAAGAAAGGGAACCGTCCTTCCTACCTCAGAAGCTCAAAACCGGGATTCTCCAAACCTATGTATGAAAAATTTGTACTCTCTCTTCAGAGGAAACTCTCAAAGCCTATAGCAACGGGAGAATTTGGAGCAGATATGCAAATAGACTTGTGCAATGATGGACCTGTAACTATAGTTATTGATACAAAACTTAAAGAATAAATTATGAAAAAGATATTATTTTTATCAGCTTTACTGAGCTTGTTTGCTTATAACAGTTTTTCTCAGCAGGAAGAACTGAAAGCTGGTACTTATGAGATGGCATCCAATCTTAACGAGTTGTATTCCTGGGACAGATATCCAACATACGACACTTATTTAAGGTTTATGGATTCCTGCAGAAACAATTTTCCGTCAATTTGCAGGTTAGATACCATAGGTTATTCTGTTTCCAACAGATTGTTGTTAGCCCTTAGAATATCCTCTTCGTTAAATGAGCATAAAAAACCAAAATTCTTTTATTCTTCCACCATTCATGGAAACGAAACAACAGGTATCATTCTTCTGATGCGTTTGGCGGACAGTGTTTTAAACCACTATGCAGAATGTTCGGCAAGAGAGATAGATTTATATATTTGTCCAATAGCAAACCCAGACGGATTATACAGAACCAATAACAACACTATCAACAATGCAATGAGATATAACGCTAACAATGTGGATTTAAACAGAAATTTTCCAGACCCTGTACAAGGAGATAATCTTAATCATGAAGTGGAAACAGATGCTTTTATGAATTATGCTTTAAGGGAAAAATTTAATATGAGTTGTAATCTTCACACAGGTGAGGAAATTTTCAATTATCCTTTTGATTGTTGGACAAGTTATGAAACTACACATGCAGACAGGGATTGGTTTGTAGATATGGCGGAAGATTTTATGCAAGCTTTGAATGCTCCTCAATCATATTTTATGAGTTCTTATTCTTCCACAGGCTATATTGATGGAGGAGATTGGTATAAAGTATATGGAGGAAGACAAGATTGGCACACTTATTTTGCTTTTTGCAGAGAAGTAACCTTGGAGGTTTCCAAACAATATGCACCGCCTTCAAGTGATTTGCCAAAATATTGGAACTATTTGCACAATTCTTTGTTTGTGATGACTGATTATTGTCAAAAAGGTTTTGAAGGTATAGTAAAAGATGCGGCAACAGGGGAAAGTCTTTCAGGTGTTCAGATTTATATAGAAAATCATGACAGGGACAATTCTGAAGTATATACAAATGATGAGGGATATTTCTTTCGTCCAATACAAAGTGGCTCATATTCTGTGGTGGTATCAAAGCCTGAATATGAAAGTCAGACAATAGAAGTACAATGTTTTGACGGTATGCTTTCCTTGGGAGAAATACTTTTGCAACAAAATATGTCTTTATATACCATTTACCCTTTGCCAGCCAAAGATTTTTTAAATCTGGATCTGAAAGGAGGGAAAGGCGAGTATCTTATTGCTGATGTTATGGGAAGAGTTTTGAAGAGGGGATTGATAGACGAACGTAGTAATATAGATATTTCAGACTTAAGCAATGGTACCTATATTTTTACGGTAATAATCAACGATAAACAATATAATAAACAATTATCCGTTGTAAAATAATATGAAAAAAACTTTTTTTATAATATTCTTTGCATTTATTTGTTTTGTTTTATCTGCACAGGAAGTAAAACCAGAGAAAACATCTTCGGGAAAGATTGTAGGGAAAGATGAGGTGGTAAGCACTCCGTTCTTTGCAGGGGCTGTAGGCTGGACATTTCCTTTTGGAGAAATGGGAAACAGATACAAGTCATTCTTCAATATAGATGCCAACTTAGGCTGGAAGACTAAGAGCAACTGGTTGTACATAGCCGACTTTTGTTTTCAGTTTGGCAACAACAACGTCAAGAATCTTGACAATATCCTTTCGGGACTTATGACCAACGACGCCAATCCTTTTATCATCAGCAATGAGGGTACGGATGCAGGCGTGGTGGCTTATAGCAGAAACCTTTCTTTTTCTTTGGGAATAGGAAAGATTTTCCCCCTATGGTTTTCCAATCCAAACTCAGGTTTGGCGATAACAATAAACGGCGGATTTATTCAACATCAGATAATCTATCAGTCCACTTTGGGCAGAGTGCCTCAGCTGGAAGATGATTATGCATACGGTTATGACAGGCAGATGCGGGGTTATATGGCGAGCGTCTTTGTAGGCTATATGCATCTGAGCAAAAAAACATACGCCAACTGGTATGCTGGAGTGCAGGGCTATATGGCAAAGACCAAGATGACAAGAAAGTATCAGTTTGACCTGATGAGCGGAGACGACAAGCGATATACCGATTATATGCTTTCCGTAAAAGTAGGCTGGATGTTTCCTTTCTTTGGCAGAAAGGCAGACAAAATATATTTCTATTAAACACACACTGTCCTTTTCGTTATGAAAGCAATATATAATATAGGAATATATCTTTTGATGTTTGTCTGCAGACTTCTGGCTTTGAGGAACAAGAAAATAAAACTTATGCTTCAAGGACAGAAGGAAACATTTCAAAAACTCCAATCCATAAGAAAAGATGACAGGATAGCGTGGTTTCATTGTTCTTCCTTAGGAGAGTTTGAGCAGGCGAGGAACCTCATAAGTGTCTTAAGACAGGCAAGACTGGATTACAAAATACTTGTCTCTTTTTTCTCTCCCTCCGGTTATGAGCCAAGAAAAGACTACAAAGAAGCCGATTATGTTGTATATCTGCCTTTTGACACCAAAAGAAATGCAAGGCGCTTTGTCTCCATGGTCAATCCGTCTGTGGTGTTTTTCGTAAAATATGAGTTTTGGTACAATTATATCAGAGAATTGGGCAACACTCCTTTGTTTCAGGTTTCCCTTATCCTGAGAAAGAACCATTATCTGACAAAGTTCTATTCTTCGTGGTTCAGAAAACAACTGAAATGCTTCAATACTTTCTTTGTGCAGGACGAGGGCACAAAACAGGTGTTGCATTCGTTGGGTTATGACAATGCGATTGTATGCGGTGATACCCGTTTTGACAGAGTCTTTGCCATAACCAGGGAGCAGAAAGATTTTCCTGTTGTGGAAGAGTTTTGCAAAGGAAAGGGAAAAGTCTTTATTGCAGGTTCTTCTTGGAAGGAGGACGAGAGAATAATACACGATGCTTTGTACCAGAGGGAAGACATAAAGCTTATACTTGCTCCTCATCAGATTCACAAAGAACATATAGTTGAAATACAAAAGCTGTTCCCATCAAATGTTTTGTATTCTCAGGCGGACAAAGAAAACATAAGAAACAAAAAAGTACTTGTCATAGACTGCATAGGCATACTTTCCTATATTTATGGCAAGGCGGATATAACATACGTTGGAGGAGGTTTTGGAGTAGGTATCCACAATGTCTTGGAAGCCGCTGTGTTCTACAAACCAGTAGCCTTTGGACCAAACAACAAGAAGTTCAAGGAAGCTCAAGACCTGTTAAAACAGAAGAGTGCTGTGGAGATAAAAAACAAGGAAGAACTTGCTTTATGGGTGGAACGTCTGTTGACAGACCAAGAGTATTATGAAACATCTTGTGTGCTTAACGGGAAATATGTGGAAGACAATGCCGGGGCTACTCAGAAAATATTAAAGGAAATAAATCAGTACTTGTAAATGAAGCATAGATATAGCATATTGTTTTTGTTGGTTTTGATAATACTAATGTGTTCCTGTTCTCCAAACAAGCATATCAGCAAAGACGGTTATCTTCTTTCCAAGAATAAAATACACCTCAACACCAAAGAATACGACATAGGCAAGGGCGATCTGGTCAATTATATAAAACAAGACCCCAACCATAAAGTTTTTGGAATGAAAATGGGAATGTATATTTACAGTGTTTCCCGTCCTATAGAAGATACTGCATGTAATTTTTTTGAGAAATATGTTTTTCGTTCCATTGGAGAGAAACCTGTGGAACTTAGTGAGCGATACACTGAAACATCCATTAAGAATATAAAAACCTATCTGAAGTCCCGTGGTTGTTTTTCTGCAGTTGTAAAAGATTCTCTTTCCAATGTAAGGCGGTGGTATGCTCCTTGGACTTATTACAAAAAAAGACGTACAGAAAACTATATCATAGACATTCCTTACAGAGCAAAGATAGACACTTTTTATCTTAGTACAGAAGACGAGAATATGTATTCTGTCATAAAGCCTTTGATAAAAAAAGGTATAATAAAAAAAGGAGACTGGTATAACGAATCTGTGCTTTCCTCCATTCGTACGGATGTGGCAAGTGCCATGCAGGACAAAGGTTATTATGCTTTCAATGCTTCATACATCAGTTTTGAAATAGATACTACCCTGGGAGTGGATAAAACACAGATAAAGATGTATGTGAAAAACCCTGTGGATAACAACGGCAAAGCCTCAACACACAAGCCTTACAAGATTTCAAAAATATATCTTTATCCAAACTATATACCTGTTACTTCTCCTGACTATATACCTCCTACAGATACAATGCTTACCTATCATAAGCCACAAAAGAATTTCGCTGTTACTCCTCTGTACTTTATCAACAATACACCAAAACCAATAATCAAACGGAAGACTTTACAGCGTTGCATACTTGTGCAGAACAATCATTTATATTCTCCTGCTATTAGCAAGAACACTTATTCAGCTCTCTTCCAGCTGAGAAATTTTAAGTATGTGGATATGTATTATGAACCTGTTGCTCCTTTTGACGGCGATACTCTCAATCTGGCAAACTATATAAGGCTGACAATGACAAAGCCTATAAGTCTTTCTTCTTCTTTTGAGATAAACTACTCAGCCAATAACAACAATAATCTTAACTATGGCAACTCTTCCAACTTTGGAGCAGAAGGCAATCTGTCTTTTACCAACAGAAATCTGTTCCATGGTGCGGAGATATTCACTACAAATATCAAGCTTGCAGCAGAAATCAACAGCAAGATATTCTCTGGTCAGCGGAATGCCAAAGGATGGGAAATCTTCAATGCGTTTGAGTCGGGAATAGATTTTGGATTGGAACTGCCTCGTTTTCTTGCTCCTTTTTCCACTAATTTTTATTCTATGCGCTATCACCCTCATACAAGCATAAAGGCAGGATACAATCTTCAACGTCGGTCTTATTACAACAGGTCTATCTTCAACACCAACTTTGGTTATAGCTGGAACACCTCAGAAAAGAAATTTTTTTATTTTACACCTATTGAAATCAACTATGTCAATATGGAGATAACCGATAAAAACTATGAAGCCTTGATTAACAGCATGGACCGTAGGATTCGTTATCAGATGACCGACCACTTTGTAATGGCCATGCGTTACGGCTATGTCTACAATGGTCAGGTGTTAAGCAAGAAAAGAAAGCGGTTCAATTATTTTTCTGCCAATATAGAGGTGGCGGGCAATGTTCTTAATGCTTATTCCTCACTTACCGGGCAGTCCAAGGATAAAGACGGCAACTATACTGTTTTCAACATACCTTTTTCCCAGTATTTCAGAACAGATTTTTCTTTCATCAGATACAACCATCTTACACAAAGAACATCCTTTGTTTGTAAAATATACGGAGGTGTAGGTGTTCCATATGGTAATGCAGAGGCTCTGCCGTATGAGAAGAGTTTCTTTGGAGGAGGAGCAAACAATCTTAGAGGCTGGCAACTTAGAGAGTTAGGTCCGGGACACAGTTCTCCAAAAGGAGAAATGAAATACGACAGGGCTGGAGATATAGCTTTTGGTTTAAGTATGGAATACAGATTTCCTTTCATAGGGCCTTTGGAAGGCGCAGCCTTTGTTGATGCAGGCAATATCTGGACTCTTAAGGATGTGTCTGGAATGGAAGGAGGAAAGATAAGCAGAGACTTTTATAAAGAGATAGCCACAGACTTTGGTTTGGGAGTAAGACTGAATATAAGTGTTATGATTATACGTGTGGATTTTGCCCTCAAAGTCTGGGATCCAAGCCTTGATATTGACGACAGACTTGTTCTCCACAATACAAAATTCAAAGATGTCGTCATTCAGTTTGGTATAGGTTATCCATTCTAATCAATACTTATTTATGAAGATAGGAATAATAATAGCAATGCAGAAAGAGTTTGCTCTTCTACAACAGCTTCTGCACGAAAGTCAAACCTTGGAGACTTCTGTTTACACCTATGTTACGGGCAAGATAGGAAATCATGAAGTCATTTTACAACAATGCGGAGTAGGCAAAGTCAATGCAGCCGTAGGCACAGAAAATCTTATCAACAGGTTTGCCCCAGATTTGGTACTTTCTTCAGGAGTTGCCGGAGGAGCAAACGAAATGGTGGAATCTTTGGACCTCGTTGTTTGCGAAAATACTTGTTATTATGATGTTTTTTGTGGAGAGGACAATCATTTTGGACAAGTTCAGGGTATGCCTGCCCAGTTCTCTGCTCCCCAGTCCATTCTTTCCATAGCAAAGACATTAACCTATAAACAGAGTATTCATATCGGGCAGATAGTTTCTGGTGACTGGTTCGTTACAACCAAAGAAAAGATGCAAAATATTTTGTCTTCTTTCCCAAAAGCCATGGCAGTGGATATGGAGACTTGTGCAATAGCTCAGACCTGTTATATAAGAAAGACATCTTTCTGTTCTTTCAGGTTAATAAGCGACAATCCGCTTAAACCCAATCAGGCTCAGCAATACCAAGACTTTTGGACTACTATGGCAAACAATTCCTTTGAAGTCGTAAGGCAGTTTATAGAAAAAATAGAACGTCTGTAAAAACACAAACTACAGGACTACACCAACTGACCTCTGGCTACATCTTGGCGGATAAAGATAAACAGCATAAGAGTGAAAGCCCAGAGAGAGGAACCTCCATAGGAGATAAACGGCAAAGGAATACCTATCACGGGCAGGATACCTATTGTCATGCCTATGTTTACAAAGAAGTGGAAGAAAATTATTCCTGCTATGCTGTATCCATATATTCTTGCAAAATTGCTTCGTTGCCGTTCTGCCACTTTTACAATCTTCACGCACAACCATACAAAGACAAAAATTATAATCGCACTTCCAACAAAACCCCATTCTTCTCCTATGGTGCAGAAGATGAAATCGGTGTCCTGTTCCGGCACAAAGTTAAACTTTGTCTGTGTTCCCTGCAAAAAACCTTTGCCAAAAATACGGCCGGAGCCTATTGCAATCTTTGATTGATTGACATTATAGCCTACGCCTTTGTAGTCTTGTTTCTTTCCCAGCAATACTTCTATACGGTCTTTCTGATGGGATTCCAACACTTCGTTGTAGCCAAATTCAACGCCCAGAACCACAAGGGAACAGAAGATAAACACGCCCAGAAAATAGATAAACCTTGCCTTGTAGTTACGTCTGTGAATTATAAAGTAAGCAATAAGGGTTGCTACAGCCAGTATTCCTAAGAGGATATAAGGATTGACAAGCAAGGCAAGAACAAACAAAACTATGGCACTTGCTCCAAGTATAAGAACATAGGAAGAAAGACCCTCCCTGAACAATACAAAGATGAAAGAAAAGAAGACCAAGGCAGAACCGGTATCGTTTTGCAGCAGGACCAAGAACATTGGCAATGCGATTATCCCTATTGCGGTAAGCTTTGTCCTCCATTGGTTCATATCAACGTTGAGTGCAGAGAGATATTTAGCCAAAGCCAAGGCTGTAGCCATCTTGGCGAACTCTGAGGGTTGTATTCCAAAATCACCGACACCCAGCCAGCTTTTTGCACCTTTGGTAACAGAGCCGGTAACGAGGACAACCAGCAGCATTCCTATGCATATTGCGTAGATGAGGTATGATGTCTGGGAGAAAAACTTAGGGTCGGTAACCATGACAAACAAGGCTATGACAAAGGCTGCAAGTATCCATACCAATTGTTTGCCATATCTGCATGAGAAATCCAAAATGCTGGAATGTTCTCCGTCATAAACGGCTGCATAGATACTGATCCAACCCACAAAAACAAGGAAAAAGAAAGCAAAGATAAGTTTCCATTCTATATTCTTGAATATGCTTTGTGTTTTTCTGTCCATTGTTTTCAATTGTTGTTAGTTGTGTTGTCTGAAGAGGAAGCATTGTCGGAGGAAGAGTTTTTTTTGTGTTTAGCAGGAGAAGAACTGTCTTTTTTCTTTGCTTTTATATGTCCTCCCCTTAGAGGTAATGGCTGACAAGGAGCAGCTTCCATATATTGTTTTTCTATATCCACTCTCTCAACTTTACGTTTGATATATTTCTCTATTATCAGTCCGGCAATAGGGGCAGCCCATGTGCCACCGCCTCCTCGTGCATTTTCCACATAAACAGAGACTGCTATCTTAGGATTGTCTTTTGGAGCAAAGGAGATAAAGACAGAGTGGTCGGCACCTATGTTTTCCGCCGTTCCTGTTTTGCCACAGACGTTTAAATCAGGCACATCTGCTCTCCTGCCTGTTCCTCCTGCCTCATGAACCACTCCCCACATTCCTTCCACGGCAATGTTCCACCACGAGGAGGCTATCAATGAATAGTGTTTTTCAACATATTTTTTATAAATTTCTTTATGTTTTTCATCGCCAAAAGCTTTTACCACGTGAGGAGTAATATACCAACCTCTGTTTGCAACCAATGCGGCAAAGTTTGCCATCTGTATAGGTACAACCATCACCTCTCCCTGACCAATACTGTTGGAGTAGATGGTGTAGAAGTTCCAGCCTGTTGGATACCACCTGTTGTAGAAGCTCGTATCCGGTATGTTTCCGCTTGTTACATTTGGCAGGTCAATATCCATTTTTGTCCCAAAGCCCATGCGTTTCATTGCTGCTGTCCAAAGAGAAAGGCCGTATTTGCTTTCTACTTTTCCCGTCTTAGGGTCTTTTTGCTGTACTTCACGTTGAAAAACTCTATAGAAATAGGGATTGCAAGACATTTTTATAGCATCTCTTACGCGTGTAGCAGAAGGGTGATTATGGCAACCCACCAATCCTTTGTCGCAAGGAAATCCTGTACCCTCGGTTATTACTCCCATATCCAAGGCTACCAATGCTTGTGCTACCTTGAAAATACTTCCTGGAGGATATTGAGCCATAAGAGCTCTGTTGAACAAAGGCTTTGCGATATCATCAGCAAGTTTTTTATAGTTGTTGCCTCTTTCTCTTCCAGCCAAAAGGTTAGGGTCATACGACGGAGCAGAAACAAAACAAAGAATTTCTCCTGTAGACGGTTCTATGGCAACAATGGAGCCACGCTTGTTTTTCATCAGCTGCTCAGCATATTTTTGCAATTCAAGGTCTATGGTAGAATAAAGGTTCTTGCCAGCAATGGCAGGGACGTCATATTTTCCGTTCTGGAAAGAACCTTTCTCTCTGTTATGCACATCTACAAGGGTTATCTTGCTGCCTTTTACACCTCTTAGCACCCCTTCATAACTTTTCTCTATGCCACTCATTCCTATGTAGTCACCTCGCTTGTAGTATGGTTCGTCTTCTATCTTTTTTTCGCTGACCTCACCTATATAGCCAAGGACAGCTGCAGCCACACTGTCGGGATATGACCTTATGGTACGTTTTTGAGCATAAAAACCCTGAAAAGTATATAACCTCTCCTGCAAAGGGGCAAACTCCTCCTTGAGTATCTGTTTTTCAAAGAAAGAAGGAGCATACATGGAGTATTTTTTTGCTTTCTCCATCTTTTTTATGAAGTCTTCCTTGCTGATTTTCAACAGAGAGCAAAATTCATTGGTGTCCAGTTCTTTCACTTGGCGAGGAATAACCATCAAATCATAGACAACTTCATTATAGACCAAAAGTTTGCCGTTCCTGTCATAGACCAAGCCACGTGAAGGATACTGTGTTACGTACCTGATAGCGTTTCTGTCAGCCAGTTCCGCATACGTATCATCAATAATCTGCAGATAAAGCAACCTTATGGCAAAGACCACGCCTATTGCTATAAAGATGCCCATGACAACAAACCTTCTTGATGCTAAGATATTTCTCATGCCTGTGAAAACTCCAAAATCAGAGTGCAAAGATACATCAAAATATGATACTTTATTCCTGTAGGAAAGAAATTTTTATTCACTTTTTGTGAAATGATTAAAACCCTGTGCTTTTATATCCATGGAAGTGTTTTGCGGAGTGATAAGTTTCTGTCCCATGCTCTCGTCTGTTATATAGCCTATCACGCTTATGTTTTGTTCATCTTTTATTTTGTCATAGTCTTTCTGGTCTATGGTGAAAAGAAGCTCATAGTCTTCTCCGCCGTTCAAGGCTGCCGTCTCTGGCAGTATCTTAAACTCCTCCAAGGTCTTGGCTGTCTCGTAATCTATAGGCAGTTTTTCCAGATAAACCTCGCAGCCTACCTTGCTTTCCTTGCAGATGTGCAAGCATTCGCTTGCCAAACCATCGGAAATATCCATCATGGATGTAGGTACTATGCCTTTTTTTTCAAAAAGTTCTATGGTCTGTTTTTGGGCTTCAGGTTTCAGATGGCGTTGTATGACATATTCGTATGGTTTCAGTTCAGGTTGAAACTGAGGGTTTGCCATAAAGGTGGCTTTTTCTCTCTGCAAGACCAAAAGACCTGTATATGCCGCTCCCAGATTACCTGTTACACATATAAGGTCGTTTTTCTTTGCTCCGCTTCGTTTTACTGTTTTTTCTTTTTCTGCACTTCCTATCACTGTCATGGAGATAAACATACCGGATTTGCTGCTTGTGGTGTCGCCACCTACAATATCCACATTGTATTTTTTGCATGCTATCCTTATGCCCTCATAAAGTTCTTCCAGTGCTTCCCATGTATATTTGCTGCTGACAGAAAGGGAGACAAGAATCTGTTGTGGCTGTCCATTCATGGCATAGATATCAGAGAAGTTGGAGACACATGCCTTGTAACCCAAGTGTTTCAAAGGAGTATATACCAAATCAAAATGAACACCCTCTGCCATTGCATCCGTGGAGACCAGTATCTGTCTGTCTTTGTAGTCCAATATGGCACAATCATCGCCAATGCCGAAAAGAGTAGTAGGATTTGTTATCGTATTGTCTTTGTTCAAGCGTTCTATTAAACCAAATTCGCCTATTTCTGAAAGATTTGTGAGATTCTCCATTTTTTTGTTTTTTCTTGATAACGCAGATTTTCCACTATTATTGCAATGCTTCATACTCAGGCTTTTCAACACTACTGAAAAAGTCTTCGTTTTTTTGCAAAAAGTCTTGATGTTTATACCCTAAAGTCTTGATCTTTTTTCATAAAAACGAAGACTTTTTTTACCGATGTGGAGATTTATTCTCCTTTGATTTGGAGACAATACCAGACATGCAGTTGGTTATCATTTTTTTTAATAGAAAAATTTCTGTTTTTCAGGTTTATGAAAAAAACATTTATCTTTGCAAAAAAAAGAATTTGGTATGTTAGTTGTCGGAAACAGTCTGCTAAGTGAAGATATAAGAGATATAAATTTTTCGTGTAATATCCTAAAATGCAAAGGACAATGCTGTGTAGAGGAAGGAGGTTTCGGGGCTCCGATAACCAAACAGGAGAAGAGGAAAATAAAAACTCTTTTGCCCAAAGTTATGCCTTTGCTTGCTCCTATGGCCCAATCAATTATAGAAAAAGAAGGCTTTACAGAAAAAGACGAGCAAGGGGAACTCTGCACCAAGACAATAAATCATAGGGACTGTGTTTTTTCTTTTAGAGATAAGGAGACCGGTTGTGTGTTCTGTGCTTTTCAAAAACTATATCTGGAACATAAGACGGATTTTATTAAACCTATTTCATGTTATCTCTATCCTATAAGGGTGAAAGACTATGGGGAGTTTTCCACGGTGAACTTTGATTTATGGAAGATTTGTGAGCATGCAATGAAAGAAGGAGATGAAAAAAACATACCTTTGTATATATATTGTAGAGAACCTTTGATTGCCCGTTTCGGAGAAAAATGGTACAAGGAACTTTTGCAAACCATAGAACAAAGCAAAGAGAATGATAAAAAATTACAATAAAACAAAGACTTTTAAGTTATAAAATAAAAGGACATAAACAAAAGCAAATACAATTATGAGAGAAGAAAAACTTTTTAAAGGCAAAACTCTTGCCATTCTTTCAGGAGGTGGAGATACTCCTGCAATAAACAGTAGTATAGAATCCGTAAGAAACCGTGCTACAATGTTAGGCTTTAAAGTCTATGGTATAAAACGTGGTTGGAAAGGTTTGCTTGGCGATGGTGATGTTGTGGATTTGACACAAAGACCTTATAATCCTTTGTATGGTGGTACTGCTTTGCGTTCTTCCCGTACAAATCCTTTCCCTTCAAAGAAAAATCCTGAAGACAGAGTGCCTCAAGTAATGAGAAATCTTAAACGTTATGGTATAGATGTATTGGTGACAATAGGAGGAGATGATACTAACGGAGCTGCAAAACGTTTGTATGAGCAAGAAGGTATTCCTGTTATAGGTTTTCCAAAAACAATAGACAATGACCTTAGAACTCTTACATGGCATGAATTTGAAGGAAAGAGAATAGATGCTGTTACTTGTCCCGGTTTCCCTTCTGCAGCATTGGGAGTAGCAGATTTTGCAGCACGATTAAAGACAACAGCGGAGTCTCATGCAAGAATAATGGTTGTGGAAGTAATGGGAAGAGATGCTGGTTGGCTTACTGGTACGGCTACTTTCGGAGGTGCAAGTCTTTGTCTTATACCAGAAGTGGAAATGAACAAGGAAAGAAAAGAACATTTCTTTGATTTGGTTGCAAAAGCTTATAAAGAAGCAGAAGACGGAGCATTGATTATTCCTGTAAGTGAAGGAGTACGTTGGTACAATGAGCAGACTGGTACGACAGATGTTGTCTATGCTTCAACAGAACAGGATGAATATGGACATGCTCGTTTAGGTGGTGTAAGCGGAACAATAGCAAGCGAAATATCTGCAAAACTAAAGATAGATGCGAGAGCTCAGATAACAGGTTATTATCCAAGAAGCGGAATGTGTTCTGCATACGACAGAAGAATGACACAAGCCCTTGCAGACAAAGCAGTGGATTTGTTGTTGAGAGAAGATTATGGTAAGATGCCTGTATTAGGTAAGGTTTGTAGTTTTGATGAATTGGAGGAATATAACTGTTCTGCTATAGATATGGGAAAAATAGGAAACAGACCTTTGCCAGAAGAGTATTTTGATGAGCAGACTTTATGCTTTACTCCTATGTATAAAGATTTCTTGACTCATATCTTGGGAACAGACTATACTTATCCTGTATTCCATACAGATTTTCCAAAAGTTAATCCACAAGAATAATATTTTGATATGAAACCATTGGTTAGCATAATAATGGGCAGTACTTCTGATTACAATGTAATGGAGAAGGCTGCCCTTTTCCTTAATGAACAGGAGATACCTTTTGAAATAAATGCTTTGTCGGCTCATCGTACTCCTAAGGAAGTAAGTGAATTTGCCAGCAATGCAGAAAACAGAGGAATAAAAGTGATAATAGCAGCAGCAGGAATGGCAGCAGCTCTTCCAGGGGCAATAGCAGCAGAAACAATTCTGCCTGTTATTGGAGTGCCTATTAAATCTTCTTTTGAAGGAATGGACTCTGTTCTTTCCATGTTGCAAATGCCTCCCGCTGTACCTGTAAGCGTCATGGCTGTTAATGGGGCTTTGAACGCTGGTATTATGGCAATGGAGATTTTGGCTCAAAGTGATGAAAGCATAAAAGTGAAAATGCATGCTTACAAAGAGTCTTTGAAACAAAAGATTGTTAAAGCCAACGAAGAGTTTTCAAAAATAGAGTTTAAATACAAGACAAATTAATTTTTATAAACTATCCACAAAATGATAGTAATAGGTATAACTGGTACTTTGGGAGCAGGCAAAGGCACAATAGTGGAATATCTTAAAGAAAAAGGCTTTGTTCATTTCTCTGCAAGAGATTTCCTGAATAAAAGAATAAAAGAACTCGGACTTGAAAGCAACAGGGATACAATGACTATGGTTGCCAATAAAGAAAGAGAAAAGGAAGGAGCAGATTTCATTGCCAAAGGTTTGCTTGCTTTGGCCAAGAAAGAGGACAAAAACTGCATAATAGAGAGTATTCGCAACGTAAAAGAGATAAAATACCTGAAAGATAATGCAGAGTTTCTTTTGTTTTCTGTGGATGCAGACATAAGGACAAGATACGCACGAATAACCCAAAGAAAAAGCGAAACAGATAATGTCAGCTTTGAAACATTCTGTCAGAATGAACAAAGAGAAATGGATTCAAAAGACGAAAACAAACAAAATATAAAAGCTTGTATGCTTTTGGCTGATTTTTCTTTTAACAATGACGGAGACATAGATTCTCTCAGAGAGCAAGTAGAACAGGTTATTGATAAAATACAAAACAAAACACGACCACCATGGGACGAATATTTCTTGGAGATAGTCAAAACTGTGGCCAAGCGTGCTACTTGTAACCGAGGAAGAAGCGGGTGTGTGATAGTAAAAAACAAACAAATACTTGTCACAGGTTATGTCGGTTCTCCTACAGGTCTGCCTCACTGTGATGAAGTAGGACATCTTTTCAGGAAAAATATAGATGAAGATGGAAATATTTCAAATCATTGTGTCCGTACTGTGCATGCAGAGCAAAATGCAATATGCCAAGCAGCAAAAAGAGGAATAGCCCTTGAAGGAGCTACATTGTATTGTACAATGACTCCTTGTCGTACTTGTGCAATGATGATTATCAATTGTGGAATAAAAAGAGTTGTTTGTCAAAACAAGTATCATGCAGGGCAAGAAACAGAGGAAATGTTTAAGCAAGCTGGTATAGAGTTGGATTTCCTTTGTAAAGATGTTTTGGAGTATGACAAACAATAATTATTTGTCGGACTTATTTGCGTAAATAAAAAAAAATATATAATTTTGCGTTTTCAATAATTAAAAGAATCAAAAGGGACAATTATTAAAAAACACATATCATGAATAAATTACTTTTATTAGGTGATGAGGCTATTGCACAAGCTGCCATTGATGCAGGTTTGTCAGGAGTTTTTGCCTATCCGGGCACACCTTCTACAGAAATAACAGAATATATACAAGATTCAAAACAAGCAAGAGAATTGGGAATAAGAAGCAATTGGGCTGCAAACGAAAAAACTGCTATGGAAGCCGCTATAGGTATGTCATACGCAGGAAAACGTGCAATGTTTTGCTGTAAGCATGTTGGTATGAACGTTGCTGCTGACCCGTTTATGAATTCTGCTATTACAGGAGCAAATGGAGGTCTTATCTATATTGCAGCAGATGACCCTTCCATGCACTCTTCTCAAGATGAACAGGATTCACGTCAGTATGCAGACTTTGCTATGATTCCTTGTTTGGAACCATCAAATCAACAAGAAGCATACAATATGGTACATTATGGTTTTGAATTGTCAGAAAGATACCATATTCCTGTTATGATTAGGGTAACAACACGTTTGGCTCACTCTCGTGCAGCAGTGGAAAGAAAAGATGTTGTCAGAAAACAGAACAATCTTACTCTTCCTGAGGACAAGCGTCAATATATATTGTTGCCTGTTAATGCAAAACGTCATTACAAGAACCTTATAAAGAAACAAGAAGACTTCCTAAAAGAAAGTGAAACAACACAGTTCAACCACTTATACGAAGGGAAAGACAAAAAACTTGGTATAGTTGCTTGCGGTTTGGCTTATAATTATCTGATGGAAAACTTCAAAGACAGAGAATGTCCTTATTCTGTTTTGAAAGTTTCTCAGTATCCTATGCCAGAAGGTTTGTTGAAAAAGCTATATAACGAAAGTGAAGAACTTCTTGTTGTGGAAGAAGGACAACCTATTTATGAAAGACTTATAAAAGGGTTGTTGCATATTTCAAAACCAATACACGGAAGACTTGACGGAACAATTCAAAGAGACGGAGAACTTTCTCCTAACTCTGTCGGCAAAGCTTTGGGTCTTGAAGTTCCAGAAGGATTTGAAATACCTTCATTGGTAGCTCCTCGTCCTCCAAAACTTTGTGATGGATGTCCTCACAGAGATTCTTATCTTGCTCTTAATGAAGCTATGAAAGATTTTGGTGACAGCAGGGTATTTTCTGATATAGGTTGCTATACTTTAGGAGCTTTGCCTCCGTTCAATGCTATCTATACAACAGTTGATATGGGAGCTTCTATAACTATGGCAAAGGGAGCTCAGGAAGCAGACCTTAGACCAACGGTTGCTGTAATAGGAGACTCAACATTTACCCACAGTGGTATGACAGGTCTTTTGGATTGTTGCAATGACAATATTCCTGTTACCGTTATAATATTGGACAATGATATTACTGCAATGACAGGTGCTCAAAAATCTTCTGCAACAGGCAAGATAGAAAGCATTTGTATTGGTCTTGGCGTTGAGAAAGAACATATAAGAGTCATCAATCCTTTAGCAAAGAACCATGAAGAAAATGTTAAAGTGATGAAAGAAGAGATAGCTTATAAAGGTGTCAGCGTTATTATCCCAAGAAGAGACTGTATAGTCTGGGGACAAAAGAAACGCAGATTACAGAAAAAAGCCGAAGGTAAATAACCAAGATTAAAATATTTTTGATGAGAAAAGGACAAGGTGATGTTTTTGCCTCGTCCTTTTTTTATTAGACCATATGGTGTTGAAAGCTTGATTTATGTTTTGTAACGGCAGAAAAACAGACATCATTTGCTTGACCCACGATGAGGTGACAAAAGAAATAACATAAAAAATTTGACTTGACAACAATAATTTTTATTACTTTTGCAGACAAAATAACAGGACAGTCATGTATAGTTTAAAAGAATTACAAAACAAGGTTATAGATATAATAGATGACAAGAGATTTGAAAAAAGCCCATTGAGTTTATATGAACCAATAGACTATGCCATGCATCAGGGAGGCAAAAGAATAAGACCTTTGTTGGTGTTGTTGGCAACAAATATGTTTACAGACGACATAGAAGAAGCAAAATACCCCGCTCTTGCAGTGGAGTTGTTGCATAACTTTACCTTGGTTCATGATGATATTATGGATGCTTCACCTCTTCGTAGAGGTAAGCCTACTGTTTATCAGAAATATGGTACAAACAAAGCTATACTTGCAGGAGATGTTATTTATGCTATGGTATATGAGCAGATAATGAACTGTTCCAAAGAGAAAATACCTCAATTAGTCAAGACACTTACTTCTGTATTGATAGAAGTTTGTGAAGGACAGGCCTACGATATTGAATTTGAAACAAGAAATGATGTAAGTATCAAGGAATATCTTACAATGATAAGCCTAAAGACAGGAATATTGCTTGCAGGGTCATTGAAACTTGGAGCAATAGTTGCCGATACATCAAAGGAAAATATGAACCTTTTGTCAGAGGCAGGCTTATATATAGGTATAGCCTTTCAGTTGCAAGACGATGTTTTGGACTGTTGGAGCGATTTGCAGTCTTTTGGCAAAGTATCCGGCACAGACATAGCAGACAATAAAAAAACCATACTTTATTTAACAGCTTTGGCAAAAGCAGACCCAGAAGACCGACAGCGTTTAATGGAGTTATACACAGAGAAAAATACAGATGTTCAAAAGAAAATACTTGCTGTAAAGAATATATTTGAGAAATACGAGGTAAGAAAAGACGTGGAGGCTTTGGTAAAACAATATTCAGACAAAGCCATAGAATGTGTTGAAAAAATAGATGTAGCGCAAGCAAGAAAACAAAACCTTATAGAACTTGTCAATACCCTTTTAAACAGAAACAAATAATATGACAGACGACAAACTTAAAGCATCGGAACTTACTCTTGCTTCAGACGGAAGCCTTTATCATATACGGCTTTTTCCTGAAGAGTTGGCAGACAATGTTATTCTGGTAGGAGATCCTGCACGTGTAGAAAATGTAAGCAGTTTCTTTTCTACTGTGGAAGTAAAGAAGAGCAACAGAGAGATAACTGCACATACAGGATTGTACAAAGGCAAGAGAGTTACCGCTATTTCCACAGGTATGGGCGTTGATAATATAGATATAGTCCTTACTGAATTGGACGCCTGCAAGAACATAAATCTTGAAACACGGCAAGTAAAACAAGAGAAAACCTCTCTTAATCTTATACGCCTTGGGACCACAGGGGCTCTGCAAAAAGACATGGATATAAACACCTATGTTTGCAGTGAATATGTTGTAGGCATAGATGGAATGATGTGGTTCTATGATTTGGAACACGATGTTGTGGAAGAAGATTTACAATATTCTTTTATCAACTTTATGGATTGGAATGCCTTGCTGCCTGTTCCTTATGGAGCAAAAGCATCACAAGAACTGTTGGACAGGCTTGCTTTTGACATAAGAAAAGGAATAACCATAACTGCTCCAGGTTTCTATGGACCACAAGGCAGGCAACTTCGCTTGTCACTTAGAGACAATACTATCAATGCCCGTCTGCCTTTGTTTTCTTATAAAAACGTTCCCACAACCAACTATGAGATGGAAACTTCTGCTCTCTATTGTTTAGGCAAGAGTCTTGGACATAAAGTCTTGACGATATGCAATGTTGTTGCCAACCGAGAACAAGGCTCTTTTGCCAAAGACTATCACCAGTCAATGAATACTCTTATAGAAACCGTCCTACAAAGATTGTAATATGAAGATAAAAAACATCATATCTCTTTTGCTTCTTCTTTTCTTGTTCTCTTGCTCAGAAAACAAGGATAAAACCCTCCCAAAAGTCAGCATACCGCCAGAAACGATGATAAACATTCTCACCGATATATCAAAGGCAGAACGTATGACTATGGATAATAACCTCAACAAAGCAGAGAGACAACAACTGTTGCAGTCCTATAAGTCAAGCATACTAAAACATTATGGAGTCTCACGGGAAGATTATGACAAAGACCTGCAAACCTATCTGGACAATCCACACCTTATGCAGACAATAACAAAACAGCTATGACTAAAGAAGCAGAAATACTCAAATCAGGCAAACTTTTAATCTACCCCACCGACACCATCTGGGGCATAGGCTGCGATGCCAGAAACGTCTCCGCCATAGAAAGGATAAAAGCGATAAAAGGCAGGGACAAAGACAAAAGCTTTATCGTCCTTGTCAAGGATATGCAGATGCTTCTGGAATATGTGGAGAACATACCCCCACAGACAATGCACATTCTGGAAGAACGCCAAGGACTTCCCACCACCATACTCTATCACAATGTAAGGCATCTTCCCCTAAGACATCTTTCGTCCAATGAATACTTGGGTATCCGTATAGCAGAGACATTTTTTATGCAACATCTCTTTGACCTCTTCCCCTATCCCGTTGTCAGTTCTTCTGCCAATTTCTCAGGCAAAGCCTCTCCCAAAAACTTTATGGAGATAGACAAAGACTTTCTTGCCAAAGCAGACTATGTCAGCACCTATCACAGGGAAGACCTCACCAAAGCTCTACCCTCTTCAATCTTTAGAATAAAAAATAATCAAATAGAACAAATAAGATAATACTTTGAATTATGAAAAATATTGCTTTGTTTGCATCTGGAAACGGAACGAATGTTCAGCAGATTACAGAATATTTTGAAGGTAAAAAGGATATAAATGTTTCTTGTGTAATTGTCAACAGAAAAAATATCTATGTGATACAAAGGGCGAAGAATCTGGGACTGGACTGTTTTTATTTCAGCAGGAAAGATTTCTACAATTCCGACCATGTTGTCAATCTTTTAAAAGAAAGAAGGATAGATTTTATTGTTCTTGCAGGATTTTTGTGGCTTGTTCCGGAAAATATACTGTCTGCATACAACAACAAGATAATAAATATCCACCCTGCCTTGTTGCCAAAATATGGCGGCAAAGGAATGTATGGACACAATGTGCATGAAGCGGTGATAAAAGCAAAAGAAAAAGAAAGCGGCATAACAGTACATTATGTTAATGAGAGATACGACAGTGGAGATATAATATTTCAGGCAAAATGTTCTGTCACACAGCAAGACGATGCAGACTCTCTGGCAGAGAAAATACATCTGTTGGAAAAAGAACATTTTCCTAAGGTTATAGAAAAGGTAATAAACAATACATTATAACAACAAAAAACTATGACAATAGAAGAAACTATCAAAGATTTTGACCTTAGAGTGCAAGATCTATGGAGGTGTCTTTGACATCGCAAAGAAAGAAAAAGAGATAGCAGAGAAACAAGTTATCACAGAGCAGGCAGATTTTTGGTCTGACAGCAAGAAAGCAGAAAGTTTGTTGAAAGACTTGGCTGGAATCAAAGACATTGTAGCTGCTTACAAACAAGTAAAGGAATCTTTTGATGATTTGGTTGTTTTGAAAGAATTTTTTGATGCTGGCGAAGCAGAGGAAAAAGAACTAAACGACCAGATTTCTCTTACACAAAAGCAAATAGAAGACCTGGAATTCAAGAAAATGCTTGGCAACGAGGAAGACAAACTTTCTTGTATGCTGACGATTAACTCAGGAGCAGGAGGAACTGAAAGCTGTGACTGGGTTTCCATGCTGATGCGAATGTATGTCCGTTGGGCAGAAAGAAGTGGTTTCAAGGTAGAAGAAGTTGCTTCACAAGAGGGTGATGTTGCAGGACTAAAAAACGTTACCTTGGAAATCACAGGACAATATTGTTACGGTTATCTTAAAGGAGAGAACGGAGTACATCGCCTTGTCAGACTTTCTCCTTTTGATGCAGCCAACAAAAGGCATACTTCTTTTGCCTCTGTCTATGTTTATCCCATAGTAGATGAAAATATTGAGATAAATATCAATCCTGCCGATATAGAATGGGACACTTTCCGTTCAGGAGGTCCCGGAGGTCAGAACGTAAATAAAGTAGAAACTGCTGTACGGTTACACTATAAGCCAGAAAACATAATCATAGAATGCCAGCAGACACGTTCCCAACTTCAAAACAGAGAAAAAGCAATGCAGATGCTTAGAAGCCAGCTTTATGAAATGGAACTAAGAAAAAAACAGGAGAAGATAGCGGAGATAGAAGCAGGGAAAAAGCGTGTGGAATGGGGTTCTCAAATACGTTCATACGTTCTTCATCCTTATCATATGGTAAAAGACCTTAGAACAAGTTTTGAAACTTCGGACACCAACGATGTTTTGGACGGAGGATTAGACGGTTTTATCAAATCATATCTAATGCAGTTCGGTGGATAAAAAATATAATACCGTAAAAATCTTTACAAAAACCAAAGAAACATTGTCTCTTTGGTTTTGTTCTGCTTTGTGAAAGAGGGTATATGAATATTGGTTTTTTATACTTGAGAGAGAAAAAAGACTTTTCTCTTTTGTCCTTGTTTGGTTGTTGTAAAACAGCACTGGGTGGAATATTTTCTGCCTTGTTTTCTCTGTTGTCAGATATTTTATTTACTTTTGCAGTTGAAAATAATACCATTAAACAGATTATGAACTATACACACAAGACATTCGGAACCTGTTCCCAATTTATAGATATAGAATTAGAGTATAACAAAATAAAGAAAGTTAATTTCATCGGTGGTTGTCACGGCAATACACAAGGAGTAAGTATTTTGGTGAAAGGTATGGATGTAAAGGAGGCTATCTCCCGTTTGAAAGGTATTCGTTGCAGAAACAAAGAGACTTCCTGCCCAGACCAGCTTGCATTGGGGTTGGAGAATGCTTTAAGACAGATGGAACAAAACAATAATAAATAAACACTATGGAAGAAAATCAAATTCCTGCTGGAATAAAAGAAACACAATCTTATGTTGTAACAAGTGAAGACACTGCCATAAATCAAAAAAGTGGTGAGGTAAATGTCCTTGGGACTCCTCGTCTGTTAGCAATGATGGAGGAAGTATCCTACAAAAGTGTGGCAAAATACCTGCCAAAGGGGAATGTCAGCGTTGGTTTCCAAATGAATATCCAACATCTTAAACCGTCGTTTGTAGGGGAAACAATAATTGTAGAAAGTTCCTTGGAAAAGCAAGAAGACAGAAAACTTTTCTTTAGTCTTGTCTGCAGGAATGGGCAGGGAGAAGTTGTAGGGCAGGGAGAGTGTGTGAGAGTAATGGTGGATGAAACACGATTTGAAAACAGAAAAAAATAAAACTTATAATGGAAGAATTTACAATGGTAGCCAAAACAATGTATGGACTGGAAGATGTTTTGGCAAAGGAAATAGAATCTCTTGGAGGCAAGAACATACAAAAACTAAGACGAGCCGTAAGTTTTACAGGCAATATGAGAACTCTTTACCGTATGAACTATGCTTTGCGTACAGCTCTTTGTATACTAAAACCCATTATGGATTTCACAGCAAACAATGAAAAAGAACTGTATGACAACATCTATAAGTTTGCATGGGAGAAGCTAATGAACCCGGATGGTACTCTTGTGATAGATTCTTCTGTTAGCAGCAAGGTTTTCAATCATTCCCTGTATGTTTCACAAAAAACAAAAGATGCAATTTGTGACAGATTCAGAAAAATGTTTCTTCATCGTCCAAGTGTGGATAAAGAAAATCCGGATATAAGGATAGATATTCATATTGGAGACAGACATGTTACTGTTTCCCTAAACTCCTCCGGCGAGAGTTTATTCAAGCGTGGTTACAGACTTGCCACAGGAGAGGCTCCTTTGAACGAAGTTACTGCAGCAGGACTTATACAGTTGAGCGGATGGGGAAAAGACTGCAACTTCTATGACCCTATGTGTGGAAGTGGAACGATAGCCATTGAAGCTGCCATGTATGCAAACGATATTCCAGCGCAGTATTATAGAAAAGATTTTGCTTTTAAGAAATGGTCTGAGTTCAATTCTGTTGAATGGAAACTTGTAAAAGAGGAAGAAGACAGAAAAATCTCTGAATGTGAATATGATATCTGGGCAAGTGATGTTTCAGGAGAAGCAATAAGGATTGCAACAGAGAACATAACCAAGGCCCGTTTGCAGCATGATATACATCTTTTCAGGGCAGCAATGGAAGAAGGTCAAAAGCCTGAAGGAAAATGTTTAGTTATTATGAATCCTCCTTACGGAGAACGCTTGGAAGTAGATGATATCGTTGCTCTTTATGAAAGAATAGGAGACACATTCAAGCAAAAATACCAAGATTGTGAAGCTTATGTTCTTTCTTCTGATATCTTTGCACTGAAGAAAATAGGATTAAGACCTTCCCGTAAGATAGAAATCTATAACGGGAACCTAGAATGCAGACTATTTAAATTTGAAATGTATTCCGGCAGCAAGAAAGCAAAATACCAGACTCAGGAATAGAAACAGACAGAATACAAGTCAGGGTAGAACGTCCAGCAGTTTGATAGGATTTTCTACTCTTTTCTTATTGCTTTCATCATAAGATGAAACTGTTCGTTGTTTTGTATCACTCCATGAAAGCTTTCGCTGCCCGGTCCTTCAGCATATATGATTATAGGAGCAGCAGTATGTCCTGTGGTAGTCCATTTACAGGTGTCCATATCCTTGCCTGCAACCGGAAGAGTCAAGCCTCCTGTTTCATGATCTGCAGTTACTATCACCAAAGTGTTCTTTTCTTTGCGGGCAAAATCAAGAGCAATGCCCACACAAGCATCAAAATCCAGTGCCTCGTCAATCATTTCAGTAAAATGATTGTCGTGTGCCTGCATATCTATCTGGGAACCTTCAAGCATGATAAAGAAACCTTCCGGATTATTCTTAAAGCGGTCTATGGTTGTCTTCAAGGCTGTCTGCATTATCCTGCCTCTTTCTTTGTAAAGCGGAAGATGTTTTTCTGCAAAAAAGCCTGCTACCTTGTCAGTTCTTGTATTCAAAAGGTCTTTTTCATTGAAAACAACCTCATAACCCATCTTTCTTATTTCCGAAATCAGGTCTCTTTGGTCTTTTCTTTTGTCAAAATGCTTTCTTCCTCCACCCAAGAAGATGTCACATTTGCCGTTAAGATAAAATTCTGCAATCTCTTCATACATTTCCCTGTCTTTTACATGTGCGATGTAAGATCCTGGAGTGGCATGGTTCAAATCACAGGAAACAATAATTCCTGTTTTCTTTCCCATATCTTTACAAATCTCAAGCATGGAAGGAATAGGCATGGTATCTTTGTCAACGCCAATGGCACGATAGTAAGTTTTTTCTCCGCAGGCAATAGCGGTTCCTCCTGCTCCTGAATCTGTTACACGTCTGTCAGAACAGTTGGTTACAGACAAAGCAGTATGAGGCATGGTATAAATATTCAGAAATCTGTTGTTTGCTTCGTAAGCGGAATACAGTTGGGTAAGACCTGTGCCATCGCCTATCAGCACTATCACATTCTTGACTTGTTGTGCAGAAATACCGCCTGCAACAACCAGAACAAAGGCGAAAAAGACTGTTTTTAAGTTTCTCATGTTTTCTAACTGTTTTTTGAAAAAGCAAAATTAATAATAATTTTTGATAAAAAGCGTTTTAGTGAAGGAATTTAACCAAGAATACAACAACAGGCCGCTTTATGGAAGAAAAGAAAAACATTGGTTTTCTATTTGATAGGATAGCAAAGAAATATGACTTGTTAAATCATTTGCTTTCCCTGAATATAGACAAGGCATGGAGAAAAAAGGCGATACAAAGGCTGAGACCTTGTGAAAATCTTTTGGATATAGCCACAGGGACAGGTGATTTTGCCTTGGAAATCATAAGACAGAGAAAAGCAGACAAAGTTTTAGGCATAGATTTGTCAAAACAAATGCTCGCTATAGGAAAAGAAAAGATAGCAAAGGCAGGCAAAGCAGATATTATTGCCCTTGAACAGGCAGATGTTGCTGCTCTTGGCTTTTCAGATGAGGTTTTTGATGCTGTCACTTGTGCTTTTGGAGTACGTAATTTTGCTGACCTTGACAAAGGACTAAGCGAAATGTACAGAGTTCTCAGACATAATGGTCAGATTGTTATTCTGGAATTTTCCTATCCAAGGAATTGTATTATAAAGTTTTTTTACAACATCTATTTTTCTTTTGTCCTGCCGCTTATTGGCAAACTTGTCAGCAAAGACAAGAAAGCATACGGATATCTTCCCAAAAGTGTCAAAGGGTTTATTCAAGGCGAAGAATTTGTAGATCATCTTGTTGGAGTCGGTTTCCAAAATCCTGAATACAAATATCTTTCTTTTGGAATCTGCACCATATATACGGCACAGAAGAAACAAGTTCCTGCTTGATTTCTCTTGTTCTACGTGGCGCCGATTCTGCTTTTGTTTCCGCCACTTTTGAGTTAAAATTTGCCAATCTTCGTTTTCGTTGTGAAAAAAACTATTTTTTTGCATGAAAAAAATAGTTTTTTTTAGTCAAAAAAATAGTTTTTTTCGCCACAAAGATTTGAAGTGGCAAAAATAAAACCTTAATCGGCAAAAACCGAATTTGATTTGGCAGAAAAACCCCGTCGTTTTCTTTCCCCAAAATTAAAGTCAGGGGAAAAGAATGTCCATGTTTTCCTGATTTTTTATGCTTTTTTGTTGAAGAAAATGCACTGGTGAAGTGTAACCTTTTAGGATAAAAAACGTAAAATCTGGAAAATTTTGGAAAAAATTAGTAAAAAATAGTAGTATTTTGGGAAAAATTAGTAATTTTGTAGCAATTTTATAAAAGTAAAACTTTGAAAAATGTCATTGATTGTAGGTGTTGAATATTGTAAAATGGATTCCAACGGAAGGTTTAAGTTGCCGGTAGCTTTCCTTAAGCAGCTTAATCTGGCGAACGATAACCGTTTTTACATCAGACGCTCGATTTATGACAAGTATTTGGAGTTGTTTACGTACGAATCTTTTCAAAAAGAGGTGAAATCGCTACAAGAGAAACTCAATCCTTACAATCCAGACGCCAAAAGGTTGTATCGCAAATACATAGAGAGCAATCTTATAGAGTTGGACGCTGCAGACAGACTGAACATTCCTACTTCTTTGCGAAAAGATGTAAGTATAGGCAAGGAGATTGTTGTTGTCGGCAGTGGAGATTTTATTGAGATTTGGGATATGGCAACATACAAAAGCCTTGATAATGATAATTTTGATTACAAGTCAAAGGCTAAAGAACTTTTGGGAGAAAATATTTAACAGACAATTGTATTGTGTTTGTGAACTGAAAAATGGGGCAAACGCAATGGATATATAAGGATGAGTGAGCAAAGATATCACATACCCGTAATGCTTGACAAAGCAGTGCAAGGACTGAATATACAGCCAGATGGAGTATATGCAGACCTTACTTTTGGTGGTGGTGGTCATTCAAGGGCTATACTTGAAAGACTTTCCGCTGAAGGGGAGTTGTATGCTTTTGACAAAGACAGCGATGCGGCAAAGAATGTCATTGATGATGAACGTTTTTGTTTTATAAACGATGATTACAGCACTGTCTTAAAGCATCTTCGTTTATACCGCAGACAGAAGATAGACGGAATACTTGCTGACTTGGGAATATCTTCACATCAGATAGATACAGCACAAAGAGGTTTTGCCACAAGGGATTGCGGTCCGTTGGACCTTAGAATGGATACAAGGTCTTCTTTGACTGCTGCCGATATAGTCAATGGTTATGATGTCATACAGCTTAAGCACTTGTTTAAACAATATGGTGAGATTGCAAATGCAGGACTATTGGCAGGTAGGATAGAGAAGAAAAGACAGCTCTCTGCCATAAGGACGACAAATGATTTGGTGGAAGTAGCTCGGTCTTTGGCTCCAAGAGGGAAGGAGAGCAAGTATCTGGCAAAAGTTTTTCAGGCTTTGAGAATAGAGGTGAATGATGAGCTGAAGAATCTGGAGAAGATGCTTATGCAGTGTGCTGACTTGCTGAAAGAGGGGGGCCGTCTGGTTATAATCTCGTATCATTCATTGGAAGACAGGCTTGTAAAGAATGTGTTGAAAAGTGGTAATACAGAAGGTAGGATAGAGAAGGATTTTTATGGTAATGTGGTTTCGCCTTACAAAGTGATAACAAAGAAACCTTTGCAGGCAAGCGAAAAAGAAACAGAGGAAAATCCACGTTCAAGGAGTGCAAAACTCAGAGTGGGAGAAAAAATAAAACAACTGTAGGTATGGCAAACATAATAGATATATCGGGAGAAGCCGTGCAGAAGTTTATAGCAAAGAACTTGCGAATTATTCTGTACTCTGCCTTTTTGTTGGTTATATACATAGGTCTTCGTTACAAGGTGGAAGGAACGGTGTCTGATATATTTGCTTTGTCCAAAGAGGTGTCCGAACTTCAAAAACGGTATATGCAAGTAAAGACAGACTATCAAAGAACCACCCAAATGACTTATATAAATGCTCGTCTGGAAAGCATAGGTGTAGGCATACCAAAAGAACCTATAAAAGATATTATTGTTTATGATGAACCAAAAATAGAGGAAGACAAACAATGATTTCCAATAATGACAAAAACAGGGCTGTAATTCTTTCTATTATCTTCATAGTGTTGATAATACCTTTTCTTGTTGTTATTGGCAAGGTTATCTATCTGGAGACAGCAGAACATGATTTTTGGGAGAAACGTGCTGACGAATGGAACATATCAGAGCATAAGGTGAATGCAAGAAGAGGCAGTATCTATTCGGTTGATAGCGAAACAGGAGAGTATCTGCTTTTGGCCACTTCCATAAGATATTGGGACGTTTATCTGGATTTGGGAAAAGGAAAAGTAAAAACAAAGAAAGGCAAGGATACTATTGACTATATAGTTTCGGACAGTATTTACAAAAATGGCATCAGAACCTTGTCTTCAAAGCTTTCCAAGATGTTCAAGGACAAGACAGTCAAAGAGTATGAGGACTATTTTAACAAACAAAGAAAGAAATGCAACAGATATGTTTTGATTCACAAAAACATAGATGACAAACAGTTAGAACAGATGAAGTACTGGCCTATCGTAGGACAGAGCAGGGTAAGAAAATATAAGACTCATTCGGATACTACCTATAGTTTTTCAGGAGCAATAGCAAGAGAACAAAGATACAACAGAGTCTATCCTTACGGAGATTTGGCCCGAAGAACCATAGGCATTCAAGCAAAAGGAGACAGTGCCGGTTGTGACACCTGCTATGACGGAATAGATGGATACTACACCTCCCGTTTGTCTGGCAAACATGGTTTAAGGGTAGAAAGACGTATAAATCCAAATCAATGGGTGCCTGTTGATATAAACCAGAAAATAAAAATAGAAGACGGTCTGGACGTTGTAAGTACATTGGATGTGTCTTTACAGGAGTTAGCCCAAATGGCTTTATTGAAATGTCTGGACAGCAACCAAGCAGAGAGCGGTACTGTTATCCTTATGGAGACAAAAACAGGTTATGTCAAGGCCTTGGCCAACTATACTTTGCAGAAAGACGGAACTTACAGGGAAACAGAAAACATTGGCGTAAGTTCTCTTTTTGAACCTGGTTCCACATTTAAGACAGTTACTGCAATGATGCTTTTGGACAAAGGTCTTGCAGACACTTCTGCCATTGTTCCAACAGGGTCAAAGCACTATCCTAATACCATAAAGGATATAAAAGACGTAAGCAAGGTAAATCATGGAGATGTTTCCTTTACAAGAGCCATGGAGATGTCTTCCAATGTCGGAATAAGTTCATTGGTTTATGATTTATATTGCAGAGACCCACGCAAACGTTCAAGATTGAGAGAAGATTTGAGCGAATATTTTATCTACGACAGACTGGGTTATGATTTAAAGTTGAACGAGCCTTTGCCACGAATAAGAAAAACGGTACAGGTTGATGATTTGTTAAGGATGTCTTTTGGTTATGTTACTGCCATGACACCATTACAGATGCTTACTTTCTACAATGGTATTGCAAATGGGGGAACAGTTATGAAACCTATGTTTGTTTCTGCCATTGTGCAAGACGGAAAGGTGATAGAGAAATTCTCCCCTACGGTGCTGAAAAAACAAATGTGTAAAAAGGAAACACTTTCAAAGATACAAGATATATTAAGACGTGTTGTCTTGTATGGAACGGGAAGAAGATTGAAAGGTGCTTCCTATGGTATTTCAGGTAAAAGCGGTACGGCAGAAATAGGTTATGACAAACAGAATCAACTGCTACAGCATAGAGCATCTTTTGTAGGATATTTTCCTGCGGAAGAACCTCAGTATTCTTGTATTGTTGTTATATCCAAACCACGTAAAGCCTTAACACATGGAGGAGACCTTGCCGCTCCTGTATTCAGGGAATTGAGTGACAGGGTTATTGGAACAAGCAAGGTATATTATCCTCAGAAAGACCAGGTAAACAAAAATATTATGCCTTTGCTTTCCTATGGTAATTCAGGAGACTACACTTTGTTATGCAGAAATTTAGGTTTTGTCTTGCCTACTTTCAAGTCAAAATGGATAAGAACTTCCTTGGTAGACAGTATTTTTCATTCAAAGGAACAGGAGATTGCCAACAACATAATGCCAAGTGTAACAGGATTGACAATAAAGGATGCTGTATATATGCTTGAGAATTTAGGATTGAGGGTTAGTTTCTCTGGTTATGGAAAGGTTGTTGCCCAAAGTATTCCTAAAGGGAAATTTATCCATAAAGGACAAAGTGTGGTGCTAAGTATGTCTTCAGAAAAGCAAAGCCAAAAAGAAACAGAAGAAAACAATGTCCAAGAACAGAAAGCAACAGTAAAGCAACCAAAGCAGACTCCTTCAAAGAAGGACACAAAAACAAAGCAAAAGACCAAAAAATGAAAACACTGAGAGATATATTATATAATGTAAAGACAGAACAAATCTTCAATGAAAAGGATTTGAATGTGGAAGGTATTGCTTTTGATTCAAGAAAAGTGCAAAAGGATTTTGTTTTCGTTGCAGAAAAAGGAGTGGAGACAGATGGTCATCTGTATATAGACAAAGCCATAGTCAATGGAGCAAAAGCTGTAGTTTTTGAAGACCTTTCCAAAATAGGGAAAATGCAGGACGATGTTGTATATATCAAAGTGGCTTCTTCCTCTTTGGCTCTTGGCTATATGGCAAGTAATTTTTATGACAACCCAACAAAGAAACTAAAACTGATAGGAATAACAGGGACAAATGGGAAAACGACAACTGTTACTCTTTTGTACCGTTTGTTTTCTATGATGGGGAAAGCCTCTGGTCTTATTTCCACCATAGAGAACAGAATCAAGCAAGATGTTTATCCTACAGAGAGGACCACTCCTGATGCAATAACTCTTAACTGTCTTTTCTCTTCTATGGTAAAATCAGGCTGTGAATATGCTTTTATGGAGGTATCTTCCCATGCAGTAGTACAGGAACGTATTGCCGGATTGACTTTTGCTGGTGCAGTGTTCTCAAATATTACTCTTGATCATCTGGATTATCATCATACCTTTGAAAAATATATAAAGGCAAAGAAGAAGTTTTTCGATGATTTGTCTTCCAAAGCTTTTGCCCTTACCAATATTGACGATAAAAACGGGAAGGTGATGCTTCAAAACACAAAGGCAAAGAAATACACCTATTCTCTTACAAATGCTTCTGCTTCTTATCGGGCCAAGATATTGGATAACTCCTTTGACGGGTTGAATGTTATTGTAGATGGAAAGGAAATCTTTTCTCCTTTGATTGGGAAATTCAATGCCTACAACCTGCTTGCCATCTATTCTGTTGCAGTGCTTTTGGGATTGAATAAAGAAGAAGTGCTGGTTTCTCTTTCTGCTCTTGGTTCTGCACAAGGACGTTTTGAGAGATACAGACTTTCCACAGGAGCAATAGCAATTATAGACTATGCACATACGCCTGATGCTCTGGAGAATGTTTTGAAGACAATCAGCGATATAAATTCCTGCAAGAAAAATAAAGTATTCTGTGTTGTGGGTTGTGGAGGAGACAGAGACAAGAGCAAACGTCCTATTATGGCTGGTATTGCCCAGAAGTTTTCCGATACTCTTATTCTTACTTCCGACAATCCTCGTACTGAAAAACCTGAAGATATTCTTGAGGATATGAAACAAGGATTGAAGAAAGACAAGGAAGGCAAGATACATTTTTGCATTACAGACAGAAGAGAAGCCATAAAACTTGCCTGTACTTTGGCAAAGAAGGACGATATTGTCCTTGTTGCAGGCAAAGGGCATGAGAACTATCAGGAGATAAATCATGTCAAACATCATTTTGATGATAAAGAAGAAGTATTGAAGTATTAACAGATAAAGAAATAAAAAAGAGATGTTGTATTATTTGTTTAACTATTTGGATAAAGAAGTTGGCTTGCCTGGAGCAGGAGTGTTTCAGTATATTTCTTTTCGTGCTGCTGCAGCAATCATTCTTTCTCTTTTGATAACCATTGTTTTTGGAGGAAGGTTGATAGCTTTTCTTAAGAAAAAGCAGGTAGGTGAGACAGTAAGGGATCTTGGTCTTGAAGGACAGAAAGAAAAAGAAGGTACTCCTACAATGGGAGGTCTGATAATTCTTGCAGCCATTCTTATACCAGTGCTTTTGTTTGCCAAGTTGGATAATATTTATATTGTTATCATGCTTATTACAACTGTCTGGCTTGGATTGTTGGGTTTCAGAGATGATTATATAAAGGTTTTCAAAAAGAACAAAGCAGGAATGAGTCCTCGTACGAAAATCATCGGACAGGTTCTTTTGGGAATATTGGTAGGTTCCTTGATGTTTTTCTCTCCGGATATACGTATTCAGGAAAAGCAGAATGTGGCAGAGTATTCACAGACTCATAATCTTCAGGTATCTTCCACCTATGAAAAAGCCAAACAGCAATTTACCAAGGAGTCTAACCGCAGCACCAAAACGACAATACCTTTTGTCAAAGACCATGAGTTTGACTATTCCAAGTTGATAAAGTTTATCGGTAAGGATTATCAGGACTATGCTTGGCTGATATTTATTCCAATAGTTATTCTTATCATTACTGCTGTCAGCAATGGGGCAAACCTTACAGATGGAATAGACGGTCTTGCGACAGGAACATCGGCCATTGTCGGTTCTACTCTTGCTCTTTTGGCTTGGGTCAGTGGTAATATTATTTTTGCCAACTATCTTAACATAATGTATATTCCAGATATTGGGGAATTAACCATATTTATAGCAGCTTTTGTAGGGGCAACGGCAGGTTTTCTTTGGTACAACACCTATCCTGCACAAGTCTTTATGGGAGATACAGGTTCTTTGACTATAGGAGGTATCATTGCTGTGTTTGCTATTCTTATCAGAAAAGAATGGTTGCTGGTCATTCTTTGCGGTATCTTCGTCATCGAGAGTCTAAGTGTTATGATGCAGGTTTCTTATTTCAAATACACCAAACGTAAATATGGAGAAGGAAGAAGAATATTCCTTATGACTCCTATACATCATCATTTTCAGAAGAAAGGTTGGCATGAGGCAAAAATAGTACAGAGATTTTTCCTTATATCTATCATTCTTGCAGTAACAACAATAATAACCTTAAAACTAAGATAGAACTATGACAGTAGAAGAACTTATATCTCCAGCCAACAACAAAACATCTTGGACAGAAAAGGCTTATCAGAATATCTATAAGATGAGAAACAAGGCCCTTATGAATATGTTTGTGCGTCAAAGTACGATGCATAAGAACCAGCATATAGCAACCATAGGAGGCATATCTTTCTTTGATGATGCTTTTGCCCTTTCTCCAAATGCAACTTGGTTCACTTTTTATCAAAGCACTACTTCTGTTATATGGATTTTTGAGAATCTTGGCACAGCACCCATAGACTTTGTTGAACAACTTGACGTGATAAAAGACAAGGTAAAACAGATAGTTTTTATTGGTGAGCCAAAAAAGAACGAGACAACAATTGCTCAACTGAAAAAGATTGTCAATGTTGTTTTTGCCAAAGATATGCACGATGCAGTGGAGTTGGCTTATCATATTGCTGCAAAGGAAAGTTCTGTTGTTTATTCTCCTGCAAGCGGCACCATGGACTCTGCACAGCAAAGAGCAGAAGACTTTACAAAACAGGTTTATTCATTATAGATAGATGAAGACGATAAATGAAAAATATAGGTTAAAAGGCGATAAGGTTATCTGGAGCGTATATCTGGCTTTCATAATCTTTTCTGTGATATGGGTGTTCTCTTCCATGGGTAAGACCGTGAATGAAAAGCAAGGAGGAGAAATCACACCTATGCTTTTTAAACATATTTTCCTGCTTCTGTCTGGATTGGCTATCTGCTATATATCACATCTTATCAACTATGTATATTATTCCCGTATCTCCAAGACAGCTCTCTGGTTCTCCTTCCTTTTGCTTGTGTTTACTCTTATGTATGGCTTTATTTCCAAAGATTCCAAGGCAGCCTCACGATGGATTTCCATACCTCTGTTGGGACAATTCCAGCCGTCAGAGATAGTGAAATACATTATTATTATATATACCGCTTCTTTTCTTGCGATAAACAAGAAAAATATAAAGGACAAACAGAATTTTATAAAGATAATCATTCCTATTTTCCTTATATGTGGCTTAATCTTCCCGGAAAACTTTTCCACGGCAGCCCTTATAGGTCTGGTTTGCTATATAATGCTGCTTGTCGGTGGTGTGAACAGGAGATATTATTTCACAAGTGTGGCTGTTTTGCTTGCAGCTTTGTGTCTGTTTATGCTTGTTTCTTCCAAAGTGGATTTGTTCAGATCTTCTACATGGAGTAACCGTATAGAGACGTTCCAAAATCCGGACAAGATGGAAATAAATCAGACAAATATTGCTCTTATGGCTATATCTACAGGAGGACTTACGGGTAAATTTATAGGCAATACGGAACATGCAAGATTTCTTTCTGAATCCCATAATGATTTTATTTTTGCAATCATATTGGAAGAAGGAGGTTTATGGATGTGTCTGATAATTGTTTCTCTGTATATTCTGCTTTTGTTCAGGATGATAAGGATAGCCAAGAATGCCAAAGGAGATTTTGGTTCTTTATTGGCATTGGGAATAGCATTGGTTTTTACTTTGCAGACGATAATAAACATGATGGTGGCAACTAATCTTATACCCGTGACAGGACAGACTCTGCCGTTCATTTCGTATGGAGGTACTTCTTTCTGGTTTTCTTCCTTTGCACTCGGCATTGTTTTAAATATTTCACGTAAAGAACATCAGAAAACAAAGCGGGACATGATTCTCGAGGAAGACGGAGAAAATGTTTCTCCTGAAGATGTTTTTTCAGAGGATTTAGAAGCTACAAAGGAAACAGAAGAGGAACAGACACAAGAAACAGGACAGGGGGAAAACAGTCTTGATTTATTTGTAGAAAAAAGTAGGATTCTGTGCAAAAAGACTTGGTTTTTTTGTACAAAAATCAAGACTTTTGAGGTAAAAGAGTTGATCTTTTTCAAAGAAATAAAAGTTTATTGTAAAGTATTGAAAAACATATATATTACAGATTTGGAATTGTTTAACGCAAAGCATATTCCGATATGCAAAGAAAGGGTGATGATATGCGAAGGATAATAATAAGCGGAGGTGGAACAGGAGGCCATATATTTCCTGCTGTTGCTATTGCAAAATGTCTTCAACGCAGATTTCAAGGCTGCGAGATATTGTTTGTAGGAGCAGAAGGTAAGATGGAAATGCAAAAAGTACCACAGGAGGGTTTTCGTATTGTGGGACTGAAGATAACAGGTTTTCAAAGAAAAAAACTTTGGAAGAATATCACTCTTCCTTTCAAGATGCTTTCTTCATCTGTACGTGCAAGAAAGATTATCAAGGATTTTGCACCAGATGTAGTTATTGGTGTAGGAGGATATGCTTCATGGGCAACTCTTCGTCAGGCTCAAAAAATAGGAATACCTACATTGCTGCAAGAACAAAACTCTTTTGCGGGAAAAAGTAATCAGATTCTTGCAAGAAAAGCTGACACTATCTGTACTGCATACGATAATATGGAAAGATTTTTCCCTTCTGAAAAGATTGTTAAGACAGGTAATCCTGTAAGAAAAAATATTTCCACGATAGCAGATCATACAGAGGAGTTGAGAGAAAAAGCCCTTGAATTATATTCTTTTGACTCCAGCAAAAAGACTGTCTTGGTGGTTGGCGGCTCTTTGGGTGCAAGAACCATCAATCAAGCCATAGAAGCCAACCTTGATTACTTTATCAATAACGATATACAATTGATTTGGCAGACAGGTAAGTTCTATTACGGAGATATTGTGTCCAGACTTAAGGAGACTGTCTCACAGCATCAGAATATAAAAATTACAGAGTTTATCCGTGAGATGGATTTGGCTTATGCTATAGCAGATGTCATTGTTTCTAGGGCAGGAGCTTTGGCTATCAGCGAAGAAAGTCAGGTAGGCAAACCGACTATTCTGGTTCCATCGCCAAATGTTGCAGAGGACCACCAACGCAAGAATGCCATGGCACTGGTGGAACAAAATGCTGCAGTCATGGTTCTGGATTCCGCAATGAAAGAAGATATTGTAAAGACATTGGATCAAGTGCTGAACGATACACAGTTGCAGAAAGACCTAAGCAAAAATCTCCTTGCTTTGGCAATGTTTGACAGTGATGAACATATCGTTGATGAGGTAGAGAAAATATTGAAGCGTAAATAGTATGAACACTACAAAGAGAACATATTATTTCTTGGGTATCGGTGGAATCGGTATGAGTGCCATTGCACGCTATCTTAATATGCAGGGGCATAAAGTCTTGGGCTATGACAGAACAGAGACAGAGCTTACACATCAATTGGAGCAGGAAGGAATAATTATCAACTATGAAGATGTGGCAGAAAATGTCCCTGAGAATATAGATTTGTGTATTTATACTCCTGCTATTCCAGAAGACAGTGTTCAGTTTCAGGTTATGCAGCAAAGAAACATTCCGATAGAAAAAAGATCTGTTGCCTTGGGTCATATTACCAAAGACAAGAAAGTGCTTGCTGTCAGCGGATCTCACGGCAAGACCACTACAACAGGAATGATTTCTCATATTCTCTCTCATTGTGATGTAGGCTGTTCTGCTTTCTTGGGAGGAATACTTAAGGATATTGACAATAACTTTATGTATAATTCAAAGAGCGACTATGTTGTGGTGGAAGCAGATGAATATGACAGAAGTTTCTTAAGGCTGAATCCTTATGTCAGTGTTGTTACTTCTATAGATGCAGATCATTTGGATATATATCATACCTATGAGAACCTTCAAAAAGCATTTGAAGAATTTGCTCTTCTTACTTCCGATGAAGGACAACTTGTTGTCAAATCAAAGCTAACCAACCTTATAGACAAACTGCGGACACAGAAAGAACTGTCTACCTATGATATAGAGAACTTTGAAGCCGATACCTATGCAACAAATCTGAGGATATACAAGGGAGCTTATTACTTTGACTTTTCAGATTGCGGAGAAACATTTTATGATGTGTGTCTTAATTTTCCTGGAAGACATAATGTAGAAAATGCTGTTGTTGCTCTTAAAGTATGTAATTTTGTCTTGAAACAGGAAAACTGTTCCAAACAGGAAAGAGACTCCATTCTCAGGAAAGGACTTTACACATTTTCTGGAATAAAGCGGCGTTTGGATTATATACTTAATACTCCAGAGCATATTTTTATTGACGATTATGCCCATCATCCTAAAGAAATAGAAGCAACAGTTCTTTCCCTAAGAGAAATGTATCCGGACAAACGTCTTACAGGAATATTCCAACCTCATCTGTACAGTCGTACAAGAGATTTGGCAGATGAGTTTGCCAAAAGTCTTGAAAATCTGGATACTGTTATTCTTCTGCCTATTTATCCTGCGAGAGAAGAACCTATCAAAGGTGTTTCATCTCATCTTATATTTCATAAAATAAATCTTGTGGATAAATATTATGTAACCAAAGAACAACTCTATCCACTTCTTAAGGCGATAAATCCACAACTTCTTGTAACTATGGGAGCAGGTGATATAAATCAAGAACTTAATGATATAAAACAAACTTTACTTAAATGAGAAGGAACCGGCTTATATACATAGGAATCACGTTAGGAATAATCCTTATCACCATATTGTCCAATATGATGATAAGAAATTCTTATGTTCAGTCGGTTGAACTGACGATTAATTACCCTTCTAACGATACAGTCCTTTATAAACCGTCTATTCTTCAAAACCTGCAACGAAATTTTGGTAACTTCCTTTCTCAAAAGCGTAAGGATATATCTACAAACACTATCAAGCAATATTTGGAGACTCAGAATTTTGTACAACAGGCTTCGGTCTCTATCACCATTACAGGTATTTTGAAGATAGATATTATTCAGCGTTTAGCCGTTGTACGGGTTTTCACTAAAGACAAACATACCTATTACATAGATCAGTATATGAACATACTGCGTACTGATACTGATAAATCTGTTAATGCTATTGTGGCTAACGGTGATATAACAGATAAAGCTTCAACAGTAATAGATACAATAAAAAACAAACAACTTTTTGCTATATATAAGCTTTCAATGATGATAAATCAGGACAGCATACTGAGGTATCAGATAGATCAGATTGTAAAGCAAGACACCGGCTATATACTCGTACCAAAAATCGGAGACTATTATATTACTCTCGGAGAAAAACAAGATTGGCAAGAAGAACTTCTTCGTCTGCATTGGCTGTATAAGAAAGCTTTTCTGCAGTATGGCTGGGAAAACTATTCCCATATAGACTTGAGATTTAAGAATCAAGTAATTTGTACAAAGAAACAATAACTTATAAAACACATAAAGAAAATGGAAAATAATAACAAAGCAAAAATTTCACCCAAAGACAGAGTCGTTGTCGGCATTGATGTTGGTACAACCAAAATAGCTGTTTTTATAGCAAAGAAAAATGAAAAGGGCGAAATAGAAATTATTGGTAGAGGTAAAACTCCTTCTGTTGGAGTAGAACGTGGAGATGTTAAAGTCATAACCAAAACAGCAGAAAGTATCAGAAAGGCTGTTGAACAGGCAGAGGCTCAATGTGATTATAAAGTTTCAGAAGCTTTTGTAGGAATAGCAGGTTATAATATTCAGACTCAACATCACCGAGTCACCAAAATTATTCAGGAAGAAGGACATATTATTACCACAGAAGACATTCAATCTATAATAAAAGAATTATACAACGTCAGTCTTAAACATGGAGATCAGGTAGTAGATATTGTTCCACAGAGCTATATTATTGATGGAGATAGTAATATATTAGACCCTGTAGGACGTGTAGGTACAAGTATTGAATGTAATTTCAACCTTATCAGTGCTGATATTACCAATATTAAGAACATTCACAGAAGTGTTGAAATGGCAGGTTACAAAGTCAAAAACTTAATACTTCAACCTATAGCAAGTGCTGAAGCTGTTATTGACGATGTAGAAAAGACTGCAGGTATCTGTCTTGTGGATATAGGAGGTGGAACAACAGATGTTGCTATATATCACGAAGGAATACTTCGTCATACTTCTGTTATACAACTTGCAGGCAATAGTATTACCAATGATATCAAAGAAGGTTGCACTATTATCACAACTCAGGCAGAAGCTTTGAAACAAAAATACGGTGATTGTATCCCTACACCACAACAAGACAATGATATTATAAGTATCCCTGGCTTTAAAGGACGTGAAAGTAGAGAAATAAAGGTATCAAAGCTTTCAGAAATTATCAGAGAACGTGTAACTATGATATTAAATCAAGTTCTTTTGGATATTAAAACAACAGGTTTTGAGAAAAAACTTCTTGGAGGTATCGTTCTTACAGGAGGAGGTGCCATGATAAAGAATCTTCCTCAGCTTACAGAATACATTACAGGAGGTATAGCTACTCATATAGGAGAATCTGATACAAATATTGCTAAGCTTCCAACAGACATGTCAGACATTCGTCATCCTATGTATGCAACAGGTATAGGTCTTGTTATAAAAGGTTTTGAATATTATGAAGAAAATGATGATTTCCCAGAACAACCAATAGAACAAACCATAGAAATAGAAACAGCTACAGAAGAAGAAAACATAGAGACAGAAGAAACAAAGCATAAAGAAAAGAAGTCAAAGAAAAAGACAGGAACAAAATCTGGAGGTCTTGGAGATAAGATAAATAAGATACTTAGAGGGATTATTAGCGATGGAGTAGAATAACAAATGCAAGTTTTTCACAAAACTATGTTTATAATAAATTGGGTAGTTATTACTCTATATACAGATTAAGTAGTAATTTTACATTTCCTTTAGAGATAGTGTTTATAAGTAAAAATATGATTTATTCTAATAATTTAAAAGGCTTACAATAATGATGGAAAACATAGATATAAACGCAGCAACAGAACAAGAGCAATCTTCTTATATAAAAATAATAGGTGTCGGAGGAGCAGGAACCAACGCTGTCAATCATATGTTCAACAACAAAATCACAGGAGTTGATTTTATTGTTTGCAACACAGACAGACAAAGTTTGGACAAGTCTCCTGTTCAGACAAAGATACAATTGGGAAAAGGTCTTGGAGCAGGAAATAATCCTGCCGTTGCAAAGAAGGCCGCAGAAGCAGCAGAAGACCAGATAAAAGAAGCTTTGTCTGGTAATACACATATGTTGTTTATTGCTGCAGGAATGGGAGGAGGAACAGGCACTGGAGCAAGTCCTGTCATTGCTCGTATTGCAAAAGAAATAGAGGTAGCTGGAGATATCAATGATGACGAAGAAAAAGATGAGATATTGGTTGTAGGTATAGTTACCACTCCTTTGGCATTTGAAGGAAGAAACCGTAGAGAGCAAGCCATAGCAGGTATAGAGGAATTGAAAAAATATGTAGATGCGATGATTGTTGTTAACACAGACAAGCTGAAAGAAAGAGGAAAAATGAATATGAGAGCTTCTTTTGCTTTGGCTGATGATGTTTTGTTGACAGCTGCAAAAGGAGTTTCAGAGATGATGACTGCAGAAGATTCTTATATTCATGTGGATTTCAAAGATGTTCAGTCTGTAATGCGTCATTCTGGTGTTGCACTTATGGGAAATGGTGTCGGAGAAGGAGAAGACAGAGCTTACAAGGCAGTACAAGCCGCTGCAACTTGTGATCTTTTAAACAACAATGACTTGTCCAAGACAGACAACGTACTTATGTATATTTCTTGTTCTTCAGAGCCTGAGTACGAAATCAACAACGAAGAAATAGAGATAATAACAGATCATATCCAAGAGATAACCAACAGAGATGTAAATATTATCTGGGGTTATGGTTATGATGATTCTTTGGAAGGAAAGATAGCCGTCACTTTGGTGGCAACAGGTTTTGAATTCAAAGAAATGTACAATCCAACACAAAGAGAAAACAGAGTAGAGATAAAAAATCCCTTTAATAAGACAACCTCTTCCAAAACTATTGAGATAGAGACTCCCAAGGTTGAGAATACAATAGAGACCTTGGAAGAAAAGAAAAAAGCCGAAGAGGGGAAACTTACAGACTTTGTAGTAAGAAAAGAAAACATAGAAGACAGGACTGTTGATACAGTTCAGGCAGAAGCAACAGAGAAAAGAATAGTAGGCGTTCTTCGTACAGACTGTGTGGAAGAAGTCTCTGAAGCAAAGCACGAGGAAGAAGCAAAGTCTTTTATATCTTCTGTGGCTCCGCTTTCCCGTGAAGAAGCTTTTGCTGCTCTTGATGCAAGAAAAAAAGTTGAGGAGGAGACTACTGTCAAGCTTTCACCGGAAATGGAGACTGAGGATAAAGTTGTTGTTGACACCATTACAGACGAAGAACCTTTCCCAACACATACACCATCTTCTTTAAGAGAGATTGTTTCTGGTGCGGCAGAACAGACAGAAAAGAAATGGGAACGCATACAAATGATAAGTGAGATGCTTAAAACAAGATCAGGAATAGAGAAATTGGAAAATTTCCGTCCTGTCAGTCATGATGTAGATGAACTTTTCTCCACAGAGACTACATCAAGACACCATTTGACAGTAAATAAAGACGGTAATCTTTCTGTTGAAGAAAACAAGGTTATAAACGGTTCAGTAGATTAATGATGTTTTAGACATTGTTTACAACAACAGTTGTTAAATCATACAGGGGCATACAAAGAAACGTGTCCCTGTTTTTATTGTCCAAAAGCTGTAACCCGACAGACAAGGCCACGCCTTAAAACAACAAGTCCTTTGGAAATAAAATAAAAAGAAAAAGGGACGTTAGTCTTTTTTGTATTTGTTTGAGGAGGCTTTTATGGTTTTTTCTTCTTTCTCAACAGCTGAAAGAACAACTACTATCTCTCCTTTGAACTGTGTGTCTTTGTATTTCTCAGCCATTTCTTTGAGAGAGCCCCTTATATGTTGTTCAAATTTCTTGCTTATCTCCCTGCTTATGCAGACTTTTCTGTCTTCAGCAAAGGTTTCTTTCAGTTCCATCAGCAGCTTTCCGACCCTGAAAGGAGATTCATAGAAGACAATAGTCCGCTTTTCTTCCTTCAGTTCGTTAAGACGGGACTGTCTGCCTTTTTTATGAGGAAGAAAACCTTCAAAACAGAATTTGTCGCAAGGAAATCCGCTGTCTATCAAAGCAGGAACAAAAGCAGTAGCACCTGGCAGACATTCCACTTTCACATCTTCTTTTACACATTCTCTTACAAGAAGAAAGCCGGGGTCTGAAATTCCCGGAGTACCAGCATCTGTTATCAATGCAATATCTTCTCCTGTAAGCAGTCTTTGAACAATTTGTTTCACGCTTTCGTGTTCGTTGAACAGATGATGAGACTGTAAAGGAGTGTTTATTTCATAGTGTTTCAGCAAAGGCAGAGAAGTACGTGTATCTTCTGCAAGGATAAGGCTGACTTGTTTGAGAACCTTTACAGCTCTGAAAGTCATATCTTCCAAATTGCCAACAGGAGTGGGAACAAGATAAAGCATTGCCAATATATTTTAGACGCTACAATATTTTCTGCAAAAAATATTGCGGATTAACGATGCAATGACAATATTGCCTTGAGAGTTAATCCGCAATGATGACAAAATTAAGCCTCTTGTGCAGCTATAAGTTCTTCTGTCATTTCAAGATTATGATATACAGCCTGTACATCGTCATCTTCTTCAATAGTATCCACAAGTTTAAGAACTTTCAGTCCTTGTTCTACAGGTATAGACTGAGTGTTGTTTGGAATACGTTGCAGTTCTGCACTTTCTGCTTCTATACCTGCTTGCTCCAAAGCAGAGTTCATATTGGCAAAGTCTTCCATCTTGGTATAAACAGTGAAGTATTCTTCGTCTTGCTCTATATCTTCGGCACCTGCATCTATCAACTGCATTTCAAGTTCTTCAGGGTCTCTCTCTCCTATCTTTATCTGGAAGACACCTTTTCTTTCAAACAAGAAAGACAAAGAACCATTTGTGCCTAAGTTACCGCCTAACTTGTTGAATATGCTTCTGACTGAAGCAACAGTACGGTTATTGTTGTCTGTCAAACATTCAACAAAAACAGCTATTCCGTGAGGAGCATATCCTTCAAAAGTAATCTCCTGCAAAGCAGCAGTGCCTTTATCACTTGCTTTTGTGATAGCACGTTGAAGAGTATCCTTTGGCATATTTGCTCCCTTGGCATTTTGAACAGCCAAACGCAAACGAGCATTAGCTTCAGGATCTGGACCACCTTCTTTGACAGCAACAGTAATATCCTTGATTATCTTTGAAAATATCTTTGAACGTTTAGCATCCAAAGCTCCCTTTTTTCTCTTAATGGTAGACCATTTATTATGTCCTGACATATTAAAATTATTTTTATTGTTTATAAATTAGGTTAATTTTCTATTTTTCTGTTTTGTTTTTTCAGTTTCTGAAACCTATTATCTCCCTTACTTCCCTTATTGTCCTTGAAGCACTTTCCTTGGCTTTTTCTCCTCCTGAGCGTATGACCTTGCCAAGATACTCTTCATTGGAAGCAAGCTCTTTGATTTTTTCCCGTATAGGACCGACGAAGTTTTCCATGTCTTCTGCCAACTGCTTTTTCATATCCCCATAGCGGATAGAACAATCATTGTAAGCATCTTCAAATTGTTTCACCACCTCTTGTTTTGACACCAGTCGCATCAAAGCAAACAGGTTCTCAATCTCTATTGGCTTAGTCTGGTTTTGTTCTGTAGGACCGCTGTCGGTCTTTGCACGCATTATCTTCTTTTTTAGGACATCAGGCTCGTCGTTCAGATATATGGTTGCAGCCTCTCCGTATGATTTACTCATCTTTCCGTTGCCGTCAAGTGAAGGAATTTTTATCAAATCATCACCGAAGTTGAAAGCTTGTGGCAAAGGGAAGTAGTCAACTTTATACATTTTGTTGAAACGTTCAGCAAAATTCCTTGTCATTTCCAGATGTTGTTGCTGGTCTTTTCCTACAGGCACCTTGGTGGCACGATGCAGAAGAATATCTGCTGCCATAAGGGTAGGGTAGGTAAGCAATCCCGCATTGACATTGTTAGGGTTTTGTCTGACTTTTTCCTTGAAAGCAGCCACTCTCTGCAGTTCTCCCACGTATGTGGTCATATTAAGATACATATACAGTTCCGCTACCTCAGGTACAGAACTTTGAACATATATTGTGGCTTTTTCAGGGTCAAGTCCGCAAGCAAGATATTGGCAAAGTATAGTCTTAACGTTGTGTTGTAAATCCTCAGGATTAGGGTGAGTTGTAAGTAGGTGGTAATCTGCAATAAAGAAATAGCAGTCATACAACTCCTGCAAAGAAACATAGTTTTTCAGAGCGCCAAAATAGTTTCCCAAGTGTAGATTTCCCGTTGGACGCATGCCGCTAAGTATAACTTCCATATATCAAAGTGATTTATTTATTCAAGTCTGCAAAGTTAGTACATTTTTTTTAGTTATGCAATATTTATTAAAAAAATGGCTACTCTGACCAAGACTCTGTAATGGGAAAACACTCTTTCAGGCAGAAAGACCATGCTATATAATAGGGCTTTCAGTACTGCTTGAAAAAAGTCTTGATTTTTAGAAATAAAAACCAACTCTTTTGCATATAAAAATCAAGACTTTTTTCTCAAAAACCAACTCTTTTTTCGATGCAGAAAAGATTCTTATATTTTTTTTGGCTTTTCTTTTTTTTAGTAGGAAATAAGACAATAAAAAATTGCTTAAAATACAATTTTTCTTAAAAATATTTGGTCAATAAATAAATTTCTTATACTTTTGCATCGTAAAAATATATAAAAATAAATAACAATAAAAATGGCAAAGGTAGAATTTACAGA
>CAZXEN010000008.1:0-65657 GCA_964639765.1 uncultured Bacteroidaceae bacterium
GATGACGAAGAGATAAAACAAAAGATGCATGACGCTTGCTATCAGAAGTGTTATGACCTTGCAAAAGAAGGAATAAAGTCAAAGCACGAGAGAGGAGAAAGATTTGAAGCAATAAAAGAAGAGTTCTTCTCCACACTTGACGAAGAATACAAGCAGGAACATGCTGTTATGCTTAACCGTTACTACAAGAACATAGAAAAAGAAGCCATGAGAAACATGGTTCTTAATGAAAGAGTGCGTCTGGACGGAAGACAATTGGAGGAAATACGTCCTATATGGGCAGAAGTTGATTACCTGCCATCTGCTCACGGTTCTGCTATCTTCACAAGAGGAGAGACACAGTCTCTTTCTACTTGTACTCTTGGAACAAAACTTGATGAACAGACAATAGACGGAGCAATGATAGAAGGCTCCAACCGCTTCATTCTTCACTACAACTTCCCTGGATTTGCTACTGGCGAAGTAAAAGGAAACAAATCTACTTCACGAAGAGAAATAGGCCATGGTAATCTTGCTATGCGTGCTTTGAAACAAGTACTTCCAAACGAAGAAGACTGCCCTTATACTATACGTATTGTAAGTGATATATTGGAAAGCAACGGTTCTTCTTCCATGGCAACGGTATGTGCTGGCTGTCTTGCATTGATGGATGCCGGTGTTCAGATTTCAAAACCTGTCTCAGGTATTGCTATGGGTTTGATAGAGAAAGACGGCAAATGGGCTGTACTTTCCGACATCCTTGGCGACGAAGACCACTTGGGAGATATGGATTTCAAGGTTTGCGGTACTGCTGACGGCATCACGGCCTGCCAAATGGACATAAAATGTGACGGACTTTCCTATGATATACTTGCACAAGCTCTTGCACAGGCTAAACGCGGAAGAGAACATATCCTTAACATCATCACCAATACTATTCCTGCTCCAAGAGAAGACTACAAACCTCATGTTCCTCGTATTGTTGCAATGCATATTCCAAAAGAGTTCATCGGAGCTGTTATAGGACCTCAAGGAAAGATAATACAAGAGATGCAAAAAGAAACCAACACAACAATAATTATTGAAGAAGTTGGCGATTTCGGCTTAGTTCAGATAGCATCTGCTGACAAGGAGGGCTTGGAGAAAGCTGTTGCAAAAATCAAGGCTATCACTGCTGTTCCGGAAGTAGGAGAAGTATATGACGGAGTAGTAAAATCCATTCTTTCCTTTGGTGCTTTCATTGAATTTATGCCAGGAAAAGAAGGACTATTACACGTTACTGAAATAGATTGGAAGAGAGTAGAAAATGTTTCTGATGTTCTGAAAGAGGGAGATCAAGTAAGAATAAAACTTATCGGCATAGACAAACAGACAGGTAAGTTTAAACTTTCACGAAAGGTGCTTATCCCAAAGCCAGAAGGATATGTTGAACCAAAGGGTCAGAGATCTTCTTCTCCAAGAAACAATAATAACAACACAAGCAATAACAGACAAAGACCTTCAAACAATTCTCAGAACAGATTTTCTCCTATGCGTAACAACAATATGAGAAGGGATTCTGACAGATACTAATCAAAAAATATCTTATATAAACCAAAGCCATAAACTTCAAAAGAGTTTATGGCTTTTTTATTTATAAAATATAAAGGCTGTTTAAGAAGCATTGAAACTTTCTTAAACAACCTCAACAATAAGTTTACTTCGAAATACTTAGCTTGCTTGAACTTACACCTGTTGGTGTTACAAGTCTTATAAAGTAAGTTCCGTTACCAAGAGAAGAAGTATTTACACTTATGTTGTTTTTTCCTGAAACAAGTCTTACTGTTCCAATATTCAAAACTTCTCTTCCTAACATATCCACAACTTGTATTCTACCAAGAGCAGAAGATGAGGACTCTATAGAAAGTGTTGTCTGATTCATAGCAGGATTAGGATAAACAACAAAGGAGATATTATCCCTTACTTCCTCCAAACCTGTAGCACCTGTAAAGAATGTTCTCTCATTACTGTAGGCTGTCTGTCCGTTTTGTGTCTCTGCAAAAGCACGTACTACGTATGTTGTGTTAGTAGTCAAAGAAGATGAATGAGAATAAAAGACTCCACTTACAAAATAACTGCCAATATATGACTCCACATTTAAAGAGCTGTCGGCTTCTGCACTTGTCCATTCTGTTTCGCTTTCTTTTCTAAACTGAACACCTTTACCTGTTATAGGATTTGCTTCATATTCGCCTCTTATATATGATGTATAGTTGGCAGATGTTGCAGTTATGTCGGTAACTTCTGGCAAATAAAGTTCAGGAAGGAACTTTGTGGAGAAAGGTATTGCCATCCAATCAGAATAACTTGTAAGTGTCTCGTCACAAGGCTTTCTTATATAAGCGACATAGTCTGTCAAAGGTTCAAGATCTTCAAAAGCGTAGTAAGACTGCTGTCCCATGGAAATTTCTTCTCCGTCTTCACCAAGTTTTACCTGACAATTCCATGAGGCATCCCAAGAAATCTGATATTTGTCTTGAGCAGTAAAATAACCGCTGACATAATTTACGTTGGCACAACCGCTTTCCATTTCTTCTGCACTTGCTTCGCTGACAGTCAAGTTTGTTATCACAACAGCAGGCTGATGATTTTCAACTGCAAACTCTGAAGATAGGTAACTTTTCATATACCATTGTAACATAAGAGAAACAGTATCTGCCTGTTCTTCGTTGTGGAAATAAACAACAAAGTGACCTGATTCATTGTTAAATTCCTTACTCTCCGAAGACCAGAAGTGATTAACATCAGCATCGCCGTAAGCAAGACTTACTATGAAGTTGTCCAAGCCCTGATTCCAGAATGAACGTCCGCCTATAGCAGCATCAAACTCAACCTTCAAATAAGGCACTCCGTCGGTTTTGAGAAGTTTCTTAGCAAAGGAGTTTGAGTAATACATATTATCGTTATACTGGGCATCTATTCCATTGTCTGAAACAAATAACGCATTCTGGCTATATCCACTTGGTGTTCCCTTGTAGAAATTGTTGTATCCGTATGTCAAAGACCAGTTATCGTTTTCATCAAATGTAGCAGTATAAGGAAGAGGTACAGGATCAAAATGGTTGCCGTCAGCAGTACAGAACTGATGTGGTACATCCACTGAAGACCAAAGAGTATCTCCCTCCTGAGTTACTACCCATGAGACAACATCATACCAAGTGAATGGCTGAAGGTTTGAAACATTTGACCATAGCCCTACATGTCTTTCAGGATCATCGCCCCATGCATCCCAGAAATAAGAAGAATCCACTCCGACAATTATCCATTCATCATCAACTACTCGTCTACATCCCTGACCGTATGATACAGGAGGATAGAATGCTTTCCAATCTACGGCGGCTGTAAGTCTTGCGTTGTTCTCTCCTATTGAGTCAGGACCATGAGTATGAGTATATGGACTAATGTTAAAAAGATATTCCACACTTACCCAATCTGAAACATAGTTATCGTCTTTTGCACGCAAGAAAAATGTATATTCTTCACCGTTTGTCAAGCCTGTGAAAGTGTAATAGTTGATATAGGAAGTTATTATTGAACCGTTCTCGCCGTTTTTCAACTCCCATGTCGTCTCATCTCTGCCTGCAATCCAAGAAACGTAGGCAGAATCTATACCTGTTGCAGTTATTACTACATCTTTAGGAAGTTCCAGACGAACATCACTATCAGGTGTTTCCTTTACTAAAAGATTTTTTACAATAGCTCCTGTCTGTATTACACCGCTTTCTGAATAACTTACGTGATTTATCCAAGCAAAGACAAGATAAGCAGTCTGGTTAGGAGCAGGATTAGGCACCTGCATTGTTACATGCCCGTTGTATTTGCTAACATAATACTTACCGTCAAAGTAAGCAGCGTTTTCATAGTTACTTGCACGGAAAGGATAACTTTCTCCCCAAGTTCCGTTAGTAGAAGGCAGCATATACCAAGTATTTGTTAGTTCATCAACCAAGAAAACCTTCAAATAGTCATCAGTTTCATAATAAGAGCCGCCAACATTCGCATCAAACTCAATGGTAACTCTCGCTGAAGACCCCATTTGCAAGGCTTTCTTTGCCAACACTCTTGACGGGTAGTTATAATCATAGTGAGGTGTCTGACCTACATCAGATATATACAACGCTGAATTGAATCCTGTTGCATAACCTGTATGCCAAGCATTCACACATTCTCCATTGTCAAGCACCCAATCGTCTTGAGAGGAGAAATCTGTCTGATAAGGCAAGCTACTTCCTTGTCCTCTTGCCACTCCACTCCAAACCAATAGAACAAAGGCAAGGAATGAAAACAAAAATTGTCCTGTTTTTTTCATCGTTTTCTGATTTTATTGATTAATAATTAAATTCATTTTATGCAATATCTGTTCTAAAACAAATAATGTTCCAATTCTTGAAAAACAAAACACGCTGATGAAATACAATACTCTATATTGTATAGGGGGGGGTAATTAGATGTTGATTAGTAGTATGATACATCATCTGTTCTCAATAATTCTATGACACAAAAGTATAAAATATTTTTCAACTTACAACCTTTTTGGAAAAAATTTGCATAATTCAAAAAAATATATTATCTTTGCAATCAGATAATCGGTGGTTTGGAGTAAAGTTTTTGCAAGAACGTAATATATATACTTGAAACCATAATCCCAAAGCGAAGACTCCTCATATATACTTTCAAATTAAAGAAATAGAGTATTAAAACCTATTGATTATCACTTAGATATAAGGTAAAAACTCTTCGTATTAAGAAATTAAAACCAAGACTTTTTCAACAAAAACGAAGTTTTCAGAAATTAAAACGAAGACTTTTTCAGAAAAGACCTTATATCCTTCCCTCAAAAACAATATATGCGGGAACAGATTTTTGTTTGCATGAAAAAAAACAGCTCAAATAAAATTTAACTCGAAAATTTCTCCAATAACAATAAAAGTACTTAACTCTACAGAATAAACTGGAGTATTACATGCTTTAAAAAATAGTATTTTGGTAAAACATAACAATAAAAACTTATAAGGATTCAGGATAATTAAAACAAATCACTCTAAAAGAAAATCTGCATTAGATAAATTGAAATCAAAATTTGATAAACATAATGCAGAAATGGTTTAACAGACCTCATCTTTAGAATGAATAGAAAAGCCTTGTCTTCGACAAGGCTTTATTGTATTATTTTTCCATCCAATATATCTGCTATTTTTTTTATTACGGACTTATAGAATTACAAACAAATTCTATCTATCTCCTGCTTTTACAAGAGTATAAGTTCCTGTTTTGTCTGTGTTAGGAAGGATCCCTTTGATTTTTATCTTTGAAGGACTAACCTCAACAACAGTATAAACAAGTTCTTGTCCTGACATACTTTGATCAGTAATACCGGTAACTTTTACTGTATTGCCTTCTGCGACCCAATCAAAATCACTATGCATAAGAACTAAGTCATCTGAAGTTCTACAATAATGAATATTCCCATTATGTCCTGTCCATTGGTCTGGAGTACTTGAAAACCAAAACATAAAATAAGTATCTTCTCTATCAAGACGCCACATTCCGGGCAGAGCGTCCTCTATCTGTGCTTGACTTACTGTAGATGCTGCATCGTCATCATCGTCATCACAAGCAGAAAAACTAAAGACTGTTGCTGATGCAAACAAAATGAAAAATAGTTTTTTGAATATTTTCTTCATATCTACTTTGCTGAAGTTGTCACATCTCAGCCCATCGGTTTAATTAATACTAATATTACTATTAAAACTAAAACGAATTTCCTTTGCTTTTATTACACATCAATGACAAAAAAGAATCCAACGGTCAAATTAATATAATTTTTGTAACAAAATAGGGGTAAAACAAGTATTTTTTATTGAAAAGTGTAGTTTTGCACTACTCCATATTATATCTGGAGAAATAGTTGTCGGTGGTCAATGGAATCGGATTTGTTTTCAGGTATTTTATGAGTCTGTCCCATTGTGTTTTGTGCGAGTTTATCCAAGAAGAACTTTCTTTTGTATCGCCGTATGCAAAAAGATAATAGTTGTAAGCATCAAACAAACCCTTGTCAATAAGAGTTTTTTCGTACTTAAACAAAGGATTGTCAAAGTCTGAAGCTTCTCTGTATAGATTGGCAACAAAAAGTTGGCGTATCTGCCCAAGAGAAGAAATATTTATGTATCGTTTTCCTTGGGAAGATTTTTGCATAATGGAATTAAACACAGAGGGGAAAACATTCTTTCTCTCGAAAGAATCAGAATAAACTATAATATTGTTGTTGAAATCAACCGTTGTCTTTCCTCCGCTAAAAGAAACGGCATCTTTGTATGCCAGAAACAGTTCCTTGGATAAATCTTTGCTTCTCTCACTTTCGGGCTCCAATATCATAAATATCTCTCCATACAACAAACCCCAGACAAGTTCTGTGCTCATAAGGAAAACTTTGGCAGCTCTATAATAATTGGAAGCAAACATAGGGTCTTTTTCTATTCCCTTTTCATACCAATAAAGAGCTTCTCTGTAGTTACCTTCTTTGTATTTTATGTTTCCAAGTTCAAGATGCAGGTTGCCTGCATAAGGATATTTGTCTAAACCCAGAGTATAGATGGACACAGCTTTGTTTGAATTGCCGTTTTCATCGTATGCGTTGCCTAAAAGCTGATAAACATCACTTGGAACACTGTCTTTCTTGTCTAAAAAAGGAGTCAATACCTTTATTGCTTTCTGAAACTCGTTGTTGCAATAATAAGTCCAAGCCAATTCGTATGAACATTTTAATTCGTCTTCACCATTCTTTAGTGCTTGTGTCAAAAGATGTTCTGCATCAAACCATCTTTCTTCGTCTATGGCTTTAAGGGCCTTGTTGTATAAACTGTCCTGCGAATAGGCAAAGCAAAAAGGCAACAGAAAGAGAACAAAGAATAATCTTTTCATATTAATAAAGGTTTTATAATAATTATTTTTCTCTTGCCATTCCTATATATATAGCAGAAAGAAAAGTAAAAACGTATGCTTGAATGAATGCAACAAGACATTCTACCAAAAACATAAACACGCCAAACAATATAGAAACTACACTAAAACCATAGCCTAAAACAGGAGAATTTGCTCCAAAGATAAAAATTATACAGACAAAAGCAAGCATGATGACATGCCCTGCCGTGATGTTGGCAAACAGTCGCACGCAAAGAGAAAAAGGTTTTGTGAAAATTTCAATAAATTCCAAGACAGGCATAAGAGGAACAGGTATTTTCAACCATGCTGGAACATCTGGATTTACTATATGTTTCCAATAATGTTTTGTAGTGGAAAACATAGTTGTAAAAAAAGTAAAGAGTGCAAGAACTATCGTTACTGCAATGTTTCCTGTTATGTTTGCTCCTCCTGGAAAGAAAGGCATAAGTCCTAAAATATTACACAAGAAAATAAACAAAAAAGCAGAAAGCAGATAATTCATATATTTACCATAGTGTTCTTCTCCAATATTTGGCTTTGCGATATCTTCTGAAATAAATCCTATAAAGAATTCCAATACTGTCTGAATGCCTTTTGGCTCCTTTCCTTCTCTTTGTTTTGCCCTTTTCACACTATACAACACGACAAAAACAATAAGGCCACAGACTATCATAATACCAAAAACATTCTTGGTTATGGAGAAATCAAGCGGAGTACTAAGGTATTCGTTTTTATTATTTACTCTTATGATTTTTCCACTCAGTTCTGCACCATCTTTTTCTGTCGCAAAACGAAAACCTTTGTATGTTTGTCCTCCGTGCAAATGATTTGACATAAAGACAGTAATCTTTCCATTGTCAAGCAGAATAACAGGTAAAGGTATTGCAACATCATGCCCTTTGTAAGAAAATATTTCCCATGAATGCTCATCTCCAAGATGCTGCATTATGGTATTGCCTACATTGAATGCTTCCTTTGATTCTTCTGCCAATACAGTATTCTGGGAAAATCCCATAACCATAAATAACAATATTAAAAATATTCTTTTCATACGACAATCTTCCTATCCTATTTGTTTTATTGTGTTTTTTATGCTTTCAACATCTATGCCACACAATTTTTGCAGTTCTTTTACTAAACCATGTTCTACAAATTTGTCAGGCAAACCTAAACAAATAATATTATTGTCAAGTTTATGTTGTTTTACATAGTCTTCTATTGTCCAGCCAAAGCCCCCTCTTATTATTCCGTCTTCTATTGTAATAATGTTTTTGTATTTTCCACAAACCTCATATAAGAGAGCAGTATCCAAAGGTTTCAGGAATCTCATGTTGTACAATCCAACGTTTATTCCTTCTTGTTTTAGTTCTTCTACAGCTTGTCTTGCATTGTTGTATATAGTTCCCAAAGTCAAAACAGCAGTCCTTTCTCCTTCAAAAACTGTTTCTCCCTTTCCTCTTTCCATAGGCTGTATTGTATATGGAGTGTATTTGTGGAAACATTTTCCTCTTGGATAACGAATAGCAAAAGGCTGTTCTGTATTATATGCCAAATACATCATATCCTGCAGTTCGTATTCATCTTTCGGAGCAGCGACAACCATGTTTGGAATCATATTAAGATATGACAAATCAAAAGCTCCATGATGTGTTGCACCATCTTCTCCAACAAGACCTGCCCTGTCTATACAAAAAACAACATGAAGATTCTGCAGGGCTACATCATGTATAATCTGGTCTATGCCTCTCTGCAAAAAAGAAGAATAGATACAGCAATAAGGAACAACCCCTCTTGTTGATAAGCCTGCAGAGAAAGTAACAGCATGTTCTTCTGCTATACCCACATCAAAGGTTCTTTCTGGAAAACGTTCTTTCATTTCATTAAGTCCAGAACCTGTAATCATGGCAGGTGTTATACAAGCTATATCTTTGTATTGCTCAGCCAATGCAAGTAGAGTCTCACCAAAAATTTCCTGGAATTTCTTTGTCTCTACATCTTTTACAGACTTTGTTTGCAATGCACCTGTTTCCGAATTAAACAATCCGGGTGCATGATATGTGGTAGGATTGTTTTCTGCTGCAGTCAATCCTTTTCCTTTTTTTGTTATGATATGAAGAAGTTTTGGGCCTTGTATTCTTTTCAGACTATTCAGTGTTCTTAGAAGTTGATCCAAATCATTACCGTCTATTGGTCCGAAGTATCTAAAGTTTAGTGCTTCAAAGAAATTACTCTTCCCTGCAAACCACGATTTGATAAAAAAAAGAATACGTTTGAAAAATGTCCTATGTGTGTTATACTCTTGTTTATTTCCACCAAGAGCATTCCATATTTTATTCTTTATATGATTATAGGTATGAGAAGTTGTTATATTGGTAAGATATTGATTTAATGCCCCCACTCCTTCATCTATTGCTATTCCATTATCGTTGAGAATCACAAGAAGATTTGCAGAGGTACTTCCTGCATGGTTAAGAGCTTCAAAGGCTTCTCCGCCTGTCATTGAACCATCACCAATAACAGCAATATGATATTTGGAATTATCACCTTTTATCCTGTCTGCTACTGCCATTCCTAAAGAAGCAGAAACAGATGTGGAAGCATGTCCTGTTCCAAAACTATCAAAAGCAGATTCATCTCTTCTTGGGAAACCACTCGGTCCTCCAAGTTTTCTGATGTTTTTGAAAACTTCTTTTCTCCCTGTCAGAACTTTGTGAGCATATGCTTGATGACCAACATCCCAAACCAAGGTATCATTAGGAACATCAAAAAGATAATGCAGCGCAACAGCGAGTTCCACAGTACCCAACGAAGAAGCAAGATGTCCGGGATTTTCACTTAACACATCTATTATATATTGTCTGGCATCGTTGCAAAGTTCCTTGAGCTCCGACTTTGACAATGATTTAATATCCTCTGGATAGTTTATCTTTTGTAATATATTTCCTAAAGAAATTTCTTTCATTTGCTTGTTTTATTGAGAGAACTATATTAAGGAGACCAACAAGTAAAGGAAGTGGGCGAAGATACCGGCAGCCAATCCTCCGAAAGTATGTGCCAAAATTGCTTTTGAAATAAGTTTTCTGTATCCCAAAGAGTCCAACATTGCAGCATGCGTGGAAAGATAACCGCTCCAACACATTCCTATTGCAGTACAAACAGCAACAGCATTACCATCCAAAATGCCGCTGTTGGCAAAAGAAGAGACCAAACCAAGAGCAGCACCGACACTTCCCAAGGCAGTCATTGGAAAGGCTATAAATTCCATGTGATTAAATCCAAACAACCATTCAAACAACCAATGTATTTTATCCGCAAGCCAAGGCAGAATAGGCACTCCTTGCCCTATACCTCCATCATATCCTGTTGCAGGAGCAGAATTTGTTACCAAAAGAACAAGAGTTGTAATAATAAGCACCCCTGGAATAATAGCAATACCAAGTTCCACTCCTGTTTTTCCTCCATCAAGTAAAGAATTTAAAATTCTAAGAAACAGACTGTCCTTTTGTTTTGCTGCCTCTGGAATTTCTGTTTCATCTTGTATTGCATGAGGGACTACAGGTTCATTCATTTCCGGATAAGACTTAAGAATAAATCTCTGCATCAAACGAGTAGAAACGATACTACCGACAACAGCACCCAAAAGACCAACGATAGCTCCTAAAAGATAGTTTTGTCCATAACCTATCATAGAGATTATGACAACAAAACCCATTCCGAAAGCTGTTCCAAAGTTTGTCAGGGAAACAAGCTGGTATTTCTTGAAATAGGAAGAGAAGTTTTTGTCTTTTGACAATGCAATGATAGCAGGATTATCTGAAAGAAAAGTCATAACACCTCCCAAAGCAGCAACACCAGGAAGATTATACAAAGGTTTCATAAGAGGTCTTAGCAACTTTTCCAATAAAGTAACAACACCAAACTCTGCCAACAGCTTACTTAAAGCTCCTGTCAAAACCGTTATTCCCATCAAATAGAAAACAGTATTCAACAAAAGGTCGTGAGCTGTTCTCATTATGGTATTCATCATGTTTGCCATTCCCATACGAGAAGCAAGCAAGCCAAACACAACCACAATTACTGCAAGAAAAATAACAGCCTCTCTTATTCTATTGTCAAAAAACTTTTTCATACCTTGAATTTTATATTATGTTAGAAAATCTTGCTTATAGGCTTTGTCGGATTATGTATGCTAAGTTTCCACGTAGCTCCCAAATCTATATTATGTATCTTGTCTTCGTTGTTGTAATAATAAACACAATGAAGTCTAAGGTCTTTGCTGTTCAATGGATAGTATTCAATGCCTCCGCCTATATATTTATAAGGGTCTCTATATACAAATGGATTATTTAGCGTATTTACATAATGGATACTGTTGTCATCGTATCCGCCTTTTACAAAGACATCCAGTTTGTCCCTATAATTGTAATTCAACTTGCTGGATACTGAAAAAGAATATATATTGTCTTCTCTTGTGTTATTTATCTGCTCGGTAAAATCGGCTTCAAGATAAAAATCACCCATTTCAAATTTATTTCCCAAGGCAACATAGAACAGTCCTTTGTCTTTTACAGCCTCAACATAATTCACCGACCAGATAGTTTTCCACCAAGAAAACATATCGCCAAACCAAATAAGATTATAAGCAAATAAATTGTCATTGTCCCCCTCAGAAAATGGAGAATTTATAAGCTGGAAATAAACAATGTTATCTTCTTTGAATGTATAACCAAGACTTAAGCCCATAGCATAACTCTGCGGTATCTGATTACAATAATCAGACCAATAATATACATCAATAGGCGCATAATCATACTCAAAACCACCGATGAATATCTCCTGCTTACCAACCATAAGAGACCATTTGTCATTTATCTTCCAATCAAAGTACAAAAAATCTGTCGCATTAAAAATATTATCGTTAGCAAAAGGATTTTTATTCAACCGCTGACGAACTCTATATGAAATATTGTCTGTTATATTACCAAACATTTGGAAATTAAAGAATTCTCCTGTAAAATGCTTTGAGTATTCTCCATCATCTATTTGATTATGAAGACCTGCTCTTGCTTCCAAAAAAGCATCAGTCACATAGTTTTGTGCTTTTAAAGATATTGTAGCACCCACTATAATAAGTAATAAGGCTATTCTTCTCATATTTTGACATTGTTTGTTTATAATAAAATGCAAAAGTACAAAAAAGATAAATAACAGACGCAAAGGAAAAGCATTTTTATTTTCTATATTTATTTTTTGTTTGTTTTAAGCTTGATAATAGCAAAATTTATATTATTTTTGCAGACAATAAGAAACTTATATAAAAAACAACAATATTATGAATTTGAATAAAGAATTTAATCTTTTCGCAGTTAAGGGCCAAGGCATAAACTCTCTTACTCTTGACCGTTATAAAAAATATCAAAGCAAAACAAGTGGATTCTCTCCTATAACAAGTGCATACATAAATCCTACAATCATAGAAGAGCGTCAGTTAAATATAGCCCAGATGGACGTTTTCTCCCGTCTTATGATGGACAGGATAATTTTTCTTGGCACTGCCATAGACGATGATGTGGCAAACATCATTCAGGCACAACTGCTTTTCCTTGAGAGTACAGATGCTAAGAATGATATTCAAATATATCTTAACTCTCCTGGAGGATATGTTCAGGCAGGTTTGGGAATATATGATACAATGCAATATATTCGTCCGGATGTAGCAACAATATGTACAGGATTGGCAGCAAGTATGGCAAGCGTTCTTCTTTGCGCTGGTGCAAAAAAGAAACGTTCTGCTCTTAAACACTCAAGAGTTATGATACATCAGCCAATGGGTGGAGCTCAAGGACAGGCTTCTGACATGGTTATCGCCGTACAAGAAATCCAAAAGACAAAACAGGAACTTTATTCCATCATTGCTGAACACAGCGGTCAGACAATAGAAAAAATAGAACAAGATGCCGACAGAGACCATTGGCTTACTTCCCAAGAAGCTTTGGAATATGGAATGATAGATGAAGTTTTAGTAAGACAAAAATAAGAAAAAAAACAGTTCTTTCACCGCTATTTTATTATGTTGTATGAATATTCAAAAGATTTCTATTGTAATCTGTGTTTTGTTGTCTTGCTTGTTTGTTTCCTGTAGCAGACATACAGAGGTAAATGTTGAGATACCCGAGCTGACAGAAGGAAAAGTGTATATCGTTTATGCAGATCCCGACCAGATAGCTTCACGTCAGCAGGAAGACATCGCCGAAGGAGAAATAAAAAATGGCAAAATCACTTTTGACCTTAGCAATTTAAACATAGAAAACAAGACAAAAGACTGTACAATAAGCATTCTTAACGAAGAAAAACATTTTATGTGTACTCTTCCCTTGCCTGTTGAGAAAGGAAAGAACATTACTTTGACCATTACAGGAATAAAAGAATACACTTCCGGTCAATCTCCGCTAAAAGTATCCTACTCTGGCAACAAACAAGCTGAGAAGTTCTCTGAATTTCTCAACAATATAAATATTGAGCTTGCTTCCCTTGGTGAAGACTCAAAAAGTCAAAACGCTTATACAAAGATTGTGAGGCTGTGCAAAGATTTTTTGAATGAATATCCCAAATCTGCATTCCCATATACTGTTATCATAAGTCAATTAAGCAGGGTTGAAGGCTTAAATAATCCATTGATGAAATATTGTGAAGAGCTGTCAAACCAAAAGTCCGACAATGTCTGGCACAAATACCTGACAGCAAAATACAAAGAAAAGATTATGCGTGAAGCCATGGCAAAACAAATGGTCTTTTCTGCACAAGACAAAGACAGCAAAGAATATTCTGAAAGAGATTTTGCTGGAAAAACAACCTTGATACATTTTTGGAGTGTAAAAAGTCCGAAATGTATGGAGGTTATTGCCAACCTAAAAAACATCTATAACAAATATCACTCCTTGGGATTGGAAGTTGTAAGCATTTCCATTGACCCTGCACCAAGTGATTGGTTTAAATGGTCAAGAGAAAACTCTCTTGACTGGACTTCTCTTGTTGCAGATGGCACAACAATAACCAACAGATACAACTTTAACGATATTCCCTGCTATCTTCTGTTTTCCAAAGACGGAAAACTTATCCAAAAAAGCAATATCGTAGAAGAATTGGAACCAAACATCAAACAAAGTCTGCAATAAACAAAATCCATATCTATGGTTAGTATCTATGAATTGGCACTTGCAAGAATCCATGGTATAGGACCAAGAACAGCTATTGAACTTCTAAAACATATAGGTTCTGCTGAAGAATTATTCAGAATGAGCCGTAGTGATTTACAGATAATCTTTCCTGCCAAGGAAAGAACAATAAATGACATTCTAAACAAAACAATGTTTGCCCGTTGCGAACAAGAACTTAATTTTATAACAAAATATAATATCCGTTCATATTTTATTGCTCAACCTTCCTATCCTAAACGCTTGAAAAATATTCCTGATGCTCCTGTCTGCCTATTTATAGACGGCAAAGGGGATGTAGACAGAAAGCATGTTGTAAGTATTGTCGGTTCAAGAAAAGCAACAGATTACGGAAGGATAATGACAAATGAAATAGTAAATGAACTGAAAAACATTGACGATGTTATTGTTGTAAGTGGTCTTGCATACGGAATAGATTCAGCTTCTCACAGACAAAGTCTCTCATGTGATATTCCTACTTTTGCTGTTTTGGGACACGGCTTGGACAGAGTATATCCAAGAGAACATTTTGCCTTGTCCCAACAAATGAAAGAAAAAGGAGGTCTGATATCTGAGTTCTTTACCCAAACACCGGTTTCTCCTTATACTTTCCCACAAAGGAACAGAATTATTGCAGGTCTATGTGATTTGGTCATTGTCGTTGAAGCTGCAAAAAGAGGAGGAGCTTTGATTACTGCTCGCTTGGCAAATGATTATAACAGGGATGTGCTTGCTGTTCCTGGCAGATGTGGAGATATCTATTCAGAAGGTTGTAATTTCCTTATAGAGACAAACCGTGCAAACATCCTGTCTTCTCCTAAAAGTATAGAAAAACTAATGTTTTGGGAGCAAGTTCCTCAACAAGTAACAAATATTGCAGAGACAATACAACAGATAAAAACAGATACCAAAACCGATAACCTTAAAGGAAAACAAAAAACAGTCTATTCTATCTTAAAAGGAAAAGGAGAGTTGGACATAGATACTCTTGCCATAGAAAGTAACATATCTGTTTATGAATTATCTGCCCTGCTTTTGGAATTGGAACTGGAAGACTATGTAATATCCAAACCTGGCAAAGTATATAAGGCTTTATAAAATACTTTATCCTAAACTATACGAAGACTTTTTTTACACCTGTCAGTGCTGCATAAAAGACATTTTCTGTTTTGTCTGTAAAAAAAAGATATATGACAAAAAAAGAGGGAAAGTGTTTTTCAACACTCTCCCTTTCCTTTTTATTTAATAACTTGTTCTTTTCTATTAGAAGAATAGTCTGAAGCCAAATCTTAGACCTAAGTTTCCTAAGTTTTCACTCCAGCTTCCACATTTGAAAGTAAAGCTGTTGTCTGTATCATCAACTTTATTCAAAGTGGTCTTTGTGTGAGTGTAACCGAATGTAGCAAGGTCGCAAGCAGCTGTAAGTGCGAAATTCTTGCTAACATTGAACTGGAAGTTCAAAGGTTCAATCATCAGACCCATTTCAAAAAGATCGTATTCGTCTTTTGGAGCAGTGAATACCATAGGACTTTCGTCGTTTTCACTACCAAATCCAATATAAGCGTAAGCTCTTGGAGTCCAAGTGATGTTCTTTGTTAATTTCATGAAGTAGTTTCCTTGAAGAGTGATTGTAAACATGTTTGTTTTGTCTGTGTAATTAGGAGTAACATTTACATCTCTTGAAGTGTTTTCAAATCCTAAGCCAAGACCTATTGACCAGTTTTTGTCAAGCATGTAGTTTCCAGAAACGTTGATGCCGAATGCGCTGTTGCCAAGTTTGTCTACACCGCCAGCTTCTCCGCTGTAAGAATTGAAATGGATGTTACCGTCAAACCAAATTTGACCTTTTGATTGTGCGAATACACTTGTTGAAGCCAATAGCATAAGGCTTGCAAATAAAACTGTTAACTTTTTCATTTTTTTCTGTTTTTTTAGTTTTAGGGTTTCTGTTTTTTTTACGGTAAAACAATGTAGAAACCTTTTGACCATTGTTTTACGTTTAAAGTTTTGGCAAAGTTATAATATTTTTCAAAACTGTTACCCTTTTCCTTCCAAAAAATATGCCAAATTTTGATTTCAGATGTTTTAAAGATCTTGTAAATGAGGATTGAGTGCTTTATAAAATATATGATTTTCAATATACTGTGGCAAAACTTGGTGTTTTTAGCCAAGAATACAGGATTGCTGCTATTTTCTTTGGAAATATTGTTTATAGACCTTTTTATGCAATATTGTCAGTACTTGATATATATGGAATTTGCTATGTATGTGAGGTCAGTTTTTTGCTAAAAAAAGCGTTAATGTTAGAAAAAATGATTATTTTTGCATTCTTAATTGTTTAATACGTGGACTAAAATTTTAGGAAAATGTCAATAAACAGTAAAACACAAGACTTAAAGAAGAGAATGCAGTTTGCCTTGCAGGGAGGTGGTGAAAAAGCCATTGAAAAGCAAAAGGCTACAGGAAAAATGACTGCCAGAGAAAGAATTATCGCATTGTTGGATGAAGGTTCTTTCCATGAATATGACCTCTTCGTTCAACATGCAGGAAAAGATTTTGATATGGATAAAAAGATACTTCCAGGTGATGGTGTAGTAACAGGTACAGGTACAATAGCAGGATATCCTGTTTGTATCTATGCACAAGATTTCACCGTTGCAGGAGGTTCTTTGGGCTATATGCATGCACAAAAGATATGCAAGATAATGGATCATGCCATGAAATTGAAAACACCTATTATTGGTATCAATGATTCTGGCGGTGCAAGAATACAAGAAGGTGTAAATGCTTTGGCTGGCTATGGTGATATCTTCTATAGAAATACTATGGCTTCAGGAGTTATACCTCAGATTTCTGTTATTCTTGGTCCTTGTGCAGGTGGTGCGGTATATTCTCCAGCATTGACAGACTTTGTTTTTGTTGTGGATAAAATAAGTAATATGTTTATTACAGGACCAGATGTAATAAAGACCGTACTTGGAGAAGAAATATCAAAAGAAGACCTTGGTGGTGCAAGAGTTCATGCTGAAATTTCAGGTAATGCTCATTTCTATGCAGAAAGTGAACAGGAATGTTTCGAACAGATAAAATCCTTGTTTACATATATTCCTTGGAACAACACAAAGAAAGCAGAGCCATTTGCAACTCGTAAGCCTGATACCAAGAATTATAAAATGACTTCTATCTTTCCTTCAGATCCAGCACAGCCATACGATGTCAGACATATAATAAAAGCAATGGTTGATGGATCTGACTTTCTGGAAGTTCAACAATTGTTTGCTCCTAACATAGTTATAGGTTTTGCACGTATGAATGGAGATACTGTTGGATTTGTTGCAAACCAACCTGGAGCTATGGCAGGAGTCTTGGATTGCAATGCTTCAGATAAGGCTGCGAGATTCATACGTTTCTGTGATGCCTTCAATATTCCTTTGATAACTTTGGAGGATTTGCCAGGTTATCTTCCAGGAATAGACCAGGAACATGCAGGAGTTATTCGCCATGGAGCAAAGATTCTTTATGCTTATTCAGAAGCTACAGTGCCAAAAATTACCGTTATACTTAGAAAAGCATACGGTGGAGGTTATATTGCGATGTGTTCTTCTCACCTAAAAGCCGATTTTGTATTTGCTTGGCCAACAGCTGAGATTGCAGTTATGGGTCCTGAGGGAGCAGCAAATATTGTTTTCCGTAAAGAAATAAAAGAATCAGAAAATCCTGCAAAGACACGTAAAGAAAAGATTGATGAGTATCGTAAGAAGTTTGCTAATCCATACGTTGCTGCTTCATACGGTTATGTTGATGCTGTTATTCAACCAAACGAAACTCGTCAATATGTGCTTCATGCTTTGGAAGTTTCAAAATTCAAACAAATAGAAAATCCTAAGAAGAAACATGGCCTACCACCATTCTAACAGAAAAAGGATTATAAACAAGATTTGTAAACAAGAATTTAGAAAGGAGAAAATACAATGGCAGAAAATACAAGAAAACATTATAGACAACTGTATGTAGAAGTAGAAGCAGGAGAAGTGTTTGCTTTCATACCTGGAACAATAATTGATATCTTTGTCAAGGAAGGAGAGAAAGTAACAAAAGGACAGCCTCTTTGTACTCTTCATGCTATGAAGATGGACAACAATATATGTTCTAATATAGACGGTATTGTTGAAAAAATCAATATAGAGCCTAATCAGAACGTAACAAAGAACGATGTCTTGATAAAAATTCAAAAAGAAGAACAAGAATAGTTTTATCAGAGGCAGTATATACTGTCTTGTTTGAAAGGTTCTGCTGATTTATTTGGCAGAGCCTTTTTTGTTTACTATGTTTTCTTGAACTTTTATGGATTCTTGATGAATGATATTGTAAATTTCTTCAATAAATTCTTTGCTTAATCCTTGTTCTTGACTGAGGGAAACTATTTTTTCTATTACTTGTTGCCAACGGTTTGGCTGGAAGACAGTCATATTTTTTGACAGTTTTATTTCTGCAATTTGTTTGCTGAGTTGCATTCTGTCGGATAGAAGACTGCAAATGTTTTTATCAATGTCGTTTATTTCTTGTCTGTATATTTCAAGCTCATTATTATTTGTTTCTGTATTGTCTGGAAATTTTATGGAACTAAGAAAAGCTTTTAAGTCTTTACTATATAATTGTTGCAGACTGTCTGTTTTGGCTTCATTCGGATTATTATGAGTCTCTATCATTAAACCTGCAAAACCAATACTTGCAGCAGAAAGAGCAATTTCTTTTACGTATTCTCTTTTGCCGGCAATATGACTTGGGTCACAGATAATTTTAATATCTCTTCTTAAACGTTGTAGTTCAATAGGAATTCTCCATAAAGGACTTTGTCTGTACAGGGAATTATTCTCCAAGGCAAAACCTCTATGCACAGCAATGATATCTTTTACTCCGGCTTTTTCCATTCTTTCTATAGCACCTAACCAAAGATGTACATCAGGTGTTATAGGATTCTTTATTAATAAGGAAATATTATCAACACCTCGGAGACTTTCTGCAATTTCTTCAACAGAAAAAGGATTAGAGCAAGTTCTCGCACCAATCCATACAGCATTCAATCCTGCCTTTAAGCATTCTTCCACATGAGAAGGCTTAGCTGCTTCCGTACATACTTGTAAAGAAAAACGTTGTTGAACTTCCTTGAGCCATTGTAAACCAATCACACCAACGCCTTCAAAACTGTTTGGCCGTGTTCTTGGTTTCCAGATGCCGGCTCTGAACCATTTTACTCCAGCTTCTTTAACGTCTTTTGCAGACTTTAACACTTGGTCTCTGTTTTCTGCACTGCAAGGACCACATATCAAGATAGGCTTAGTTGAGGCAGATAGATATTCTTTCATCTAATGTTTTACTAAAGAAATCTACAACCATGGAATAGTCAATAATTGCATTTAAGACGTCCTTGCTTGGAGTTTCCATTTCCAAAGGAGCAACTTCCAAATCTTTTTCCCATTCATTAAAAAAAATATAGTCCTGTTCCATATCGTTATTATTTTCCCCTTAAATATTTTCTATAAAAACGCAACTAATCTGTTTTTATTATATCCACAAAAAAAACTATTCAAAAAAAATGAATAGTTTCGTAAATATATTATCAAATAAAAATTAAAAGATTTTATTAACTCATTGACAAAGACATAGATTTTTCTTCTGCCATACGTCTGATATTTATTAAAGCATAACGCATTCTTCCTAAAGCAGTGTTGATACTGACTCCAGTTTTCTCGGCTATTTCCTTAAAAGACATATTTGCATAATGTCTCATAACCAAAACCCGTCGTTGTTCTTTAGGTAGTTGTTTGATAAGGTAGCGTATGTCTTTATATATTTGGGTTTTAATCATCTTGTCCTGCATATTGAACTCAGAACTATTCAAAGTGTCAAAAATGCTGAACTCATTAGTATCATAAACCATTCTAAATTTTTGACCTTTGCGGGCATGGTCAATAACGAGGTTGTGTGCAATACGCATAACCCACTGAATAAACTTACCTTCGTCGTGATAGGAACCGGAACGCAAAGTATTCACCACCTTGACAAAGGTATCCTGAAAAATGTCGTCCGCAATAGTCGTATCTTTCACCATTGACAAGATATAATTGAAAACTTTTTGCTGATGTCTTTCCAACAGCACTTGAAAAACTCTTTGCTCTCCGTTTTGATATGCCAGAACCAATTCCTGGTCTGTTCTATTATCTTTATATTGTATCATAAGAATATATTTCTATATTACACTTCTAAAACTCTAAAAAAAGATAATATTCTTATGTCATCTACTCTTCTTTAGTTAAACATCTATTTCAGTGGCAAAAATACAATTTTTTTTGCAATAAACAACATTTTGCAATAAAAAAATATATTTTTTTATTTTTATGCTACAATTTTTGTGCCATATAAACACGGACTTTTGTTTTTTCATTTCTGTTTTTAAATAATATTTCAAAGCATTCTGCGTTATTTATCAAGCAAATTTTTTAAAACAAACAAAAAAGGCAAAATAGAATGAAAAAGATTTTGATTTTAGTATTAAGTATTTGTTTTGCAATGGGAGTTTATTCTCAAGATTTCACCATTGCAGCAAAAAAGAGCCTGCATTCTGTTGTTTATATTCAGTGTCTGGCTCATCAACAATCTTCCTATTACGATGATTTTTTTGACAATGATTTTTTCAATAGTTTCTTTGGTTACAATCCTTTCCAGCCAAGACAACGTACTTACAAAACTTCTGGTTCAGGAGTCATTATATCCAAAGACGGTTATATTGTTACCAACAATCACGTTGTAGCAGATGCTGACAGCATAACCATTACCTTGAACGACAAACGGGAGTTTGTAGCCAGAATCATAGGCACAGACCCTTCAACAGATTTGGCTGTTATAAAGATAGAGACAGATGACCTCACACCTTTGGAATATGGCAACAGCGATAACGTTGAAGTTGGACAATGGGTCTTGGCTGTTGGTAATCCATTCAATCTTACCAGCACGGTAACAGCAGGAATTGTTTCTGCCAAGGCAAGAAATCTTAATATTCTCAGCGATAGAAACAACAGAAATACACTTACTTCTTTTATTCAGACAGATGCTGCCATGAATCCCGGCAATTCTGGGGGTGCATTGGTGAATACTGAGGGTGAATTGATAGGTGTCAATGCCGCTATAGCCTCTTCTACGGGTTCATATACAGGCTATTCTTTCGCTATTCCTGTAAATATAGCCAAGAAAGTGATAAAAGATCTTATCCAGTATGGATCTACTCAAAGAGCTTCAGCAGGCATAGTTATACAGGAAGTGGATTCCAAGCTTATGCTGGAACACAACCTGAAAGATATGAGAGGTGTGTATGTTACTCAGGTAATAGAGAACTCTGCTGCAGAAAAATCAGGTTTAAAAGCGGGAGATGTAATCTACAAAATCAACAACAAAGAGGTAAATACCAATGCTGAAGTCAATGAAGTTATGTTGCAAATGTCTCCTGGCGAAATTGCGCACTACGAACTGATGAGAAACAACCAACTTTTGAAAAAAGACCTTACTCTTTTGAATGAAAGCAACACAATGGAGGTCATCAAGGACAATTCAGAAACAGTTGAGGCAATAGGATGCACTTTCCGAGAGATAAACAGCAACGAAAAGGCATCATATTCCATATCTAAGGGTTTGGTAATCACCAAGATTTCAAAAAGCAGATTGTCTTCCGTAGGCATTAGAGCAGGTTTTATCATCACAGCTATTGATGGTAAGGTAAATCTTTCCTTAAATGATGCAAAAAGTCTTGCAAACAAAAAAGGACAGACTCAAATAGAAGGTTTCTATCCTAATGATAATAGAACATACTCCTATATATTGGTTCTATAACCAAAGTGTTAATAGAAAAAACGTTGATTTGAAAGAATAAAACCAAGAGTAGGTAAAACAGAACAAAGTTTTGAAAGAATAGAACCAAGAGTAGGTAAAACAGAACAAAGTTTTGATAGAATAAGACCAAGAGTTGTGATAATAACTCTTGGTTTTGTTTATTGGTTTCCTGCTAAGGCATATCCACAAAAAAGAGTCTGAAAGCAAAAAACAGCTTTCAGACTCCCATTACTTACTCCTTATATATGATATGTAAGGTTTTTACCGATCGATAGTTCTTTTGAATGTGTAAGTCTTTACACCATCGTTGCCAGGAAGCGTACCTTTTATCTTAGCCTCTTTGTTGTTTATGCTGAGAACCTGCATAATCACTTCAATTTCCTGACCGCTGCCATAGTCTAACGTGTTAATGACGATATTTGTTCCTTCTATGTGAAATTTAAAATCACTGACCATCATAACATATTCGTCTGATTTTCTGTAAAAATGATAATTGCCGTTATTTCCTGACTCATCGAATGGCTCTTCTCTCATTATGAAACGGAAATATGCGTCTCCCAAATCCACAAACCACTCTCCATAGATGTATTTCTCTATCTGTGCTTGTGTTACAGCTGTGCCTTCATCGTCATCATCATCTCCGCAGGCAGAAAAACTGAAAGCCATACCTGCCATCAAAGCCACCAATAATAATTTCTTGAATATCTTTTTCATTTTCTTTTTTGCTTTGTTGTCACATCAAGCCCCTCGGTTTTAAAATGTTTATAAATTTTGTTAAAACTGTGGTTATCTATCCAAAACGCTATATTTCCTGTTTTATTGTCTGATGTTCTGCAATTCATATACTATTTTAGAAGATAATTAAACATTTGTTTCACCTGTAGAACGGTTTTTATGTCTTTCACAACGAGAGTAAGGCTGTCGTTGTCTTCTTTCAGCAGACAGCGTTGAGGGAACTGGTTGGCAAACAGTAGTATTCTTTGGAATTTTTCTGAGGAATAGAACTCTGAATCCTTGTTTCTGACAAAAGTCAGTTGGGCTTTGTCTCTTTTCAGCACAAGTTTTTCCACTGCCATTTCCTTAGCCATCTTTCTTATGCGGACAATGTCAAACAAATCCAAGGTTTGTTGCGGTATTTTGCCGAATCTGTCTTTGAGCTCTTTTTGCAGTCTTTCCAAGTCCTCTTCTTCTGTCATGGAATCCAGCTCTTTGTATATTTTAAATCTCTCTGCTATGTTGGAGATATAGTTGTCCGGTATCAGAACTTCCAAGTCTGTTTCTATGACACACTCTTTTACATAGTCATTCTTCTCTTCTGTGTAGATATAGGAAAACTCTGTCTCCTTAAGTTCCTCCATGGCTTCAGCAAGTATTTTATTGTATGTATCATATCCAATATCGCTGATAAAACCGCTTTGTTCTGCTCCAAGAATGTTTCCTGCCCCCCTAATATCAAGGTCTCTCATGCTGAGAGCAAAGCCACTTCCTATGGAAGAAAATTCACATATAGCCTGCAGACGCTTGTAAGCCTGCTCGGTGAGTGTCTCTTCGCTTGGGATAAGCAGATAACAGAAAGCCTTTTTGTTGCTTCTGCCCACTCTTCCTCTCAATTGGTGTAAATCAGACAGACCATAGTTGTGGGCATCGCTGATTATGATGGTATTGACGTTAGGAATATCCAAGCCGTTTTCAACTATTGTGGTGGAAAGCAGAATATCATATTCCTCATTAATGAAATCCATCATGATTTTCTCCAGTTCTTTGCCGTCCATCTGACCATGACCTATGGCAATGCGGGCCTGTGGTACAAGTTTCTTCAACAGAGAGTGGATGCTTTCAAGACTTTGTATTCTGTTGTGGACAAAAAACACCTGACCACCACGGTTCAGTTCATTGACAATGGCTTTCTTTATCTGTTGATAAGGACTGTAGTCGTTGGGATTTTCCTTTGAGGCATATTTCTCTACACTTATTATTTCCGTGCTTACAGGCTGACGGTTAGGTGGAGGAGTATTGATGACAGAAAGGTCTCTTGCTCCCATAAGGGAAAACTGCAGGGTACGGGGAATAGGAGTTGCCGTCAAAGTAAGTGTATCCACATTGACTTTCATCTGCTTTATCTTTTCCTTTATGGAGACTCCGAACTTCTGCTCTTCATCAATGATTAACAATCCCAAATCCTTGAACTCCACATTCTTTGAAACAATGGCGTGAGTGCCTATAAGTATGTCTATTTTTCCTGCTTTCAGGTTCTGAAGTATCTGATTCTTGTCCTTGGTGCTTCTGAAACGGTTGAGATAATCCACTTTGCAAGGCATGTTGCTTAGTCTTTCGGAAAAAGTTTTATAATGTTGGAAAGCAAGTATTGTTGTCGGCACCAGCACCGCCACTTGTTTGGAATCATTTACCGCCTTGAATGCAGCACGTATGGCAACTTCTGTCTTGCCAAAGCCTACATCACCGCATACAAGCCTGTCCATTGGATAGTCTTTCTCCATGTCTCTTTTCACAGCCTTGGTTGTCTTGTACTGATCTGGTGTATCTTCATATATAAACGAAGCTTCCAAAGTATTTTGAAGATAAGAATCTTCTGAGAATGCGAAACCTTTGCTTGCTTTTCTTTGTGCATAAAGCCTGATAAGGTCCTTTGCAATGTCTTTTACTTTCTTTTTCGTTCTTTCTTTCAGCACTTGCCAGGCATTGGAGCCTAATTTGTTTAGTTTAGGTTCTGTCCCTTCGCTGGAAGTGTAGCGGGAAATCTTGTGAAGAGAATGTATTGAGACATAAAGTATATCATTGTTTTTGTAGATTAGCCGTATTGCTTCCTGTTCTCTTCCGTTATTGTTCAGTTTCTCCAAACCTGAGAACCTGCCGATGCCGTAATCTATGTGAGTAACGTAGTCTCCTGGTTTCAAATTCAGCAGTTCGTCTATGGTTATGCTCTCTCTCTTGTCTGAATTGTCTTGGATATGATAACGGTTGTAGCGATTGAAAAGCTGATGGTCAGTAAAGAAACTCTGCTTTCTTTCGTTGTCTATGAAACCATAGGCGATGCTATAGTCCAGATACCTTACCTTTATTATCTTGTCCCTGTTTTCATATTCTTTTATGATGTTTTGTATTCTTGCTTTCTGCTTTTCGTCCCTTACGAAGAACATATTGTCATAGCCCTGCAGAGAAAGTTCCTCCAGTTTGTCGGCAAAAAGAGAAAAATCTTGGTTGAAAGAAGGCTGGGAGGAAGTGGCGAAGTCAAAACTTGTGGTATTTGTCTTGGATAGGCTAAGACCCGTCTCCACCAAGGTGAAGTTTGAAAGCGAAGATTCTATTTCCTTCCTTGTAAGGAAAGAGTTTTTCATTTCTTGTGCCTCATATACGACAGAAGTCTTTTCCAAGGCAATGGCAAGGTTTCTTGCCCAGATAATACTGCTCTCATTCAGATAGGAAAACAAGGAAACCCTGTCTTCTTCCTTTGCACTGCTTTCCTGGTTGTCAGGATTTTTGTTGCCTTGTCCTTCCAAATCGGGGATAATCACAAAACTTGTCTTCTCTTCTATGGACAACTGCGTAGCAATATCAAAAGTTCTCAGGCTTTCCACTTTATCGCCGTTCATTTCTATTCTATAAGGCAACTGCTCTGCAAAAGAATAGACATCAAGTATTCCTCCTCTTATGGCATATTGGCCGCTCTGCACCACAAAATCCACACATTCAAAACCATAGTCATCCAATTCTAGCAGCAAGTCATCTATGGAAAGGCTCTCTTCTTGTCTTACTATAATCTTCCTTTCATCCAAGGCACGCTTTTCCACTACTTTCTCCTCTATGGCTTCAATGTATGAAACCACTACAAGTTTTTCTCCTTTGTTTAAACGGTTCAACACCTGCAGCCTTAGAACTGCATTGTCATTATTTACTGCAAGACTGCCTTTTTGCTTGTCCATCAAGGCAGGATAAAAGACTGTATGTTTTGTTTCATAATCTTTTTCATTGTCTTCCAGCAAAGTTTCCAAATCATTGTAGAGGTAGGCCGCCTCTTCCTTGCTTTCCATGATGACAAGATGAACATTGTCTTTCAATATGTTGTTCAATCCGGCTATGATAAAAGAAAAAGCACTGCCCACGCAAGAGTTTAATACTATTTTTCCGTCTTTGCTTCCTATATGTTCTGCAAGTCCTTTAAGGCTGCTGTGTTTTATATAAGTTTCTACAACTTTTTTCATACTGCAAAATTACAAAAAATATACAATATCAGCCTTGCAAAAAACAAGTCTTGATTTGCTCAAAAAAAGATTAGGACTTTTTTTTAAAAGATCAAGACTTTTTTCAAAAAGATCAAGACTTTTGACCCTAAAAACTAAGACTTTTTTGAGAGATTTGAAAAAAATTGATAATCTGTACTTTATGATTTTACAATAAAATCCGTTTTTTTGCGTTACCCTTAAAAACTGGAATTAGATGACAATAGATAATAAGTGCGAATGCTTTGCTTGTAATATTCCTTCTTTGGATACCATAAAGATAAAGAAACATAACGGGAAGTTTGTCCCTCAAGACAGTATTGTGTTCAATTGTTTGAAGGGTAATATCAAAGTGGAAAACCTTGGAAACAACCACTCAGTGATAACTATAAAGGAAAACACAACCATAGAAAGACCAATACAGATAATAAATCTGCTGGACAAGGAAAACAACGAGGAAGAAGAGGAAAAGATAGATATAATAGTCGGAGAAAGCTCAAGAATCACTATCCTTTATTGCGATGATACCCTTCCTAAGACGACCTCCAATACACTGCACAACATAAATGTGGAGCTGAAATCTTGTTCTTCCATGGCGTTTTACAAAATGGAGAACGTAAACAATTCCACAAGCATAACCTCCAACATAGTCTTTAATCTTACCAACGAGGTTAGCCTACAGACTTTCTTCCTTACTCTCAATGGAGGCAAGCTGACCAACAACATACGTGTGAATTTCAATGCTGAACATTCTTTTGCCGACCTCAATGGCTTGTATCTTATGGACAGGGAGCAGAGCGTGGAAAATGTTGTCAAGGTGTTCCATTACAAGGACGACTGCAAAAGCACACAACTTTTCAAGGGTATATTGGACGATGAAGCAAAAGCGAATTTTATAGGACATGTTCTGGTGGATTACTATGCAAAAAACAATGAAGCACGACAAACCAACAACAACATCCTGCTTACAGACAAGGCTAAGGTAAACACCCATCCTGTTCTGGAAATATACAACGATGATGTGCAGTGTTCCCATGGCGCAACAACAGGACAGTTGGACGAAAATGCCCTGTATTACCTTAGAAGCCGCGGAATATCGGGCAAACAAGCAAAGATGCTGTTGATGAATGCTTTCTGTCAGAGCGTGTTGAACAAAAGCGAGATAAAAGAACTGCAGGAAGGTTTGTCTTCAATGATAGAAAAGCGTCTGCAAGGAGAACTTTCCATGGAAAATCCTTTTAAAATAGAGTTGTGATATGGTGATTGCTATCTTTGGGAAAGTGCCTGAGAAACACAAAGACCGTGAGTTGATAGGTGTATTGTTCAAGAACCTTTTGAGAATATACGACAAGATATTTGTATGGCAAGCCTTGTATGAAGCAATCAAAGACCTTTTGGACAATAATGACAAGATATGTCTTTTCTCTCAAAAAGAAGACTTGAAAGACTACGACGGAGTGCTGCTTTCCTTGGGTGGTGATGGCACTATGCTGGATACTGTTGATTTTGTAATGGGAACAAAGACTGCTGTTTTGGGTTTGAATCTTGGACATCTTGGTTTCCTTACCTCCGCAGGTAGGGAGGATATACAAAATCTTTGCAGTGAGTTGCAGAAAAACAATTTCTCCATAGAGAAAAGACCTATATTGGAGGTGGATTTTTCGCATTTTGGAAGAGAAAAGCATTTTGCGGTGAATGAAACCTGTTTTCTTTCGACCAACAGAGGCAGTATTATAGACCTGGAAGTGGATATTGATGCCAAATATCTGACAACCTATTCAGGAGATGGAATTATTGTTGCCACACCAACAGGAAGTACGGCTTATTCTATGTCTGCCGGTGGCCCGATAATAAGTCCCAAGAGCAGATGTCTTTGTCTTACTCCTATTGCTCCTCATAATCTTACCTTCAGACCGATAATTGTCTCAGATGATGATGAGATAAATATACATATACCAAAGAACGAAGACCCTTGTAAGGTAGTTGTGGACGGATATAGCATATTGGAAGCCAACGAAGGCGATGTCCTGATAAAGAAATCACCTTATGATTGGAATCTTGTCCGTTTGGAAAACCAAGATTTTTTTCAGGCGATAAGGGATAAGCTTATGTGGGGAACAAAACCAAAATACTTGGAAGAAAACAGACTATGACGCAAGAACAGGACAGATGTGTTTTGGTGGGAGTGCAGACTCCGTATGTAAGTGATGAAAACCTGAAAGAGTATTTCGACGAGTTGGCTTTTCTTGTAAAGACTTTGGATGCTCAGGCAGTAAAGGTTTTTTTCCAGCGTCTTCCTATGATAGACAGCAGAACATATGTCGGCACAGGAAAACTTGAGGAAATAGGGGAATATATCAGGGAAAAAGAGATAGAATGGGTGGTTTTTGATGATGAACTCTCACCATCACAACTCAGGAACATAGAGCGGATACTCAACTGCAATGTTTTGGACCGCACACAAGTAATACTTAACATCTTTGCCAAAAGAGCAAGGACTTCCCACGCAAAAACACAGGTAGCATTGGCTGAATACAAGTATATGCTTCCAAGACTTACACGTATGTGGACACACCTTGACAGACAAAAAGGAGGCCTTAATATGCGTGGTCCTGGAGAAACGCAGATAGAAACAGACCGAAGGATATTGTTATCCAAAATATCCTTGTTGAAAGAAAAGCTTGTCAAGCTGGATAAACAGAAGACCTTGCAGAGAAAGAACAGGGAAAGTCTCGTAAGAGTGGCTTTGGTGGGTTATACCAATGTTGGTAAATCCACAATGATGAACATGCTGTCAAAAAGTGAGGTTTTTGCAGAAAATAAGCTCTTTGCCACCTTGGATACCACTATACGCAAGGTCGTGATAGAGAATTTGCCGTTTCTTCTTACAGACACCGTCGGATTTATCAGAAAACTGCCGGAAACCCTTATGGAAAGTTTCAAAAGTACCTTAGATGAGGTAAAGGAAAGCGACCTTCTGATTCATGTTGTGGATATTTCACACCCCGATTTTGAAAACCAGATAAACGTGGTTAATAATACCTTGAAAGAAATAGGGGCTATAGACAAACCAACCATACTTGTCTTTAACAAAATAGATAATTACACCTATATAAAAAAAGAGGACGATGACCTTACCCCTAAGGAGAAGGTGAATTTCTCGCTTGCGGAACTCAGACAGACATGGATGGCAAAAAATGATTACCCTACGGTTTTCATATCTGCAACGAACAAAGAAAATATTGAGGAGTTGAAGACACTTATGTATAACACCATAAAGAGTATCCATATTAAAATATATCCATACAACAACTTTTTGTATGATATCTATGAAACAGAGACAGAAAATAATAACTAAATATTAACAATCAAAAAAAAGGAGAAAGAATTATGTTATTTTTAAACGCAACACCTAAAGCAGAAACTGCACCTTTTGACATGATAAACAGCATTATTCAATGGTGTACTCAAAACGGATTAAGTGCAATACAAAAGATAGTTATTGCAGTAATAGTATTGTGGGTTGGTTTTAAACTTATCAAGTTTGTCAAAAAGAGAGTCAAGAAAATGTTTGACAAAAACAACCTTGATGCGACTCTTCGCCCAGTAATACTTTCTGGCATAAGCATAGTGTTGAAAATACTCTTGATTATATCAGTGGTAGGTTATGTCGGCATTCCTATGACTTCATTTATCGCCTTGTTGGGTGCTGCCGGTTTGGCTGTAGGTATGGCTCTTAGCGGTACTATACAAAATTTTGCCGGTGGTATTCTTATATTGGTTTTCCGTCCTTTCAAACTGGAAGACTATATCTCTACACAAGGTTTTGAAGGTACTGTAAAAAGTATTAAAATCTTCTCAACCGTGATAAATACCGTTGATAACAAAGTAGTAACTCTTCCTAACGGAACCCTGTCTGCAGGAAATATAACAAACTATTCGGCTATGGGACAAAGACGTATAACAGTTTCTCCTGTGATGGCTTTGGGAACAGACGTGGAAAAGGTAAAAGAAGGTATAAAAACCATTATAGAAGCCAATGAAAAGATACTTAAAGAACCTGCTTACAGCTTGGTTACAATAATAAACGACGGTTCTGTAAGCCTTGATGTAAGAGTTTGGTGCGAAACAGCAGATTATTGGCCTGTAAATGACTATTTGAACAAAGAAATATATAATTATTTGAGAGAAAACAATATCTTGGCTCCTTATACAAGGGTGGATATAATGAAATAAAGAAAATAAAACAAAAGGTTGATTGGTTTCCTTGGTCGGAAATCCAGTCAGTCTTATTTAATTTTTAAACTTTTGTCCCAATAACTTGTGGTTACAGAGAAAAATATATAACTTTGCACTCACAAACTTATATAAGATGCTTAATGAATAGAAAAAGTTTTATAATAATCCTGTTGGTCGGTGTTTTGTTTTTGTCTTGCACCAAGACTTTGTATGATTACAAAGATTATGATGACGCTGTTTACAGCTATATCTCAAAAGATGAGACTACAGATGTAAGAAACATAGCTAAAAGTTATCAATCCATTGTAGGGAAAAAGGAAATGAAGAAAAAAAAGACTGATTTCAATCCGGAAAGAATACCTCCTGGTGCGTGTGCAGACTATGCTTATATCCTTTATCAACAAAAAGATACTGCAGGTGCAAATGTCTGGTTTGCAAAGGAAATAGAACTCTATCCTGAAAGTGAAGCATATATCGTTAAACTAAAACAAGAACTTGGGCTATGAAGAAATTAGTGCTTATATTGTCTGTTTTGATTATGTTTTCTTCTTGTGGTATTTTCAAAAAACCTGCAAAAGAAAATGATAATGCTGATAAATCTGCCGTAAAGACCGAAAAAACAATATCGGAAAAAGAGAAAAAGAAACAGAAGGACAAAGAATTTGAGAAGAGACGCAAAGAAAAAGCCAAAGAGCAGAAGATAGCCAACAAAGAGTTTGAGAAAAAGAAAAAGCAAGAGGAGAAAGAGAAGAAGAGAAAGGAGAAAGAACAAGACAGATTAATAAAGAATTCTGCCAAAAGCGAAAGACAAAGAATAAAGGAAGAGAGAAGAAAAGAGAAGGAATCTTTGCTTTCTTCCCAGAAACTTGCTGAACAGGAAGCAAAAGAAAAGGCAAAGATAGAAAAAGAACTTGAAAAGCAGGAAGAAAACAGGATAAAAGAAGAACAGAGACAGGAAGAACTGCTTGCAAAACAAGAAAAGAAAACTGCCGAGGACTCTATCAGGGACGAACAAGAGCAGAAAAAAGAGGAACTAAGGAAGAAAATAGAACAGATAGAGACAGAGAAAAAGAAAAAAGAGGAAGAGGAAAGAAAATATTTTGAAAGCCTCAGCACGATGGACCAGATAGTCTATCGTATGCAGCACCCTGAACAGGCCGAAGAAAAGGAAGACAAAGAAGAAATAACCGAAAACAAAAAAGAATTTGATATAAACAACTATACCGATGAAGACGTCATAGCTCTTTCGGACAAAGAAAAAAAGAGAATACTCGCTTCCAAAGACAAAAAGGAAGGGAATTTCATTACACGTGCATACAAGAAAGCTTTTCCAAAGAAAGTTCCCAGAAGTGAAGCTTATCCTAAAATATATATAGAACAACCTAAATCTTTGCTTGTTCTTTATCCATGGAACCGTTCAGAATACAGACAGGCAAGTGAAATGGCTTACACTTCTTGTGTAAAAGAACTGTCCCAAAAAGGATATTATTTGCCTTCTGCTCTTGTTTTTATGGACGAAATAAAAAAAGATACACTCCTTTCCACCCAATTTGTCAACATAGACAAAATAAAGGAATGTAAGACTTTGTACAATGTGGATGCTGTTATGCTTCTTACTATCTACAGAGTGGAAAAACCTTGGTGGAGTACTAATATAAATGTTGTGGCTCACTATGATTTAATATCCACTTCAACGGGTGATACATTATTTACCCGTCATGCAGATTTTAATTATGATTCTCCTATGCCGCTAAAGACCAAAAACAACGATAAACTTATAACTGAACCGGAAGTGTCCTTGTATTTGGGATTATTTGAGCAGATGCAGAAATATGTCCTTTTGGATATGCCTGTGGGACCTTATCATGAAAACTATGGAAAGGACAAGAACAAACGTTCTCAACCTAAGGAGAATAAATACAAAGTGAATATCAAACCAAGTTAGTCAAATAGCTGAACTTCGTTTTTATTGTTATGGCAAAGGATAAAAAGATATATATCTGCAATAATTGTGGTTATCAGTCCTCATCTTATCTCGGCAAATGTCCAGAGTGCAATTCGTGGGGAAGTTTTGAAGAAATCATACAGACAGTCTCTTCAACCAAGCCGCAATCCAAGAATATTCCGTCAAATACTCCCATTCCTATCAGCAAGATAGAATATAAACAGACTCTTAGAACCGATACCTTGGACAAAGAACTTAATAGGGTATTGGGAGGTGGCTTGGTTGCAGGCAGTGTTGTGCTTATCGGTGGAGAACCTGGCATAGGCAAGAGTACTCTCCTTTTGCAGACGGCTCTGAACCTTAATAATTCTGCCGTTCTTTATGTGTCAGGCGAAGAATCTCCCGAGCAGATAAAACTCAGACAACTTAGAATGAACAAAAGTTCGGAGACTCTTCTGCTTCTAAGTGAAACAAAGGTTGAAAACATTCTTGAGATATCCCTGCAGGTCAATCCTTCTTTGCTGATAGTGGATTCTATCCAGACTATAGCGAGTCTTGAGGTTGAAAGTTTTGCGGGTTCTGTCACACAAATAAGAGCCTGTGCTGACAAACTTATAGATTATGCCAAGACAAGCCGTGTCCCGCTTATACTTGTGGGACATATAACCAAGGAAGGCTCTTTGGCTGGTCCTAAAATTCTTGAGCACATGGTGGATACCGTGCTTCAATTTGAAGGAGACAAAAATTATGGATACAGAATATTGCGTTCCATAAAAAACCGTTTTGGTTCCACAGACGAAATGGGAATATATGAAATGACATCTGAAGGGCTTGTTCCTATAGACAACCCTTCTAAAATCCTAAGTCTGCAGAACGAAGAAAATCTTAGCGGTATTTCCGTCAGTGCCACAACGGAAGGACGCAGATGCTTGATGATAGAAACACAAGCCCTTGTGTCTCCCTCTTATTACTCATCCCCACAAAGGGTTTCCAACGGTTTTGATATTAGAAGACTGAATATGTTGCTTGCGGTTTTGGAAAAAAAAGCCGGAGTCAAGGTAAGCAATAAAGATGTCTTTTTGAATATAGCCGGAGGCTTGAGAGTCAGTGATCCAGCCATAGATATTTCGGTTGTGGCTTCTATTATCTCCTCACATCAGGATGTATATATAGACAAAAAATATTGTTTTGCGGCAGAAATAGGACTTTCCGGCGAGGTAAGACCTGTCCCTTATATTGACAGACGTATAAAAGAAGCCGAAAATCTTGGTTTTACCCAAATATTCATAAGCAAATACAACAAAGAAAGCTTTTCCTCTACAAAAATAAAACCGATATATCTGGCAAATATCTCAGACCTTATAGCTAACATCGTCTGCTAAAACTTATACTTGTACATATAAGAAGAATACAAACAAAACTTTGTTTTTGTATATTTGTATATAGGTATGGTATTGTAAACATAAACAAAAAAGTCTGCTACTTTTGATTGTAGCAGACTTTCAAATTTATTTATTATTACTGAACAATGATTATTCAGCCCAGTTCATTGAAGCCATACGTTTGTAAGAATTGTAACGCCATTTAGCATTTTCCTCAGATGCTTTGAATAACTCAGCAGCTTCTTCTGGGAATGCTTTCTTTAATGAGTTGTATCTTACTTCACCGTCAATAAATGCTTGGAATTTACTCCAATCCGGTTCTTGGGAATCAAGAGAGAATGGATTCTTTCCTTCATTGGCAAGTTCTGGATTGTATCTCCATAGATGCCAGTAGCCACATTCAACAGCCTTCTTTTGTTCTGCTTGGGTCTTACCCATACCTGCTTTAATACCATGGTTGATACAAGGAGCGTAAGCAATGATTAGAGAAGGTCCATTGTAAGCTTCTGCTTCACGCAATGCTTTAATGTATTGTGCAGGGTTTGCACCTATTGATACTTGTGCAACATAAACGTAACCGTATGTAGTAGCTATCATACCAAGGTCTTTCTTCTTTACACGTTTTCCGCTTGCAGCAAATTTAGCTATTGCTCCTACAGGTGTAGCCTTTGAAGCCTGACCGCCTGTGTTGGAATAAACCTCTGTATCTACAACAAGGATATTTACGTTTTCACCACTTGCGATAACATGGTCCAAACCACCGTAGCCAATATCGTATGCAGCACCGTCACCAGCAATTATCCATTGAGACTTCTTGATGATGAACTGACGGTTTTCATACAAACGCTGACAAGTTTCGCAAGAGCATTTTTGAAGCATAGGAACAAGTTCTGCATAGATTTCTTCTGTTGCTTTTGCATCTTCACGATTGTCTATCCATTTTTGGAATAAAGCCTTTTCTTCTGCGGAACATTTGTCGCATTCCAAACCTTTACGCATAAGGGTCTCAACTCTGTCTCTCATCTTGTGGGTTGCTGTTGCCATACCAAGACCAAATTCTGCAAAGTCTTCAAACAAAGAGTTAGCCCAAGCAGGACCTCTTCCGTTTGCATCAGTTGTATATGGCATGGAAGGACAAGAAGCAGAATAGATGGAAGAACAACCGGTAGCGTTTGCAACCATCATTCTTGGTCCGAACAATTGAGAGATAAGTTTTACGTATGGGGTTTCACCACAACCTGCACATGCACCCGAGAACTCAAACAAAGGCTGTGCAAATTGAGAATTCTTGATATTCTTTGTTATGTCTGTCAAGTTGGCTTTGTTGGAAACCTTTTCTATCATTACATTCCAACGTTCTTTATCTGCGTTGTCTTCTTTCATAGGTTTCATTTCCAAAGCTTTTGTCTTGGCAGGACAAACGTCAGCACAGTTTCCACAGCCTGTACAATCCAATGGAGAAACTTGCATGCGGAATTTTAAGCCTTCAAATTCTTTTCCGTTAGCCTTAATAGTTTCTGTTCCTGCAGGCAGTTGTCCTTCTTCTTCAGCATTTATAAGGAATGGACGAATTGCAGCATGAGGACAAACCAAGGCACATTGATTACATTGAATACAGTTTGCAGGTATCCATTCAGGCACGTGAGAAGCTATACCACGTTTTTCATATTGTGCAGTTCCAGCAGGGAAGGTTCCGTCTTCTCTTCCAACGAATGCAGAAACAGGAAGAGAATCTCCTTCTTGTGCATTGATAACATCAACAACGTTCTTGATGAAGTCTGGGTGATTGTTAACTACAGCATCTTTGTTTTCATCTTCATTCAACCACTCTTTCTTTACCTCAACTTTAACAACGTCGCCACCTCTGTCAACAGCAGCATAGTTCATATTGACTATGTTTTCGCCTTTCTTTCCATATGATTTAACGATGGCTTCTTTCATCTTTTCAACTGCAAGTTCGTAAGGAATTACAGAAGCAATCTTGAAGAAGGCACTTTGAAGAATAGTGTTTGTTCTGTTTCCTAAACCTATTTCTTCTGCTATCTTTGTTGCGTTGATGATATAGAAGTTGATGTCGTTTTCTGCCAAGATTTTCTTTATTTTTACAGGAAGATGCTTAACGGTTTCTTCTGCATCGTACATAGAGTTAAGAAGGAAGGTTCCGTTTTTCTTTATTCCTTTCAATACTTCATATTGACGAAGGTAAGAAAATACGTGGCAAGCTACAAAGTCTGGAGTTGTTACTAAATATGGAGAACGTATAGGGTTGTCTCCAAAACGAAGATGAGAACAAGTAAAACCTCCGGATTTCTTACTGTCGTATGAGAAGTAAGCTTGACAGTATTTATTTGTGTTGTTACCTATAATCTTTATAGAGTTTTTGTTTGCACCTACAGTACCATCAGCACCTAAACCATAGAATTTAGCTTCAAATGTTCCTGCTGTTGCCATGGAAATTTCTTCACCAACAGTTAATGAAAGATTGGTAACATCATCAACTATACCTACAGTAAACTGATTTCTTGGATTAGCAGATTTAAGGTTTTCATAAACTGCCAATATTTGAGCAGGTGTAGTATCTTTTGAACTTAATCCATAACGACCACCTATGATTAAAGGTTTTTCTGTGCAAGTACATTGGTTCTTTACTACTTCTGTTACGTCCAAGTATAATGGTTCTCCTGTTGCACCGCATTCTTTTGTACGGTCAAGAACACATATTCTCTTTGCTGTTTTAGGAAGAACGCTTAGAAAATATTTTGCAGAGAATGGCCGATATAGATGAACTGTAATAAGTCCAAGTTTTTCACCCTTTGTTGCAAGATAATCTATTGTTTCTTTTATAGTATCACAAACAGAACCCATAGCTATGATGACATTTTCTGCATCTTCTGCTCCATAGTATTCAAATGGTTTATGTGTTCTACCTGTTATCTTTCCAATTTCCTGCATATAGTGGTTTACTATGTCAGGTATTGCTTCATAGTAAGGGTTGATAGCTTCTCTTGCCTGGAAGAAAACATCAGGATTCTGAGCTGTACCTCTTGTTACAGGGTGATCAGGATTAAGAGCATTGTCCTTATATCTTTTTATTGCTTCCCAATCAACAAGTGGCATCATATCTTCATTTGAAAGAGCTTCTATTTTTTGTATTTCATGAGAAGTACGGAATCCATCAAAGAAATGTAGGAAAGGAATACGTCCTTTGATTGCTGCAAGGTGAGCAACTCCTGCTAAATCCATTGCTTCCTGAACTGATGCTGAAGAAAGCATAGCAAAACCAGTTTGACGACAAGCATAGACATCGCTATGGTCTCCAAAGATACTCAAAGCATGAGAAGCAATTGTTCTTGCTGTTACGTGAAAAACTCCAGGAAGCATTTCTCCTGCAATTTTATACATATTAGGTATCATTAAAAGAAGACCTTGTGAAGCAGTGAATGTACTTGTCAAAGCACCTGCCTGCAAAGAACCATGAACAGCACCTGCTGCACCTGCTTCAGATTGCATTTCCACTAATTTAACTGTTTCATCAAAAAGGTTTTTTCTTCCATTAGCTGCCCATTCATCAACGTATTCAGCCATAGGAGAAGATGGTGTGATAGGATAAATTGCAGCACACTCGCTAAACATATAAGCTACATGAGCAGCAGCTTGATTACCATCACAAGTTAAGAATTTCTTTTCTTTTGCCATGTTGTTATAATTGTTACTTTTAAGATTAATTTAAAATCTGTTTTACTTAAATAAATTGCAAAATTAAAAATAAAATACCAACTAACGAAATTTTTTAAATAGAAGTTTGTCTTAAATATCTTTTTATTTGTATTCAGGGACAGAAATTCCCGCCAACTGAAATTTATTTACTGATTTTATTCCTGCAAATTATCGTAATGTATTAATATTTTTGTAAATTTGCACCCTAATTCAAAAAATCAAAACTTCTAATTCAAATGAGTCAGAAATACAGAGAGTATAAACAACTTAATCTTACGGATATAGAAAAAGAAATCCGTGAAAAATGGCAAAAAGAAGATACATTTCATCGCAGTCTTGAAGAAAGAAAAGGTCATAAACCCTTTATTTTCTTTGAAGGACCTCCTTCTGCCAACGGAAAACCGGGAATACATCATGTTATGGCACGAACTATAAAAGATATATTCTGTCGTTACAAGAGCCTGAAAGGATATTATGTAGGAAGAAAAGCCGGTTGGGATACTCATGGCTTGCCTGTGGAATTAAGTGTTGAGAAAAATCTTGGAATAACAAAAGAAGACATAGGCAAGAAAATATCTGTAGATGACTATAATGCAGAATGCAGAAAAACTGTTCTCCAGTTCAAAGACCTTTGGGATAAACTTACAGAGCAAATGGGTTATTGGGTTGATTTGGATAACCCTTATATAACATTTAAAAATGAATACATAGAAACTCTTTGGTGGCTGATTGGAGCAATATATAAAAAGGGATTACTATACAAAGGTTATACAATACAACCATATTCTCCTGCAGCAGGAACAGGTCTTTCTTCACATGAATTGAATATGCCCGGTTGTTACAGAGATGTAAAAGATACTACTGTTGTTGCTCAATTCAAAATAAGAGAAAACCAGACTAAAGAAAATGCTGTTCTTCAGAAATATGTTAAAGATTTAAGTAAAGCATATTTTATTGCATGGACAACCACTCCTTGGACACTGCCAAGTAATACTGCTCTTGCAGTAGGTCCCAATATTGACTATGTCATTGTTGAAAGTTTCAATCCTTATACAGGTGCTCCGATAACAGTTGTTCTTGCCAAGAACCTGCTTTATACTCATTTCAAAAAAGAAAATGAAGATAGAGAATTTTCTGACTACAACAAAGGAGACAAAGAAATACCTTTCCGTGTTATTGCTGAATGCAAGGGAAAAGAACTTATAGGTGTAGAATACAATCAGCTTATGCCTTGGGTAACTCCAATGGAAGAAGAAGGAGAAGCTTTCAAGGTTATAGGAGGAGATTATGTTACAACAGAAGATGGAACAGGCATTGTTCATATAGCACCTACTTTTGGAGCAGATGATGCCCGCGTTGCAAAGCTTGCAAACATTGCTCCTCTTCATCTTAAGGACAGAAACGACAAACTTCAACCTATGGTGGATAAAACAGGAAAGTTTTTCGTATTGGAAGACCTTGACCCTGAGTATGTGGAAAAGTATATCAACAAAGACCTTTATTTGGAATATGCAGGACGTTTTGTAAAGAACGCATACGATAACAATCTGAAGGATACAGACACTACACTTGACATTGATTTATGTGTTATGCTGAAACAGCAAGGTCTTGCATTCAAGATAGAAAAACATACCCACTCTTATCCTCATTGCTGGAGAACAGACAAACCTGTGTTGTATTATCCTTTGGATTCGTGGTTTATTCATACTACTGCCATAAAGGATAGGCTTATTGAATTGAACAAAACAATAAACTGGAAACCACAGGCAACAGGAACAGGACGTTTTGGAAACTGGCTGGAAAATCTTGTTGACTGGAATCTTTCCCGTTCAAGATATTGGGGAACGCCTCTTCCTATCTGGAGGACAGAAGACGGCAAGGAAGAAATATGTATATCCTCTGTCAGACAGCTTTCAGAAGAAATAGAAAAGAGTATAAAAGCCGGATTCATGACAGAAAACAAATACTCTTCTTCATGCTATGATGATTTTGATTTGCACCGTCCTTACATAGACAGTGTAATACTTGTTTCTCCGAGTGGAAGACCTATGAAGAGGGAAACAGACCTGATAGATGTATGGTTTGATTCCGGTGCCATGCCTTTTGCACAGAGACACTATCCTTTTGAATGTACGGAACAGGAACTGAAAGAAAAATACTTTCCTGCTGATTTTATAGCAGAAGGAGTTGATCAGACACGTGGATGGTTTTTTACTCTTCACACAATTGCAACAATGGTGTTTGATTCTGTTTCATTCAAGAATGTAGTTTCAAACGGTTTGGTATTGGATAAAAACGGAAACAAAATGTCAAAGCGTCTTGGTAACGCAGTAGACCCGTTTGAGATGATGAACAAGTATGGTGCAGATGCAACACGTTGGTATATGATTTCAAACTCCCAGCCTTGGGACAATCTGAAGTTTGATCCTGAGGGAATAGACGAAGTAAGAAGAAAACTGTTCGGTACTTTGTACAACACATATTCGTTCTTTGCCCTTTATGCCAACATTGACGGTTTCTCATACAAGGAAGCGGACGTCCCTATCAAGGAAAGACCGGAAATAGACCGCTGGATTCTCTCCGAACTCAACACCTTGATAACAAATGTGGATAAATCTTTCAACGAATACGAGCCTACACGTGCTGCACGATTGATAAGCAGTTTTGTTGATGAGTATTTGAGCAACTGGTATGTACGTTTGTGCAGAAGAAGATTCTGGAAAGGAGAATATTCTTTGGACAAGATTTCCGCATATCAGACACTTTACCGCTGCTTGGAAGTGATTGCCAAACTGTCTTCACCTATTGCTCCGTTCTTTGCAGAAAATATGTTCTGCAATCTTAACAGTGTAACAAACAGGGAAAACCATTCTTCTGTACATCTTACAGATTTTCCTGAAGCAGCTGAATCTCTTATAGACAAGGCTCTTGAACGTAGAATGCAAATGGCTCAGAAGATATGTTCTCTGGTTCTTTCTTTGCGTAAGCGTCACAACCTGAAAGTACGTCAGCCATTGGCTTCCATAATGATTCCTTGTGATGAAACAACTCAAGGAGAAATAGAAAAAGTAAGAAACCTTATTCTTTCAGAAGTAAATGTGAAGGAAATAAAATATCTTTCCCTTCAAAACAATGTTCTTTCCAAGAATGTGAAAGCTAATTTCAAGGTTCTGGGACCAAAATACGGTGCCATGATGAAGAGCATAGCAAAGGCTATATCCGAGTTTTCCCAAGAAGACATAGCCAAAATAGAAACAGAAGGCAAGTATTCTCTTGACATAGAAGGCAAGGAGATAGAACTTGCCTTGACTGATGTGGAAATAACCACCAAGGACATAGAAGGATGGGTTGTTGCAAGCGAAGGAAGCCTGACGGTGGCATTGGATGTTACTATTACTGAGGATTTAAGGAAAGAAGCCATCGCAAGAGAGCTGGTGAACCGTATCCAGAACATAAGAAAAGACAGCGATTTTGATGTAACTGACAACATAATCGTGGAGTTGCAGGAAGACGAGTTGTTGAAAGCGTCTTGTGAGCAGTACAAAGATTATATTTGCAACGAAACGCTTGCCAAGGAACTTATCCTTAAACCGCAGATAGAAAATCCTACAATGCAGATAGATGTAATAGAGAACAAACAGCTTGATATAAGAATATCCAAGTGTTAGTTCTGTTTGAAGCAAACAAAAAACGGCAAGAGTAAATCACACTTTTGCCGTTTTGTTTTTTCTGTTTGCTGTATGTTGTCAGAATTCCAGGTCTCTCAAAGCATTGTTCAGGGATGTTTTCTTGTCTGTGCTTTCTTTTCTCTTACCTACTATCAAGGCACAATTGACATTATACTCTCCGGCAGGGAATTTCTTTGTTATGCTTCCCGGTATGACGACAGAATTCTTTGGGACATAGCCTTTGTATTCTTTTCTTTCCTCACCGCTTACATCTATTATTTTTGTGGATGCTGTTATTACGGTGTTGGCTCCTAAAACCGCACCCTCGCATATTCTTGCTCCTTCCACAACAATACATCTTGAGCCAAGGAAACAGTCATCTTCTACTATGACAGGCTTTGCTCCTATAGGTTCCAGAACTCCTCCTATGCCTACTCCTCCCGCAAGATGCACATTCTTTCCTATCTGGGCGCAAGAACCTACTGTTGCCCAAGTATCCACCATTGTTCCACTGTCAATATAAGCACCTATATTCACGTATGAAGGCATCAGGATAGCACCAGGGGCAACATAAGCACCAAATCTTGCAATTGCCATTGGAACAGCTCTTACTCCCCATTCAAGATAGTCTTTCTTTGTCTGGATTTTATCTGCAAATTCAAAATCTCCTGCAGTCATTTTCCTTGTAGGATTGATTGGAAAATACAGGACTATCGCTTTCTTGACCCATTCGTTGATTATCCACTCATCACCTTGTTTTTCGGCTGCCCTTATTTCTCCTCTGTTCAATAAAGCTATGGTATCGTTTATAGCATTTATGGTTTGTCTTTCCTTCAACAACTCCCTGTTTTCCCAAGCCGAAAGAATAATTTCCTTGTCTGTCATATTGCTTTGTTTTTATTTATGTTATGGTTGTATAACGCAGAAATACCCTTGCTTATTGTACAGTAGGGGTTTAAAGGCTTTTTAAATATATTTCAGAACATGGTTCCGACCGCTGGTTTTCTGCTCCTGTTCCTGCCGATAGAGGATAAATTTTCGCCGATAGAAGATATTTTTTTGCCACTTCAAGATTTCTTGCCGAAAAAAATAGTTTTTTTGCATGAAAAAAATAGTTTTTTTTGGTCAAAAAAATAGTTTTTTTTACCACCAAAACGAAGATTGGCAAAAAAATATCCTCTATCGGCGAAAATGGGGCGAAGACTGGCTCTGAAAAAACTAAAATTTTAAAATATTTTTCTTTCTTTTTTATGGATAATATGAGATTAATTGTCTGATAGACCGTGTGTTGTTTGCGGAGTTTCCGATAATTGGGAAAAGAAACTTTTTTATACAAATTTGTTAAAGATACATTCTATTAAATAAATTTCGTATATTTGCAGTTTAATTTACACTATGAATATATATGACAAAAGATAGAAAAGCAGCAGAAAATCTGGCAAATATAGCAATTGATGCTATACAGGAAAAGATAGGCAAGGACGTAGTATTGATAGATTTTGACGGAGTAAAAGGTTCTCTTTTTGACTATTATGTTATTTGTACAGCCAATTCTCCTTCCCATGCAGACGCCTTGGCTGAAAAAGTGGAAGAAGATATCTTCAAAAAGCTTCACACTCACCCTCATAAGAGAGAAGGCCTTCAGAACTGCCAGTGGATACTTTTGGATTATTTTGATGTTATAATACATATTTTCCTTCAAGAGACGAGAGAGTTCTACAATATTGAGAGTATGTGGAACGATGTAAAGCAAATTCATATAGAAAACAAAGAATAATTGCACAATGACACAACAAACACAGACAAATAACAGACAGCGGAATACAAACAAGAAGACAAATAACCCGAACGGCAAGAAAAGGTTCAATATCTATTGGATTTATATTGTTGTGCTCGCCATTATTTTTTTTATCTGGACCTCCGGAGGTCAGGACAAGAAAAGTAATGTAAGCAAAGAGGTTGGTTGGGAGAAACTTCAGAAGGTATTGTTGAACAAAGACTTTTCCCAGATAAAGGTAATCAACAGCGAATATGCTGAAATCTTCATCAAACAGGAAGCAATCAGCAGAGGCGACACGATGTACAACGATATTTTCAAGAATGACGGAGGTCTATTTTCTTCAGACAAGCTTTCCTTGGACAAACTTAATGCAAGCTATATCTATAAGTTTGTTGATTATCAGGATTTCAGGGACCAACTTAAGACAATAGAGAACCAATGGACAGTGGAAGATACTCTTGGTAAAGGTTTGACAGAAAACCAGAAAATAAAAATTGTTGCCAAGAACCGCATAAATCCTACCATGGAAAAAAGAGGAGGTTTTTGGACCGAAAACAGCGGATTGATAATCACTACTTTTTTCATTATATTGATGTGGATTGTGTTCTTCAGGCTAATGGGCAGAAGTTCCAACTCAACAATGGGCGGAATAGGAGGCATTTTCTCCGTTGGAAAGAGCAAGGCCAAACTTTATGACAAGGACAAAGACACAAATGTTACTTTTGCAGACGTTGCCGGATTGGAGGAAGCAAAAGTTGAGGTAATGGAAATAGTGGATTTCTTGAAGAACCCTGCAAAATATACCAAACTTGGAGGGAAAATTCCAAAAGGAGCTTTGTTGGTAGGCCCTCCGGGAACAGGTAAGACCCTGCTTGCAAAAGCTGTTGCAGGAGAAGCAAAGGTGCCTTTCTTTTCTTTAAGCGGCAGCGATTTCACAGAAATGTTTGTTGGAGTAGGAGCTTCAAGGGTAAGGGATTTGTTTAGCAATGCCAAGGCAAAAGCTCCTTGCATCATATTCATAGATGAAATAGACGCCATAGGACGTGCAAGAGGCAGAAATATAGCAGGAGGTGCAAACGACGAAAGAGAAAACACACTTAACCAGCTTCTTACCGAGATGGACGGATTTGGTACCAATGCAGGAGTTATAATGCTTGCTGCAACCAATCGTGCAGATATTCTAGACAAGGCTTTGCTTAGGGCAGGAAGATTTGACAGACAGATATATGTTGAGCTTCCTGAGTTGAAAGAACGTGAAGCCATATTCAAGGTTCATATGAAGAATCTTAAATTTGATACAAGCGAGGTAAGTACAGTCTTTCTTGCAAAACAGACTCCAGGTTTCTCAGGAGCAGATATAGCCAATATTTGCAATGAATCAGCCCTTATAGCAGCAAGACGTGGAAAGGAAGTCATAGGAAAACAGGATTTTCTTGATGCTGTTGACAGGATTGTCGGAGGATTGGAAAAGAAGAGCAAGATTATTTCTCCTAAGGAAAAGGAACGTATAGCCTATCATGAGGCAGGTCATGCTTCTGTCAGCTGGCTTCTGGAATATGCCAATCCTCTTCTGAAGGTAACCATTGTTCCTCGTGGTATGGCATTGGGAGCTGCATGGTATATCCCTGAAGAAAGACAGATAACCACAAAACAGCAGATGCTTGATCAGATGATTGCTTTGCTTGGTGGCAGGGCTTCGGAATATATCACATACGGTGATGTTTCTACAGGAGCTTTGAACGATTTGGAAAGAGCAACACAGATGGCTACTGCCATGGTCAAGTACTATGGTTTGGACGAAAAGATAGGCAACCGCAGTTACTATGACTCTACCGGTCAGAGTGAGTATTCTTTCCAAAGACCTTTCTCTGAAAAGACTGCAGAGTTGATAGACGAGAGAGTAAATGAACTTCTGAAAGAGGCATACGAAAAGGCTTGTGAAATACTTACGGAAAACAAGGACAAACTTAAACTTTTGGCTGAACTTCTCAGGGACAAGGAAGTGATATTCAGGGAAGATGTGGAAAAAATCTTCGGACCAAGAAAATGGGAAGACAATATTGAGGGAATAAAGCCTGAGGAAAAGACAGAGAACACAGGGACTTCTGTAGCAGAATCAACAAAGGAAGAAACAAATACAATAGAATAGTTGTCTTATGAAAAACTCTTCTGATAAAGAAAAAATATTAAAGTTGTTGCGAGCATCTCTTCTTGAAGGTAATCAGCAAGTTTCTCTTGCTGAATACAAAGATGAGAACATATATGTTGGAGATGACGACCCTGTAATGTTTTTTGCAGAAAAGGTTTCTGAAGATGGAGGCAAGTTTGTCTATTGTGCAAGTGAGCAGGAGCTGTCTGCAAAACTACAGAAGCTTATAGAATACAGACAATGGAACAATGTCCATTCGTTTTCCAAGAATCTCTGGGCTTATCTGGACGGCAAGGGAATAAAAACCTCAATGGGTGACACAGACACTGAAGTCGGTATTTCCCTTTGTCAGGGGATTGTCTCCAAAACAGGCAGTATCATACTTACTTCCACACAAGGCATAGGTTCAAATATGATACATTTTCCTCCGATTCTTATAATCATTGCAACAACTTCCCAGATTTTCCCTTCGTACAGGCAAGTTCTTGGCCATTTGCCTGAAACACCTCCCAAATGGGTTGTAAGCATACGTTCGGGAAAACTTGTATCAGAAGAGATAAAGGAATTGTATTTGTTTGTGACAGAAATGTAAAATAAAAAAAAGACTGATATAAAATGAAAAAATTGTTTTTTGTTATAGTGATGTTGTGTTCCTTGTTTGCAATAGGACAAAACACTGAATATTTGGATGACGCAAAGATGACAAAGTTTGCGAAAGATTTAAGCAATCTTCCTTTTTCGGAAAGAGATGTTATTCATAAGGCTGTAAATCTTTTCAAGGCAGAGTTCAAGAATGACAAGGAATGTGCAGATTGGGCTTACCAGTTATTGTATTTTTATCATGAGTTGAGTTGTGAGGACAAGACAAACACTCTTCACAAGACTTGGTCTGACGAACAGATAAGGGCATTGAAAATACACGACATAGAAGTTATAAGCGGTATCCGTTCCGGAATGAAAAAGTTTGAAAACGAATACTCAAAATACGGTTATCGCATCATGTCTTACGAAGATACTTCCTATGCAATAGAAGTTGTGCCGTCATATCTGTTTTCCCAGCTGAAAGATTATCTTACCAAAGATTATGCATACTATCGTTCTGGTTGGATAAACGAACATGATGTCCCTACTTATTGGCATGCCAAACTGGCAATCAAGCTTGGTGATGTGTTCAAACGTATTCAGTGGAGAGATGAGCTGTTGGACAAACATCCGGACTTCATCAGGAATGATTTGGTCACACGTGAGATAGAAAAACTTTCCTTTGTTGTTACCAAAGGTCTGGAATTTACTCCTGTCTATGATGAAAAGGGATTTATCAAGAAAGAATACAAAGATGCTTTGCAACAGTATTACAGAGCTCACGAAAAGACCACTTGGGGACTTTACTATACCGAGTTTATTCACCGTCTGGCCCTGAATAAATACAGAAACTCTGATGCTATAGACCGTTGGGTTCTCAAGACTCTTTTCCCAGAAGACAGAAAAAACATAGACCCTCTGATGAAATACAAGGACATACTTATAGACAACTTAATGGAATAACATTTTAAAAGAAAGACAAAGATGAAAAAGATATTTTTGCTCACAACAGCCTTTGTTCTGGCTTGCTCTCTTTATGCTCAGAAGAATATTACGGTGGAAGACATTTGGGCTTATTATACTTTCCGTCCAAAATACATAAGTGAGATACGTTCCCTTTCAGATGGAGAACATTATTGTATTCTTACCCGCAACGGAATAGAAGAATATGAATATTCCACAGGAAACAAGATAGGCTATTATATAGATTTCTCGGTTCTTGGACTAAGCAAGGAGACTTATGTTTCAGATTATTCCATAAGCAACGACAACGAAAAGGTTATCCTTGCCACCAATCCGGAATATATATACAGGCATTCTTTTATTGCAGACTACTACCTATATAATATAAAGGATAAGACCATAAAGCAAATAGCAGACAAGAAGATTCGTCTTGCAGAGTTCTCTCCAGACAACAACAAGATAGCATACGTTTTTGACAACAATCTTTATGTTTTTGATATCAACACCATGCAAACCAGACAACTGACCTTTGATGGCAAATACAACCACATAATAAATGGAACAACCGATTGGGTCTATGAGGAAGAGTTTGCCATTACAAAAGGTTTCTTCTGGAACAATGCAGGAGACAAGATAGCCTATTATCGTTTTGATGAGAGCGAAGTAAAAGAATATGATATGACAATGTTCCCTCAGGACTCTCTTTATCCAATGCACTACAAATACAAATATCCAAAGGCCGGAGAAGACAACTCAAAGGTGGAGGTTTTTGTCTATGATTTAAAGACAGACAAGGCTACAAAACTGAATATAAGCGACAATGACTACCAAGACCTATACTATCCACGGATGCAATGGTCTGCCAATGATGAGCTATGTGTTACTTTCCTCAACAGACATCAGAACGACTATAAACTCTATCTTGTGAATGTAGATACTTTTGAAAAGAAGATAATATTTGAGGACAAGGACGAATGTTACATTGAGCAGCCAGACTTTGTTACTTTTCTGAAAGACAAGAAAAATGTTATCGTCCGTTCGGAGAGAAACGGATATATGAACCTTTATATGGTGGAGATAAAGACAGGCAAGGTCTCTCCCATAACCAAAGGCAACTATGATATAGACCAAATCTGCTATATAGACGAACAAAACAAGGAGATTTATTTTACAGCCGCCAAGACAAAATCCTATAACAGGGAACTTATGAAGGTAAGTTTCAACGGCAAGAAACTTGAACAGCTTTCAGATAAGAAACATGAAGGTATCTACACAGCAGAGTTTTCCAAAAACGGCAAATACTATATTTCTTCTTTCTCCAATGTTGCCATACCAACCATTTACACTATCAACAGCAACAAAGGCAAAACACTTGTAACCTTGGAAGACAACTCCGACCTTGACAAGACTTTGGGCGAATACGACATAGAGGACAAAGAATTTTCTTCTTTTGTAAATGAGAGCGGGGATACTCTTTATTATTGGATGATTAAGCCTACCAATATGCAGCAAGGAAAGAAATATCCTGTTCTTTTCTATGTCTATGGTGGTCCAGGTTCCCAAGAGGTTCTTAACTCACAGGCAAGGTTTTTTGATTATATGTGGTTCCGTATGCTTAGCGAGAAAGGTTATGTTGTGGCTTGTGTAGATGGCAGAGGCACAGGCTTCAGAGGAGCAAAGTTCAAGAAATGCACCTACCGCAATCTTGGAAAGATAGAAGTGGAAGACCAGATATCGGCTGCCAGATATTTCTCACAGTTGGATTTTGTTGACAAGGACAGAATAGGCATCTTTGGCTGGTCATACGGAGGCTATATGTCTTCTCTGTGCATCACCAAAGGACACGAATACTTCAAAACTGCCATAGCTGTTGCTCCTGTTACCAATTGGCGAAGCTATGACAATGTATATACAGAACGTTTCATGCGTACTCCACAAGAGAATGCAGAAGGCTATGACAACAACTGTCCTATACATTATGCAGACCTTCTGGAAGGTAACTATCTTCTTATTCATGGAACGGCAGATGACAATGTCCATTATCAGAACACTATGAATTGGACTGCAGAGCTTATAAAACACAACAAACAGTTTCTTCAGTTCTCCTATCCGGACAAGAACCACAGCATTTATGGAGGCAACACACGTTATCATCTTTATACCATGATGACCAGCTTTATACTGAAGAATCTATAGTTTTTTTCCCTTATGTTACAAGAGTTTCAACACTACATAAAAGACAGACAACTTTTCAATCCCAAGACCGACAAGATTCTTCTTGCCGTAAGTGGGGGAGTGGATTCCATGGTTATGCTGGATCTTTTTCTCAGGAGCGGTTATCGTTTTTCCATAGCCCATTGCAACTTTCATCTGAGAGGAGAAGAAAGCATAAGAGACGAATACTTTGTAAGAAAGTATGCCCAAGACAACAACATAGAAATCTTTGTTCAGGAGTTTGACACCTATTCTTATATGGAGAAAGAGAAAAAAAGCCTTGAGATGTCTGCCAGGGATTTGCGCTATGACTGGTTCCACAAGTTAGTCACCGAAAAACATTTCTCCTATCTTGCCACTGCTCATCACTCCGACGATTCAGCCGAGACCTTTATCATTAATCTGCTTAGAGGTACAGGCATAGCAGGACTGCATGGCATTCTGCCCAAGAGTGGGGAGATTATCCGTCCTTTGCTTTTTGCCTCACGTCGGAATATAAAAGACTATGCACAGAAACACCATATCAGTTTTGTGGAAGACTCCACCAACAAAGACAACAAATTTACCCGCAACAAGATACGCAACGAGGTTGTGCCTGTCCTTAGGGATATTTCTCCTAATTTTGACACCATAATAAAGAAGAATATTGAACGTCTGAGAGAAACGGAGTTTGTCTTCCGCAAGGTTATAGACGAGGTCAAGCATAATATCCTCAAGAAAGAAAACAACTATGTAAAGATAAACATAGAAGACTTGCTGAAACTCTCTCCTCTGCATATATATGTATATGAGATATTGTCTGAATATGGCTACAACGATGCCAACATCAACGCCATAGTTGAAAGCCTTAACGACAAGAACTCCATAGGCAAGATATTCTTTTCCGAGAAGTACAGGCTTTTGAGGGACAGGAAGTTCTTGTTCATAACCAAAAGGGAGTTGGAACAGAATACAGACAACTATCTCATAGATACCTACCAGACCTCCATAGAACATCCTCTGAATCTTCAGATAGAGATTCTCCGAGACCTCAACTTTGTACGCATACCAAAAGAAAAAAACGTTGCCATGCTTGACTTTGACCTGCTGAAGTTTCCTCTGAAACTACGCCATTGGCAGAAAGGCGATGTCTTCTTTCCTTTTGGACTGCATGGTAAACAAAAGCTTTCCGATTTTTTTACCAATCAGAAGTACTCCCTGCTTGACAAGGAAAAACAATGGCTTCTGTGTTCCGAAGAAAATATCGTCTGGGTTGTGGGAGAACGTATAGACGAACGTTACAAGATTACTCCCAAAACCAAGACGATATACAGAGTGGAGATAGACTAAAAAAACTTCCCCAAAGCTTGTAATGTTTTACAAAGCCTTGGCAAAACTCTCTCCGTATGCTTTGCACTCTTCCAGCATGGCTCCGTCTGGAACCCACAGTTTTCTTATTCCTTCATCCACTGTCTCTATGCCGGCTTTCTGCAGATGCTCTGTTATCTGTTTTACAGCGTCTCCGCTCCAGCCGTATGAACCAAAGGCAGAGGCTTTCTTTTTCTTGAACTTCAATCCTTTCACCATTTCCAGCAGACCTGCTATGGCGTAGGAGAATCCGTTGTTTATCGTAGGGGAACCTACAAGAAAAGCCTTGGAACGGAATATCTCCGTAAGTATGTCGTTCTTGTCTTCCTTGCCTGCGTTGCATAGCTTTATGGTTGTTTTTGGAGCCACTCTCCTTATACCTTCGGCTATGGCTTGAGCCATAAGACGGGTGCTCTGCCACATGGTGTCATAGACTATAGTTATCTGGTCTTCCTGATAAGCGTCAGCCCACTGAACATACTTCTCCACTATCTGAACAGGGTTGTCTCTCCATACTATTCCGTGTGAAGGACAGATGATATCCAACGGCAAGTCAAGGGCAAGTATGTCTTTTATCTTTTTTGTCACCATGGCAGAGAAAGGAGTCAATATGTTGCAATAGTATTTCATTGCCTCATACATCATTTCTTCCCTGTCAGCCTCATCGTTGAACAGGCTCTCCGTAGCATAGTGCTGTCCAAAGCCGTCGTTGGAGAACAATATGTTTTCTCCCGACATATAGGTGAACATAGTGTCCGGCCAGTGCAGCATAGGAGCCTCTATGAATGTAAGCTTGCTTTCTCCCAAGTCCAATGTGTCGCCTGTCTTCACATTCACAAAGTTCCAGTCCTTGTGGTAATGACCACGTATTATAGTCTCCCCCTTGACAGTGCAGTATATAGGAGTGTCTGGTATCTCTCTCATCAGCTCCTGCAAAGCTCCGCTATGGTCTATCTCGTTGTGGTTCATTATTATGTAGTCTATGTTCTCCAGAGGTATTTCTCTTCTTAGGTTGCTTACAAACTCTTTGTCGTATGGCAGCCAACAGGTGTCTATCAAAGCCACCTTTCTATCCCTTACAAGATATGAGTTATACGAAGAACCTCTGTGAGTGGAAAGCTCCTCGCCGTGAAAACTCTTCAGCTCCCAATCCACCTTGCCTACCCACGTTACCTTTTTGCTTATCTTCTTTGCCATTTTTTTTTCTTTTTTTTATTTTGTTATAATATAATTTTTTTTAGCCGAAAAAAATATGTTAACGTACATAGTTCATATAGCAAAATGTTGTAATAACATATTTTTTCGCCTGCAAAGATAGAAATATTTTTTCTTATATTTTCTTTTAGTAGCTTCTTTTTTTATTCTTGTCAAAGATTTTTATGTTAGTAAAACCTGCAAATGTCCATTTAGGGCATTACGCTCTTTAGCACTTCTTTCTTGATAGAAGCATATTGATAAAGTAACTTACGCTATAAAAAGTCTCGGAGATAGTACTACCTTATATAATAGTCTCTTCGAGACTTTTTGCGAATGTCCATTCGGGATTTGTAAAATCTCTTCCTTTTTTTTGTTCAAAAAATACATCATTCATCATTTTACTATATAAACTATGCAAATGATGTATTTTTTTCTATACAAATCTGTCTGTAGTAAAAAGATTTCTGTTATTTTTGCTGCATAAAAAAAATAAAAAAACTATGGCGGAGACGAAGGTAATGGGTATAATAAACCTGACGGATAATTCTTTTTATTCCCTTAGCAGGCATAACGGACTAAGACAGGCTATGGAACATATTGAACAGATGCAGAAACAGGGAGTGGATATAGTGGATTTGGGAGCCTGCTCCACCCATCCCGATGCAGAGTTTGTGAGCAAGGAGGAAGAAATCCAAAAGCTTGTGCCTGTGGTCAAAGAGATGAGAAAGTGTTTTCCGGACATTATAATATCCATAGATACTTTCAGAGGTGAAGTCTTTGAGCAGTGCTATGACAACGGAGCGGAGATATGGAACGATGTGTCGGCAGGAGAGTGGGAGAAAGACAGTTTCAAGGTTTTTTCCAAGATAAAAGTTCCTTATGTGCTTATGCATTCTTCGGCTGAGCCAAAGACAATGCAGAGTCATACAGAATACAAGGATATTGTGGAGGATATATGTTCTTTCTTTTCCAGCAAGATAGAAGAACTGCATAGCCTTGGCGTGGAAGACATCATACTTGACCTCGGTTTTGGCTTTGGCAAGACAATAGAGCAGAACTACACTCTTCTCTCGCATCAAAGGGAGATAAAGGAGTGTTTTTCTTTGCCTGTGCTTACGGGAATATCACGAAAAAGTATGATATACAAACCTCTTGACCTTAAGCCTGAAGAGGTTTTGGAGCACACCTGTTTTCTGCATGCATTGGCTTTGGAGCAGGGAGCCGACATACTGAGGGTGCATGATGTAAGGCAGGCCAAAGAATGCATAAAACTATACGATATCTACACCTCTGCAAAATAAAAAAAACATTAGCAGTACAATTAAACAGCCTTGCTTACGTTTTACTCTTAGATATAAGAAAAGAAAAAAGATGAAAAGATTATTGTTGGTCAGCCTTATGGCGTTTATGTTCATGGGTTCCTATGCTCAGACGGAGATAAAAAGCAGATTGGACAGGGTTACCATATACCAGGACAGAGCTTTGGTGGAAAAAAGCATAAAAGTCAATCTGCAGAAGGGGGAGAACAAATTCATTATCACGGGCAACGCCCAAGTTGTGCAGGCTATGAATGTGCATTTCTCTTCTTCCGAAGACTGGTTTATAAGTTCGCTTAACTCTCTCAAAAAATCAATACCCGAGAAAGAAATGGTCAAGGCTTTGTTGCCTGCCAATGCTTATCAGCAGTATTTAGCCTTTAAGACCAAGAACGACCGTCTGCAGGAGGAGATAAACGACAACGCTTTACAGATACAGACCCTTATGGCTCAGAAAACAGCCTTGGGAAACATGAAAGCCATTGCCAACACCTCAGCCATAGACACCGTGGCGACAATAAAGTCCCAGTTTCTGTTCCAGAGGGAAGAAATGAAGAATATCAACAGAATGCTTTCTGAGGCAAACGAGAGACAGCAGGAGATGTACTTCCAAAAAAGCAAGGTGGTACAGGATATGGAAAGCCTGATAAAAAAATATACAGGGGGAAAGAACGTCTTGACCTCTGACAATGTCCTGGAGGTAAGTCTGTATGCCAATATGCCAAAGCAGGACGAAGAGATAAAGTATTCTTATCTTGTGTACGGAGTGTCAAGTGTGTATAACTACGATGTCATGCTTGACGACGAAAAGAAGTCGGCAGTCTTTTCCTTGAAAAACTCCGTGAGTCAAAACACAGGAGAGAATTGGAAAGACTGCGAAATAGTCTTCTCCACTTCCAAAGGCGATTATGTCGGCTATGATGCAGAGCTATACCCTTATTATCTTGACTATTCCCAAAATAATCCATATCAGACAAAAGATGTAAAGCTTTCACGCAATGCTCTTGTAGCCAAAGAGTATGCTGGAGAAGATGCTGTAAGCCTGAATGATGTGGAGGTGTTCTCTGGCTCAATAAAGAACAATCTTACACTCAGCAAGGAATATATGTTGAACACTCCTCAGTGCATAGCTTCGGGAGAACAGGCTGTAACCATTCCTTTGTACAATGAAAAGACCAAAGCTTATTTCACCCGTTTTTCCACTCCAAAGAATGAAGAGAAAGTGTTCTATACTGCTCTTCTGCCCGATTGGGAAGATTTGGGATTGTTGGAGGTTGCCTGCGATGTGTATCTTATGGGCAGGTTTATATCAAAATCCGTAATAAATACGACAACGATGGGGGATACTATGCGTTTTGCTGTAGGCGATGACAAGAACATAAAAGTCTCACGCAAGATAAGAAAGACTTCTCCTACAGAGAAAGGTTTCCTTTCAAAGGAAGTGGTGGAGACAGCCAATATAAGCCTGATAATAAAAAACACAAAAAACGAGGCAGTGGAGCTTGGCATAAAAGACCAGATACCTATTTCGGCCAACACAGAGATAAAAGTCAGCGATGTGGAACTTGCAGGAGGAGAACTGAATGCCAACACAGGCGTTGTCCGTTGGAATGTAAGCCTTGCACCTAAGGAAGAAAAGACGATAACGTTTTCCTATACGGTGAAATACCCCAAAGGAAACAGAGTGATATTAAACTAAGATTTTTTGTAAGATGAGAAAGATAATATATTTGTTGTTGTGTCTAATGGCAGGTCAGATGTCCTATGCTCAGTCTTCCTATTGGGAGGTAGGTCTGACAGGAGGTCTTTCAAATTATGTGGGAGATATAAACAATATGTTCAAGAACGGGAAAGACGACTCCAAGGAATGGAATCAGTTTGAAAGCAGTTTCAATATGTATAATGCCCATTTTGTCGGAGGTCTGGTGGCAAGATATAACTTCAATCCCCGTTGGGCGATGAAGACTACCCTGCTTTTCTCCAAACTTTCAGCCGATGACAAGCATTTCAACAACACAAGAAATCTGAGCTTTTATTCAGCCTTGCAGGAGCTTGCAGCAGAAGTGGAGTTCAACTTTATGGATTATCGTACAGGAACCAGACAGCACAGATTTACTCCATATATCTTTGGAGGCTTGGCTCTGTTTCATTTCAATCCAAAGGCAGACATAAAAGACCCTTTTGAGCAGGAAACAGTAACAGTAACCCTGCACGATTTGAACACAGAAGGACAAGGACTCATAGATGGCAGGGACAACTACAGCAGGATAGCTCTTGCCGTTCCTTTCGGAATAGGAATAAAGTTCTCGCTTTCTTATCATACCTGTATCGCTTTGGAGTGGGGGTTCAGAAAAACTTTTACAGACTATATTGATGACATAAGCACCACATACGTGGATAGAGATGCTTTGCTTTATTATGCAGGAGAGCAGTCTGTGGTAGCCTCAGACAGAACAAATGAATTGGAAGGCTATGCCGGCAAATACCATAAAGGAGGAGAAATGAGAGGCAACAGGACAACAAAGGACTGGTATAATTTTTTGACATTGTCGGTTACTGCCAAACTATATTCTCCTAAAACAAAATGTTTGGGCTATAAAAGAAAATAAGAAAAAAGATTTTCTATAATTTGCACAGAATCAAATTTATTTATAATTTTGCAAACTCAAAAAAATGGGTCTGAGGCTTATCACTTGGGTCCAGAGAGGTTAGACATAATATTAAACATTCTCAGTAGGATAAGATGCTGATACAAAACAAACAAAAAGTTTCTATGAAAGAAACGAAAGACATTAAACCATTGGAAAACTTCAATTGGGACGAAATAGACAACACCAAAGGTGAAGTTTACAAAAAAGAAGAACAAGAGAAATTAGAAGCCATCTACGACAAGACGTTCAACCAGATAGGCGACCAACAGGTTGTTATGGGTAAGATTGTCTCTCTTAACGACAGAGAAGTTGTTGTGAATATCGGTTTCAAATCTGACGGTATTATCCCATTGGCAGAGTTTCGTTACAATCCTGACTTGAAAGAAGGTGATGAAGTTGAGGTGTTTATTGAAAATCAAGAAGATTCCAATGGACAATTATTGCTTTCTCACAAAAAAGCCCGTATTCTTAAATCTTGGGATAGAGTCAATGAAGCATACGAAAGTGGAGAAATCATCAAAGGTTACGTTAAATCAAGAACAAAAGGCGGCTTGATTGTTGATGTATTTGGAATAGAAGCATTCTTGCCAGGTAGCCAGATAGACGTTAAACCTATCAGAGATTACGATGTATTTGTTGATAAGACTATGGAATTCAAGATTGTTAAGATTAACAATGAATTCAAGAACGTAGTTGTTTCTCACAAAGCATTGATAGAAGACGAAATTGAAGCACAAAAGGCTGAAATTATGTCTCACTTGGAAAAAGGTCAGGTATTGGAAGGAACTGTTAAGAACATTACTTCATACGGTGTATTCATTGACCTTGGTGGTGTTGATGGACTTATCCATATCACAGACCTTTCTTGGGGAAGAATCAACCACCCTGAAGAAATCGTTAAACTTGACGAAAAGATAAAGGTTGTTATCCTTGAATTTGACCAGGAAAAGAAACGTATTGCATTAGGTCTTAAACAGCTTACTCCTCATCCTTGGGATCAGTTGGACGCTGACTTGAAAGTTGGTGACAAGATAAAAGGAAAGGTTGTTGTCATAGCAGATTATGGTGCATTTGTTGAGATTATTCCTGGTGTTGAAGGTTTGATTCACGTTACAGAGATGTCTTGGAGCCAGCATTTGAGAACTGCTCACGAATTCCTTGAAGTAGGGCAGGAAGTAGAAGCTGTCATCCTTACTCTTGACAGAGAAGAAAGAAAGATGTCTTTGGGTATCAAACAGCTTATGCCAGACCCTTGGGTAAATATAGCAGAGAAATATCCTGTAGGTAGCAAACATACAGCAACAGTTAGAAACTTTACTAACTTTGGTATCTTTGTGGAATTGGAAGAAGGTGTTGATGGACTTATCCATATTTCAGACCTTTCATGGTCCAAGAAAATCAAACATCCTGCTGAATTTACCAAGATTGGTGAGAAGATGGAGGTTGTTGTATTGGAAGTTGATGCTGAAAACAGAAGACTTTCTTTGGGACACAAACAATTGGAAGAAAATCCTTGGGACGTATTTGAGTCCATATTCACTATAGGTTCAGAACACGAAGGAACCATCACTTCAATCAACGAAAAGAGCGGTGCTGTTGTAAATCTTCCTTATGGAATAGACGGTTTCTGTCCAAAGGGTCAATTGCAGAAAGAAGACAAGACTACTGCCAAAGTTGATGAAAAACTTCCTTTCAAGGTTATAGAATTTTCAAAAGAAGCTAAACGTGTAGTTCTTTCTCATGCCCGTACTTGGAAACAGGAAGAAGAGAAAGCAAGCAAGAAAGAAAATCCTGCTAAGAAAATCAACCAGAATTTGGAGAAAACTACTCTTGGAGATTTGGACGTTCTTGCTTCTTTGAAAGAGGAGATGACTAAAAAAGAAAACGAATAGTTCTCTTTGAAAGTTAGATAAACTACTCAAAGGTGTTGCTTTTTTTAAGAGTAGCACCTTTTTTTTGTTTTTATGATACAGATATAATGAAAACGTTGTTATAGTTTCATATAAAGACAAGAAAGATATATCTTGTAATGAGGCTAAAAAAACAGAAAGCAAATAAAATTTACTTTATCTGTCACAGATAAAAAAAATGTATTAATTTTGCAGAAAGATATTTGTGGATAGATTTGGATTGATTGCAACCACAATAAAAGAATGCTAAAACAACATTTACTTTTATTTGTTATTCAATTCTTTTATGTTTCCACGTTTTTAATAATTATTTTAATAACCATTTAAAAACTTTATTTGGAAATGGCAAGATTTATAACATCAGAGTCGGTCTCAGAAGGTCACCCAGACAAGATTGCAGACCAAATTTCAGATGCATTGTTAGATGAATTTCTAAGAAGAGACGAGAATTCCAAGGTTGCTTGTGAAACATTGGTAACTACAGGATTGGTATTCTTGGCAGGAGAGGTAAAAAGTCATGCATACGTAGATGTACAACAGGTAGCAAGGGATGTGATAAAAAACATCGGCTATACAAAGGAAGAGTATCAGTTTGCAAGTAACTCTTGCGGAGTGATTTCTACTATTCATGAACAGAGTCCAGACATAAATCAAGGGGTGGAAAAGCAAGACCCTCTTATGCAAGGAGCAGGAGATCAAGGAATGATGTTCGGCTATGCTTGCAAGGATACAGAAGATTATATGCCTTTGCCTGTTACTTTGGCTCATCAGTTGGTACATGAACTGGCACAGATAAGGAAGACTACAGACCTTATGCCTTATCTTAGACCTGATTCTAAGTCTCAGGTAACTATAGAGTATGATGACAATAACAATCCTAAGAGAATAGATACCATAGTTATCTCTACTCAGCATGATGAAGAAGTGTCAATAGAAAAAATAAGGGAAGATATTCGCAATATCCTTATTCCGAGAGTAGTGGGAAAACAAAAGTATCAGAAAACAAGGGATTTGTTCAAAGATGATTACAAACTCTATGTTAATCCTACAGGTAAGTTTGTCATAGGAGGTCCCCATGGAGACACAGGCCTTACAGGAAGGAAGATAATAGTTGATACATACGGAGGAAGAGGTTCTCATGGTGGAGGAGCTTTTTCAGGCAAGGATTCAAGTAAAGTAGATAGAAGTGCAGCCTATGCAATGCGTCATGTAGCGAAAAACATGGTCGCTTCAGGATTATGTGATGAAGTTCTGGTGCAAGTTGCATACGCTATTGGTGTTGCTGAACCTGTAGGTTTGTTTGTTGATACTTATAAAACAGCAAAGGTGGATATGACAGATGGAGAAATCGCCCAAAGGATACTTAAACTGTTTGATTTAAGACCTTATTCTATCATACAGCGTTTTGGATTGAAGAATCCTATCTTTCTGCCTACAGCTTCCTATGGTCATTTCGGAAGAACTCCTTATGAACAGGAAGTGACAATATTCAACAATGACAGGGAAGAAAGAAAAAGAGTATATTTCTATCCTTGGGAGCGTTTGGATTATACGGACAGGATTGTAAAAGAATTTAGTCTATAGAAGAAATATTTTATTTATATGCCATAAAGAATACTGTATGACAAAATGTCAGTCTTAAATCTTTGGCATATATTTTGGAATGTTTGCAGAGTGATTTTGAATTTTTAATAAACAATAAAAAACATATAAGACGATGAAAAAAGTAAATATCAAACCATTATCTGACAGAGTTTTGGTAAAGTCTGCAGAGGCTGAAGAGAAAACAGCAACAGGTATCATTATTCCTGATACTGCCAAGGAAAAACCTATGGAAGGAACAGTTATAGCTGTAGGTCCAGGAAAGAAAGATGAACCTATGACAGTAAAAGCAGGTGATAAAGTACTATATGGAAAATACTCCGGCACAGAAATAAGTGTTGGAGAAGAGAAATACCTTATCATGAGAGAAAGTGATATTTATGCAATTATTTAATCAAGAAAAATAGGAGAAAAACAAAATGGCAAAAGAAATAAAATTCAATACCGAAGCAAGAGAACAATTACGTACAGGTGTTAATGCATTGGCTGATGCAGTAAAGGTAACTTTGGGACCTAAAGGAAGAAATGTTATAATTGACAAGAAATTCGGTGCTCCACATATTACAAAAGACGGTGTAAGTGTAGCAAAAGAAATAGATCTTGAAAACAATATAGAGAATATGGGAGCTCAACTTGTAAAGGAAGTTGCTTCCAAAACAGGAGACCAGGCAGGAGACGGTACAACAACTGCTACTGTTTTGGCACAGGCTATTGTAAACACAGGTTTGAAGAATGTTGCTGCCGGAGCAAATCCAATGGATTTGAAACGTGGTATAGACAAAGCAGTTTCTGTTGTTGTTGCAGATCTTAAAAAACGTTCCCGTCAAATAGGTAATGCTCAGGAAAAAGTAGAACAGGTAGCTACTATTTCTGCCAATAATGATTCTGCAATAGGAAGTATGATAGCAGAAGCAATGAAACAAGTAAAGAAAGAAGGCGTTATCACTATTGAAGAAGCAAAAGGTTTGGACACTACTGTCAAGGTTGTGGAAGGTATGCAGTTTGACAGAGGATATCTTTCTCCATACTTTGTTACTGATACAGAAAAGATGGAAACAGTTTATGACAATCCTTTCATTCTTATCTATGACAAGAAAATATCCAATATGAAAGAATTTCTTCCTGTATTGGAAAAAGTTGTTCAAACAGGCAGAGCATTGCTTATCATAGCAGAGGATATAGACGGCGAAGCACTTGCTACATTGGTAGTAAACCGTTTGAGAGGTTCTTTGAAGATAGTTGCTGTCAAGGCTCCAGGATTTGGTGACAGAAGAAAAGAAATGTTGGAAGATATTGCTATTCTTACAGGCGGTACAGTAATTTCTGAAGAAAAAGGTTTCAAACTTGAAGATGCTACTTTGGAAATGCTTGGTTCAAGTGCAAAAATAACTGTAGATAAAGACAATACTACCATTGTTTCCGGTTCAGGACATAAAGATGCCATCAAGGCAAGAGTTGCCCAGATAAAAGCACAGATAGAAAAAACAACTTCTGACTATGACAGAGAAAAACTTCAAGAACGTTTGGCTAAACTTGCAGGAGGTGTTGCAGTTATCTATGTAGGTGCGGCAAGTGAAGTGGAAATGAAAGAAAAGAAAGACCGTTTTGACGATGCTTTACATGCTACAAGAGCTGCTTTGGAAGAAGGTATAATTCCAGGAGGTGGTGTTGCATACATAAGAGCAATATCTGCTTTGAAAAATGTCAAAGGTGAAAACGAAGACGAGAATACAGGTATCCAAATAGTAAGACGTGCTTTGGAAGAACCTCTAAGACAAATCGTGGAAAATGCAGGTTTGGAAGGAAGTGTTGTTGTAAACAAAGTAAAGGAAATGAAAGGTGACGAAGGTTACAACGCACGTACAGACAAATACGAAGATTTGCACAAAGCCGGTGTTATAGATCCTACCAAGGTTGCAAGAGTTGCTTTGGAAAATGCTGCTTCTATAGCAAGTATGATACTTACAACAGAATGTGTTCTTAGTGAAATAAAAGAACCTGCTCCTGCTGCTCCTGCAATGCCTCAAGGTGGAATGGGAGGAATGTATTAATAGATAATTTTTTGAGTTTATAATTGTTTTTCATATTTTTAATAGGAGAGGTGCAAGCCTTTCCTATTTTTTATTTGTCTTTTATGCAGACTTCTTCTATGGCATTCAAGGCTTCTGTATGTCCCATCTCCAAACTTATGTTAAGATATTCACAAGCTTCTTTTATTTTGTTTCTTCTTGCGAGATTTACGCCTATAAGATAATATATATCAGGGACATCTTTTTCCAAAGACAATGCTTTTTTCAAATATCTTAAAGCTTTTACAGGTTGATAGTCCTCGCTGTATAGTCTTCCCAAGTTATAATAAGCATCAAAATAATAAGGTTCCTTTTTTATGGAAAGGTTATATTCTTCCACAGCTTCCATAACATGCCCTGTATATTCCAAAGCCAGACCTAAGTTGTCATGAATATAGGGAGTATTTTCGTTTAATTGAAAACAAGCCCTGAAGTCCATAAGAGCAAATTCATATTGTTTGCAGTTTGCATAGACAATACCTCTGTAATTGTAGGCATCTGCAAATGTATCACACAAAAAAATAGCCATACTTAAACAATGCAGGGCATTGTTGTAATCCCTAAGATGATTATAGTTGATTCCTTTCAGATAATAAATATAATAGTCATCTTTAATAATCAGACAAGTATCCAAATCAATATTAGACATCACATAGTCCGAATTGTATCCGTGACATAAGGCACGATGTAGATAGACATCATTGTTTACATATCCTTTTTTTATGGCACTGTTGTAGAAAGCAAGGGCAGAAACATATTCTTTTCTTTCTTCCCTTATTCTTCCAAGAACAAAATCCACAAGAGCTATATTGTCTTCTGAAAGTATATCTATTGCTTTGTTATAGGCTTGCATATAATTGTTTTGAACATAATAAAGTATGGTTTGCAAGGTCTTATAAGGCACACTCTCCATTCTGTCGACTTCTTCTTTATATAGGTATCTTTCTATAGCCTGACAAATATTATTCAAATCTTTTTTGTCCATAACCCTCAAATCATACAAAGCTGTCAAAGGAATATTATTTATATCCAAATCCTCCAATACAGACACCAGAATACTGTCATTGTTTTTGTTTTTTGCAAGATAGGAATATAAAACTATATCGCTTAGAAAATTGTTTTCGCCTTCATCAAACAGTTTCTTGGATAATCCGTATGCTTGTTTGTATTGTTTGTTTGAGTAGTGCATTACACAAAGAATATTTTCTACAGCAGTAATATCAAAATAATCCTCTTGTTTAGCCAGTTCATATATGTTTTTAGCCCTCTCATAGTCTTCTTCCTGAAAAGCCTGCCGCATAATGGCAGCATAGTTTCTCTCCTGAGCATGGGAAAGACACAGAAAAGATAACAGGAACAATATACTAAACAGCTTTTTTTTCATACATGGATTTTACTACAAAACACCTAAGCCTTCTCTTTCAACCACAAATTCGTCATCAGTAAGATTTACCACCGTTGATGGAATGTTTCTACAACTGTCACTCTCTACAACCATGGCAACTTTGTTATTATACTTTTCTTCCAACAGTTCTGCACAGGTATAGTCTTCCTGTTCCAGTTCTTCCCCGTGTGGCACAGAAGAAACCAGCAATGGTCTGCCTATTCTTTGCAGAATATCCAAGCATATCTGGTTTTCTGGCAAACGTATTCCAATAGTTTTCTTTTTTGATTGGAATATTTTCGGTGTTAGATTGCTGGCAGATAAGACAAAAGTAAATCCCCCTGTTTGAAGACTTTTGATAAATGAAAACTGTTTGTTGCCAAGAGGCTTGGTATAAGGAGTGCTTGCTGAAAGATTTTCACAGAGTAATGAAAAATTGCTCTTTTCTAATACCTTGCCTTTTAGTTCTGCAAGATTTTTCGCAGCCTTTCTGCTTTGTATATCACACACAAAAGCGTACAGTGTATCAGTAGGCACAATGACTATCTCTTCGTTTTCCAAAGCCGACACAATGCTTTCAATTTGTTTTTTACCAAGATTGTCTGAGTAGGTTTTTATTATCATTTTTTATTCTTTTTCTTAATATGACTGTTACTGCCAGCGGAGATTTCCGCTATTTCATTTCTAACCAGTTCTTGCCAACTCCATAATCGGCTATTATAGGGACATTTTCCAACGGCAAAGCTTCCTGCATAACCTTAGGGACAAGTTCTTTCATTATATCAAGTTCGTCTTGAGGAACATCAAATATAAGTTCATCATGTATTTGTACAAGCAGTTTGCTTTGCAGGTTTCTTTCTTTTATCTCTTTGTGGATATTCACCATCGCAATCTTTATCATATCTGCACTTGTTCCTTGAATAGTCATATTAACAGCATTGCGGTTGTCAAAATTTCTTAGGTTGGCGTTTGCAGAATTGATATTTCTTAGATAACGTCTTCGCTTCAAAAGAGTTTCTGCATAACCTTTTTCGCGGGCAAAGGCAATTCTTTTGTTGATAAATTCTTCCACGCTTGGATAAGCGGCAAAATATTCGTTGATAAGTTCCTGTGCTTCCGTTCTGCTGATGAACAGGGATTCAGACAAGCCGAAAGCAGAGATGCCATATATGATTCCGAAATTGACACTCTTGGCAGAAGAACGCATTTGCTTGCTTACCTGACTTTCATCTACGTGATATATTTTTGCGGCAGTGGATGTATGAATGTCTTTTCCTTCCTGAAAATCTTTACAAAGATGATTGTCTTTTGACAATGAAGCAATTATTCTTAATTCTATTTGAGAATAATCGGCAGAAAGAAGAAAATGTCCTTCATAGTTTGGAACAAAGGCACGACGGATTTCTTTTCCTTGCTCAGAACGGATAGGTATGTTCTGCAAATTGGGATTGGCAGAAGAAAGCCTTCCTGTTGCTGTAACAGCTTGGTTGAATGTTGTATGTATTCTTCCGGTTTTCCTGTTCACAAGTAAAGGAAGAGCATCAACGTATGTGTTTTTCAGTTTGGAAAGTTTTCTCCATTCCAAGATTAAAGGCACTATGGGGTGATAGGCTGCAAGTTTTTCCAAAACCTCTTCAGATGTGGAATATCTCTTGGTCTTTGTTTTTTTTATTTTCTTGCCTTGTGTGATGTCAAGTTTTTCAAATAATATATTCCCCAGCTGAATGGAGGAGGCAATGTTGAATTTCTCTCCTGCATATTCAAATATTTCATTCTCAAGAATTTCTTTTTCTTCCTGCAGCAGCTGTGAATAATCATTCAAAACCTTTTCATCTATTTTTATGCCCTCTTTTTCCATAGCCAGAAGCACATCGCTCAAAGGCATTTCCACATCATGGAAAAGTTTCTCCAAATCATCTTCCTTCAGTTTCTCCTTGAACAAAGGGTACAGTTGAAAAACAATATCGGCTTGTTCGCAGAGGTAATCCTTTTCATCTATTACAACATTCTTTTGCTTAACCATCATGTCATAGTCAAGATAAATCTGGGATAGGTCGTCTATCTTGCTTCTTTCTTCCGAGGATATGAGATAATGGGCAAGCATTATGTCAAAATTATCTCCATTAATGTGGATGTTTTTGTTGCTTAGAGCATGATTTTTCTGCTTTATGTCGTAGCAGATTTTTCTTATCTCGGAATTTTCAAAAATTTCTTTTAATTCATTGGTAATTGTATTTCCGCTTTTCAAAGGATAGTAGAACGCCTTGCCTTTTTCTACACAAAGAGCCAAAGCAATGATATTGCAATCAAAACTGTCGTTGTCGGTAAGCAGTGAAAAAGCAAACTCTTTTTTCTCCCTTATCCTCTCCAAGATGTCTTCCATGCTCTTGTATGCAGAATTATAGTCATGATTAACCTTGTTGATATTCATAAAGTTAGATAAAGAAGAAAATAAATCTACTTCCTGCTCAAAAAGAGTTGATCTTTTTTGCTCAAAACTTGATCTTTTGGTGCTAAAGTCTTGATCTTTTTTCAAAAAGTCTTGATCTTTTTTTACAGGGTCTTGGTTGCTTGAAAAAATAGAGAAAAATTTTTCTGCAAACCTTCTGAATTCCAACTCATCAAACAGGCGTTTGCACTCCATGAAGTCAGGAGTCTTCATTTTGAAGTCATCTTCTTCCAGCTCTACGGGAACATCCAGTCGTATGGTAGCGAGTTTTTTGCTTAACAATGCTTCCTCTTTGTTTTCTTCTATGGCTTTTCTTACACTGTTTACGGCTATCTTGTCCGTATTGGCTATTATTTCTTCTATGCTGTCAAATTGTTGCAGGAGAGCTTTCGCTTTCTTTTCTCCAATGCCCTTTACTCCGGGGATATTGTCAGAACTGTCGCCCCACAGACCAAGTATATCTATCACTTGTTCAGGTCTTTTTATCTCAAATTTTTCCAATACCTCCTTTACACCCAAGATTTGCTCTCCCTGTCCCATACGTGGAAGCTTCAAAATAAATATTCCATCTTCCACAAGTTGTGCATAATCCTTGTCCGGCGTAACCATAAAGACCTTATATCCCTTTTGCTTGCCTTTTTTTGCAAGAGTGCCTATCACATCATCAGCTTCATAACCTTCTATTCCAATGGTTTTTATATTCATTGCTGACAACAAAGCCTTGATATACGGGAGATTGCTAAGAATTTCTTCGGGACAGGCTTCCCTGTTTGCTTTATAGTCAGAATACTCTTCCT
>CAZXEN010000009.1:0-63428 GCA_964639765.1 uncultured Bacteroidaceae bacterium
AAAAGCATTATCACCTATACTTGTAACACTTGCTGGGATAGTAACTGAAGTTAAGCCAGAACTTGCAAAAGCATAATTACCTATACTTGTTACACTTGCTGGAATAGTAATTGAAGTTAAACCTGAACAACCTCTGAAAGCACTATTACCAATTGTTGTTACTGCATAGTTTTGAGAAGTCTCATCTCCAGAGCCAAAACCACTGACAGAAGAAGCAATAGTCTTGCTGCCTGGTACATAGTTATTATGATAAACATAAGCTGTTCTACTCGCTGCATCTAAGACAGCATATATTATTCCACCAACAGTTACTACTGCTACGCCATCACCTTCTATAATGAAATAAATGTCTGACATAGGCATTTGACTATAAGCATCATACCCTGTCCAATTGAGTGCTGTCTTGTAAGCATTAAGCATTGTTGTTGGAACATGGAATACAGTTCTATAAGCAACTAAATGATGAAATGCAGAGGAGCCTATTGTTGGAGCAGATCCTTCTTTTCTCAAATAAACATCTTCCAAGGATACACATCCATAAAAAGCATTATCACCTATACTTGTAACACTTGCGGGGATAGTAACTGAAGTTAAACCAGAGCCTGCAAAAGCAGCATCGCCTATTGAGGTTACACCACTACCTATTGTAACGCTTGCAAGGTCAGTGCACTCTTGAAAAGCTGAAGCACGAATTGAAAGAATATTATTTGGGATAGTAACTGAGGTTAAAGCAGCCCGTCTAAAACACTCAAAAGGTATAGAAGTTAAGCCACTACCTATTATAACGCTTGTAAGGTTGCATCCTTTAAAAGCTGCCCCACCAATTGTAGTAACACTGTTAGGAATACTTACAGAAGTAAAATCATTATTGTAAAATGCATTTGCGCCTATACTTACAAGACCTTCACTTAATGTTAGGCTTGCAAGAGCTGCATCAAAGAAAGCATTATCTCCTATAGTAGTAACACTGCTTGGAATAGAAGCACTTGCCAAAGAAGTACAGTTTTGGAAAGCATTAGTATTTATTGCAGTAACAGTGCTTGGAATCGTTACACTTGTAATACTTGCACAATTCTTGAAACCATCTGCACGAACAGAAGTAACACTGTAGGTAATATCGGTTCCATCTACGGTTATTGTTACGTTTGAAGGAATGTCAATTGCACCTGAAACATTGTCATTGTATTTCCTTACTGCAACCTCTCCTCCATTACCGTCACCATCTGCTGCAATTGTGATTACATAACGGAAGGTTGTTTGCTCAGCGGGAGTATACATATATCCCACCTGTCCGACTTCTTGCGCTATTGTTTTTTGCGAGATAAACAACATCGCAACCAAAATCCCTGCGAGAACTAAGGGATTTCTTGTTTTAAATTTTCTTGCCATTTTCATTTTTTTTGTTTAAATTATTTAAGTGAATAGTTATTCCAATAAACAAATGACATAAAAAATAGTGAACTTTTTTTTCTTCTCATTTGTTCACTGAAGTTCTCGCATAACTATCCACCCAAATAAGTAAAGTTCACAATCTTAACAATTGTAACGTTTACTAAACTTTACTTTTGCAATGGATTTACTAAAAATTGCGAGTTTTCAGTGAAACAAAAAATAAAGCAAAACGTATTTCTTACGCCTTAGAATTATACCATTATAATTCCGGTGCAAAATTAGTAAAAAAAATTAAACTGAAAAATTTTTTATAAGAAAAAAGAAATTTAATTAATTCTTATGTTCATTTTCTTGGTTAGCATTGGCTCTGTTGTAGTGTCTCTTACGAGAGGCTGGAGAGGGGTGTTATAGACTTATCCCCCACATGTGAGTATGGGGATTTGTGATAGTGATAAAATACTATAATAAAGTCTCGGAGTCTATTGGATACTCCTATTACAGAACAATTACCAACGCATTCTGCTCCTTTATATTATTTATGTCTGATTGTTTTATGGTAAGAGTATATTTGCCCTTATTGTTTTTTAGCTTTGCTTTAGTGTTTGTCCCAAGTATTTGTTTGAAACCTGTCTGCAGTTCCTTGGAAAGAGAAAAAGAGTAGGAAGTCTGCAGTTTTGTTGTGTCTGAAAGAAGTATTATAGCATACACCTCTCCTTTCTGCCCTTTGGTAAAGCATATATTATCAACCTTATAAGGTGCTATAGGACGAGTGTTATATATCGCATCGCCATTGATTTTCATCCAAGTTCCTATCTCTTTCATTCTTTGCAAAGCAGGCTCAGGCAGATTGCCGTTTTCGTCTGGTCCTACATTCAAAAGGAAGTTGCCTCCTTTGCAGACAACATCTACAAGAATATGAATAAGTTTATTAGTTGATTTATAATTATCATTCTTAACGTATGACCAACTGTCTCCCATTGTCATACAGGTTTCCCAAGGATAATCCAAAGGCTCGTCTGGAACAGTTTGCTCCGGTGTTCTATAGTTCTCGTATTGACCGCCAACACTTCTATCTACTATGAGCATATCTTCATTTCCTTGCCGTGCTATCTTTGCTAAATAAGGCATATTGATATCTTGTACTCTTTTATATGCTCCAAGCCAAGACTTAACTTCTTCGTCTGTTATACTCCATTCAGGACGTATCCAACCACCATCAAGCCAAAGAATATCTATATCTCCGTAGTTATGAGTTATCTCTTGTATCTGCTTATAGGTAAAATCACAAAAACGCTGCCACTTTTCTGGGTGTTTATCTATATTGTAATTTACATTTCTATCTGGTGTAGCCCAAAGAGGAGACCAATAGTCTTGGTTATGCCAATCTGCTTTTGAAAAATATAATCCAGTCCAAAAACCCTTGCTTCTGAAAGCATCTACAACTTGCTTTACTATGTCGTTGTTTTTATTTAAAGAATAAGGACAATCTTTACCTGCTACAGAATAGTCTGTCTGCTTTGTATCATACATACAAAAGCCATCGTGGTGCTTGGTTGTAAAAACAAAATATTTCATTCCACAGGCCTTTGCCGCCTCTGCCCATTTGTTTGCATCAAAATCCTTAGGATTAAACCTCTTATTCAAATCCCAATACCATTGTTTGTAGGGTTCATATTCTGCTCCTTTTCTGTCAATCCATTCTTCATTACAAATAGACCAACTTTCTACTAATTGTTCCGTAGCATATATACCCCAATGAGCAAAGAAACCAAACTTCAAATCCTGCCACTCATTTATTCTATTAACAATAATAGAAGAAGTTTCAGGTTGTTGTTCCTCCTTGGTAATTATTCTCTTACTTTGAGCAAATGAAGTAAGAATAATAAAAAATAAAACGATAATTGTGAATAATCTTTTCATATGCACTCGTATTTTTACGAATGCAAAGATACAAAATTTTCTGAACAATAAAGCAAAAAAACGTGTTTATCTTTTCTTTTTAGGCTTCCGTTTGTTGGAAGTACGTATTGCTTTGGTGGATTTGGTTTTTGGCTGTTCATATATATAGCGAAGCCAGTTTGTCTGGTGCTTTGTATTGTATTTAAGATGACCTATGGAGAATATAGTTTTGTCTTTCAAACGTACAAAACCATCACTCCATGTTCCCATATCCAAATAAATAGCATCTCTTATGCCTGCTTCCTTTAAGGCATTGGCAAAATCCTCAAAAGAAAGCCTATCTACACTTTCTATAACAACAGCCCTGCCATTGTACCAAGCAAGACAACGCCTGAAAGTTGGTTTTTGTTTGCGAAAAATAGTACATTCTACAGTATCCCCATCTTTTAATATTAGCATCTGCTGAAAGTAAGCTCCTTTTTCTTTTATTGCCAAGTTTATATAATAAGAAGAAGTATCTGTTAGATAATCTATAATTATGGTATCTTTTAAGATAACACACAAGCCTGTTTCCACATCTTTCTTGTTCTGATAGAGTTTCCCCATGCAAACATAGTCGCCTACAACTTCTTTGAGATTACCCGCCGTGAAAGCACAAGCCACAGAAAGAGATATCTGGCTATTGAGAGAATCTGGCCTTTGGTTAGTAAAAGAGACCTTACAATTATGAGGCATATAAAAGACCAGAGACCAATCCAAAGTATCATGTTTCAGATGAACAGTATCCAAGGTTACATAAGCATACGATTTTGTTTGTGCATCGGCAAAAGTACCGACACACAAACAAAATACAATGCAAAACACAACGAATATCCGTCTCATCAAAAAATGGTTTTCAGGCTTTACCTAAAGGATTGATAAGAGTATAGTCTGTTGCTGTATTATCTGTTATTTTTCCATTGGTTTTTTCATAACGGGATATGTTCTCCTGTAAAGCATACAAAAGTTTTTTTGCATGCATAGGAGCAAGTATTATACGGCTTTTCACTTGTGCTTTTGGTACTCCTGGCATTATCTGAAGAAAATCCACAATAAATTCTGAAGGAGAATGTTGCACTATCTGAAGATTTGAATAAATACCTTGTGACACCTCTGCACTAAGCTCTATATCCAGTTTTTGTTCTCTTTTTTCTTCCATGTGATTATATTTTTTTTGCGTTACTATTTACTTACTACAAAAATGTAGTGCATAATCTGTAAAATATATGCACTACATTAAATTTTATCATTACAATATTATTTGGATGCAGCCTTTCTTCCGCGTTTTATAGGTTGAAGAGAAGACTGTGTAAATTCTTCCAATTGTGTTTTGTTTGCTACAAAGACATTCTGATACTCTCTCAATCCTGTACCTGCAGGAATAAGATGACCAACAAGAACGTTTTCTTTCATACCTACAAGGTCGTCTGTCTTTGCACTTATAGATGCCTCGGTAAGAACCTTTGTAGTCTCTTGGAATGAAGCAGCTGAAAGGAAACTCTTTGTCTGTAGAGAAGCTCTTGTGATACCTTGAAGTATCTGATGTGCTGTTGCTGGCTGAGCATCTCTTGACTCCATTGTCTTAAGGTCTCTACGTTTCAAAGAAGAATTCTCATCCCTAAGTTCTCTTGCAGTTATTATCTGACCATTCTTGAATTCTGTACTGTCTCCACAGTCTGTAATAACCTTTCTGCCATAAATCTTGTCATTTTCTTCTTGGAAATCTACCTTGTTTATGGCTTCGCCTTCAAGGAAATGAGTATCTCCCGGATCGTCTATCTCTACCTTACGCATCATCTGACGTACTATAACCTCAAAGTGTTTATCGTTTATCTTCACACCTTGAAGACGATAAACGTCTTGTGCTTCATTTACGATATACTTTTGAACTTCCAAAGGTCCAAGAACGTTAAGAATATCTGCAGGTGCTATTTCTCCTTCTGAAAGTGTAGTTCCTGCCTTAACATAGTCATTTTCCTGTGCAAGAATCTGACGTGATGTAGGTATAAGATAAGAAACTTTTTCGCCGGTCTTTCCTGTGATGATAATCTCACGGTTTCCACGTTTAAGTTTTTTGTTGAAAGATACCACACCGTCTATTTCTGCAATAACAGCTTGGTCTGACGGATTACGTGCCTCAAATAATTCGGTTACACGAGGAAGACCTCCGGTGATGTCTCCTGCCTTTGCAGAAGAACGTGGAATGTTGGCAAGAATATCTCCTGCATTTATGGCATCACCATCTTCTATTGCAAGGTGAGCACCAACAGGCATATCGTAAGTCTTTATGACTTCGTTGTTCTTGTCCAATATTGAGATTGAAGGATTCTTTGACTTTTGTTTTGTCTCTATGATGATTCTTTCATTAAGACCTGTCTCATTATCTGATTCTTCACGGTAGGTAACATCCTTTTCAATAGATTCAAACACAGCCTTACCAGAAACATCTGAAAGTATAGGAGCATTGTATGGGTCCCATTCTGCTATAACATCGTCTGCACTGACAGAATCTCCATTCTGGAAGAACAAATATGCACCGTATGGAATGTTAGCAGTCATAAGTATGCTCTTTGTTGCTTCATTTATTATATGCATTTCAGCAGAACGACCTATAACTCTTGTACATTGTTTTTCTTCTCCGGAGTTGTCTGTGTAAATGTATGGAACATCACGCAATTCATCTATTCTAAGAACACCGTCACATTTATCTTTGACAACTATTTGTGAAACATTACCAGCATTACCAGCAACACCTCCAACGTGGAATGTACGAAGGGTAAGCTGTGTTCCAGGTTCACCAATAGCCTGTGCTGCGATAACTCCAACACTCTCTCCTCTTTGAACAAGTTTTCCTGTTGCAAGGTTACGTCCATAACATTTGGCACAAACTCCATGTTTTGACTCACAAGTAAGCACTGAACGAATTTCTACTTCTTCTATTGGAGATTCTTCTATCTTTTGACAGATGTCTTCTGTTAGTTCATCGCCTTCTCTTGCAATAACTTCTCCTGTTTGAGGGTGGATAATGTCGTGCAATGTAACACGTCCTAAGATTCTGTCATAAAGAGATTGGACAACTTCATCGTTTCTTATCAATGCTGTTGTAGGAATACCTCTTAGAGTACCACAATCCTCCTCGTTGATGATAACATCATGGGCAACATCAACCAAACGTCTTGTCAAGTAACCAGCATCGGCAGTCTTAAGAGCTGTATCGGCCAAACCTTTACGAGCACCGTGTGTAGAAATAAAGTACTCTAACACTGTAAGACCTTCTTTGAAGTTTGAAATAATAGGGTTCTCTATAATTTCAGCGCCACCAGAACCTGCCTTTTGTGGTTTTGCCATCAAACCTCTCATACCAGACAACTGACGAATCTGCTCACGGCTACCACGGGCTCCAGAATCCAACATCATATAAACAGCATTGAAACCCTGACGGTCTGCTGACATGTGTTGCATTACATAGTTAGCAAGCTTTCTGTTGGCATCTGTCCAAATATCTATGACCTGGTTATAACGTTCATTGTTTGTTATAAGACCCATCTGGTAGTTACCAACAACCTCATCTACTCTACCCTCTGCATCGTTAATGATATTAACTTTCTCTTCTGGAACTATGACATCGGCAAGGTTGAATGAAAGACCTCCACGGAACGCCATATAATATCCTTTATCCTTAATATCATCAAGGAATTGAACAGTGCGGGCAGAACCACAATCTTTTAGTACCTCTCCGATAATATCTCTAAGAACGTTTTTCTTGATAAGGACATTAATATATCCATAATTATCAGGAACAAGCATATTGAATAGAACTCGACCTGCTGTGGTGTGAATACCATTCTTAACACTTACAACATCCTGTTCTGTGATATCTAATCTTACTCCTTTTTCTGTGAAGTAACTATCGCCTACCTTGATACAAGACTTTTCTTTCTCTTCTTTTTTATCAAAATAAACTGCTGTTGCAAGAGGATTACCTAAATTGCTTCTATACAATGTAATTCCTGCATGCAAATCTATACGTTTTTCATTATATGCTATCTGTACATCTTCAAAAGAATAGAATGCTTTTCCTTCACCTTTTACTACAATTTCTTCATTGGATTTCCTTTCTTTGGTCATATAATAAAGACCCAAAATCATATCTTGAGAAGGAACTGTGATAGGAGCTCCGTTTGCAGGATTCAAAACATTGTGAGATGACAACATCAACAATTGAGCTTCCAATACTGCAGCGTTGCCCAATGGTAAATGGACAGCCATCTGGTCTCCGTCAAAGTCGGCATTGAAACCTGTACAAACCAATGGGTGCAAACGTATAGCCTTTCCTTCAACCAACTTTGGCTGGAAGGCCTGAATACCCAAACGGTGAAGAGTAGGAGCACGGTTCAAAAGAACAGGATGTCCTTTGACAATATTCTCCAATATCTCTATAACCACAGGGTCTTTTCTGTCTACAATACGTTTTGCAGATTTAACAGTTTTTACTAAACCTCTTTCAAGAATTTTTCTAATTATGAAAGGTTTAAACAATTCTGTTGCCATATCCTTTGGCAAACCGCACTCGTGCATTTTCAAATCTGGACCTACAACAATAACTGAACGACCAGAATAATCAACACGCTTTCCTAACAGATTCTGACGGAAACGACCTTGTTTTCCTTTCAAACTGTCAGAAAGTGACTTTAAAGCACGGTTGGAATCAGAACGTACAGAAACAGCCTTACGAGAATTGTCAAACAAAGAATCCACAGCTTCTTGCAACATACGTTTTTCATTACGCATGATAACATCTGGAGCCTTTATTTCTACCAATCTTTTCAAACGGTTGTTTCTAATTATAACTCTACGATATAAATCATTTAAGTCTGATGTAGCAAAACGACCTCCATCCAATGGAACCAAAGGACGCAAATCTGGTGGAATCACAGGAACAACCTTAACTATCATCCACTCTGGACGATTTTCCATCTTTGCATTTGCCTCACGGAAAGACTCTACAACATTAAGACGCTTCAAAGCCTCATGTTTCCTCTGTTGAGAAGTTTCTTTATGTGCTTTATCCCTAAGTTTATAAGACAATTCATCCAAGTTTATATCTTTAAGCAATTCATACAAAGCCTCAGCTCCCATTCTTGCGATAAACTTGTTTGGATCTTCATCTGGTAAAAGAGCATTCTCTGGAGGAAGAGTATCCAAAATAGCCATATAATCTTCTTCGGTCAAAAGATCTAAGCGATTTACTCCGTCTTGTTCCTTGATTCCAGGTTGAATAACTATATATTTTTCGTAGTATATAACAGAATCCAATTTCTTGCTCTGTAAACCTAACAAAGAACCTATTTTATTTGGTAAAGAACGGAAGAACCATATATGGGCAACAGGAACAACCAATTGGATGTGTCCCATTCTTTCCCTTCTTACTTTCTTTTCTGTTACCTCAACACCACATCTATCACAAACAATACCTTTATATCTTATTCTTTTGTACTTACCACAATGACATTCCCAATCCTTAACAGGTCCAAATATTCTTTCACAGAACAAACCATCTCTTTCTGGTTTATATGTTCTGTAATTAATTGTTTCAGGTTTTGTCACCTCACCTCTTGAACGTTGAAGAATGCTCTCTGGTGAAGCAAGACTAATAGTCATGTTACGAAATACACTATTAGTATTACCTTCTCTATTATTCATTGCCATATTTTTAATATCTCCTTTTCTAACAATTAATTAAAAGTTACCTCAAGATTTAAACCTCTTAACTCATGTATTAATACATTGAATGACTCTGGAATTCCAGGAGTAGGCATATTATCTCCCTTTACAATAGCTTCGTATGCTTTTGCTCTACCTGTTACATCATCTGATTTAACAGTCAGCATTTCTTGTAAAACATGAGATGCACCGTATGCTTCCAACGCCCAAACTTCCATTTCTCCAAAACGCTGACCTCCGAATTGTGCTTTACCACCCAAAGGCTGTTGAGTAATAAGAGAGTATGGTCCTATACTACGAGCATGCATCTTGTCATCTATCATGTGGTGAAGTTTAAGCATATATACATAACCTACTGTTGCTGGTTGATCGAAACGCTCCCCTGTCTCTCCATCATAAAGATAACATTTACCATTTTCTGGCAAACCTGCTTTACGCATATAATCATTAACATCTTCCAATGTTGCACCATTGAAAATAGGAGTTTCAAATCTAAGTCCTAACTCATGTCCTGCCCAACCAAGAACAGTTTCAAATATCTGTCCAAGGTTCATACGAGAAGGCACACCCAATGGGTTAAGCACAATATCCACAGGTTTTCCATTTTCAAGGAAAGGCATATCCTCTTCTCTTACAATCTTAGCAACAATACCCTTGTTACCATGACGACCAGACATCTTATCACCTACCTTCAACTTACGTTTCTTTGCAAGATAGATTTTAGCCATCTGGTTGATACCTGTTGGCAAATCATCACCTATAGTCTGTGCAAATTTTTCTCTTTCCAGTTTTCCTCGTAAATCACGAACAAGTATGCTGTAGTTGTTCAATAACTTCTTAACTAAATCATTAGTCTTAGCATCAGAAGTCCAATCGTTGTAACTTACGACAGAATAATCAATTTCTGATAAAAGCTTTTGAGTAAATTTGACTTTTGGAGCAATAAGTTCTTCTTTATAGGTAGAATATACTCCCTTGGAAACTTTGCCTGAAAGAATTATAAATAACTTATTCAACAGTTTTTTCTTTAGTTCTTTAGCGTCATTCTCAAAGTTTTCTGTAAGTCTCTTTACTATATCTTTATTCTTTGCTCTAAGTTCTCTGTCTTTTTTGAAACGAGTAAATAATTGTTTGTTTATAACTACTCCTGAAACAGAAGGCGGAACTTTCAAGGATGCATCTTTTACATCACCGGCTTTATCTCCAAAGATAGCACTAAGAAGTTTTTCTTCCGGTGTTGGGTCTGATTCACCCTTAGGTGTAATCTTACCTACCAAAATATCACCCTCTTTTACTGTAGCACCTATACGAATCATTCCGTTTTCGTCAAGGTCTTTTGTAGCATCAAGACTTACATTAGGGATATCTTTTGTAAGTTCTTCATCGCCTCGTTTTGTTTCTCTGACCTCTGTGATAAACTCTTCAATATGAACAGATGTAAACCAGTCTTCCTTAACGACCTTTTCAGAAATAACGATTGCGTCCTCATAGTTGTATCCTTTCCAAGGCATGAATGCAACATGTAAGTTTCTTCCTAAAGAAAGTATTCCGTCTTTTGTCGCATATCCTTCACAAAGAATTTGTCCTTTATGAACCATATCACCTTTTCTTACTATAGGTCTAAGATTTATGGAACCACCGTCATTTGTCTTTTGGAATTTAGTCAGATGATAAGTTTTTCTATCATCATCAAAGCTTACCAAACGTTCATCTTCGTCTCTATCGTAAATAATAGAAATCTCTCTTGCATCAACAAAATCAACGATTCCATTGCCTTCTGCAGTAATAAGAACACGTGAATCTTTTGCAACATATGGTTCTATACCTGTTCCAACCAAAGGTATTTCAGGATTCAACAAAGGAACTGCCTGACGCATCATGTTTGAACCCATCAAAGCACGGTTAGCATCATCATGTTCCAAGAAAGGAATCAACGAAGCAGCTATGGATGCAATTTGGTTTGGAGCAACATCCATCAAATCAACTTGCTCTGGAGATACAATAGGGAAATCAGCTTGCTTTCTTGCTTTAACTCTTTCGTCTATGATTGTTCCATCTTTATCTACATGAGTAGTTGCTTGAGCTGCAATCTTGTTTTCCTCTTCCTCTGCTGTTAGATAAACAGGAGCCTCATTAAACAAGACCTTTCCATTATCTACTTTGTAGTATGGAGTTGCAATAAATCCTAATTCATCTATCTTTGCAAACACACTCAAAGAAGAAATCAAACCAATATTTGGACCTTCTGGAGTTTCTATTGTACAAAGACGGCCATAGTGAGTATAGTGTACGTCTCTAACCTCAAAACCTGCTCTCTCTCTTGACAGACCTCCAGGACCCAAAGCAGAAATTCTTCTCTTGTGAGTTATCTCTGTCAATGGATTTGTTTGATCCATAAATTGAGATAATTGGTTTGTACCAAAGAAAGAATTGATAACAGATGATAATGTTTTTGCATTAATCAGATCAGTAGGAGAAAATACTTCATTATCCCTTACATTCATTCTTTCTTTTATTGTCCTTGCCATACGAGCAAGTCCCACATTGAATTGAGCATACAATTGCTCTCCAACTGTTCTAACTCTACGGTTACTCAAGTGGTCTATATCATCAACATCTGCTTTTGAGTTAATAAGTTCTATCAAATATTTAATAATAGAAATTATATCCTCTTTTGTTAGGACCTTTATACTTGGATCTACTTTCAGGTCTAACTTTTTGTTGATTCTATAACGGCCAACATCTCCTAAATCATATCTCTTATCTGAGAAAAATAGTTTATCTATTATTCCTCTTGCAGTTTCTTCATCAGGAGGTTCTGCACTACGCAATTGTCTATAAATATATTCTACAGCTTCCTTGGCATTATTAGCTGTATCTTTTTGTAACGTATTAAAAATAATAGAGTAGTCTGTAGAAGAAGCATCATCTTTATGTATAAGAATAGTCTTAATACCTGCATTTAGAATTTTGCTTGCATCTTCTTCTTCCAAAATCTTCTCTCTATCTATTATAACTTCAGTTCTCTCAATAGAGACAACCTCACCTATATCCTCATCAACGAAATCCTCAACCCATGTACGAACAACTCTTGCAGCCAAACGTTTTCCAACATATTTCTTTATTGTTGATTTTGTAACTTTAACTTCTTCTGCAAGATTGAATATCTCTAATATATCCCTATCTGTTTCGTAACCTATCGCACGCAAAAGTGTTGTAATAGGTAATTTCTTTTTACGGTCTATATAGGCATACATCACATTGTTTATGTCCGTAGTAAATTCCATCCAAGAGCCTTTAAAAGGAATAATACGGGCAGAATACAACTGCATTCCGTTTGCATGCGTATTGGTTCCAAAGAAAACTCCTGGAGAACGATGTAATTGAGATACTACAACTCTTTCTGCTCCATTGATAACAAATGTACCTTTTGGTGTCATGTAAGGAATCATTCCTAAATAAACATCTTGAATGATAGTCTCAAAATCCTCATGATCCTCATCTGTACAATAAAGCTTTAACTTAGCTTTTAAAGGAACAGAGAAAGTTAATCCACGTTCAATACACTCTTGAATAGAGTAGCGTGGAGAATCAATAAAATAATCTAAAAATTCCAATACAAAGTTGTTTCTGGCATCGCTTATAGGAAAATTCTCTGAAAAAACTTTGTACAATCCTTCATTTTTTCTGTTCTCAGAATCTGTTTCTAATTGAAAAAAGTCTCTGAATGACTTAAGCTGAATATCCAAAAAATCGGAATATTCAAATTTCTTTACAGTTGCAAAACTTACCAACTGTTGTTTTTTATTTTTTGCCAAGGTTTAAAAGAATTAAAGGTTAAAAAATAAGTTCAATACAAACACAAATAAAGAATAGAGAAACTCCTTGAACCCTTTTCAAGGAGATTCTGCTATTCCAATATTAATAATTGTGGTGAAACGTCTTATTTAATTTCAACCTTTGCACCAGCTTCTTCTAATGATTTCTTTAATGATTCAGCCTCATCTTTAGTTACACCTTCTTTCAATGGCTTAGGAGCTGCATCTACTAATTCTTTAGCTTCTTTTAGTCCTAAACTACAAAGGTCTTTTACTAATTTTACAACGTTCAATTTTGAAGCGCCAGCTTCTGTCAATATTACATCAAAAGATGTTTTTTCTTCAGCTGCTGCTGCACCACCTGCTGCAGGACCTGCTGCTACTGCTACTGCAGCTGCTGCTGGTTCAATACCGTATTCTTCTTTCAATATGTCAGCAAGTTCTTTAACTTCTTTTACAGTTAAATTTACTAATTGTTCTGCTAATGCTTTTAAATCTGCCATTTTATTTCTTTTTTTTATTTGTTTTTTACTAAATTTTTTGTGTGAATATTATTCACCTCTTTCTTCTAACGTTTTAAGTACACCAGAAATAGTATTGCCTGATGATTGCAATGCTCTGATAACATTCTGAGCAGGAGACTGCAATGCTGCAACGATGTCAGCAATAAGCTCATTCTTAGATTTGATAGAAACCAAACTTTCTAAGTTTTCATCTCCTATGTAAAACTCCTCTTCCACAAAAGCGGATTTCAATACAGGTTTTTCACTTTTTGCTCTGAATTCTTTTATAAGCTTTGCTGGTGCATTGTTTGTAGAGGAAAGCATAATAGAAGTTTGTCCCTTGAAAGTAGGATACATTTCTGAATAATCTATGTCTGAATTATCCATAGCCTTTCTTAACAAGGCATTTTTCACTACTATAAGCTTAACTTCTCTTTTAAAGCACAATCTCCTAAGTTTAGCTGTATCAACAGAGTTCAAACCCTCTAAATCCACAACATAAACATAAGGATACTTCTGCAATTCTGCTCCAATACTCTCTATTAGTCTGCCTTTATCTTCTTTTCTCATTTTCTTTGTAATGTATAAAGTTATTTACTAATAGTTTTTGCATCAACTTTAACGCCAGGACTCATTGTAGAAGATACGAATACACTCTTCATATAAGTACCTTTAGCAGCAGAAGGTTTCAATTTTTCTATTGTACGAAGAACCTCCAAAGTATTCTCCAAGATTTTATCTTCAGGGAATGACATTCTTGCTACACTTGTATGAATGATACCATATTTATCTACTTTGAAATCTATTTTGCCGGCTTTTACTTCTTGGACTGCCTTTGCTATATCCATTGTAACAGTACCGGTTTTAGGGTTAGGCATAAGACCACGAGGTCCTAATATTCTACCTAAAGCACCTATCTTAGGCATTACACTTGGCATAGTAATTATTACATCGACATCCGTCCAACCGCCTTTAATTTTGGTTACATATTCGTCTAAACCAACATAATCAGCTCCGGCAGCCTTTGCCTCTTCTTCTTTATCTTCTGTACAAAGAACAAGAACAGTTTTTGTTTTACCTGTTCCATGAGGAAGAGTAACAGTACCTCTAACCATTTGATTTGCTTTTCGAGGATCCACTCCTAAACGAACGTCCAAATCAAAAGAAGCATCAAACTTTGTATAGGTAATATCCTTAACAACCTTTATAGCTTCCTGAAGAGAATACTCCTTGGAAATATCGTACTTTTTTAAGGCCTCTTGTTGTTTTTTCGATTTTTTTGCCATTTTCTTTTTGCAATTTTTCTATTTACAAACTAAGCTAAGATTAATTCTTAACTGTTATACCCATACTACGAGCAGTACCAGCAACCATTCTCATAGCACTTTCAACTGTGAAGCAGTTTAAGTCTACCATTTTTGCCTCTGCTATAGCTCTAACCTGTTCTTGTGTCAAAGATGCAACCTTCTTTCTGTTTGGCTCACCAGAACCACTTTGAACCTTAGTTGCTTCTTTTATCTGTATAACAACAGGAGGGGTCTTTACTACAAAATCAAAGCTTTTATCAGAATAAACAGTAATAATAACAGGAACTATTTTACCTGCTTGTTTCTGAGTTCTTGCATTAAACTGTTTGCAGAATTCCATAATATTCACACCTTTAGCTCCTAATGCTGGACCTACTGGTGGTGATGGATTTGCTGCTCCTCCTTTGATTTGTAATTTAATTAATCCTGCAACTTCTTTAGCCATTTTACACTAAGTTTTTGCGTTTTTAATTGAAATTAATTTATTAAATGAATGAAAAATTATTTCTCTACTTGAACAAAAGACAACTCTACAGGAGTCTTTCTTCCAAAAATCTTGACTATTACTTTAAGTTTCTTCTTTTCAAGATTCAACTCTTCAATAGTACCTTCAAAATTCTTGAAAGGTCCATCGACTATCTTGACATTCTCCCCAACGATAAATGGCTCACTTAATTCTTCTCCTGTTGTCATAGCATCATCAACCTTACCCAACATTCTTTCAACCTCCTTTGGTTGCATTGGTATAGGTTTTCCATCTTTTTCTGCAATAAAATCCAATACATTAGGAATATTTCTGATGATATGTATAATCTCACCTTCTCTATGTCCTAAAACATCACCTTCTAATGCAGCTTCAACAAAGATATAACCAGGGAAAAGAGTTCTTTCTTTTGAGACTTTTTTACCATTGCGAACAGAGTAAACTTTTTCCATAGGTATTAAAACGTTAGGAACGACCTCTGTCAAACCTAAACGTCTTATTTCATTATCAATATACTCTTTAGCCTTTCTTTCTTTTCCGGCTATAGCCTTAACAACGTACCATTTTTTTGTTAGTTCACTCATCGCTGTCAAAATAAAATAATTGTTTCACTCAAACAAAAAAACTATGCTCATCAATACCTCAAGACCTTTAACAGGCTGTTGGGAAGCAAGATATTGTTGAAAACACAGATATTTTTCACCTTTTATTTATGCCATTATTTGATATAGATAACCCAACAATCCTTTCCAGAACATTGTTGTATGTACTCCAAATACTATATCCATAACGAAAACTATCAATGCTATAATCAAAGAAGCCACAAATACTACCAAAGTACTATTTTGTAACTCAGACATTGTTGGCCAAGAAACCTTGTGTACCAACTCATCATAGCAACTTTTTACATAACTAACTACTGACATATACTTACTACAATTTTTATCAAATCAAATAATGTTTCTTTTTTTGGCAGGGGTGGAGAGAATCGAACTCCCATCGACGGTTTTGGAGACCGCTATTCTACCATTGTACCACACCCCTATGCATAAGGAAGCAGATGTCTGCTTCCTTATCTATTTAATTAGTCTAATATTTGTGTTACCTGACCAGCACCAACTGTTCTACCACCTTCACGGATAGCAAAACGAAGGTTAAGGTTAAGTGCAATTTCAGAAATCAAATCAACTGTGATTGTCAAGTTATCACCAGGCATTACCATTTCTCTGCCTTCTGGAAGAGAGATTTCACCTGTTACGTCAGTTGTTCTGAAATAGAACTGAGGACGATATCTGTTCTGGAATGGAGTGTGACGACCACCTTCTTCTTTCTTAAGGATATAAACCTCAGCTTGGAATTTCTTGTGAGGAGTGATGCTTCCTGGTTTAGCTATAACCATACCTCTACGGATTTCGTCTTTGTCTATACCTCTAAGCAACAAACCTACGTTATCACCAGCTTCACCTTCATCCAACAATTTACGGAACATTTCTACTCCTGTAACTGTAGATTTAAGCTTTTCAGCTCCCATACCAATGATATCAACTGGTTCACCAACTTTGATTATACCTGTTTCAATTCTACCTGTAGCAACAGTACCACGACCTGTAATTGAGAACACGTCTTCAACAGGCATCAAGAAATCTTTATCTTTATCTCTTTGTGGCAATGGTATCCATTCATCAACAGCGTTCATAAGTTCAACTACTTTTTCTTCCCATTGAGGTTCGCCGTTTAATGCACCCAAAGCAGAACCACGAATGATAGGAGTGTTGTCTCCGTCAAAGTTGTAGAATGATAACAAGTCTCTGATTTCCATTTCAACAAGGTCTAACAACTCAGGGTCATCAACCAAGTCTACTTTGTTCATGAAAACGACGATACGAGGAACGCCTACCTGACGAGCCAATAGTATGTGCTCTCTTGTTTGAGGCATTGGACCGTCTGTTGAAGCTACAACAAGAATAGCACCGTCCATTTGAGCAGCTCCTGTTACCATGTTCTTTACATAGTCAGCGTGTCCAGGGCAATCCACGTGCGCATAGTGACGTGTTTCTGTCTGGTACTCTACGTGAGCAGTATTGATTGTTATACCTCTTTCTTTTTCCTCTGGAGCAGAGTCAATAGAATCAAATGATTTAATCTCAGACAAACCTTTCTTTGCTAAAACCTGAGTAATAGCTGCTGTCAAAGTTGTCTTACCGTGGTCTACGTGACCGATTGTACCTATGTTTACATGCGGTTTGGTACGCTCAAATTTTTCTTTTGCCATAATTGTTGACTTTTATTTTATTGTTACTAATCTCTTTTTCTATAGTTTCTGTCTTAATTTCCAAGAGCCGTTGATGAGAATTGAACTCGCGACCTCTTCCTTACCAAGGAAGTGCTCTACCACTGAGCTACAACGGCATTGCCTTATTCACACTTACAACAATAGGGACGAGCTACAAGCAGTACTCCTCCTAATCAATCTCAATCATCAACTCCACTTTCCAACTTCCGCTATATCATATTTTATCTTGAGCGGAAAACGGGGCTCGAACCCGCCACCTATAGCTTGGAAGGCTATCGCTCTACCAAATGAGCTACTTCCGCAAGTATTTTTGTGGGAAAGGGTGGACTCGAACCACCGAACTCCGAAGAGGACAGATTTACAGTCTGTTGCAATTGCCACTATGCGACTTTCCCTTGAGAAAAATACGAAAAAAAAGAGCCGATAGAGGGACTTGAACCCCCGACAGGCTGATTACAAATCAGCTACTCTACCAACTGAGTTATATCGGCAAATTTAGTAACTATTCGTACTCTTCTCCAATATTTCAAATATCTTTTCCATTCTTGGAAGATTACAACCCCCTCAAAAATGTTTTGCAAAATTATAACAAATTGGAATACCCACCAAATATTTTCCAAACTTTTTTTGAAATTAAATTCAATTTATTTTATAAGTTATTAATTTTTAACAAGAAAAAATATGAAATATTTTTGCCTTTTTTAGATAAAGAACTCCGAAATCCATAAAAAACGGAAACAAATTTTGCATATATAAAAAAAATATATTAACTTTGCAAACAGATAATTGACAGTTTTGGGTAAAGTTTTTGCGGGAGCATTATGCGTTTTTGTCTCAATTATCACTAAAGACCTCCATTGCACATTTTTCTTGTATATCATAAAACTTAATCCAAAAAGTATTAATTATCAGTATTTTATAATTAAAAATATCTTCGTCTTTTACAAATAACATCAAGACTTTACCCAACAAAAACGAAGAGTTTGTAAACAAAAACGAAGACTTTTTACCTGAAAACCAAATCTTTCCCAAAAAAAAGCAGGATCTTTTTGGGATGCTTTTGTGTGCTCGTATGGAAATGACCTCATTCTTTATACTGACTATAATATTTTTATACAGACCATAGCATTCTTGATATTCCTTTATACATTCCCGAACAAGCAAGGCAGCAGTGCAAAACGCAAAAAAACAAACACTCCCCATATCCAAAAGCGGGCAGATGTTTTTTTTGTTGTATCTTTGCAAAACAGAAAGAACAAAGCCAAAGTTTGGGAAATGGAATTTTTATGTAAACAATTTGCGTTGAATCACTCCCGTTCTTCCATGAAAGTAGGGACAGACAGCATAGTCCTTGCTTCTTTGATGAACAGGTATTTTGAAAACAGGGAAGAAACAAGAACGGTACTTGATGTAGGAACAGGTTGTGGAATACTCGCTCTCTGCATGGCACAGGTGTTTCCGTATGCTGAGATTACGGCAATAGATATTGATGGAAGTTCAATAGAAGAATGCGGGAAAAATTTCTCCCTGTCCAAATGGAATGCAAGACTGAATGCACAACAGGTTTCTTTTGAAGACTTTGCTTGCCGATATCAGGCAAAGTTTGACTTTATAATATCCAATCCTCCTTATTTCAGTAACTCGTTGTTATCACCTGACAAAACCAGAAGCAATGCCAGACACAACAATTCCTTGTCTTTGGAGAATTTTGTCTCCTCCTCATGTCTATTGTCCAAAGAAGGCACAAAGACAGCGGTAATTCTTCCCTGCAAAGAGACTAAAATATTGGAAGAACTCTTTGAATGCAAGGGTTTTGGTGTAGAATATAGATGCAATATATCTCCAAAAGAACAGACCGGAACAAAGAGAATGGTCAGTCTCTTCAGTAGACAGCCAGCAAAAACAAGGGAAGAATACTTTTACATCCGCAATATCAACAATGAATACAGCGAAGAATACAGACAAATCACACAGGCATTTCTTCTATAACAGGTTTTTAAGATACATTCAGCAGTTTTAATTGCCGAAGTCTTCGTCTAAAAAATCAGAACACGAAAGAAAAAGGCAACAAATCGTTTACACTCTCAAAACAGACCACTTTCTGCTCATTGGTTAGTATCATTACTTTTATATTCTGCTTTGATATATTATTCTGAATTTCCATCATAACCTGCCTGCATGCACCACAAGGGAAAGCAGTTGCAGGATTGTTGCTCTCATCTTTTGCAACGATGAACAAGGATGTAGGTTCCTGATGAAAAGTTACCGCATTGGAAAGTGCAATTCTTTCTGCACACATACCGGAAGGATACGCTACGTTCTCCTGATTTACTCCAAGAAATATTTTTCCTGATTTGGTTCTTACGGCACAGGCGACCTTGAATTCAGAATACGGAGAATAAGAATTATCTATTATGTCCAAAGCCCTGTTCATCAGCTCCCTATCCCTGAACAGCAAGTCTTCCAAATCAAGAATCCTATAGTTTATATCCAACTTTTTGTATTCCATTCATTAATTATTTTTGTACCACTCCGTCAAAAGATGTATTCCTTCCTCTATTTCTATTTTGTGGTGCCAACCCAAAGAATGAAGTTTGGAAACATCTGTCAATTTTCTTGGAGTTCCGTCCGGCTTATCACTGTTCCACAAGATAATTCCTTTATAGCCTATCTCTCTCTGTATCTTTTCAGCAAGTTCTTTTATGGTTATTTCTTTTCCTGTTCCTATGTTTATATGGCAGTTTCTTATCTCTTTATCCGAAGGAGTATAAGTATCCTCAAAATCCACATTCAAAAGGATATGTACGCTGGCATCTGCCATATCTTCACTCCAAAGAAACTCCCTGAACACTTTTCCTGTACCCCAAAGACTCAATCTGCCTTTTTCTATTCCATACCTGCCTAATATAGAAACTATCTGTTCTTCTTTTGCATCACCGCAAACATTTTCTACCGGACGTTTGTCCAAATCCTTTCTTATGCTCTCAAAATCATTTTCCATTAAACATTTTGCAAGATATAATTTTCTAATCATCGCAGGCAAAACATGAGAATTCTCCAAATGGAAGTTGTCATTTGGGCCATAAAGATTTGTCGGCATAACAGCAATATAGTTACAACCATACTGAATAGAAAAACTTTCACACATTTTCAATCCTGCTATTTTTGCTATAGCATAAGGCTCGTTAGTATATTCCAAAGGTGATGTAAGCAATGTCGTTTCTTTCATAGGTTGTGCGGCATCTCGTGGGTAAATACAAGTAGAACCAAGAAAAAGAAGTTTTTTCACTCCATGACGAAAACTTTCTCCGATGACATTCTGCTGAATCTGTAGGTTCTGATAAATAAAATCCGCACGAAAAGTATTGTTTGCCACAATACCTCCAACGTGTGCTGCGGCCAGAACAACCACTTCAGGCTTTTCCTTGTCAAAAAACTCTTTTACTTTTGCCCCATCCAATAGGTCCAACTCGTTATGAGTACGTCCTACAAGATTATTATAGCCTCTTTTTTTGAGGTTTTCCCAAATAGCAGAACCTACCAATCCTCTATGTCCTGCAACATATATCTTTGTTTCTTTATCAAACATCTTGTTCCTTTTTTTCTGGCAAAACAATTGAAAACAATATACTTAAAAGTAGAATACCTATTATAATCAAAAGAGAAACAACGATAGGTATTTCAATATTAATAGGGTTACTCTCTATTATCATTTTTATGCCAATGAACAACAACAGAACAGACAATCCTGTTTTCAAATAACGGAACATCTTTATTATGCCGCTGATAAGGAAGAACAAGGAACGCAAACCAAGAATGGCGAATATATTTGAAAAGAATACAATATAAGGATCCTTTGTTACAGAAAATATTGCCGGAATACTGTCCACTGCAAACAATATATCCGTAAATTCTATTATCACCAGACATAAAAGCAATGGTGTTATATATCTTCTGCCATCTTTTTTGATTACAAAATCGTGTCCTTCTATTGTATTTGTTACAGGAAATACTTTGGACAATACTTTTACTACAGGATTATTCTCCGGATGAAGTTCTTCTTTCTTGTTTCTTTTCAAATACATGGAAATGGCAGAATAGATAAGAAATACTCCAAAAATCAAAAGCAGCCATTCATATTTTGCAACCAAAGCTCCGGCAGCAAAGATAAAAATAAACCTCATTATCATTGCACCCAATATTCCCCACATAAGAACTCTTTTATAGTATTGTGGAGGTACTGAAAAAGTAGAGAAAATAAGTATCATCACAAATATGTTGTCTATGCTTAAAGAGTATTCTATAAGATAACCCGTAAAATATTCCAACGTCAAATTTTTGTTATATTCATTCACAGCTTCCTCATACGACAAAGCATCCATAGAATTCACAACAGCATTTTCGTGATACTTGCTTGCTATCTCTTTGAGGGTTTGTTTGTCTTCTATGCCGTGTATCTGATTTCCTGCAAAACGTATGACCATTCCAAAAGCCACAGTCAAAGCAATCCATATCAAAGTTGTTATAACTGCTCTTTTAAGACTTACAACCTTGTCTTGTTTTTCCAATACACCAAGATCAAATATCAACAGGGCAAGTATTAAAACAACAAAACCTGCAAAAAACAACATTTGTATCAACTGTGAACTAAGCATAAACAAAATTTTTAGGATGCAAAATTACAAAATAAAAACAATTTCTATCATATTTTGGCAAATAAACTATTTTATTTTACAACAATAATAGTATGTTGGACAAAAATAATGGCAAAAAATCTGTTATTTGATAAATATTTTAAAATTCTCTTCGTTGTATTATAAAAATTAATTACTTTTGTGGTCTAATTTAAAACATATGTTATATGAACAAAATAGAATTTAAAAAATTGTTTTTTTGTATTTTTCTATTCTCACTCTCTGGCTCGTTGTCTGCTCAAACATTTGTAGCCGCAGCAGAAGATGGAGATGCTGTTGCTCAATATAAATTAGGGAGAATGTACTCCCAGGACGGCAAAATGCAAAAGAATATCAAAAAAGCAATCTATTGGTACACAAAAGCTGCTGAACAAAATCAAAAAGATGCTATCATGGCATTGGGAGATTTATATTACTATGGCGAAGATGTAAAACAAAATGTGCATCTTGCTTTCACCTATTACAAAAAAGCAGCAGAACTGAACAATTATGAAGCTTGCTATTCTTTAGGAGAAATGTATTCTCAAGGCGTTGGCGTTGCCAAGCATCTGCCTACTGCTTTCAAATACTATAAACAAGCGGCTGACGATGGAAGTTTGGCAAAAGCCATGTTCAAAGTTGGAACAATGTACTATGAAGGCTCAGGCTGCAAAAAAGATGTTGCACAAAGTCTCAACTATATAAAGATGGCTTACCGTGAAGGTTATCCGACAGCATTGGAATATTGGAATGAAAATCAATTATGGCAATATGAAGAATAAGGGAATAAATATCGTTATATATATTGCTTTTGCCTTGTTTATTCTTTCTGCAAACAATGTAAAAGCACAACAAAGTCTGGAACTCAAGGCCCGTTCAGGCAACGTCACTGCTATGTACAACTTGGCAGAACAATACTATAAAGGTGTAGGTATGTTACAAGATTACAAGCAGGCTTTTGTCTGGTACAAACAAGCTGGAGACAAAGGAAATCTTGAAGCATGCTATATGACCGCAACAATGTATGAAGAAGGCAAAGGCTGTACACAGAACTACACCAATGCTTTCAACTATTACCTTAAAGCAGCAGAGCGCGGGCATGAAAAGTCCCAGATGAAAGCAGCTACAATGCTTGACTCAGGGTTAGGAACCCGTAGAAGCATTTCCCGTGCCTATCTTTGGTACCGTGTATGTGCAGAAAGAGAAGAAGGTTTGGCACAAAGACGTATAGGAGATTGTTATCTGACAGGTGAGGTTGTGGAAGAAAATTGGCAGGAAGCTGTATATTGGTATGAGAAGGCAGTAAAGAACAACGACACAGTAGCAATGGCTTACTTGGCTTACATACTTTCTTCCAACGGTTCTGTTGCTCCAAACTATGAAAAAGCATATAATCTTACAAAGAATGCATTGGAAAAAGATATTCCTATGGCCCAATATGTCTATGCTGAAATGCTACAAAACGGATATGTGGAGCCAAAGAACGAAAGCAAGGCTATGAGTTATTATAGACTTGCTGCCCAAAACGGTATCTTGCAAGCAAAGGAAGTTGTGGCATTGGACAACTACAAAAACAGTGGAGACGTGGAAGAAATCCTTAACCTGAAGTCTATTTACAGGGCTGAAAGCTACCTAATCCTTGCACAAGCATATCAGAATGGAGAAGGAGTAAAGAAAAACAACAGGAAGTCTTTGGAATATTATAACAAAGCGGCTTCTATGGGCAGTCAAGAGGCTCAAGAATATTTAAACAACAGAAAAACAAACAAAAGAAGATAATACATTATGGCTGAATTGGACAAACAAGCGTTGGCTAATGCTGAACAATGGCTGAACAGCAGCAGCATCAACGAAGATATAAAAAAAGAAATCCTAAGACTGAAACAGGAAAACGTAGAAGAATTCAACGATGCTTTCTACAAGAAACTTGCTTTTGGCACAGGCGGTCTTAGAGGTATAATGGGAGTCGGCACAAACAGAATGAACAGCATCGTTGTTGCGATGTCAACTCAGGGTTTTGCCAACTACATAAAAGAACAGAATCCCGACAAACAGGAGATAAAAATAGCTATCGCTTTCGACAGCAGAAACAACAGTAAAGATTTTGCCACAATCACTGCCAAAGTTTTTGCAGGCAACGGTTTCAAGGTATTCTTGTTTGAAAACATACACCCTACCCCTCTTTTGAGTTTTGCGGTGAGAGAGCTTAAATGTGATGCAGGCGTTATGCTTACTGCTTCTCACAATCCTAAGGAATACAACGGCTATAAAGCTTATTGGAACGATGGTGGTCAGTTGGTTTTCCCTCATGACGAGAACGTAATAGAAAGAGTAAATGCAATAAAAGACATTTCTCAGGTTGTAATGCAGGAGAACATGGACAACATCACCATATTGAAAGATGATTTCGACAAGATTTATTACTCAAAGATTAAGACCCTTTCCCTTGCCAACAAAGATTTGGAAAAATACAAAGACATCAAAATAGCCTATACTCCTTTGCACGGAACAGGATATAGAATGGTGCCTGAAGCCCTTAGGGAATATGGTTTCAACAACATTGTTACAGAAAAACAACAGAGCATTCCTAATGGCGATTTTCCTACTACCGTTTCTCCAAACCCTGAGGAGAGAAGTGCTTTGGAACTTGGCATAAAGCTAATGGAAGAAGAGAAGGCAGACATTCTTCTTGCTACAGACCCAGATGCTGACCGTGAAGCCCTTACCATAAGAGACAACAACGGAAAGATAATGATGCTTAACGGCAATCAGACTGCCACACTTATCACCTATTATCTGCTTGAAAGATACAAAGAACTTGGATTGTACAAAGGCAATGAGTTTGTAATAAAAACTATTGTTACCTCTGAACTTATAAAAGTTGTGGCAGAGGATTACAAAGTAAAATGCTATGATGTTCTTACAGGCTTCAAATGGATAGCAGACAAGATTCTTAACTTGGAAGGAAAAGAAAAATATATCGGCGGCGGTGAAGAGAGCTACGGATACTTGGTCGGAGATTTTGTAAGAGACAAAGACGCTGTTTCCACTTGCTGCCTGTTGGCTGAAATGTGCGCATGGGCAAAACAAAACGGCAAGACAATATACGATATTCTTCTGGATATATACCGCAAATACGGATACTATCAGGAAGGACTTGTTTCTGTTGTCCGCAAAGGCAAGACAGGAGCGGAAGAAATAGAAAAGATGATGTCTGATTTCAGAAACAAACCTCCTAAGACTATCATCGGAAAACGTGTTGTAAGAATAAACGATATAGAACTTCAAACAAGCAAAGATATTCTTACTTCCAAGGAAGAAAAACTTGACTTGCCTAAGTCAAACGTTCTGCAATACTATCTTGAAGACGGCAGCAAGGTTTCTGTCCGTCCTTCCGGCACAGAACCAAAAATAAAGTTCTACTTTGGAGTAAGAACAGAGTTCAAAGCAAATGACAACTTCCAGTCTTTATTGGAAGCCTCACAAAACAAGATAGAACAAATCAAAAAAGAACTTAAACTTGTATAAATTATATGATCATATTCATAAGAAACACCGCCCATTCCAGAGCGGTGTTTTTTCTATAAACAAAAGAGAAATAGTTTATTTTACCCACTAACACATAAACTTCTATACCTGTATACCCAAACAATTTTACAGAACCTATATAATAGAAAGAAAAAAATCATGGTATTTAATTCCAAGTTTTACCCCCTGGAATAAATGTCTTTTCAGCATTTTTTAATCTTATTTCAAAACAATAATACTTATTAGTGTTAAATCCATAACCAAGATGCACTGTACACGACCCCGTATTACCCCTTTTTAGATGTATATCAGATTTGGTAACGTTCCTTTCATCGCTGTTTCCATCATTATATTTTTTTGCTGTAACCAATACATTTATTGTTGTATCTTTTAACCCTATGTAGTTAAATTCCAAAACACCCGAATTAAAATCAAATTCTGGATCCGAGGTTATAATAATTGGAGATGTAGATTTTATTTTACTGATAAATGATAATAGTTCTTCGTTCCTCTCTTTTTCTGCAGCTAATTTACTTTCAATTTCTGAGTTTTGATCAGACAACTGCGATATTCTTTCTTTTTTTTCTTTAATATCTCCTTTTGCATAATCCAAATTATCTTCATAGTAAATGGCAGCGATAACAAAAGCGGCTGAAACCAAAAACAAAATAAGAGAAATAACAACAATCCAAGTAAATTTTGTTTTCTTCCTACTTAATTCTGAGTAACTGTCTTGTAAATCTTCGTATTTTTTCTTCCATTGTAAAGATTGGTCACTCAAACTTTTTATTTTCAAGGCAAATGAGGACGGATTGGCATTTTTTTGTGTAACATATATGTTGTTATAATGCTCAATTGCATCGGTTATTTTATCTATGTCGTCTTCCTCTAAAGAAAAATGTACTATTGCATTTTTGTTTATAGAATAATCTTCATTGGAAATAGGTTTAAAAAGCTTATGAAAATTCTTATTCAAATTGCCTTTGACATGTGAAAACAGATTTTCAATTTCTCCTTTTTTTGAGACAAAATCAAACAGATTTAATACTATTCCTCCATTAGTATCAAACTTAAAAACTTCTCCTTTTTTGGCTGCATATACAAGAATATTAACAAAACGAGTAAAAAGCTTTCTTATGTCAAGACATATATCAGAATTTACAATACATATACCATATATATTCCCATTAGCTGTTTTTGTTATGTAGTTATAATACATTAACCCACCTTCTCGGTGTATAATTAATTGGCTACCATTGACAGCATTCTTACATAGATCCTTGAAAAAAACATCTCCATTGTTGGGATATAATTGAAAAGAAGAATCTATGTAAGAATATATATATACTGATGTTATCATTCTTTAAAGATTATTACATCTTCGTTCTGTGATATTTCAAAAGAAGAACCAAGTGCTTCCATTAAAGGAAGACCAAACATTATAGGTGCTTGTTTATTAGGGCTGACTACAGCTGCAATATCATTTAATGTATGCTTTTTCCCGTCAAGATCCATAAGAGAAATCTGTTTTATTCTTACAACTGCTCCTTTACTAAGAGAACCATCTGCTAACCCTGTTTCTATTGGTCCTACAACATCGTCAACAACCAATGCTCCAGACTTGGCAAGTTGTGAGGCTTCTGTTATAGATAAAGATAGAGGCAAACTACAACCTGTGTCATATCCGAAATCAAAACTTACAGCATCGTTTATTTTTACATGAACATATATTTCATTATTTTGTCTTTTGATAGGTATTTTGAAGACACCAAGTTCAGTCTTTTTTGTTGGAAATTTTGATGGTTCATAAACCATTTCCGGATTTTTCTTGCAAGAAGTCATAAAAATGAGCATACTTGCTATTACTACTAATACTTTTTTCATTTTAGATACTATTTTATTATTTGTTTCTTATCTTATAAATACTGCGTTTTATCTTTAGTGTTTTTTCTCGTTTCCTTTTGAATCTACTCTTATTTCTGTACTCCTGCTTTAGGATTAAAAGCAGAATCTATTAAACCGCTACTAAATGACTCTTGGAATTGAGAAGCATTTGTTTCTATTCTTTTAGTATTTATTGAGTTTTGTATACTATCAAGTTTAGTATTTATTGAATTTTCTATATTACCAAAATTACTATCAATTTTTTTATCAAGTTTATTCAAAGATGAATTATTAAAAAAAAACAAGACAAAAATAAATATCAATATCACTGCTCCAATTAGAAGGATATATATATTTTTATTATCCTTTTTAAGTTCTTCATCAGGAATAATTCCTCCAATTTTCTTTTTTAAGACTGAAATATACGGAGCAAAAATATCTGACATTCCTTTAATTAATTTGTCATCGCGCTTATCGTTCTCTGCTCTCAAATTTCTTATTTCAGCATCCTTATTCCTAAGTTCCTTTTCTAATTCTTGAATTTTGTTATTACTAATTCTTTCTACTTGTTTCTTATAATTATCATATTCGGCCTGTAGAACTGAATTCTTCTCTAAAAGAATATCTAATTCTTTTTTATGCTTAATTTGTTCGGAAGGATATTCATCAGATAAATATATTCTTTCTCCTGCAATAAAGCTGTCATAAACTTTATTACTATTAGCAATAGTCTTATCTATTTTTATCCCTTGCCATCCAACATTAGAATGATTCAAAGAGATTTTAGAAATATTTATATCCTTGTATTGCAACTTAGAGATATTTGAATCTGCTGCATTTAGTATTTTCTGTAAAGTTGTTTCTTCATCATAGAATTGTTCTATCAAATATTTATTCTGAGAAGATAGAATTTTTCCTTGTTCAACAAAAAGTCTATTATAAACTTTAACAAGTAGGTTATATAACTCCTCTATATAAAAATATTTGTCTTTGCTTAAAATTGTTATGGCAAAGTATTGTCCATCCCTCCCATCAGAACCAAGGCAATTATTTATTAGAAAAGAAAAACAAACATAACTTTCAAAACTCTCTACAACCATTCCTTGATTATATTGAGCAGACATTTTTCTTTGCTCTCTACCATTAAAATATTTATTTGCAATTTTGTTCGCAATATCTTTGGGAACATTACTTGGAACGAAAGCGGATTGTCCAACAGAAGAACCATGTATAAAAATCAAATTTTCCATAACCTAAAATTTTTTTACTAACTCTTTCCATAGTGTTGCTGGGTAATAACTACCAGGAGAGGTGTATGTTTTATTTCCATTTTCATCTGGATTATAAGTTCCAGTGCAGAATGGTAAGAAAGTGAAATTATCTATGGTGAAAAATCCTAATTTCTTTTGTGTGAAGCTATTAAAAAAATTAGGATAATATCCTTTAGCATCTGCTATTATAGAAGGCAAGTTAAACACACTATTAGAATTTGCCCATTTCCCATCTTGTGGAATATCTACTTTGTTATACAATAAAATAACTTTAGAGGTTCTACCCTTAACATAATTATTGTATAACTTTATCATTTTTTCTTGATATTTCTTTCTAAAAGTTTCATTTTTTCTAAAAGGAATCGGAGAATCTAAGTCCAAAATAATAACATATATAACTTTTCTTTGAATCCCACTATCAGTTGTAGCAACTTTACTCAAATAATGTTTGAAGGGCAAATTTGGCTCATCTTTTATTTTATCAAAGGAAAAATAATGTTCGCCAGGAGCTTCTAAAAAGTAAAGCTTTATGTCCCCATTCTTATCTATCACGTCTGCAAGTAAAAAATCTGTTGTGTTAGAAAGAGGAGCTTCTTGTCCCAATGAAGAATCAAATATTTCACAATCTAATTGATAATCGTCATGTGCAATGAGATTCCTATTTGCTTTTATACTATATCCTAAATCTGAACTATTATACAAATAATCCGCAAGACATTTTATTATCATGCTTTTTCCACTATTTGGAGGACCACAAAGTACTACTATTGGTTTACTATCAGGCGGAATATTTACTGTATATTCTCTTTTATTATTTGAATTACTGTTTATCGTTTTTGTATCTAAATTTTGACTACTAATGTCATTTTGATCCTCTACTAATTGTAAATTCTGATCATTATCATTTAGATTATCATCTAATCTCAAATCTATATCTTCTACTGGCATAATTCTTTATTTTTTAATTTAACAAAACATTCTTATTATAAAAGTTACTATATCTATAATTAAAGCAAATAGTATCCAACCAAATAATTTCATATCACTTGGCAAACGTCCATTTAACATATCTGACCAGACGTTGAATGTAGAAAACATTCTTGAAGAAGGATAAACAATATACCTGAAATCACCTTTTTCTATATCTGCTTTACTTTTACTTGTTGTATCTATTAGACTTAATGCTATTTCCTGTTTATCTTCATTACCCAACTTACTATAAATTGTAGACAAAGGCTCTCGTTGAAAAATATAATAGGCTTCAGGTTCTTTGATTTTTTCCAACTTTGGTATATCAACAGCAAATAGGGTATCTATATACTCTTTGAATAAAGGATACTCTTCTTTATGATTCTTTCTCTTTATCGAATAAAAAGATTCTATACTGCGTTGTCTAATATTTTCCTTATCTTTTACTCTAGTACTATATTTCTGAAACAAAGCAGCACATTTTTTTGAACCTTTGATACCTATATCACCCTTATCCTTCTCGTTATCGAATATACTATTCTCATAATTATAAGTATCTCCATACCGTGCAGCTGAAGTTTGAAAATACATTTCTATCTGTTTTAAATGATTCTTAGCGACATCTCCGAATCCTTCTCTCATAGAATTTTCCAATTCTCTATTAAATTGGTCAAGATAGCCTTGTATAGTATTGGATAAATTGGCTTCATCCTCGCTTTGTTGTTTTTTTATTGAGTTGTCGGTTCCTGTAGTTTTACTGTCAATAAAATTTTTGTAGTTGCCTAATTCATTCTTTACAATAGTCAAACCTTTGTTTTGCATCAGCATATAATGTACATTTGTAGTAAAGCTGGCACCCCAGAATAAAAGAAAACCTAACAAACACAGGATAATTTTGCTTTTACTTGGATTTATTGTATTTTTGAATTCAGTAATAAGCATTTTCAATAACAGTCCTGCGAGTATTGAAACTACCATCACAAAAACAAAGACAGCCCACACCTTATCTATTTCAAATGACATGGAAATAGATTTTGAGGTCATGTAGGCAGAATAGGCAGCAAAAAGCAAATATGCTACCCAACATGCAATAATTCTAATTACTTTTACCATTGTATTAATATTTTATATTTGTTTTATAATTTTTTTGCAAAATTACTAACATCGAGTATATGTCATATAAAAAGAGTATTGAATAAAATTCAATGGTTTTGTTGAAAGATTTTCAACAGTTTATTTGTTTTGGGGGAATGTTTCTTTTGATAGTTCTTGGAAGAAATCGTATTCTAAGAGTGCAGATATCTTTTGCAGGAGTTCAGTGTCTATAGACTGACGTTCATAGATATAATAGACATTAGAACGCTCACAAGGCAGGTTTTTCGCCAACCATGTTGCGCCTCTTTGTTTCTGAATCATTATTTCTTTTATTCGTCTGCCTATATGCACAGTCTTTGGCTTTTTTAAACTATTAGCAGTTCCTCACTAACAAATATATAACAAAGAAACGTGGAACTGAATTCTTATATCTTACTCCAAAGGCCCTGAGAATACCGCACTAAAAAAGATATATCATAGCAATTCCACGCCATAGCGTTGGAAAATACCACTTAATACTTGTTTAATGCTTTCAAAAGTTTCTCAGGCTTTTGGAACAAATACTAAGAATTTACGTTTCTTTTCAACAAGGAACAATTCCTTGTATTTCTTCGGCAAAAATACAAATATTCTTTGAATTGACAATGAAAAGAAACATCTATAAAAAAAGAGAATTAATATCTGCTTTTGTTTACATCTAACACCAAATCGGTACAACACGAAAAGATTTTAAGATAATTTTGTTTTCTGTATAAAAAAAACATCAAGATTTTGTGTTTAAAATGCTGATGTTTTTGCAAGCAAAGTTTTTCTGTAAAAACTATGTTTTATTATATAAAGCCGATTGCAGGGAAGAATAAAAAACGGTTGTTTTTTCAAATAACCGTTATTGTTTTTTCTTGGAAAAGAAGGCTTTCAGTCTTTTTACTCCCTCTACTCCTAAAATAGTCAGACCTCCATATTGAAACGTTTTTGCTAATCCAAACAACACAACCCAAAGAACGCCTTTTGCCTTCACACTGATAGGAAGAGCCATTTGTGCAAAAGACAGGATATAGAAAGGGATGCACAAAAGCAGGACTATAATACCTGTTCGGAAAGACAGTTTCTGCAACTTTGCTTTTACAATCTGGAAGAAACGTTTCATGATCTTAGGATTCTTTTTCAAAATATAATTTATAATAACGCAAGCCTTTTTCTTCATCTTCCCCTATCTCCACTCTGTCTCTTTTGCCATGAATATAGATAGTGAAGTTCTTGTCCAGCTTGATAACGCTTCTAAGACAGCGGGCAGCTTTCTTGAGAGCCTCTTCATTAAGGATAAAACTGTCATCAAGCGACATCTCATATTCTTTTTCGTAAGCTCCCTTATAAAGCTTGAACTTGTCCTTGAGGTCCTCGCTCTCCATTACTTTTTCTGAGAAAACATCGGTGTCAAAGTTTTTGTTTTCCTTGAAATAGTTGGAAGTTTTGTTAAGTATCTCGGCTTGGTCCGCCTTGGTCAGCTCATATTCCTGTGGAAGATAATCCACAACAAAGTTCTTGCAAAGAGAAAGCATATTCTCTGTCTGGAAAAAGGAGTCTTGTCGCTGACGCAGGGAAAGAAAATCATCTATCCAATAAACGGCTTCATTACCTTTGGATACATTATCAACCACAGCAACGACGAAACCATCTTCCCTGTCTTTGTTGAAAACAATACACCCTTTGTCTAATTTATTGATGTTTATCCCATTGTCCTGTTCTATATCAAAGTTATCGCCTTGAGGAAAGACTTTCAAGTATGTTTCTTTGTTCTCACTTTTGAAAATACCTACGGCATCAATAACCTCTCCATCCAGATAACACTGTGTCATATAGGTAACATAAAGCTCACCGCTCTTTATATTAGGATGCACAGAAACATCATAAAGATGATTGGCTATGTTGCAACTTTCTTCATAAAGGTTGGCCTTGGGGTCGTCAAAGATATTGCAGATGCAGTTGTACATACCATTGAAACCAACACTGCTATCATTGCTAAAGACATAGTATTGACTTCCTTTGAAAGGGGAAGTAAAATATTTTAAAAGCAAAGAAGATATGTCGCTATTCAGAATAAAAGGAGCAGCAGAAAGACTAAGAAGCTCTCCGTTTGCTTTGTTTCCTACTTTGTGCAGTACCAAACGTTCCAATACTGCATCTTCACATGTCATCATAGTTTTAAAAAGAATTTTGTTTGTTAGAATTTTAATGTCATACCAAAAGAAGGCATAATAGGAAGCTGGTCTATACGCTCTGAGGTTATACGGTCGTAATAAAACATATTGTTCCTGTCATACACATTGGTAACAGACAGATTAAGTTCCAAGATAGAATGTCTGAATACGTTGAAGCGTTTCTTGGCTGAAATATCCAAACGATGATAAGATGACAGACGCTGAGAGTTCAGTGAACCATAGACTGTCTGCAGTTCTCCATTGGCAGTAGTGTAATCATAATCAAGAGACGAAATAGGAAGATACTCAACAAAACCCTGAGTTCCGGTGAAAGGGAAACCTGAACCATAGTTCCAACGGGCAGACAGTTCAAAGCTTCTGTCCCTGCCAAACTGATAAGAAACAAGAACATTGATATTATGTCTTCTGTCGTAGTGTGGATTATAGGTCATAAATTCGTTTTCTCTTTCTACCTTTCCGTATGAATATATAGCCCAAAGATAGAATCTTCCGTCAGAATACAATAAACTTACATCTCCTCCGTATGCTTTTCCTTCTTCTATGGCAAAGGTTTTTGTCTTGTACTCCGGCAGATTGGAATGAAGAGAATTGTCATCATATAGTTTATCCCTGTTGACTGATATCAGATTGGTCATTGTCTTGTAGTATATCTCTGCATTAAAAGTCAGATGTCTAATAATATCCCACTCTATACCAAAAATAAAATGATTGGATTTCTCCACATAGTGTGTTATCTCTTTGCCTTGGAAAGAAGAAACGACGCCTCCGTACAAATCAGGACCTGCAGTAAGAAAACCTGTGAAAAGATTTACAATATCTCTGTCGCTCTTTGTATCTATAAAGCTTTGGGAATACATACCCATGGCTCCCTTGAAACGGAACTTGTCTGTAAGATTATATTTCAAAGACAGTTTTGGTTCAAGGTATATCTCACTTAAAGAAGCATAATAAGATACTCTTACGCTTGGCTCATATAAAAGTTTATCCCAAAAGCCCTTGAAAGAAATAAATGCTCCCATGTCTGTGGAGTTATCCACCTGCTCTTCTGTCATAGCAGAGAACAGAGAAGTTGTTTTGTTGGCAATCATTTCCAAACCATATTTCAGCTGATTTTTATCGTAAAAAGAAGTGGCGGTAAGCATACCTGAGAAAGAAGCGATCTTGCTGTTTTGTTTTCCTTCATAGGTGGAAGCATCCATATCCATTTCATATTTGGAATAAGCGAAAGTTCCCTCAACCAAAGAAGAACTGCCAGGAGGAAGAAGGATAAAGTTTGCTCCAAATCCAAGATTTTTCCAGCTGAAGTCTGCCATATTGCGATAACCTTTCACATCATCAGTAAAGTTAAATCCAAAAAGATTCAGTTTGCTTCCCTCCTTGCTGACAAGAGTCATTTTACCATATATATCAAAGAAATCGTATGGCAAATCATTATCAACATAGCTATACAGAGACTCCGAAGTAGAAGAAAGATAAGATTTTTTTGCAGTCAAAAGATAAGAAAGTGCGTATGGTCTTTCGTCTATGTCCTTGATGATAGGACCTTCCACGGTTGCAGAGGCTCCGAAAGTAGAAAGGGAAAGTTTTCCTGTAGTATGTTTTTTGTTACCATCTTTGGTGGAAATATCTATAACAGAAGAAAGCCTGCCTCCATATTGAGCATTGAAGCCTCCTGTGTAGACATCGGCTTTACGTATGATGTCTGTCTCAAAGACAGAAAAGATACCTATGGAATGAAAAGGATTATAAACAACCATACCATCCAAAAGAACTTTGTTCTGTATGGCAGAACCTCCACGAATATACAGTTGTCCGCCTTGGTCTCCGGAGGAAATAACTCCAGGAAGAACCTGTATATATTGTGCTATGTCGGCTTGTCCTCCAATAGAAGGTATTTTATATATGTCTGAAGCAGTGATTTTTTTTTACAGATACCTGACTTTCTATACGGGCAGCTTCCTTGTTGCCCAAAACTTCCACAGCCTCCAACTGCTGAGCCATAGGTCGTAGTTCTATTTTCAGGTTTATCTGCTGGGAAGAACGTACTGAGATATTGAAAGAAGTGTCTCTAAAACCAAGGCACTGTACCTTTAAGGTATAATCACCTGCTTTCACCTTGTTGATAACAAAATATCCATTATCATCTGTACTTGCTCCAAGAACAGTATTCTCTAACAATACATTGGCAAAAAGAACAGGTTCTCCATTGGATTTATCATAAACAAAACCTTTTATAGTCCCCACCTGTGCAGAACATACAAGAGAAACAAAACAGAAAACAAAAGCTATTATATATCTTTTCATCGTGGTAAATTATATCTTTTTAGTGTAATATCTTAAAAATAAATTCTTTCAACAGCTCCTCATTGGTAGACAAAGGAGAAACATCCAAGCCTTTTGTCTTCAAATCGTATTCTTCAAACATAGCAATGATGCTAAACAACTTTGGAGTGGAATAGTTGTTTACTGCTGTCATATAATCCCGCACCATAAAAGGAGTGGAATGCAATGCTGCTGCTACATCTTTGGAATCACGCGAAGGAACCTGTGAAGCAATAAGTGTATTGGCAAAGAAAGAAAAAAGAATAGGGATAATCAACTGTATGGGATTTTCCTTGGGATTTTTAGAAAAATAATCTATTATCTGATTGGACTTAAAAACGTCTTTGCGGGCCAATGCTTTTTGCAACTCAAAAACATTGTAATCCTTGCTAACACCTATGTACTTGAATACATCATCGGAAGAAATATGTTTGGAATCTTTAAGGTTGAGCTGTAGTTTGGATATTTCATTGACAATCTTCTGCAAATTGTTTCCCAGATTTGCCACCAGAATGTCTATAGCCTGCTCGTCAAAAGTATAACCAATACTCTTGATATAGGTGCGTATCCAATCTGCAAGTTTATTGTCGTATGGTTTTTTACTCTCAAATATGACTCCGTTATTTTTGTTTATAAGGTTCTTCAGCTTAGTATGAGGAAAGGTTTTGTTTTTGTAGCAAATGACGAAACAAGTGGAATTTTGTGGCTGAGAAAAATAGATATCCATCTTCTCCCATTCCCTTTTATCTATCATCTGTGCTTCTTTCAGTATGACAAGCCTTTTGTCTGACATCAAAGGATATTGCCTAAGAAAAGGTATCAACTTTGCCACATTTGTATCTTTGCCATAGATGACACTAAAATTGAAATCCTTTGCAGATTCGTCTATTGCTTTATCTTCAAATTCTTGGGCAAGAATATCTATATAATAAGGTTCCTCTCCAAAAAGGAGATAAACAGATGATAATTTATTTTTGTTTATACTATCTTTTATCTGTTCAACAGTTGTAGATGCTACTGCCATTGCCTTTATTAATAGTTATTCTCGTTTTACAACAAAAAATCCTGTGTAGTTCATCCAAAATAACACAGGATTTTTCTTTATATATTTAAATCAAAAACTACTTTCTCATTTCTCTTGAACCCATTCTGTCCATAGCGCAACGGAAACCAACCCATTCTGTCTTCTGGTCTTGAGCCAAGAAACGTTTTTCTCCTGGTGAAAGATAAAGAGCCTTGTCTCTCCAAGAACCTCCCTTAACAACTCTTACCTTGTCGTTAATCATGGAAGTCTTTCCATATTCATACATTCCGTTTGTTTCAGACTCTTTAGCAACAACTTCTTCGTCTTCTTCCTCAACACTTGTTGTTACCTCTTCTTCCTCTTCTTCCTCTTCTCCTTCTTCTCCTACAGAAGATTTCCAATCATTACCTGCTACTATCTGTGAAGCTAAATCTCCATCCAAGTAGTTGATGTTGTCGGATTGACGATAATTTCTTCTGTTTACATTGTCTTCAACGGTAACCTCTCTGTATGTTATTCTTCCCAAAGAGTCTTTTTCTGCTATCATACCGTCAGAATCCAACACCTTTGTAATATAAACATTACCTCTATAAGGATTTATATCGCCTGCATCTTCTGGAGTATTTGGACGATAAACATCCATAACCCATTCAGCAACATTACCTGCCATATTATATAGACCATAGTCATTAGGGAAATAATAGTCTACTGGAGCTGTATATTCCCAATGGTCGTTTAATGCACTTGCTACTCCCATAGCATCTCCTCTTGAACGTTTGAAGTTAGCAAGCATTTCTCCATAGTATTTCTTCTGGTCTGTACGAACAACATGACCGTTCCAAGGATATATTCTTCTTTCCAAAATACGACCTTCTTTTGTTGTATTACCTATAAGACCCAATGCAGCATATTCCCATTCCGCCTCGGTTGGAAGTCTAAACTTTGGATACAGGATTCCATCAGACATATTAACTTTTCTTACGCCTTCTGAATTTGGATTAAGGTCTGCAAGTTCTTTCTTAACATATCCTTCATACTGTCCTGCAAGATAAGCGTCTGTAGTGAAAACATTATCACCTTGCTGGTCAGGGTCCATTTCCAATATACCTGCATCGATAAGAGCTTTTTCATTCAAACGGTCTGTTCTCCAATCACAATAGTTGTTAGCTTGTATCCAACTAACACCAACAACAGGATAATTAGCCCAAGAAGGATAACGGAAATAATATTCTACCATCGGCTCGTTGTAAGTCAATTTACTTCTCCAAACCAAAGTATCCGGTAGATTGCTCTGATAATACTCTGGGTAATCTGTATAAACTCTCTGTATCCAATACAAGAATTCTCTATAATCCAAATTGGTTATCTCGCACTCATCCATGTAGAAAGAAGATACAGTAACCTTTCTTGGATTGTTATCCCATTCATATTTCACATTGTCTGTGCTTCTTCCCATAATAAAAGCACCACCTTCAATAAATACCATTCCTGGAGGTGTCTGTTGTTCTATATTCTTCGCAGATTCGAAACCGCCCCATTTTGGATCATCATAATTCCAACCAGTTGTCGCTGATTTTTTCTTTCCAGAACAACCAACAAGCAATGTTACTACTGCAACCACAACCATTAATTTTCCGACCAATGATACTGTTTTCATATTATTTATTTTCTTTTTTACTTTCCTTTATACGTGTATAAGTTTATTTTTGTTTCAACAATCAATAAAAATTTAGAATGAAGGACATTTTACGTCTCTGATTTTCTTCTTCTTTTCTGGACAAGGAAGTTTTGCACTCAAAGAAACTTCGTGTGCTCCTCCAGAAACATTGGAAAGAGAAGAAACTGTTATGTCATAACTGTATCCTATCTTGTAATCTCCCCATTGCAAGCCAAACAAAAGGACTATAGCGTCAGCATTGCTGAATGACATGGATTGTCTGAACCATGCTCCAAAAACAAAAGGAGACCAATCCAAATACATACCATAATTCAGTTCATTGAATTCTCCTTGATGCTGATAGATAATATTTGGAGAAATAATAGGCTGACCAAAAAATGCATTTGTTCTTCTTGCATCTCTTCTAAGATTCAATCTCATACCAGCATTTGCTGTTACTTTTATAGGTAGTCTGTTATATGAAATGAAGCCATCTTTTGGACGAGTAAGATTAACAGCAGCTACGCCTGCATACCAAGTTTCTCCATACACCAAAGCTCCTGCTCCGAAATCAACATATGTCTTGGAAGTATTGTCGGGACGAGTAGCCATCGTGCTTGGATAAATCACTCCCAAACGAGTATCTATCATATCTCCAAAAACAAGTTTATCCCAATCCAAACTATTATTTGTAATATTTGCTTGTGCAGCAAGATTCAATGCTATTTCTTGAGTCAATTGCAGATGAAGAGAGTAAGCCAATGCTGCTGTATTGACTCTATAAAAATCACTTTGATTATCACTCATTACATAAATACCTATACCTCCAGAAATAAAATCAAAATATTGATCATAACTTGCAGAGAAAGTTTTAAAAGCGCCCAAAGAAGGCCATTGGTCTCTATAAGAAAGAGAAACACGAGGACAAACAGCAGAACCTGCAAAGGCAGGGTTAGTATAGATAGGATTAGCAAAAAATTGAGAGAAATGAGGATCTTGTGCCCTTACCCCCACAATCGCAAATACGCATATCAACACAAAAAAAAGTATATGTTTTTTCATAAAATATATATTATAATTTCAAACGGCAATATTACAAAAAAAAAACTACATAAAAACTTTTTTTTTCATATTTTTACAAATCGCTATATTAAAATATTGTTTTTAAACACCTTTCTTATGTAACATTACATCGTTTATACTTTAAAATTAATAAAAAGGTTACAGTTGCAACCAATTATTTGTCTTTTAACAGAAGACAAACGCTATAAGCAGAGACACCCTCTTTCCTTCCTTCAAATCCCAAATGTTCTGTTGTTGTTGCTTTTATACTTACGTCTTCTATGTCCAAGCAAAGAATTTTTGAAATACATTCTTTCATTTTTGGAACATAGACACCAATCTTTGGAGATTGCAAAGCTATGGTTGCATCTATGTTTTCTATACAGAAACCTTTTTCTTTTACCTTTTGAAAAGTATCTTCCAACAACAATGTGCTTTTTATTCCTTTATACTTATTGTCTGTATCCGGATATTGAAAACCTATATCTCTCAAATTTGCGGCTCCCAAAAGCGCATCAATAATAGCATGTATAAGCACATCCGCATCAGAATGACCAACAGCACCCAAAGGAGAAGATTCTATTTCCACTCCTCCAAGATAAAGTTTCTTCCCTTCTTGAAGTTTATGCACATCATAGCCAAAACCAACTTTCATTTTCATAAACAAAATGTTTTTTACATATCAAATGAAAGTGAAACTCTAAGTGTATTCTTCAACGGATTATTGGTTTGAGATGTTGGAATAAGATAAGATATGTCTATTCCCAAAGAATTATATTTTATAGCCAAACCAAGTGTGAGATACTGTCTGTCTCCTTTCTTTTTGTTTTCATAGAAATATCCTGCCCTTGCTGCTACCATATTATTGTACCAATATTCTACGCCTGTAGAAAGACTTATTTCTTGTAATTCTTCTTTAAAGCCGTTTGGAGCATCATAGAATGATTGGAAAACTCCTCTCAAAACTCCTACATTATCTTCATAGCCTTCGTAAATATTTCCAGAAGTATCTCTTACCGGAGGTGTAGGGACAAGAAGTTTATTCATATCCATCATAAAGGAGATTCTGTTAAACTGATCCATGGAATAGGTATATCTTCCTCCTATTCTAAGATTGGCAGGCAAGAAACTTGATTCCAGATTATCTGAATAAGAAATTTTGTTGCCTAAGTTGGATATCTGCAAACCCAAAGCGTATTGTGCAGGTTTATCTGATGCTATATCTCGTTGATAATACAAACCTATATCTGCAGCAACTGCAGATGCAGCATGAGTACTGTTGCCTTGAACACTTTGACCTTGAGTTAAATCAGAACGGATATATCTTCCTGTTACAGCAGCAGCCAAATATTCTGAAAGCTTCATGGAATATGACACGTCCAATGCAAACTCATTAGGATTATAATCTCCCATAGAAACACCTTCGTCATTTGTAAAATTAATTGAACCTAAAGAAAAATAAGTCAAAGAAGCTCCCACTGCACTAATATCATTTATCTTGTAGTATCCTGCCAAATACGTTAAATCTATATCTCCTGCTATATCTCTAAGCCAAGGTGAATAAGTTAAAGAAGCAGCAAATTTCTTTTCTGCAAAAGGCAGTTTGGCAGCGTTCCAATGATTTGAATTTGCATCTGGAGTTGAAGCAGCACCCAAATCTCCCAAAGCTCCTGCTCTTGCATCTGGAGCAATCAGCAGCAAAGGAACTCCTGTGGAAATAAGCCGTGCATCATTTTCTACTTGTCTTCTTAGTATTACTCCCTGTATATTATCGTTATCTATTCCTGTTTGTGCATAGACAAAACTTGTAAATATAAAGCCGATAGATATGAGTATAAAAGCTATTCGTTTCATCTTTTATTTGTTTTTTATTGTTTCTAAAAACGCTTGTAATCTATTTTTATTGTGAGTATTCTTATTTTATAACCAACATTTTATTTGTTTTTCTTATCACTTCTCCACTGTTATTGGTAATCTCCACTACATAATAATATATACCATTTCCTATTATTCCTCCACCATCAACCCTGCCGTCCCAATAAATAGGAGTAGTATTGTAAGTATTTATATAGCTGTCGGCATTAATAGTCTTTAAAACCCTGCCTTGTGCATTAAATATTTTTATTCTTACCGACTTGATATTATCTGGCCTGTTAAATTTTAGAATTATATTTGTACTTTCGCTAAAAGGATTAGGGTAATTATAGGTTTCATATTCTTCTTTTTCTGAATTTACAACCCTAAAATGAATAGTTGCTTCTGAAGAATAATTATATATATTCCATACTTTAAGAGAGAGTGTATGTTCCCCTTCCTCAAGAGAAGAAAAAGGATATGTAATATAACCCTTTGTCATATCATCTTCATCGTATACATAATAATCATTAAGTATAAAAGTATTTGCAGCATTATCCAAACGGGCTACTATATCATGTCCTAAACCAGCACCAGCTATATTTATAGGAATACTGTCCTGTATAACTGCAAAAAGGCTCGGATTTTCATCTGTTATTCCATAATCCACAAAATTACTGTCATTGATGTATAAATCAAGCAATGGTCTTGTTTCTGTTATATCTACATTCTCGTCAATTCCTCCAAGTATAAAATCATTGGTATATCCTGCTGCATCAATATTTGAATCCTGTGCGTAAAAACTTAACTTTGCCTTTCCATAATTATATGCTATATCCTTTGGCACCATAAAATTGTACTCAAACTCACCATTAACAACTTTCGTAATACCTTTGTGCAACATATTTGTCTGCAGTTCAAATGTAAGAGTTGTCCCTATGCCTGAATTATCCAAAGTCTGATAGTTTGTTTTCTTATCAAACAAATATATTTTTACTCTACCGTTGAAATCCTCCACCTTGTTGCCGTTAAAATCAACAATCTCTGCTTTTATATACATTTTGGAAAGGGCATTGGAAGTATCTATGGTAGTAAAACTTTGGGTATTATCATCATATACTGAATTATTTATTTGAGTAACCTTGATATTGTATTTTGGAAGAGAAATCTTCAAGGCAGGATCTCCCAAAAGGCTTATACTTCTTTCTGATGTCTGCAAATGAGTAGAATTCTTTGCATACATTTTTACTTCTCCAAAAGTATAAGGTGTCCCATCACTTTTTCTCATTAAAGCATATTTATGCAAAGCTTGATTGATAGGATTATTGGAGGCTATCTTTCTTGCTGCTGCTATCAAAGCTATTGCTGCTCCATTTTCTGAAGTAACAGTATATTCCCCTGCTGACTGTTTCTCTACTAAATCAAAACGGGCAAACTCACAAGTTGATGTTATCATTAACGGCAACCTATTGTAATTTGTCCATGAAGTTATATCAGACATTGTTATCAATCGCTCTCCACTTAAATGGTCTGCAGAACCATGCCCTAAATAATTAAACAGAAGACAACCTTTATTCATTCTGTCGTTTATTGCCTTACTTGCATCTGGATATGTAGCTCCTGAAGAAGAAGTGTATTCTTTATAAGCATCTTCATAAACTTTCTGAACATTAAGATAGGGTTGTGTCTGGTCTATCTGGCTATAAATATGTTCTGCATTGTCTATAAAATACATTTCGCTTACATTATCCGCATCATCAGAAGAAAGCATGACAAAATTTCTCCAATCACCGTCTTCGCCTTCCAGCAAATCTTTCTTTTGCATATATCTTCGGCTTTTATCTATAAGAACGGAGGCGGAGGATATATCGGTTACTGGATAACGCCCTACTCCTACTAAAAGTGTATCAGAGGTACGATTTGAGGAATAATCTGACAGACAAGCAAGAACATCATCGGAAGTAATAACAGTATTGACATTGACGTATTCGCTCGGGGACTGATAGGTCGGTATATAGTTGTTGTTGTAGCCAAGAATATTCTTGTTGTCAAAAGTGCCGTCACCAAACAAAAGAACATTAGTGGGATTTTTACCTATCGATACATACTTATGATAAAGCATTCGTAGATACTCCCTCATCGCAAGAAAATCCCGCTGCCCTGATGAAAATTCATTATAAACTTGCTCTATATCAACAACCTCGACACTTATACCGTCGTTCTCTCGATGCAAGGTTGCCAACTCTTTTGCCTTATCCATAAACTTACTATGGCTGATGATGATAAAGTCGGCTGATTGCATTGCGTGAAGATTCTGATTCTCTACCGATGATACAAAAATAGGAGTAGGAAAATTATTACCATTAACAACAACTATAGTACGGACAGTATCATTGGCAACATTGCAATAGGAGATAAAGTTTTCTTGTGTCTTAGGTATCTGATAAGCATTTGTAATATCCGTTACGTCCCATATCATGGTATTAACGCTATTTACATTGCTTATCATGTATCTTATAGCATTAGTATGAAGTGGATTGTTGACAGAATAGAACCGAAGATAACTGTTGTTGAACACAAGTTGCTGAATATAATTCACAAGTATATAATTCAGATATGCTTTGTCTGAAAACCCTGTAGAATTGTATTGGATATTTATGGTACTGTTTGGTGTGCCTATGGTTGGTGTATATTGACGATATGCCCGCAATGCCTCTGCGTCTGAAGAAGAAGACATGGGAGTTATGTTACCCAAAGAAGTTCCGTTTAACTTGATTTCAAAACTTACATCGGAAGAACTGGAAGTAGCAATATCTATTTCCAATTTCGAAACATAATCAGACGAAACATTAGGAAGACTTATCGGTATGGAAAGAGTATTGTTTGAAGGTGTCATTTTTTCTCCTACCCATGTCTGCCCTGCATTCAATAAATTCACAAGTTCCCGCTTATGAAAAGAATAGTATGGAGTAGCAGAGATTGTAGTATCATAGATAGTCAATGCATTTTTCTCTTCGATACGTTTCTTGGTGCCGATATTGCTGTCAAAGGTTACAAAATAGTTCGCATTGTCGGTATAAGGATGTACTTTACAAGAAAAAACAGAATTAGAATATGTAGTCTTTATTGTCCCTTGAGCATAGAATAATGCATACCTTCCAGCCTTATTGACATATATGGCATTCTCCTGTAAGTCCGAACGCTTGTATTCTGAATTCTTCTCACTTATAGCCCAACCACCATTACCATATATGGAAAGATTATCCCAATCTATTTCATCTTCTGTAAACCCCATTGAAAGAAAATCATTGTAGGATAACTTATATACCCCATCCGAGGAAATACTTATCTTGTACCAATGACCAGAGGATAAAACAGAATTATCCGGATAGACCACCTGCGACGTAACTTTTTTACAGAAAGTAAACAAAATAACTACAATTATTATGTATTTAGGATTTAAACATTTCATCTCTTTAATGTTGTTTTTGTATCTTATCAAACGGCAAAATACAAAGATTATTGTATCAACACCTGAACAATCAATATAATAAAGCCAATAAAATATCGTTTAAAATGATTATGGAAAACAAAGAATATATTGAGGCATTTAACAGAATGATGTCTCTGATGAGAAAGGTCAGAAATGAGTGTCCTTGGGATAAAGCTCAAACAAACGAAACATTACGTACGCTTACGATAGAAGAAATCTATGAACTATCAGATGCAATTCTTAACGACGACAACAAAAACATCTGCAAAGAATTAGGTGATGTCCTTATGCATATTGTCTTCTACTCCCTGATTGGAGAAGAGGAAAAACTATTCTCTTTGGTTGATGTAATGAACTCTTTAAGCGAAAAACTTATTCGAAGACACCCGCATGTGTTTTGTGAAGATGGAAGCATAACTTACGAAGATGTGGAAAAGAACTGGGAAAAAATAAAACTAAAAGAAGGTAATCGCTCTACTCTCTCTGGAGTTCCGGATTCTCTTCCTTCCTTAGTAAAAGCCTATCGTATGCAAGACAAAGCAAAAGGTGTCGGTTTTGATTGGGAGAAGACCTCTGACGTATGGGACAAGGTACAAGAAGAGATAGAAGAACTGCAAACAGAAATACAGAAATCAGACAACAAAGAAAGAATTGAAGATGAGTTTGGAGATGTGCTGTTTTCTCTTATCAACTACGCACGCTTCATTGATGTAAATCCAGATACAGCATTGGAGAAAGCCAACAAAAAATTCAAGAAACGTTTCCAATACATAGAGCAGAAAGCAAAACAGATGAACAAATCCTTATCCGATATGACCTTAAATGAGATGGATCTGTTGTGGAATGAGGCAAAACATCAATAAAATTTCGCTTTTATCATTTATTTTTTATAACTTTGCAGTGCTATTTTATTAAAGAAGAAAACGACTTATTTTTATGGAATCATTTATTTTGGACCTTGCGATAATACTTATCCTCGGCAGTGTATTTTCTCTCCTATGCAAAATACTTAAACAGCCTGTTGTCTTGGGATATATTGTTGCAGGATTTATTGCCGGACCACATTTTTCTTTCTTTCAGACAGTAGAGCCGGAACATATTGAGACATGGGCAGAGATTGGTGTTATCTTTCTTTTGTTTGGAATGGGTTTGGAATTTTCTTTTAAGAAACTGTTCACAATAGGAAAAGTTGGAGGTATTGCAGTTGCAGTGGAGATTGTCGGGTTGTCCCTTTTAGGATTTACCATAGGAAAACTTATCGGCTGGCCTACATCTGATAGTCTTTTGCTTGGAGGTATGCTTATTATGTCTTCCACTGCTATAGTCTTCAAAGCCTTTTCTGACCTTGGTCTACAAAAGAAAAAGTTTGCAGGCATAGTCTTTGGCATATTAGTGTTTGAGGATTTGTTTGCAATCATACTTATGGTTATCGTTTCTACCCTTGGCGTAAGCAAACAGTTTGAAGGCACTCAGCTTATAGGTGTTATTGCAAAACTTGTTTTCTTTCTTGTTGTATGGATTGTCTGTGGTATTTATCTTATACCTACATTGTTGAAAAAATTACGTCCGTATCTAAATGATGAAACCTTGCTTTTGGTTTCCATGGGACTATGTATAGGCATGGTTTTCTTTGCTACAAGTGTAGGATTCTCCTCTGCCTTGGGTGCATTCATAATGGGTTCCCTGCTTGCTGAAACACTGGAACAGGAAAGAATAGAAAAAGTCATTACACCTATAAAAGATTTCTTTGGAGCCATATTCTTTGTGTCCGTAGGTATGATGGTTGATCCTAAAATACTTGTTGACAACTTCTCTATCATACTAATTATCACCTGTGCTTCAATACTCGGTAAAATGATTTTTACCACTGCCGGTGTAAGAATAGCTGGAGAAGATTTAAAGACTGCCATGCAAAGTGGTTTCTCTCTTGCACAAATGGGAGAGTTCTCTTTTATTGTGGCAAGTTTAGGAATGGGTCTTGGAATTATTTCTCCAACGGTTTATCCTATAGTTATTGCTGTTTCTGTTATCACTACTTTCACAACACCTTACTGCATACGTCTGTCAGAACCTGCTTTTGGGGTAATAGAAGCCATAGTCCCTAAACGCTGGCACAGAGTATTGTATCCTAAAAGCTCCGATGACAAGGACATAAGAACATCTTCTGTATGGAGACAGTTCATAAAGATATATCTAACGAGGCTGTCTCTGTATATTATCATCTGCCTGGCAATATCTCTAATCTCTTTCACAATAGGAATAAAGTTTGCTACAAGCGGAGAGCAGCAGTTTGTCAAAAAAATCATTCTTTCTCTCGGCACTCTTGCTATTCTTGCTGTATTTTTACGTCCTATGATACATAACCAAGGAAAACAAGCCAACCTGTTTCTCTCTCTTTGGACAAGCGACACCAACAATCGTTTCTTCCTCTCTTTTATGATAGTGATGAGATACATCATTGCATTTTTCTTTGTCTGCATAGTTATAAATAGATACTGGGCTTTGCCTGCATATATAATCATTGTTTTGGCAGCAGTCTTCTTTGGCATTATCTTTCACTCAAAGAAACTTATGCGTTTCTATTGGTCTATGGAAAGCAGGTTTGTCAAAAACTTCAACGTTCGTCAGATTGTACAACAAATGAATGAAGACGGTACTCCTATGAGCGAAGTCAGCAATCTGCATTGGATAGATCAAAACATAAATGTAGCGCCTTTCAAACTTAGTGAAGACAGTGAATTGGAAGGGGTAACTCTCAAGAATCTTAATTTCAGAAAAAAATATAACGTTCTTATCATTTCTGTTCAACGGGCAAACAAACAAATTGATTTCCCTGATGGTGATTTTGTACTACATCAGGGCGACCGTCTGCTTTTGCTTGGCTCTTTCCATAATCTAAGGCATCTGGATTTGGATTACGATACTCTGATAATGGATTACAATGAAGTTAAAGTGCTTAACGACTTCAACAAACAGCAAAACGAAGATCCTAACTCCAAAATCAATTGCCTTATATTCCGCATTGCCAAGGATTCCGAATGGATAGGCAGATCACTTATAGACTCTTCTCTTATGAAAGACAAGTGTATGGTTATTGCCATAGAAAGAAATGATGCACCTATCGTTAATCCTTCTTCTCATGTTGTATTTGAGGAAAAAGATTATGTATGGGTGATGGGAGACAAGAAAATCCTTTATAAACTTCTGGAAAAGAATTATTTTACAGAAATATAAAATAAATAATCTGTTTATCTATTTATAAAACAATACTGGAAATCTACATCAAAAGCCATGGCAAGAAGATGCTATGTCTGTATGTTTCTTTTGTTTTCCAAAGTGCTGTTTCCAATAAGGTCTATCAGTTCGCCAAGCGATGTGGGGTCAAGGTTTGGACGAGAGAATACTTTGGGCAGTACTCCTTTCAGTGAGCGATTCTCTCGCTCTATGGCATCCATTGCCTCGTCAATCAGCTTGCCAATCTGCGGATTCTTAGCGTTGGCTACAAGATAAGCCCAGCGGGCACTCTCCGGCACATAGAACACATTCTCTGCCAGATATTCATCACGATCTTCAGGGTCGGCGCCTTCAGCCTGCTGTTTCATAAGCTCGGCATAGAGTCTTTCGAACGACACCGATATATAGCGAAGGAATATCAACCCCAGCACAACATGTTTGTATTCTGCAGCATCAATATTCTTGCGTAGTTTGTCCGCTGCTTTCCACAACCGCTTCTCCAGCGGCTCTTCTATTATTTCTTTCTTTTTTGCCATACGTATTTACAACATTAGATGCAAATATACTACTTTTTTTTGATATAGAAAAATATAATCATCAAAAAATACAAACTTAAGAGGGAATAAACATACACAAACGACAACATTATACTATAGTATAATGTTGTCGTTTGTGTATGTTTTCCTACTTTTTATAAAAAAAAGATCAAAGTTTTTGTGAATAAAAACCAAGATTTAAACTTTTAAAACCAAATCATTTTAGATTCTTTTTGATAATCTATTTAGTTTTCATGTCAACCTGTATTTTTTATTCCATAAGTTTTTGAAAAAAAGATTTTCATTTCCAAAAATTTTAGTAAATTTGCAAGTTATTATAAAATCATATACTGATATGGCAGAATTGGAATCCAAATATATAGCAAAGAACGTTGAAAAGAAATGGTATGACAAGTGGTTAGACAAAAACGCTTTCCACTCTACGCCTGATAAAAGAGAAGCATACACCATAGTAATACCTCCTCCAAACGTTACTGGAGTGCTCCACATGGGACACATGCTGAACGAAACTATACAAGATGTACTTTGCAGAAAAGAACGCATGAACGGAAAGAACGTATGCTGGGTTCCGGGAACTGACCATGCAAGTATAGCAACAGAAGCCAAAGTTGTCAACCTTCTGAAAGAAAAAGGCATAAACAAAACAGACCTTACAAGGGAAGAATTTCTAAAACACGCTTGGCAATGGAAAGAAGAAAAAGGTGGAATAATTCTTCAACAACTGAAAACTCTCGGTTGCTGCTGTGACTGGGAAAGAACCAAATTCACAATGGACGAAGACATGAGCGAGGCTGTAATAAAGGTGTTCTGCAATCTTTATGACAAAGGACTTATTTACAGAGGCGTCCGCATGGTAAACTGGGATCCTAAAGCTTTGACAGCTGTCAGCGACGAAGAAGTTATATACAAAGACCAGCATTCCAAGCTTTACTATCTTCGCTACTACCTTGCTGATGACAAGGGAAAGTATGTTGTTGTGGCAACCACTCGTCCTGAAACTATAATGGGAGATACTGCTGTTTGTGTCAATCCAAATGATGAAAGGTTTGCTTATCTGAAAGGCAAGAAACTTATCGTTCCTGTTGTAAACAGAGAAGTACCTGTTATCTTTGACGAATATGTGGATATGACTTTTGGAACTGGTGCTTTGAAAGTTACTCCTGCTCACGACATCAATGACTATAATCTTGGAATAAAGCATAAACTGAACTCCATCAATATTTTCAACGACAACGGAACTCTAAACGAGAACGGATTAAAATACAATGGCTTGGATAGATTTGAATGCAGAAAACAAATTGTGGAAGACCTGCAGGCTGAAGCTTTGATGGAAAAGATAGAAGACTACGACAACAAAATAGGTCTTTCTGAACGTACATCTGTGCCTATCGAACCAAAACTTTCCATGCAATGGTTCTGCAGAATGAAAGATATGGCCAAGCCTGCATTGGAAGTTGTTGAAAGCGGAAAGATAAAGTTTCACCCCGAAAAGTTTATCAACACATACAGACATTGGATGGAGGACACAAAAGACTGGTGTATTTCCCGTCAGTTGTGGTGGGGTCATAGAATACCTGCATACTATCTTTCAAACAACGAATACGTTGTTGCTCCTTCATTGGAAGAAGCATACGAAAAAGCCAAAAACATTATCCCTGAGATAAAAATAGAGGAACTAAAGCAAGACGAGGATGTATTGGATACATGGTTTTCTTCCTGGCTGTGGCCTATAAGCTGTTTTAACGGAATAAACGAGCCGGACAACAAAGAAATAAACTACTACTACCCTACCTCTGATTTGATAACAGGTCCGGATATTATCTTTTTCTGGGTTGCAAGAATGATAATGGCAGGCTTGGAATTCAGAAAAGAGATACCTTTCCACAATGTGTATTTCACCGGAATAGTAAGGGATAAACTTGGAAGAAAGATGTCCAAAACCTTAGGCAACTCTCCTGATCCTCTGTTGCTGATAGACAAATATGGAGCAGACGGAGTAAGAATGGGAATGCTTATGTCTTCTCCTGCCGGCAACGACCTGCCATTTGACGAAGCCTATTGCGAACAAGGAAGAAACTTTGCCAACAAAATATGGAATGCCTTGAGGTTGATAAAGGGTTGGAACATAGAAACCATACCTCAGCCTGAACATTCCAGACTTGCTGTTGAATGGTTCTATCAAAGAATGAATGTCGTATTGGAGCAGATAGAAGATGACTTCAAGAAATATCGTCTTAGCGAATGCCTAAAGAATATCTATACTTTCATTTGGGACGATTTCTGTTCATGGTTCTTGGAGATAGTAAAGCCAGAGTACCAAAAACCTATAGATAAAGAGACTTTTGAGCAAACTATCTCTGTCTTTGAGTCTTTAATGAAAATTCTTCAACCATTTATGCCTTTTGTTACGGAAGAAATTTATCACAACCTCAGAGAAAGAAAAGACGATGAATTCCTTATGGATACTGCTTATCCAAAATGCTCTGAAAAAGAAAACAGAATGGATGTAGAATTTGCTTTCATTAAGGAGATAATCACTGCTATTCGTGGATTAAGAAACTCCAAAGGTATCTCTCCTAAGCAGGTGTTACAATGCTTCATAAAAGAAAACGACGACAAAGATATCATATCAAAATATGAAAGTATCATAACCAAGCTTGCCAACACAGAAAAAATAAATTTTGTAAAGGACAAACAGGAGGGGGCTTTGTCTTTGATGGTTCGCACAACAGAAATCTTCATCCCTATATCACAAAACATAAACAAAGAGGAAGAGATAGAGAAAATCAACGAGCAAATCAAATACTATGAAGGTTTTATTGTTTCCATAAACAAAAAACTTTCCAATGAGAAGTTTGTCAATAACGCTCCGGAAAAGGTAGTAGCTTTGGAAAGAAAAAAACTCTCCGACTGTGAAACAAAACTTGCTGCACTTAAGCAAGAACTTGCTTCTTTGCAATAAACAGACTAACAATGAATATCAAAAAGACAGACATAGAAGGTTTAATAATCATAGAACCTAAAATATTTAAAGACGAAAGAGGTTATTTTTTTGAATCTTATTCAGAAAGAGATTTCACCAAGGCTATAGGCAACATTACCTTTGTTCAGGACAACGAGAGCAAATCTTCTTATGGTGTACTAAGAGGCTTACATTTCCAAAAGGGGAAATATGCCCAAAGCAAGTTGGTGCGTGTTGTAAAAGGAAAGGTGTTGGATGTCGCTGTAGACATAAGAAAAGACTCAAAAACTTTCGGACAACATTATTCTATCATACTTAGCGAAGAAAATCAGCTCCAATTCTTTATCCCAAAAGGATTTGCCCATGGATTTGCCGTGTTAAGCGATGAGGCTATTTTCCAATACAAGTGTGATGAGTTCTATTCAAAAGAAAACGAGGGCGCAATAATGTGGAACGACAAGACATTAAATATAGACTGGCTTCTGCCTGAAAAAGATATTATCTTGTCGGAAAAAGACAAGCATCACCCTACCTTTGAAGAATACAGAGCAAGTTTTATTTAATTTGTTTCAGATATGGATTTGAGTAATGTAAATATTGCTGTTGTTGGTTTAGGATATGTAGGACTGCCTTTGTCCTGTATGTTTTCAAACAACTATAAAGTCATTGGATACGACACCAATAAAGAAAGAACCGACAAAATCAACAAATCCATAGATGAAAACAACGAAGTCCCATTGGAAGACTTACAAAAAGCAATAAAGGAGAGCGGTTTTTATGCCACTTCCAACATTGAGGATATAAGACATTGCAATTTCTATATTATTACCGTACCTACACCCGTAGATTCCAACAACAAGGTTGATTTACGCTGCTTGTTTTCTGCCACAAAGGAGGTTGCAAGTGTGATAAATAAAGGGGATGTCATTGTTTACGAATCCACTGTATATCCCGGCATGACGGAAGAAGAATGCGTTCCTATTATTGAAAAGGAATCACGGCTAAGGTTTAACGAAGATTTCTTTGTAGGCTACTCACCAGAAAGAATAAATCCAGGAGACACTGCTCACAGGGTAGAAAACATAAAGAAAGTTACTTCAGGTTCAACTCCTGAGATAGCAGACTTTGTTGACAAAGTATATAATTCTGTTCTGAAAAACGGTACATTCAAAGCTTCCTGCATAAAGGTTGCAGAAGCAGCCAAAATCATAGAAAACACTCAAAGAGATGTAAATATCGCCTTTATGAATGAACTTGCCAAGATATTCAATGCAATGAATATTGACACTAAAGAAGTTCTTGAGGCTGCTTCTTCAAAATGGAATTTCATCAATCTTTATCCTGGCTTGGTAGGTGGTCATTGTATAAGTGTGGATCCTTATTATCTTATTCAGAAAGCAGAAGTCTATGGTCTTATGCCCCGTTTGCTGATGAATGCAAGGGAACTGAACGACTCCATGGGAACATATGTTGCCAATGAGGTTATAAAACTAATGAACAAAAAAGGCCTTGTCATCAAAGGTTCAAAGATACTCATTCTTGGTTTTACCTTTAAAGAGAATTGTTCTGACATCCGCAATACCAAAGTAAAAGATATTTATTCTGTTTTCGAGGAATACACCGGGAATATAACAGTTTTTGACCCTTATGCAAACAAAGAGAAAGTAAAACAGGAATACAATATCAACATAACCAATATACTCCCGAGAGATAAAGACTTTGATTGTGTTGTATTGGCTGTAGCTCACAAAGATTTTCTTAAACTCAATCCGCGTGCTTTTTTGAAAGAAGCAGAAAAAGGCATAGTCTATGATGTAAAAGGTTTCTTTGACAAAAAAGTTATTGACTATAGATTATAAACATCTGTCTTTATTCTATTTTCTGGATATATTTCATAAGATTTTTTACAATAGGACGTTTTTAATCTTGTTGCAAATAAGCGATAAACAAAAATTTGTTGTACTTTTGCCAAAGCAAATTTTGATACATACATCTATATACATATAAGTCATGAAAAAGGGTATATTTTTTTCCATATTGTTTGTTGTCTTTGTCTCTTTTCAAGGTTATTCCCAGACCCTTTCGTCTGCACAAAAGAAAGAATTGATAAAACAATACGATAAACATCTGAAAGAACTTTCAGACATTTCCTCGGATAAGGTGGATATGCTGCCTATTTATGAATACAGGGTTAATAAAGCCAACGACTTTATTAAAGAAAAGGAGATTTACAACACCGATAACGAAGTTTATGCAAAATATATTGAACTGAAAACATTGCTAAAACATAATCAGGATCTGCTGGCTTTTCTTACTCCGCGAGCTTCCGAACTTTATTATGTAAAAGCTTTGAGCCTTATATCACAAAACAAAAAAAATGACGGTTACAGGCTTTTGCAAAAATCCATAAGCCTTAATCCTAAAAACGTAATGGCCCACTATGAGCTGGCTAAGCTCTCTTCCGACTCTGCACAGATTGTGAAAACAACTCAAATCCTCAACGATATTCTTTCAAAGATGAATCCTACTCCAGAGGAGAAGAAACTTTGTGCCAATATGTTGGTATATACATACGACAAGAACCTTTTGCAGTCTATGGCCTTGATAAAAGAAAAGAAATATGCCTACGCATACGATATTCTTACACAATTGGACGACTTCTGCAAAAAAGACAATATGAATATTTGTCAGTCTGCTCTTGTAAAAAAGAATATAGAGACTTGCCAACAAGGAATTTACAACGATCATCTTACCATTACTAAAAAAGCAATAAAGTTGGGAGAGATGAAAATAGCAAGCGATTTTGCAGAAAATACCTATGACTATCTACAACGCAACAGAGAAAGCATAAACGACACATCTTCTTTTGATGAAATAGTGGATAAGGTGGTAGATTACTACATTGCCACAGCCAAGACTTTACAAGGTGCAAAAAACACTGAACTCAGAGGGGATATGCTTGCAAAAGCAAAAAGTCTTTCTGAAATGATCGGCGGCAAATTTGAGGAAAACACTCTCAAACAGATAGCACAAATACAAGGAACCCTTATACCAAGTGATACAAAGCTGGATTCTATAGAACACAATGCAAAGCCTGAGGGATATTCCTTGGATTATGCAGAATATATAAAAGACACCGTTTCAAATCCGGAAGAAGAGGTGGATAGAATAGAAAAAGATTATATTTCTTCTTCAGAAAACAAGAATCCCAAGGAGAGTTTTGCTGTCCAAAGTACAAAGGTCAAGACCATAGACAAAGCCATAGATGACAAGTTTTTTGAAACCCGTACATTTATGCAGGTAAATAACTATGAGAAAGCTCTTGAGGTATTGGAGAAAGCAAACCGCTTGGCAAAGATAGAGGGAGACAAGAAAGCCGTTGAACAAATGTACATAAGGGCTATAAGAGAAATAACAGCAAAACGTATGTCTTCTGCCGAATATGCTATATTTGAAGGCAATATCCCAAAAGCTGATTCACTTGTTTCTTTAACCAACGACCTTATTGCAGAATACAAGATGGAAGAAGACACTGCCATTCAACGCATAATGAACTCCTACCTACGTGCAATAGACAACAAAGTCTGTTCAAAGAAACAAGATGAGATAAATGTCTTGGTTTATGATATCTTGGAGTGCATCCGCAAAAACGATTTTTACACTGCCGAGGTATATATCAACAAAGCCATGGAGATAAAAGGCAACAGTGAATGCAGATTGGACAAACAGAGAGTAAGAAGTCTGAAACGCCAGATAGAAGAACCTCTGCAATACGTGGCAATGAAAGAAAACTGCGAACAAATCCTAATGGATAAAGACACTGTAAAATACTTTCTTGAGTATTCTAAAATGGAACATTTCTACAACACACACAAGCTAAATGAAATGAGTGTTCAACACTTAGGCCTGAGATATGTGTTAAAGGAAATGAATGATGACAATCTGGCTATCAAGACTGCTGAAAATCTTATCAAATACCAACAATACGAAGGAGCAATAGAAGCGATTGCATCGCTGAAATTGATGGGATATAAATCAAAACACACCAAGAAAATCCAGAGACGTATCGGACAGTTGATGTCTATGCAAGAAGCAAAACGCCAAGAAAAGATAGCCCAGAGCTATCGTATGGAAGACAAATACAACAATGACAAGTGGTTTAAGTACTTCCTGAAAGCCTATAAAAAGAATTTTATTAAGTATCAGAGAATGAAATTCTAAAAATTTTGTCAATTATTTTTGTCTTTAAAATAGTTTTTATATCTTTGCAAAATCCAATATAAAAATATAAAGTAAAAACAATCGATATGAAAACAATTAAAGATACAAATTTTAAAGGCAAAAGAGTACTTGTAAGAGTTGATTTCAACGTTCCTTTTGACAAACAAGGTAACATAAGTGATGATACAAGAATAATGGAAGCTATGCCTACCATCAACAAGTTGATGGGTGATGGAGCAAGAGTTTTTCTTATGGCACATCTTGGAAGACCAAAGAAAGGCGGTTTTGAACCGGAATTTACTCTTAAACCTGTGGCAGAATACTTGTCAAAAATCATAAAACAAGAAGTTGTATTCACACAAAGCCTATTGGGAGAAGAAGTAACAAAACTTGCTAACTCTCTACAAGATGGTCAGGTCATGCTATTGGAGAATATCCGTTTCTATCCTGAAGAGACTAAAGGCAATGAAGACTTTGCTAAACAACTTTCTCTGCTTGGTGACGCATACGTTAATGATGCATTCGGAGCTGCTCACAGAGAACACGCTTCTACTGCAACTTTGGCCAAGTTCTTCCCTAACGACAAATACTTTGGCCTTCTAATGGAGAACGAAGTAAAGAACTTGAACAAATTGATGAACAACTATGAGAAACCTTTCACCGCCGTTATCGGGGGAAGCAAGATTAGTTCAAAGATTGGTATTTTGGAGTCTCTGATAGACATCGCCGACAACCTTGTTATTGGAGGTGGTATGCGTTATACTTTCTATAAAGCCTTAGGACACAATGTTGGCAACTCTCTTTGCGAAGATGACAAGATTGATACTGCAAAAGCTTTGATGAAAAAAGCAGAAGAAAAAGGAGTAAAACTTTATCTTCCTGAAGACAGTATCGTTGCCGATGACTTCTTGGAAAGTGCAAATACAAAATATGTCCCTACTATGGACATACCAGATGGCTGGGAAGGAATGGATATAGGAGAAAAATCCATAAAGAACTATTGTGATGTTGTCCTTTCTTCTAAAACTATATTATGGAATGGCCCTATGGGAGTATTTGAAATGAAAAAATTTGCCGATGGAACTTTCGCTATTGCCAAGGCTGTTGCTGATGCTACACAAAAAGGTGCTTTCTCTGCCATTGGAGGAGGTGATTCGGTCAGTGCAATAAAAGAAAGCGGATACGCAGACAAAGTTTCCTATATTTCTACAGGTGGTGGTGCAATGTTGGAATTCTTGGAAGGCAAAGTTCTTCCTGGAATAAAAGCCATAGAAGAATAGAAACATATATAAAGAAAAAAAGACGAAACCAAAGTTTCGTCTTTTTTCTGTTTTGTCAGCGGTTTCCCAAAGATTTTATCCGCATTTGCTCCAACCACAATCAGGGCATTGTTTGCATCCGCTTGTGAATATCAAATCGCCTCCGCAATTCGGACATTTCTCGCCCTCTACCTTGGTGCCGTCTTTTATGTATTTCTTCAACGCCCTCTCTATTCCGTTTTTCCAAGTGTTGATTGTATCAGAGTCAAGAGTCAGTTTTGAAATCAATGATATTACATTCACTATTGGCATTCCTTGACGCAAAACTCCGGATATCAGCTTGGCATAGTTCCAAAATTCTTTATTAAACAACCTTGACAATCCCTCTATTGTTACTTTATAACCATCTTGGTCAAGGAACTGGAAGTCATATCTTGCAGGTTTATTGCCTTCTTTTACTCTTATTATCCAACCTTTATTAACATTGCTTGGCACAAGAAAAGCTTCTGCCTTACCACTAAATATCTCATAAGGTCTGTTCTCATACAATCCAACAACAGCAATCCATTTCTCTTTTTCATTCTGGAAACGTATAATATCTGCTTCCAATTTCTTAGGTCGTTTTGGAGCTTTGGTTTCTGCAAATGTATTCTGTTCCGTCTTAGCATTGGAAACAAGCACACCGTTTCTTGAACCATCTCTATAGATAGTCATTCCTTTACAACCGCTTTCCCATGCGGTCATATATATCTGTGATACTATTTCCTCTGTAGTCTCTTTTGGAATATTCACTGTTACAGAAATAGAATGATCTACCCATTTCTGTATAGCTCCCTGCATCTTTACTTTATTCACCCAATTGATATGGTTAGCAGTAGCTTTGTTATAAGGACTCTGGCTTATAAGGTCTTCTATTTGTTTATCAGTATAGGTGTAAACCAATTCTTTTTCATCTATGCCCTGCAGTTTAGCCCATTCAACAAACTTAGGATGTAAAACATTGTACTCTTCCCAAGCCTGACCTTTGTCATCAGTAAAACTTACATTGGCATTCTTGTCATTCGGATTGACTTTTCTTCTTCTTTTGTAAGCCACCATAAACACAGGTTCTATTCCGGAAGAAGTCTGAGTACAAATACTAACACTGCCGGTTGGTGCTATAGTAAGAAGTGCAATATTTCTTCTGCCATGTTTTGTCATTTGAGAATACAGTTCCTTGTCTTCTTGCTTTATTCTAAGAATCATAGGATTTTTTGACTCTCTTTTAGCATCATATATAGGAAAAGAGCCCCTCTCTTTTGCCATTATTACAGATGAACGATAGGCATTCAAAGCTAATTGTTTATGTACTTCAACAGCAAAATCTGTAGCCTCGTCCGTTCCATATATCAGATTCATTGCTGCAAGCATATCTCCTTCAGCAGTAACACCAAAACCAGTCCTTCTTCCTTCCAGACATTTTAGCTTTATGTTAAGCCAAAGATTTTTTTCAACCCGCTTTATTTCTTCGCTTTCCGGATCTGTTTCTATTTTATTAAGAATAAGTTCTATTTTTTCTAACTCCAAATCTATCAAATCATCCATAAGACGTTGTCCCATCTGAACATGAGAAGAGTATTTTTCAAAATCGAACTTTGCCTGCTTTGTAAAAGGATTATCTACATAACTGTATAGGTTTATCGCCAGCAATCTGCATGAATCGTACGCGCACAATGGTATCTCACCGCAAGGATTTGTAGAAATCGTCTCAAAACCAAAATCTTTGTAGCAATCAGGAATACTCTCTCTTTGAATAGTATCCCAAAACAAAACTCCAGGTTCTGCACTTTTCCAAGCATTATGTATTATCTTGTTCCAGAGAGTTTTTGCATTTACTTTTTTTGTGATTTTGGGATGTTTACTATTTATTGGAAACTGTTGAGTATATTCCTTGTCTTCCTTGACACACTTCATAAAATCATCATCAATCCTTACCGAAACATTTGCACCTGTTATCTTGTCGGTATCCATCTTTGCATCAATAAAATCTTCCACATCAGGATGCTTTACTCCTATACTAAGCATCAAAGCACCTCTTCTGCCTCCCTGTGCGACTTCATTTGTTGTATTGGAATATCTCTCCATAAAAGGAATAATGCCTGTGGAAGTAAGAGCTGAGTTTTTCACTTGAGAATTTTTTGGTCTTATACAAGAAAGGTCATGTCCTACTCCTCCACGTCTTTTCATCAGCTGGACTTGTTCTTCGTCTGTCTTTATTATCGCTCCATATGAATCACTTTCCCCTTCGTTGCCGATAACAAAACAATTACTCAGGGATACTATCTGAAAGTCATTGCCTATACCAAACATAGGACTGCCTTGAGGAATTATGTATTTAAAATCTTTAAGTAAATTATAGATTTCCTCCTCCTTCAATGGATTTTTATATTTCTTTTCTATTCGTGCGAACTCTTTTGCTAAACGATGGTGCATATCATCTGGAGAAAGTTCATATATTTTTTCCCCATCCCTTAAAGCATACTTGTTAATCCAAACATCTGTTGCGAGAGTGTCTCCTTTGAAATATTCCAAAGTAGTTTTTTTTATCTCCTCTATTGCGTATCCTTTATTAACTGCATCATTGTTTGCAAATAAATCTCCATTCATTGTATTTTCCTCCTTTTTCAGTGAAATCAGGAGCAAAAGTACAATAAAAATTTTGTAATAAGTACCCTGAAAGTCCGTTTTTATCAAACTTTTATTTTACAGAACACACAAATACTTTGATATTACTATTTTCTAAACCATTTAAAGATTTCTTTCCATGTAATATTTTTTCCGTACATCAGTATTCCTGTTCTGTAAATCTTGCCTGCGAACCAGACTGCAGCGACTATAAAGATAATCATCAAAGCTACCGATACCAAAAGCTGCCAAACAGGAACACCAAATGGAATCCTCACCAACATAATCACCGGAGAGGTGAAAGGAATCATACTTAACCAAACCGCAACACTGCCTGTAGGATTATTCAGCACCATTGGCACACATATAATAGCAAATATCATTGGCACCGTTACTGGAAGAGTGAATTGGGAATTATCTGTATCGTTATCCAACAAAGCACCCACTGCACCAAACAAAGATGCATAGAACAAATAACCCAAAATAAAGTATATGATAAATACACCTACAACAAGAGGGAAATTTATTGCCTGTATATTCTGAATAGCCTCTTTTGCAAAAGAAGAGTCTGCATTGTTCAAATCCAAAGTATCTACACTAACAACTCGCTGTGCTACCTGTATTTCTTTTTGCTCCTGTGGAGCAAACAAATCTGGTTGTGCCAAAGAAACTCCCCCTATAAGCAGCAACGTAAGAACTATCCACAATATTATCTGGGTCAATCCCAAAAGAGCCACTGCAATAATCTTTCCAAACAAAAGATAGACGCTCTTTACACTGGAAGCCAAAACTTCTACAATTCTGCTTGTCTTCTCTTCTCCTATACTTCTCATGACTTGTCCCCCAAACAAGAAGATAAAGAAATATATGATAAAGGCAAAGACTGCTCCAAGCACCGTTTTGATTTCCGACATAGAATTTTCACCTGTTCGTATATCTTTAGCATAAAAATCTATCTTAGGGTCGTTTATCTTGTTTATATCTTCTTCTGCCATATCATAATTAACCCTAAGCACCGAATTTTTAAAGATTTGCTTCGTCTGTTCTTTTAAATCACTGCTGGCATCTATACTCGGTTCGTTATCCGCATAGAACAAGAAACTTTTTATAGGAGGGTTGTCATTGGTATTAACTATCTCCAACACACCGTCACACAAACCACTTTCCAAAAGTTCCTGTGCTTCCTTTATGTTGTCTGAATATTCAAACAAAAGATTTTCATTGTTCTTGAACTTTCCCTTGAAAAATGAAACAGTGTCTTCATTGATAAGTGTTTTTTCTATTTCATCTACCACTATTATATGATAACGTTCTCTTGCAGAGTTTTGCAACAAGACAGGCAAGACGACAAGCAAAGTCATCAAAACAGGACCTAACAGAGTCATCACAAAAAATGATTTCTTTTTGACCTTCGATAGGTATTCTCTCTTTATTATTATCCAAAGTTTATTCATTTCCCTTGCGTTTTTTTTCTTTTATTTCAGCATTTCTTGTTTTTGCCTTTCCTGACTGACTGTGTTTATAAATATCTCGTTCATGGAAGGCAACAACTCTCTATAAGAAAGAATATCCATTTCTCTCAACAAAGCCGAAAGGACATTTGCATTCTCTCCTTTTGGAATCCTCAACACAGAAGTACATAGCGAATGGTCATTCTCCTGCTTGGAAATCACTTCCACTCCTTTTGGCAATAGTCTTTCTATTTCCTTAGAAGAAGTAACAAGTTCATACTCTCCTTTCTTGAAACTCTGTTTTATATCTTGCACCTTGCCCTGCAAAATATTTTTTGCAGAGTTTATCAGCACAATGCTATCACAAATCTCTTCCACCGATTCCATATTATGAGTTGAAAAAATAATGGTAGCACCTTGCTTTCTTAGATTCAATATCTCACTTTTCAGTAAGTTGGCGTTCAATGGGTCGAAGCCAGAGAAAGGTTCATCAAAAATCAACAAACGCGGATTATGTATTATGGTTGTTATGAACTGAACTTTTTGTTGCATACCCTTGCTAAGTTCTTCTACTTTCTTATTCCACCAATCCTTTATGCCAAACTTTTCAAACCAATAATCCATTCTTTGCTTTGCCTGTATGCCCTTAAGTCCTTTAAGCTCTGCCAAATACAAAACGACTTCACTCACTTTCATTTTCTTATAAAGGCCTCTTTCTTCTGGAAGATAGCCTACAAAAGAAATATGCTTTTCTCTTAATTTTTCTCCCTCAAAAAATATCTCTCCACTATCGGGCATTGTTATCTGGTTGATCATACGGATAAGTGTTGTCTTACCTGCCCCATTGGGTCCAAGCAAACCAAAGACCTCTCCTTTAGGTACAGAAAAACTAACATCATCAATAGCTTTTTTCTTTGCGTATGATTTACTTACATTTTTTATATCCAAAATATTTTCCATTCTATTCTTTTTATTCTATCAAATCTATAACGAAAACTACCTTGGTTTATTTTAATTACCAACCTTATTATACAAACAGAAAATCTTGATTTTTCTTTCCTTTTATAGCTTGGTTTGGATTTATTTTTGTATCTTTGCAAGACTTCTTCTTATAAGAAAAATACAAAACATTATATGGAAAACAACAATAATATAAACAGAAGGGACTTTATTAAACGCTTAGGAATGGGAGGTGTTGCTTTGATGAGTGTTTCTATGCTTAAACCTATAGAGACATTTGCCAAAACATCTTTACATAACGACATAAAACCCTTGGCCAATAAACAAATGACTTATCGTATAAACCGCAATACCAACGATAAAGTTTCTTTGTTGGGCTTTGGAATGATGAGACTACCTTCAGAAAACAAGGTGATAAAACAAGAAGAAGTAAACAACATGGTGGATATTGCCATTGCCAACGGAGTAAACTATTTCGACACTGCTCCTGTCTATCATGGAGGCAAAAGTGAACAAGCAACCGGTATAGCTCTCGGCAGACATAACAGAAAAGACTTCTATGTAGCTACAAAACTTTCCAACTTCTCTCCTGACAGCAAAACCACTGCAGGAGCAAAGAAGATGTATTATAATTCTTTCAAGAATTTACAAGTGGATGTTATTGATTATTATCTTTTGCATTCAATAGGAGGTGGTGGAGAAAACGAAATTAAAGAACGTTTTCTTGATAATGGTATTTTAGATTTTCTTGTTGAAGAACGTAAAAAAGGGAAAATACGTAATCTTGGTTTTTCCTATCATGGAGATGTAAAGATTTTTGACTATATGCTTTCCATTCACAACAAATATCATTGGGATTTTGTGCAGATACAGATGAATTATGTGGATTGGAGACATGCTTCCATCACAAAAAACCAATGGGGAGAACAACCAGATGCCGACGCTGAATATCTTTACAACAAACTTACAGCGTTGAATATACCTGTTGTGATTATGGAACCTTTACGTGGAGGTCGTTTAGCCAATCTGCCTGAAGACATTGCAAAAAATCTCAAAGCTGTAAGACCACAAAGTTCTTTGGCTTCTTGGGCTTTACGCTGGTGTGGAAGTTATCCTAATGTGCTTACTACTCTTAGTGGTATGACATTTCTTAGAGATTTGGAGGATAATATAAAGACTTATTCTCCTTTAGAAACTTGCACAAGCAAAGAAAACACTCTTCTCGAAAGAATTGCAGATAAGATAGAAGGGTATCCTGTTATACCTTGCACACAATGTAATTATTGCATGCCTTGTCCTTTCGGAGTAAATATTCCTAACAATTTTGCTTACTATAACGAAAAGATAGACAAAAGGGTAATACCTCTACCAGATAAATCTGCAAGTGACTACAACAGCAGAGTCTCTGAGTTTCAGAATGGTTTCTATAAAGCTCTAAAAACAGAAGAAACTGCTATGAAATGTAGGGATTGTGGTATCTGTCTTGCCAAATGCCCACAAAAAATAAGAATACCTAACCAGCTAAGCAGAATTAAAGAAATACTCAACAGTTAAAAAAGCAACTAAAAGCAAAAGATCAAAAAAAAGAGAAGACGTTTAAGACAAAACAT
>CAZXEN010000010.1:0-59486 GCA_964639765.1 uncultured Bacteroidaceae bacterium
CATCGACAGGATTTGAACCGGTGACACAAGGATTTTCAGTCCTCTGCTCTACCAACTGAGCTACGACGCCATCATATTTCCCTTTGCGTTTGCAAAATTATAATCTTTTTTTCTACTGACCAAATTTTTATAAAAGATTTTTGTCTTTGTGGTTCTATATTATATGTAAAATTCTGGTTTCTATAATATTAAAATAGATTAATTTATTTAACATTTATATATTTATGCATCTGCAAAGAAAGGTTCCATTCTGGATTTTGCTTTATATATTCTATTATTATAGGAATTATTGTTTCTTTTTTATCCCACTCTGGCTGCAGATAAAAAGAAACTTTTTCTTCCTGCCTTACATAGTTTTTCATCTGCTCTGCAAATGAAAAATCCAAGTCTGAAGATATCACAACTTTCAATGAATCTATATGATAAGCAAAAATATCTTTACCTGAATCTTTATCTCTCTTCAATAGAGGTAATTTATTTTGTTTCGGAGAAAGAGTTATGTGCGAAAACTGTCCTTTTATCTCATTCACACCTGAAGTTTCCAAAAAAGTTTTAAGTCCAAGTTTCTGCAATTTTTCTGTCAGTTCTGTCAAATCATATATAGTCGGCTCTCCACCTGTTATTACAACGTTTGGGGATTTGCATGAAATAATTCGGGATACTATTTCATCTATTCCCAACAACTGAGAGTTGTCTATATTCCAAGCTTTTTTCTCATCACAGAAAGTACAACCGACATTACAACCTGCAAGACGCACAAAACAAGCAGGCATACCTGTATTCTCTCCCTCTCCTTGAATAGAATAAAATGTCTCGAATATCGGTAATTTCATTTCTTTTTTTTACAATATTTGTTTGCAAAGATACATATTTTTGAGTACATTAGGCAATAAAACCTCTCTATTTAACTTGATTTATACACAAATAACACAAAAATACCAAAACTTTTTCTCATTTTTTATTATTGATTATCAAGTACTTCAAAATTTACATCGTTTTTTTTTAGAGAAAAATATTGACAAAAAAAAAACTTGCACTATCTTTGCAACGTTAAAACAAAAGAATTTATAAACCTTTAAAAAAAGAAAAGAAATGAAAAAAGTATTGTTAGTATTAGCAATCGCTGGCTTTTTTGCAGCATGTGGAAGTAAAGGAACTGATTCAGCAACTACAACTCCAACAGAGAACACTCCAACAGAAGAAGTTACTGAAACTCCAACTACAACTCCAACTGCAACTCCAACTGACGTAGCAAAATAATTCAGTTAGAAAAGCGATTAATTAGAAAGCAGTCCCATAAAATGACTGCTTTTTTTTATTTCTTGTTTGATAAAAACTGTGAATTACCTTCTCTGTTCCATCAAATATTTTTTTTATTTCTTCAAAGCAAACAAAAGTATTTACAGAAAATAGAATAAAATATTTTATCATTTAAGATAAAATGTATATTTTTGCAATACTGAAATAAGAAAAAAATAATAAATTTCAAAGATATGAAAAGAACATTATTGGCGATTGGCTTAGCGGTACTTATATTTAGCTCCTGCCAACAAAAGACAAAAGACAAGGATTTTATTGATAAACCTCAAATTGAAGTAAAGAATGGTATGCTTTCTCCGGAAGTACTGTGGGCTTTTGGAAGAATAGGCGATGTATCTGTTTCCCCTGACGGGGAAAAGGTATTATATACCGTTACTTATTATTCTGTAGAACAAAACAAAGGCAATGCTGATGTTTACATCATGGATAAAGATGGAAAAAATGTTCAGCGCCTTACAGAAACAAAGAATTCAGAATTTAATGTTATATTCAATCCAAAAGGAGACAAGATTGGATTTATCTATGCTGAAGAAGACAATGTAAATATTTGGGAAATGAACCTTGACGGTTCGGATAGAAAAAAGATTTCAGACTTTAAAGAGAATGATTTGGAAGGTTTTGCCTATTCTCCTGATGGAAAGAAAATCCTTTATGTCAGAGGCATAGAAAAGAAAGATAAATATGCTTACCTAAAAGAAGGATTAGACAAAACAACTGGAAGAGTTAATGACGATTTAATGTACAGACATTGGGACAATTGGGTAGATAATATTCCACAACCTTTCATTGCTGAATTTGATGGAAGAACAATAAAAGAAGGTGTTAATCTTTTGGAAGGAACAGAATACGAAAGTCCAATGCGTCCTTGGGGCGGAATGGAACAACTTGCTTTTTCTCCTGACAGTAAAAAAATAGCTTATACTTGCAGAAAAAAAGTTGGAAAAGAATATGCTTATTCCACCAATTCGGATATTTATCTATATGATATAGAAAGTAAACAAGTAAAGAATCTTTCTGAAAACATGATGGGTTATGACCAGAATCCTGTTTTCTCTCCTGATGGCAAAATGATTGCTTGGGAAAGTATGGAAAGAGATGGTTATGAAGCAGACAAAATACGTCTTATGCTTTGCGATCTTGCAACAGGAAGAGTTACCTATATGACAGAACAATTTGATCAGAATGTTGGTGGAATAAAATTTACTTCTGATAATAAATCACTGTATTTCACTTCTGATTGGCATGGTAGAGACAATATATATAAAATGGATATTGCCAGCAAAGAAATTAAACAGATAACAAATGCAAATGCTGACTATACTGCTGTTATGATTGCCAAAGACCGCTTAATTGCCACTCAAATGTCTATGCTTCACCCTATAGAGATATGGTCTGTGAAAAATGGCAAAGAAGAAAAGATTTCTACCACTAACGATGAGCTGATGGCTAAGGTTAAATGGGGTAAAGTAGAGGAAAGAGTTCTGAAAGCTACAGACGGAAAAGATTTGCATACTTGGGTTATCTATCCTCCAGACTTTGATTCCACAAAGAAATATCCTACTTTGCTTTATTGTGAAGGAGGTCCTCAAAGTACCGTTTCCCAATTCTGGTCATATCGTTGGAATTTCTCTATCATGGCTGCCAATGGTTATATCATCGTTGCTCCAAACCGTAGAGGGTTACCAGGTTTCGGACAAGAATGGAATGAACAAATCAGCGGAGATTATGGTGGTCAATGTATGAGAGATTATCTTACAGCAATAGATGAAATAAGTAAAGAGAGCTATGTTGATAAGGATCACAGAGGAGCTGTAGGTGCAAGTTTTGGAGGATTTTCTGTTTATTGGCTTGCTGGACATCATGAAAACAGATTCAAAGCTTTCATTGCACACAATGGAATGTTTAACTTGGATCAGCAATATTTGGAAACAGAAGAGATGTGGTTTGTCAACTGGGATTTAGGCGGTCCATATTGGAGCAAGGATCCTAAGGTTCAAAAGTCTTATGCAAATTCTCCTCATCGCTTTGTAACAAAATGGAATACTCCTTTGCTTGTAATACACTCTGAATTTGACTTTAGAATAGTTGCTTCTCAAGGTATGGCTGCTTATAATGCTGCTCGTAACTTGGATATTCCTGCACGTTATCTTTATTTCCCAGATGAAACACACTGGGTTCTTAGACCTCAAAATGGTATTCTTTGGCAAAGAAACTTTTTTGACTGGTTGGACAAATGGCTTAAACCAAACAGCAACGCTGCAAAACGTATGACTGATAAAGAAAAAGCCTTTGCAGAACAAATGAACAACAGAAAATAATTTGAAAAATATAATAAACATAATATAAAATGGAAGTAATAGGAAAACTAAGACAGATTCTACCTGAGCAAAGAGGAGAATCTGCAAGAGGACCTTGGGTTAGAGGAGGATTTGTTATCGATTTAGATTCTCCATTTCCAAGAAGTATAGCATTTTCTACATGGGGAGAAGATATGCTTGCAAATCTTAAATCTATAAAATTGGGAGATACTATTCAAGTAACTTTTGAGATAGACTCAAGAGAATACAATGGAAGATGGTATACTGATTGCAGATGCAGAAACATAGGGGCTTTTGTTTCTAACATAAATGGGAACAGTTCTGCCCAATACAGTCAATCAGCACAAAATGCATCTGCAGCACCAGCTTCTTCATATCAGCGGCCAAACAATGAAATTCCTCAACAAGACTCTGTTCCAACAGACATGGGAGGAACTATCAGCAATGAAGTTATGCCGGAAGACAATTCTGAAGACGATTTACCATTCTAACAAACAAAAAAAGCACAACTATATATTTTTTTGATATGGTTGTGCTTTTTTTATTTTAATTCTATGACACAACAACCACTCATACTCAGCATAGAAACAGCAACAGGAGTCTGCACTGTAGCACTAAACAGGGGAGAAGATTTGTTATTACATAAAGAGAGTGATTTACCAAATTCCCATTCACAGATGCTGTCTCTTCTTATAGAAGATATATTTAGAGAGTATGGCAATGATATAAGAAAAGATTTAGATGCTGTTGCTGTAAGTAAAGGTCCCGGGTCTTACACAGGATTGAGAATAGGCGTTTCCTCTGCAAAAGGTTTAGCGTATGGACTGAATATTCCTTTAATATCTGTAGACACTTTGTTCTTGATAGCTTTTGCCTCCAAGAAAAAGTATCCCGACAGTTTCTATCTTCCTATGATTGATGCAAGAAGAATGGAGGTATATTCTGCTATATATGATGACAGCCTTAATATCATAAAAGACATTTCTGCAGATATAATAGAATCTGACATATATAATATGTATCACAAAGATAAAAAGATCATAGTTGCAGGAGATGGAGCAGCAAAATGCAAAGAAGTGTTGAGTAATGATGCTTATATGTTTGACGAAAGCATAGCCTTGGATGCAAAATATATGGGTGCTATTGCCTGTAAAAAATACAATAAGAAAGAATTTGAAGACAAAGCTTATTTTGAGCCTTACTATCTAAAAGATTTTATAGCAAAGAAATCAACCGTCAAAGGGTTATACTAATAAATGGTATTGAATTATGGGAAAGAACAAGTTAGAAAGATTTGCAGAAAACCTTACCTTTAGTAATTTGTTTCAGATTGGTTTTGAACAACTAAGAAACAAAGATTTTTTTCTTAAAGGAAAATGGAGAGAGGAATATTTCAGGAATGATAATCCTATTGTTTTGGAACTTGGCTGTGGCAAAGGAGAATATACTGTCGGTTTAGGGGAAAAATATAAGGACAAAAACTTTATAGGCATAGATATAAAAGGGGCAAGACTTTGGAGAGGCTGCAAGACTGCATACGAAAACAAAATGAATAACGTGGCTTTCTTGCGTTGCCAGATTCAGATGTTGGAAAAGCTTTTTGCCCAAGACGAAGTTGATGAAATATGGATTACTTTCTGTGACCCTCAGTTAAAGCACGAAAACAAAAGACTTACTTGCCCAAGATTTCTGGAAAGATATGCAAAGGTTTTGAAAGCAAATGGCATTCTGTATTTGAAAACGGACAGTACGGAGCTTTACGAATATACTTCTGATATGCTTAAACAGGAGAAACATAATATTATCTTTGAAACAAGCGATTTGTACAACACAGATATAGAAGATGATGTAAAAGATATACAAACTTTCTATGAAAAGATGTATCTAAAAGAGGGGAAGGCAATCAAATATATCAAATTTCAGTTGTAGGGCAAACACTTGTTATTTTGTTATAAGTTCCAGAGATCTTTTATTTGGAACTATTTTTTTTGGGCAACGAAACAAAAAAGCCTAACGTAGAAAAACGTTAAGCTTTTTCAACAGTACCACGGGTGGGACTTGAACCCACACGAACGCATTGTTCAAGGGATTTTAAGTCCCTCGTGTCTACCATTCCACCACCATGGCATCAGGTTGGAATATCTTTTAAAAGAACTTTTTACTCTATATACATATAAAAAAAGAGCGGGCAACGAGACTCGGACTCGCGACCTCAACCTTGGCAAGGTTGCGCTCTACCAACTGAGCTATGCCCGCATTTTCTATCATCTTCAAAAGAAATCTCCTCTCCCTCTTCCTCCTTTTTTTCTTCGACCCCCTCTGAATTTGACTTTGCAAAAATAGTATTAAAAAATATTCTGACCAAATTTTTTTTAAACTTTTTGTATTATTTTTTTGATATCATTAAGTTTGTTCAATGCTTGAATAGGTGTAAGATTTTCTATATCAGTATTTAGAATATCATCTTTAATTTGTTCAAGTATTGGGTCATTCAGTTTAATAAAACTTGTCTGGAATGAATCTATAACTTGTTGTTTTCGCTCTTTGATAGTCTTTTTCTGCTTTTTATTTGTATTTTCTCCCTCATCTATTCCAAGTTGCAAAGAATCAGAGCGTGATTCTTCCAAAGATTCAAGCATATCATTGGCAGTGGCAAGGACTTCTCTTGGAACTCCTGCAAGACGGGCTACGTGTATTCCAAAACTTTGAGAAGAACCTCCTTTGGCTATCTTCCTTATAAAGATTATTTTTGTACCTAATTCTTTTACAGTTATATGATAATTCTTTATTCTGTCAAAGCTTTGTTCCATAGCTATAAGTTCATGGTAGTGTGTGGCAAACAATACTTTGGCTCTATGCTTATGATTGTGCAGATAAGAAGCTATTCCCCAAGCAATAGAGACTCCATCGTAAGTGGAAGTTCCTCTTCCTATCTCATCCAAAAGAATAAGCGAATGAGGAGAAACATTATTCAATATAGATGCTGTTTCATTCATTTCAACCATAAAAGTACTTTCTCCTGATGATATATTGTCCGTGGCTCCTACTCGTGTAAAAATCTTATCCACCAAACCTATGGAACTACGTTTAGCCGGTACATAACTGCCTATTTGTGCCATCAAGACGATAAGGGCTGTTTGTCTTAGATAAGCACTCTTTCCACTCATATTAGGACCCGTTATTATCATTATCTGCTGTGTTGTCGTGTCAAGATAAACATCATTGGCTACATATTCCTCTCCTTTTGGCAGCATTTTTTCTATTACGGGGTGGCGTCCTTGGGATATGTGCAAAATATCACTTTCCATTATTTCGGGACGGGTATAGCCGTTATCCATTGCAACGATGGCAAAAGAAAGTAAGCAGTCCAATACCGACAACTCAACAGCAGAGGAATGCAAACGGGAAATATAGGTTTTGCATTCTTCTATCACTTCATGGTAAAGACGGTTTTCCAATGATGAAATATTTTCCTGTGCCGACAACATTGAAGATTCTATTTCCTTTAGTTCTTGTGTTATATAACGTTCAGCATTGGCAAGTGTCTGTTTTCTTTCCCAAGACTGGGGAACTTTGTCTTTATGGGTATTGGTTACTTCCAGATAGTATCCGAACACATTGTTGAAACCAATCTTCAAAGAAGGAATATTTGTATTCTTTATTTCTGCTTCACAGATTTCGTCCAAAATACTCTGTGAGTTATAGGTAATATCCCTATAGTTGTCCAGTTCTGCATTAAAACCGGATTTGATTGCATTGCCTTTAGCAATATTGTTTGGAGCATCAGGATTTATTGCATTAAGAATATATGTCTTCATTTCTTTGCAGTCATCCAATATTGGATAAAGTTCTTTGTCCTTATCCATAAGAGAGATATAGTTTTTCAGTTTTTCGATTGCTGCAAGAATATCAGTAAAATGATACAACTCGTTTGGATTTATCCTATGGACAGAAAGTCTTGAAACAATTCTTTCCATATCTCCTATCTGCTGCAGGCACTCTTGCATCATCTCTCTCAACTCATCGTTGTAGATAAGCGAAGTAACTGTCTTTTGACGTTTCTCTATTTCTGATTTTTGCTTCAATGGCAGAACAATCCAACGCTGTAGAAGTCTTGCACCCATATTGGTTTGTGTACGGTTTAGAACATGGAACAGAGTACTGTCAGGAGAGTTGTGTGAAGAAACAAGCTCCAGATTACGGATAGTAAATTTATCCATCCACACATAATCATTATTGTCTATACGTGAAATATTACATATATGGGACAGCTCATTATGATTTGTCTCTCTTATATAATGCAGGGCAGAACCTGCAGCAATGGTTGCCAAAGGCATATCTTCTATACCAAAACCTTTTGCAGAACTTACTCCAAACACATCTTCCAAAATATCTCTTGCAAAATCCAAGCTAAATACCCAGTCATCGTAAGACTTGGTAAGGATATTTTTTGGAAGTATCCGTTCCAGTTCCCTTTCATTATGGCGTTGGATTACAACTTCCTTAGGTACAAAGTTCTGCATCAGCTTGTCAATTCCAGACTCTTGCCCTTCTGAAACAAAAAAGTCTCCTGTGTTTATATCCACAAAGGCAATACCATAGCTGTCTTTCTTTTTATGTATGGCACAGAGAAAATTATTTTGATTATGCTGGTCTATGGCAGAATCGTATGAAATACCAGGAGTAACTATTTCTTCCACACTGCGCTTTACTATTCCTTTTGCAAGCTTTGGGTCTTCTATTTGTTCACATATTGCAACACGTTTACCCGCTTGTATAAAACGTGGAAGATAGGTTTCCAATGCATGGTATGGAAAGCCTGCCAAGCGTTCCTGTCCTGCTCCACTTCTCTTTGTAAGAACAATATTCAGTATCTTGGAAGTCTGCACAGCATCATCGCCAAACGTTTCATAGAAATCCCCGACCCTGAATAAGAGTATTGCATCCGGGTATTGTGCCTTCATTTCATTGTATTGTTTCATCAAAGGCGTGATTTTGTCTGCTTTTGCCATAGAATTTAGAATCTTAAAGTATTGTTATTTCCAGAATTTCCATCATTGGGCTTGGTTCTATAAGGGTTTCCTTAGCTATTGCAGGTATCATCATGATTTCTCCTGCACTAAGCGGAATACGATGTCCCATTGAGCTGACAAATCCTTTACCTGCCACACAAAAATAAAGATAAAAAGTATCCGAATTTGAGTAGTCCTTTTTTAAACCTTGTGTAAGAGGCATGATATTTGTTACAAAATAAGGGCATTCCACCAGATTGTTTGTCTCATTCAGATGATAATGGTAATGAACCTTGGCTGTGTCGTCCTGTTTTGCCAAATCCAACACTTCCAGACCTTGTTCCAAATGCAACTGTCTTGGTTTGCCGTCATCTCCTACCCTATCCCAGTCATAAAGACGGAATGTTGCATCGCTGCTCTGCTGTATCTCTGCCAAAAGGACCCCTTTACCTATTGCGTGCATGGTGCCTGCAGGAATGAAGAACAAATCGCCCTGCTGTACCTTGTCGCTGTGCATAGCCTGCTTGAAGGTTTTGTTTCTCAAACGGTTGATAATATCTGCTTTTGTCTCATTTTCGTTGAAACCGACATAGATTTCAGAATCTTCATCGGCTTGTAAAACATACCACATCTCTGTTTTGCCGCTTCCCAGACCATGTTTATAGGCATAGTCATCGTCAGGATGCACCTGAATGGAAAGATTGTCGTTGGCATCTATAAGTTTTATCAGCAAAGGAAAGTCTGTGGAGAATCTGTCGAAGTTTTCCTCTCCCAGAAGTTCATCATTATACATCTCTATCACCTCCGGCAAAGTACATTCCGCCAAAAAACCATTCTCAACCACGGTCTCGTTGCCTTCCAAAGCCGACAATACCCACAGTTCTCCGCACCTGTTCAACGGAGAGTAATCTATTCCGACTATGTCTCTTATTTTGTTTCCTCCCCAAATCTTGTCCTTAAACAAAGGCATGAATTTCAAAGGATATAATCCACGTTCTGTCATTATATATTTGTCTTATTTTTCTGTCTGCAAAGATATAAATTTTATTTCAATTGCCAAGTTTTATTTTTCACTTGACACATAGACGGATATTTTTGATAGAAATATATTTCAAGGACCTTGCTGGACATTGTTTCCAAGACTTGGATAGAAAACATAAAGACTTCGTGAAAAAAGAGTTGGATTTCAGAATTAAAATCCAACTCTTTTACATATAAACTCTTCGTTTTTTTTCTTAAAAATCAACTCTTTTTTCATGCACTGCTTTTTTTGATATAAAAAACTTTAATTCAAGGTCTTCTCATTAGGCAAAAGATTACTAACTTTGCAATATGAAAACAAAAGAAGATTTTTTTGTTGAAGCAGGAATAAGCAATCCTGATATACTGAGCAAAGAAAAACTTGACAATCTTTTCTTTCGGTCTCGCAGTCCTTTGGCACACAAAGGAGATTTTGGACATTGTCTGCTGATTGCCGGCTCTTATGGTAAAGCAGGAGCTTGTGTTTTGTCTGCAATGGCAAGTCTCAGGACTGGATGTGGACTAATCAGCGTGCATATCCCCAAAAGACTGTATGATATTTTGCAGATTTCTGTTCCGGAGGCTATGATTTCGTTGGATAATGAAGAGTTTTTCTTTTCAAATATCCCGGATGTCGGCAAATATTCCGCCATTGCGATTGGCCCGGGACTGGATACAAAAACAAAAAGCAGGACTGCACTTGTGGATTTTTTGGAAAAGAGACTGAAGGAAAAAGGTATGAAAGATATTCCACTGGTTTTGGATGCCGATGCCTTGAATATCCTCTCTCGGGTGGAAGGTTTCCAAGACTTACTTTACGACAATATTATCCTGACTCCTCACCCCAAGGAATTTGAGAGACTGTTTGGGGAGAAGAGTCTAAGAGAGAAACTATCCTTTATTGAAAACTTCTGTAGACAACATCGTATCTGCATAGTGCTTAAAGGAGGCGTTACGACAATAGCAGATACGAAGGGGAATCTGTCCTTCAACACAAAAGGAAATCCGGGTATGGCCACGGCAGGAAGCGGAGATGTGCTTACGGGAATAATTCTTGGCGTACTTTCTCAGGGATTTTCTATTGACACCAGTGCAAAGACTGGAGTATATCTTCATGCTCTGGCTGGAGATTTTGCAAAGGAGGACTTGGGAGAAAAAACTCTCTTGGCAAGAGATATAATCAATTGTTTATCAAAAGCAATAATGCAATAGTTTATGGGAAAAGAGGAAATAATACTTGGAATAGACCCCGGCACAAACGTCATGGGATACTCATTTGTGAAGAAAGTGGGGAAGAAAATGGAGGTATTGGAGATGGACGCCCTGAAACTTGGCAACAAAGAGGAAATGGCAACACGAATGAAAAGAATTTTTGACTTCATAATAAAAAAGATAGACACCTATCACCCCGATATGCTTGCCTTGGAAGCTCCTTTTTATTACAAAAATGTCCAAAGCATGCTGAAACTTGGAAGGGTTCAGGGAATATGTATTGCAGCCGGATTGTCAAGAGATATCCCTTTTACTGAATTTCCTCCAAAACGTGTCAAGCAATCCATCACCGGCAATGGAAATGCCTCAAAAGAACAGGTGATGAAGATGCTTCAAATGATGAAACTTATAGATGAGAACCCCAAATACTTGGATGCTTCGGACGCTTTGGCAGTTGCTGTATGCTATTGTACGCAAAGCAACCTGCTGGATACAGGAGTCAATTCGAAAATAACAAAACCCAAGACAAAGACTCTTTCTTGGGCCACGTTTATCAACGAACATCAGAACAGAATTATAAAATAGTCCTTATTTTATGCAGATTTTTAATTCCTGGGCAATTCTATTTCTTTGCTCAGTATAGGTTTTTATGCTTTGAAGAAGACTTATAGGGTCTTCCTGTTCAGGATTTTTAAGTTTTTTGTGCAAATCCCTGATAATGGCATCTATCTTGTGCAGTTTAAAATGCAGAAGTGTCTGTTTTATATCATTGTCTATGAAGGAAGGATTCTTTCTGTCCGGCACAACAACATTGTATTTGTCATTCCATGAGTCAGATACCTTAAGAGTATCAATCTCCAGAGAAACAACCAAAGAAGATATTTCATTGTCTTCATTGTGCAATAAAATGTCATGTTTTGGTGCTTCACCTTCCAAAGAATAAGAATTAAGATATATATCAAATATTTTTTGATATAAAGAATTATTGAATTTTATTCCATCACCGTTTATAGCCAAAATAATGTATTCCCCTGCATTAAAAGTTTCTTCCACGATACGGTTTTCATCATTGACGACCTTCTGTTTTGTGTTTTTATCCGAATAAAGAAGCAATCGTTTTATTACAGCCCGTTCCTGGTATTCATCTTCATTGTCCGGTTGCAGGACTTTGTCTGCCAAGTCTTCCACGGTTGTTGTCTGGGCAGTGTTATCTGCAACAGTGTCCTGTGGTTGCTGAACTGTGGTTGCAACAGCAGAATTTTTGCGTTTGTTTTCTTCATAAAGGTTATGCGCAATCTGACGGGACAATTCATCATTCAGGATTTTTTCTTCCATCTCCAAAAGACGAGAACACTGTTGTATGTATGTTGCTCTCTCTATCATATCTGGAATAAGACTAATGGAATGAACTATCTCTTTAATCAAGGAAGATTTCTTTATCGGGTCGTTCTTTGTCTCTTCCTTGACAAGATTTGCCCTGTAAAGAATAAAATTCTGTGCATTGTCTCTTAGAAATGCCTGGAATTCATCTTGAGTATGTTTTCGTGCATAGGAATCCGGGTCATCACCATCAGGGAAAAGAAGTGTCTTTACGCTCATTCCTTCCTTGAAAAACATATCTGTAGCACGTATTGTCGCATGTATGCCCGCATTATCGCCGTCATAAAGAATAACAACATTGCGTGTGTAGCGTTTTATCAAGCGTACTTGTTCTTCTGTCAGAGCTGTGCCTGAAGTTGCTACGACGTTCTTTACTCCGTTTTGATTCATCATCACAGCATCCACATTTCCCTCTACAACATAGCACTCATCTTTCCTTGCTATTTCCTGTTTTGCCAAAAACAGGCCGAACAGCACCTTGCCTTTCGTGTATATAGGACTTTCAGGTGAATTGACATACTTTGCTTTCTTCTTGTCTGAGGTAAGCAAACGGGCAGAAAATCCCAAAACTCGTCCTGCTACATTATAGATAGGAAAAGTCACGCGTGAATAAAAACGATCGTAAAGCTTGTTTGTTCTTTCGCTCCTCAGACTTAGACCAGATTTCAACAGAACTTCTTCTGTATAACCTTGCTCCAAAGCATAACAAGAAAAATCATCAACCTTTTCTTTACAGTAGCCTAAACCCCAATCATCTATCGTTTTTTGCGATATTTCTCTTTCTCTGAAATAGGACAGACCTTTTGACTTGCCTTCTTCTGATGAAAGAAGATTCTTATAAAAATACTTTTGTGCAAATTCGTTTATTGAATACAGTTCCTCTCTCTCGCTTTTTTCTTGCTTCTGTTCCTCATTTTCTTCTGTTTCGTGAAGAGCTATGCCATATTTCTGAGCCAACCAACGCAAGGCTTCAGGATATGTATAATGATTATGCTCCATAAGGAAAGTAACAGCATCACCTCCTTTGCCGCAGCCAAAACATTTGAAGATACCTCTTGAAGGATTTACATTGAAGGAAGGAGTTTTCTCATCATGAAAAGGACACAGACCTATATAGTTTACTCCTCTTTTCTTTAAAGGAATAAAACTTTCAACCACTTCTTCTATTTTTGCGGTCTCCATTATTTTTTCTATGTCTTCTCTTGGTATCACCTGTCTGTTTTATTTCAATAAATCCGGGTCTATTTCCAAAACAGAATGTTTTTTTGTCTTGCATTTTGAAGTAAAGACGTTATTATTGCCGCAAAAACAGTTCTTTCTCTCTCCAGTGTAAGGATCAAACGAAGCACACTGACGTTTAAACTCGCCGTTCTTCTTTAACAATATCTTTACGGCGAACAACAACAGACAGATTGCGAGCACCACAATACAGACAAGCAATACTAATAAAAGCTCTTTCATTTTCTATATCCCAAATTTTATATTGCAAAAATATTACTTTTTATCAAATTCACAAAAAAAAGAAATACATATTTAAAGTTGAGCAATAAAATAGAGGAGAAAAAAGTTTTGTCATTTAGGTTAAAATATATAATTTTGCAACTCAAATAAATATGCATATTTTAGTAATGAATCTTATTCATACATTTCATATTATAACACAAGGAATGCTTTTTGGACTTACGCTGTCTCTTATGATAGGCCCTGCTTTTTTTTCTCTTCTGCAGACAAGCATTACCAAAGGATTCCGTTCTGGTTCTCATCTTGCCATTGGTATCTCTCTAAGTGATATAGTTATGGTTTTTGTTGCGTGGATTGGAGTGTCCACTTTCTTTGAAACAGGAGAAGCACGCAAAATTCTTTCCATGATTGGAGGAATAGTGATAGTTGTCTTTGGACTGTACACTGCTACTCGCAAACACAAGACTCCAAAGCAAAGAAACTTGGAAATAGTACCTCGTTTTCAACTAAAATACATTGCAAAAGGCTTTCTGTTCAACATAGCCAACATTGGCACGTGGTTATATTGGCTTATCCCTGTGAGTATTGCAAACAGTTATCCTACACAACGGGAACAATTCACTTTCCTGATTTCTATTCTTATCACAAACTTGGGAATGGATTTGCTTAAATGTAAGGCTTCTCATGAATTAAAGAGATTTCTCACCGACAATGTCATTACAATGATAAATAGAGTTGTGGGGATAATAATCATTATCTTTGGTATCTATCTGGCTATTTCCACTTTCCTGCCGGAAAATACAAATATTATAAGCAATATTCACTAAGAGAGAGGATGAGTTTTTGTTTCAATATACCATTATTGTCTTTTTTGAACTGAAATTCAAAGAAAAGTAGATGAAAAAGTTTTTTGTTATCAATCTGATCTTTATGGTTACCCTTAATCTGCTGATTAAGTCTTTTTGGATTCTGGGTATAGACAGGAGTGTGCAAAATGCTTTGCCAAGTGGAGAGTATGGTCTTTATTATGCTTTGCTGAATTTTAGTTATCTGTTCAATATCATCTTGGATTTTGGCATTACCAACTTCAACAACAAGACTATTGCACAGAATACCTTTCTTTTGAAGAAATATTTTGCAAGGATACTGCCATTGAAACTTCTCTTGGCTGTGGTATATGTTGCAGCGGTAGTTATAGTTGCTTTTATCAGTGGATATGAGAGCAGGGCTTTCAAGATGGTTTTGTGGCTAAGTGTGTTTCAAATCTTTACTTATTTTCTCACTTATTTTCGTAGTAATATCTCGGGACTTCTGCTCTTTAAGACAGATGCTGTCCTTTCCGTCTTGGATAAAAGTCTTACCATACTGTTCTGCTCCATTCTTCTTTGGACTCCTTTCCTTAAAGGAGATTTCAAGGTGGAATACTTTATATATGTGCAAGTGACCAGCATATTTATTTCGTGTTTGGTAGCACTGATTATATGTCTAAAAAAAACAGGCTTTGTTAAACTCGTATGGAATAAAGCCTTTATGATAGCCATTCTAAAATATGGTTTTCCTTTTGCACTGTTAAGCCTTTTGATGTCTTTTTATAACAGAGTGGATAGTGTCTTTCTGGAAAGAATGCTGGATGATAACGGCTGTGCTGCTGGAATCTATGCTTCAGGTTTTAGACTTGTGGACAGTGCCGATATGGTAGCCTATCTTTTTTCGGTGATTCTGCTCCCATTCTTTGCCAAACTGATAAAGGATGCCAAACTTTTGCCTTCCTGTTCTGCTGAAGACAGATACAAAGATATAAAAGATATAATCAAGATTGCTTTTCATTTGCTGTTGGTTATAAGCACTTGCTTTGTAGTTGTTTCTTTTCTGTATTCAAAAGAACTTATGACACTTATGTATAACAAGAATATAAGCGAAAGTGCTGATGTTTACCGCATTCTTTGTTTCTGTTTTATACCTGTCTCCTCCACTTATGTCTTCGGCACCTTGCTTACAGCCAACGGCTCTTTGAAATATCTGAATATTGTGGCTGCTTTGGGTATGATTATGAACATTGTCTTAAATATAATACTTGTTCCGCAATATCAACAAAACGGTTCCGCTGTCTCTTCTCTTTCTTCTCAATTGATTACGGCTGCTTTGCAAGTATTGATTGCCGTAAGAATTTTTAATATCAAGTTCAGCGCAAAATACGTATTGAACATTATTGGATTTGTTTTGTGCCTGTGTCTGACATCATACCTCATCTACAGAATAGAATTGTTTTGGATTTACAGAGTTGTCATAACTCTATGCCTTATAGTCTTGCAGGCTTTTGTTTTCAAAGTGTTTAAGATAAAAGACATCACCACTCTCGTAAGCAAAAGTTTGAAAGACAAGATAAAACAATGAATAATTTATCTGGAATAAAGTTTTTCAAAAGGTACTCTGTTAAGAATTGAGCGTCCAAGAGTGATTTCGTCTGAATATTCCAGACTGTCTCCAATAGGAACACCTCTCGCAAGCACAGAAACCTTTACATTTGTATCTTTTATTAGTTTGTTTATATAGAAACAGGTTGTGTCTCCTTCCATTGTTGTAGGCAAGGCAAGAATAACCTCTTCTATATCCTCAGAATATATTCTCTGCACAAGCTCATTAAGGCGGATATCTTTGGGGCCTATGCCGTCTATAGGAGAAATAACTCCTCCTAAAACATGATATACTCCTTTGTATTGATTAGTTTTCTCTATTGACAAGACATCACTGAAAGCAGATACTACACAGACTATATGATGATCTCTTTTTTCGTCCTTGCATACTGCACATTCTTCATCATCAGAAATAGAAAAACAATACTTGCAAAGTTTTACCTCTTCTGTCATTCCTACTAAAGAAGCCACAAGTCTGTCGGTTACCTCTTTGTCTTGGGAAAGCAGATGAAGAGCAAACCTCAATGCCGTTCTTTCTCCAACGCCAGGAAGCTTGGAGAACTCATTTATTACATTTTCCAGATGAACAGAAGGATATTCCATACGTTAGCGCAGTTTTAAGACTTTTGTTGAGTAGAGTTTTGAATCAAAAGTAAGAACAGTAATAACATATGTGCCGGAAACTTTTGAAGAAAGGTCATAAACATAGATATTCCCTTGCTGTGTAGGATATATCCTTTCTCTTTTCCCTAAAACAGAAGTAAGATAGCACTCTTTTATTCTTTCTTCTCCTGTATTTATATAGATATTGTCTTTGGCAGGATTTGGATAAACTAAGATATCTTTGTCAGCAAACATATTTTCCAGTCCTACTGCCTTATAGCCAAAGTAAGGTCTAATCATCAAAGCTCCTACAACAAAAGACTGTTCCCAATCTTCTCCTGAAGAAATCTTTGAATAAATATGTTTTGAAGCATCATTATTGCGGTCAAAACCTATATTGATATAGTCTCCCTTGTTTTTTATCTCCAAGGAAACAAAAAAGGTCCCTTCTTCCAAAACCAACGGTTCGGAAAGGAAGTATCTTGTATATTTATTCAAAGAATCACTCTTGGGTAAAAATCTTTCTGATTTGTAAAGCAGATTATTTGGCAAAGGTTCTTCATCATCTGTTGCGTCCCAAACACAAAGATAGAAATATCTTTTGTCATTTGTGTCACGGTTATTTGTTTTATTAAAATAAATATCAACCGATGCAAGAGTATCTTCTTGTCTTAGTGTAAAACCAAGAGCAAGATTGCTACCCTTTAAAGGATTGATACCAAAGCCGCCTTCACTTGTCCCGTCATCATAAGCAAAGTAATTGGAAAAGACTTGTCTGTATCTTATGGTATCATTTGAAGACAAATTATCTTGTCCAACACCTTCCCTGACAACATGAACTATCTCAAACTCTTCTTCCTGAGACATGAGAGGAAAAGAGTACTGTAATGGAGGATTGATATGATTTGGAGAAGTCTGGAAAGCATGAGATGTCATAAAAGGAGAAATATTTTCAAACCCGCCGTCATAATTTGCCAACTCATTACCGTTTCTATCATTGACAAAGTACTTATAGGAAGAAGACAATGCAGAAGAATGAAGATTAACTATAGTTGTATTAAGATTAGTCTTCATCATATCTGTCCTATAATGCTTATATGGAACAGCAGTATAGTCTTTTATCAACGATGTAGCAGCATTTACAAAGGCAATATCTCTAAAACTGCTGTCACTACATGTCCGATTGTAATTTATATAAACATAGTCTATATTCCATTGATCGCAGTTCATCACATAGTCTGCATCTGGATTTGCATCCAAAGAAGAATATGTAAGAAATCTGAACTTGAAAAACTCATTGAAGTATTTTTCTTCGTCAATAGGAATCAAAACATAACGAAAATAAGTACTGTCTGTTGCATACAAAGAATCAACACTTGTTCCTGTCATAGTCCAGACATTTGTCCATGAGTTCTCCGTTGCAGAAAAGAACTGCAGAACCAAAGAATCCTTGATTGAAGGCTGAGAACCTATTCTTTCCCACATATTGCCGGCACCTCCTCCTGGTTGGACAAAGAATGAAAGATAAACAGAATCAGCAACAGAAAGTTTTCTCGCAACAGGACTACGCAAAGAATCCAGACGAATAAACTGTGAACAAAGAGTATCTCCCATAAATCCAAAAGAGTTGGCATCAGGATATAATTCCCCGTCTCTATCCACTGCATCCAAAGTAACAACCCCAATACTTGGAGGCAAGTATTGGTAATTATGGTTTACAAAACAGTTTTCTCCGTCCCATAAGTCATTATCCGGCAATCCTGTGTAAGAAGAAAAATCATCAAGGAAAGGAAGGAAAATTCCTTGTCCATGTACGTTGCATGCAAAAAAGAAACAGAGAAAAGAAAATAATATATAAACAAATTTTTGTCTCATTTTACTGTTCATTAACCTCATCAATAACAATGTTTTCCTCTATCTGTTCGTTTATTCTTTCCTCTTCTGCCTTTTTATTCCTTTCTTTTTTAAAGCTGTTCATTTCTTTTTGGAACTTGCTCCTGCTGTCATTCATAAAGTTAAGGGAAATACTTGTTCCTAATGTAGCATTGTTAACCAATGGAGAATAAGAGACAACTTTCATCTTTGATTTGTCTTTTTCGGAATCATATTGCTTAAATCCCACGTTCAGACCTGCTTTCCACAGCAACAGTTCTGCTTCTTTTTCTGTTTTACCAAGAATATCAGGAATGCTTACCGTTGCAGTTGTAGCAGGAACTTCCACTATCAAATCCACGGCTTCTCCACTTTGTATTTCTTCTCCTGCTTTTATACTTTGACCTCTGTATCTCTGTTCCACAACAAATCCGTTTCCTTCTATATCTGCACTTCTGAACATAAGAGTTCCTACTCTCAGGCCTTTATCCACAAGATTTTGGACTGCTGTTTTCAGAGAAACATTGACACAAACAGGCATTTTAACTATCTCTCCCGAGAAAGCTACGACAGTAACGTAAATCTTTCTTCCTTTTTTTACCATACTGCCGGGATTAGGGTCTTGAGTAAGAATGGTTCCTGGCTGTATATTCTCCCTGTATATGGAATCCAGCACCACTATTTCAAACAAAGACATATCTCCGTTTGACATTACCTCCTGCAAAGGAAGATCCACAATCTTTGGCACTTCATATTCCTTGCCATGTCTTGTATATATCTTGAGCATTTGCATTATCAGAAAAAGTAATGCAAAAAACGATAGCACAATAAGAAGCAGATGCTTGAAGAATAGCTTACTTTTCAGGAAATCTCTCAACCTCATGGCAAAAACTCTTTTTCTTGTTCAAAAAAAATTAGTCTCTTCTGTTTGCACCAAGATACATCATTATATAATATAACAATGTAGCCAAAGAAGATAATGCTGCAATAACGTAAGTATAAGCAGCAAGTCTCAATGCTCTTTGTGCCTTTGGATGTGATTGAGGAGATGTTATTGCATGTCTGTCCAACCAAGCCAAAGCTCTTTGTGAAGCATTTATTTCCACAGGCAAAGTAATAAAAGAAAACAAAGTTGTAAGTCCAAACAATATTATTCCGAATAAAAGAAGCTGAGGAAATGTTCTCAATAAAAGCATTCCTCCCAAAAGTACCCAAGTTACCCATTTGCTTGCAAAGCTTACAACAGGTACAAGAGTGCTTCTCATCTGAAGCCAAGAGTAAGCTGTTGCATGCTGGACAGCATGACCGCATTCGTGAGCAGCAACTGCGGCTGCAGCAACAGAATTGCCGTTATAAACATCAGGACTTAGGTTAAGGGTCTTGTTTGAGGGATTGTAGTTATCTGAAAGATGTCCTTGTATGCAAACAACTTTCACATCGTATATATCGTTATCTCTCAGCATCATCTCTGCTACTTCCTTACCAGTAAGGTTTCCTTCTGTAGGTATCTTTGAATAGTTTCTGAAAGCCTTGTTCAACGCAGAACTAACCAACCAACTTGCAACAGCCGTGCCTATGAATATAAGCCAATACAAACCGTTGCCTCCCATCATTCCAATATAAGGATCCATAATTTGTTTCTTTTTTTAGTTTATCAACCTATAAAACGCTGAATGCTCTTTTTTATTGCCGACAAGGTGCAAAAAAAGACGAAGGCCTTTCTTTTTGTCTTCGTCTTTGCTGTTATGTTGGGTACTTATTAGAAAGCAAGCTTATATTCCTGAAGGAATTTAACTGACTTTTGTATCAAAGTGTACATCACTTCGTCGTTTTCTATGAAATGAACATTCTTGCGGTATTCCTTAACGAACTCTTCTATCACAGGAGAAGATTTCAATCCTGTCTCTTTCTTTCTGAAATCCAAAGCTTGTGCAGCATTGAACAATTCTATTGCAAGAACTCTTTCAGTATTGTTTACAACACGGAAGGTCTTGGTTGCAGCATTGGAGCCAAAAGATACATGGTCTTCTTGTCCTTGGGAAGAATCTATGGTATCAACTGAGTTTGGCATACAAAGCATTTTGTTTTGATTTACAATGGATGCTGCTGCATACTGAGGAATCATAAATCCGCTATTCACTCCTGGTTTTGCAACAAGGAAAGAAGGAAGATTACGTTTTGCTCCTATAAGTTGATAGGTTCTTCTTTCTGATACGCTGCTCAATTCACTTACTGCAATAGCAAGAAAATCCAAATTAATAGCCAAAGGTTCTCCGTGGAAATTGCCGGCACTTATTACCATGTCTTCATCAGGAAATACCGTAGGATTGTCTGTTGCTGAGTTTATTTCTGTAGTTATTATGTCAGCAACATGGTTTATGGCGTCCTTGCAAGCTCCATGTATTTGAGGAACACAACGGAAAGAATAAGGATCCTGAACATGTTCCTTATGACGTTTAATGATTTCGCTGTCCTGCAAAAGAGAACGGATACGTCTTGCTGTTGCCAACTGACCGGCATGAGCTCTTACCAAATGAACATTATCATAGAAAGGCTCTATTCTTCCATCAAAGGCTTCCAAAGAAACTGTCATGATAAGGTCTGCAAGTTTTGACAAACGTTTTGCCTTGATGATGGAATACATAGCAAAAGCTCCCATAAACTGAGTTCCGTTCAACAGAGCCAAACCTTCTTTGCTTTGCAGTTCTATTGGATTCCAGTTCATCTTCTTGTTAAGTTCCTCGCCACTTATACGCTTTCCTTGGTAATCAACTTCACCCAAGCCCAACAAAGGCAGGCACATATTAGCCAAAGGTGCCAAATCACCGCTTGCACCCAAAGATCCCTGCTGATAAACCACAGGATAAATATCGTTGTTAAAGAAATCTACCAGACGTTGTACGGTTACAAGCTGAGTACCTGAGTGTCCGTAAGAAAGAGACTGTATTTTATTCAAAAGCATCAGCTTTACTACTTCATGAGGCACTTCTTCTCCGCAACCGCAAGCATGAGACATTACAAGATTCTTTTGTAGTTGTGAAAGTTGTTCCTTACTTATGGATATATTGCACAAAGAACCGAAACCGGTGGTTACTCCGTAGATAGGTTCTTTTTGGTTTTCCATTTTTTTGTCAAGATACTCTCTGCACTTTACTATACGTTTCTTGCTTTCTTCAGACAATTCAAGATGCATTCCTTTTTCCATTATCTCACTTACCCTATCCAAGGTAAGCAATTCAGGACTAATGTGATGAATTTCCATAATATATTTGTTTGTTAATTGATTATACGTTTCATTTTGTTGGAATGCAAAATTACAAAATTTTCTTATACTTGTTAAGAAAAAGTTTTATTTGTTGAAACAAAGCATTCCTATACATAAGTCTTTGTTCTGTTTCAGCCAATCCTGCCTATATTTTTGCCAATTATGGATTTAAATTTGCCAAATCAAGTCTTTGTGGCAAAAAAAACTATTTTTTTGACTAAAAAAAACTATTTTTTTCATGCAAAAAAATAGTTTTTTTTAGCATGAAAACGAAGATTGGCAAAATTTTCTTTTGAATCGGCGGCAAGAGAACGGAATTTGGCGGCGTTTTTATCAAGGTTTATCCGCAAAAATCCTGAACAGCAAGCAACAAAGACACGTCATTGAAGAAGGTTCTCCATGATTTTTTCACACAAGAAGAGTTGTCCAAGACTATTTTCCTGCATACGAAAGCCAAAGAACTGAGAGCCATGAATATTCTGTGGTCATTGTGAGAAGAAAAACTTGGAACGGAGTCGGGATTTACTATCCCTTTTTGAATAACAAGCCGACTGTCTTCCACAAAACAGCGTTCTCCTAACTTGTTTAGTTCATTGACAATGTTGGACAGGCGGTCTGATTCCTTGACTTTCTGTGTTTCTATGCCCGAAACTTCTGCCTTGACTCCCAAAGCATAGAGACTGACGACCAAAGGCAGGAAAACATCGGGGGTCTCTTTTACATCAAAGACAAATTCATTGTTGTCATCAAAAAGATCGGGATTATAGGACAAGAGGGTTTGGCTTTCTTCGAAACGGGTCTCAACTCCCAAGTCTGAAAAAAAATCCACAGCCTTGTAATCGCCTTGCAGGGAACTTGGTTTCAAATCGGGGACAAGCACTTTTTTGAATTTTCCCAGACAGACAAAGGCATATACAAAGCACAATGAGGAATAATCCCTCTCAACTTCAAGACTATGAAAACTATATTCCGACTCCTCGCTGACAAGAACATTGTTTTTTTTCAGAATCTTTGCTCCGAAACCGTTGGCAAGCGATATTGTCTGCTGAATATAGGGAAAGGATACTTGGGAATCGGGCAGGTGAAGCGTCAAACCGCCTTTTATGTATGGAGAAATCAAAAGCAAGGAGGAGATAATCTGGCTTGTGAAATGATTTTCAAGATTCAAGGCCCCATGGCTTTGAAGTTCTGTTCCTGTGATATGTATCGGGAAGACAGTGTCGTCATCTTTGTATTCAATATCTGCTCCCAAGGACTGCAAAATCCTGACAAGCGGAAGCACAGGACGGCTCTGCATCCTTGAATCTGCGTCTATTGTCCATTCTCCTTTGGTTATGCTCAGCAAAGAAAGAAGAAAACGTGTAGTAGTGCCTGCATTTTTACAAAAAAAACGACCTGAGGAGGACTTGTTTATTTGATTTAGGAAGGTATCCAGAAGTCGTGTATCTTCACTGTCGGAAAGGTTTCTAATACTTGCTTCGCTTTGGGACAGGAACCTTATAATTAAAAGCCTATTGCTTATGCTTTTGGAAGAAGGAAGAGGAACAGCAACAGGTTTGTTCTTGTCTGTCGTACGGCTTACAAGGATAAGATTATTCATATTTGGAGTTTTTTAGTCCATATTCTATTATCTTGCGATAAAGAGTGCGGTCGCTGATGCCCAACTCCTCGGCTGCTTGTTTTCTTCTGCCGTTATGTTTTTTCAAAGCATCAATTATGGCCTGTTTTTTCAAATCTCCTATGTTAAGATTGCTTTCGCTGTTCACATCAACGTCAATAATATCTTCTTCGTCGTTGTTTGGTGCATGCTGTGGAGAGGATATAAGAAGAGGATTTGAGAGATTGCCGTTGGTTATCAAAGTCTTTACTATCTCTTTCAGCTGATTAAGTTCCAATCTTAAAGTTTCTATATCTTTCTTTGACTGCAAAACCATCTGCAAAGCATCATCGCCGATGGTATCCTCTGCATCTGAATGAAACAATACAGGCAAAGAGGATTCCATAGGAATATATTTTTGAAGAGAGGCAGAGTCTATGGTGCGTGATGTTTCTATTATGGATATCTGTTCTGCTATATTTTTCAGTTGTCTGATATTTCCTCGCCAAGGATAGCGTTTCAGATATTCACGTGCATCTTCTGTAAGTGAGATATGAGGCATGTGGTATTTTTCTGCCTGATCCACTGAAAAACGCATAAACAACATGTAAATATCTTCTTTTCTTTCCCGTAAAGGAGGTATGTTTATAGATATCTGGTTTAAACGGTAATATAAATCTGAACGAAAACGGCCTTCGTCTATAGCTTTCAGAAGATTGACATTTGTTGCTGCGACTATGCGGACATCACATTGCAACGTTTTTGAAGAACCTACAGGAAGAAATTCGCCAGATTCCAACACACGGAGCAACTTTACCTGCATACTCATCGGGAGTTCTCCCACCTCATCCAAGAATATTGTGCCTTTGTCTGCCTCTGCGAAATAGCCTTTGCGGTCTCTGTCTGCATTGGTGAAGGCTCCCTTGACATGTCCAAAGAGTTCGCTTTCGATTGTCCCTTCTGGTATTGCACCGCAATTGACTGCTATGTATTTGTTATGCTTTCTGGAACTGCACTGATGAATAATCTTGGAAAAGACTTCCTTTCCTACTCCACTTTCGCCTGTAACCAACACACTCATATCGGTAATTGCCACCTTGGAAGCTATCTCTATTGCACGGTTCAAGTCTTGGTTGTTGCCAAGTATGCCAAATCTTCTTTTTATTGATTGAATATCTTCTGTCATAAGGTAATTTCAGTTGGTTTTTACATTAAATATCTAAAAGGAAGAAGAATAAATTCAATAAGTTTTTCTATTCCTGGACGTTCTTTCCATGTCTGGTAATCGAAATCTCCACAATATTTTATGGTTTCAGCATAATGTTCCCCCAATTGGGAAAGAATATCAGGATTTTTTCCTACAAGGGCTATTTCATATTGATAACGGAAACTGCGGTAGTCAAAATTTGCAGAAGAAAGAGAAAATGTTTCACCATCTATTTGAATGCTTTTCGCATGAAGGTTTCCCGGTTTATATAAATAAAACTTGACACCGGCCTGATGAAGTTTGCCAAGATAATGACGACGGATAATATCCACTACCCTTACATCTGAGAACTTGGGAATAAGTACCTTGACCTCCACTCCTCTTTTGGCCGCATCCATCATTTCTTTTCTTAGAATATGTCCTGGAAGAAAGTAAGGAGTTTCTATTATCACTTCTTTCTTTGCAGAACGTATGAGAGCTTCGTATTTGCTTTTTATACGCTGACGATAAGTATCGGGAAAATCCTGAATAAATGTCCAATCACCAAAATGATAACTTTTATAGGAAGCAACAACAGGCAAATCATATTTGTTATAGTTTCTGTAACTGTCTCTAAAAGAGCGACGGAAAACCTTTAACAGCGTTCTGTCTGTTGTCCTTAGGTTCAATTCACGCCAAGAAATGGAATAGGCAGTTATGTTTGCTGAGCCAAGATAACCTATCTCTGAATCTACAATAAGAAGTTTTCTATGGTTTCTGCAATGATTTTTTGCAAATACACCTCGTGTCAGCCTAAACTTACGAAACATTCTTATTTCCACTCCAACTTCCAAGAGAGGTTGAAAAAAAGACATATCTGCTCCTGTTCCCCATGCATCCAAAAGAAGTTTTACTGCTACTCCTTCCAATGCTTTTTGATACAACACCATACGAAAACGTTCACCCATGGCATCTTTCCCAAAACGGAAAGTCTCTATGTAAATACCACGCTTAGCTTTTGACATATCATCCATCATGGATTCAAAAAGCTTCAGGTTATCGTCAAATATGGTGTATTTTGTATTCATTGCTATTAATATAACTCAATTTCTTTGCAAATATTTTAGAACAAAAAATGTTTCTAAAGCCATGGATGTCTTCAAAACATTCTCATCTGCATTGAAATAAGCTGTGTGCAAGTTTGCGATAGGTTCTCCGGATTTATGAGTTCCTATACGGAAATAACAAGATGGTACCTGCTGAGCAAAATAAGAAAAATCCTCAGCAGTCATACGCATTCCTGCATCTTTTAGACTACCCTTTGGCAAAAAGCTTTCTGCCCATGAAATTATCTTTTGTGTAAGTTCAGGATTGTTATAGACAAAAGGATAGCCAGGATCTATAAAAACATCTGCCTGAGCACCGAATGCTTTTGCAGTATTCTCGCTTATTTGTTTTATAAGCCTATGACATTCTTTTCTCCAATCTTCATCAAAGGTGCGGATAATACATTCCATCTTTACTTCTGAAGGAATGATATTTGTTCTCCCTTCTGCAATAAACCGTCCCACAGAAAAAGTAGTTGGCATTGTAGGATTTGCAGAGCGGGAAACAATAGTCTGTAAAGCAGTAACAACATGACATGCTGCAACAACAGGGTCTATATCCAGATGCGGAGTGGCACCATGTCCTCCTTTCCCTTTTATTGTTATATAAATTTCATCAGTTGAAGCCATAAGTTTCCCTTCTTTCATTGCTACAACTCCGCATTCCAATTCCGGAGTACAATGAAAAGCCAACATTGCAGAAGGTTTTACTTTATCGAATATTCCGGCTTTAAGCATAGAAACAGCACCTCCTGGATATTCTTCTTCTGATGGTTGGAAGACAAACATTACCCGTCCGTAGAAACTATCTCTTATTTCGTTGAGAATCTTTATTACTCCCAAAAGAGAAGACATATGAATATCATGCCCACAAGCATGCATAACTCCTTTGTTTTTTGAAGCAAAAGGCAGATTTGTTTTCTCCTCTATTGGTAAAGCGTCCATATCGGCCCTCAAAGCGATACAATTGCTCTCAGGCTCTTTACCATCAATGAAACCATAGATACCATAACCATAAATATTGTTGTTATATTCAACACCAATCTCATCTAATTCTTTGCAGATTAAGGCAGAGGTTTCTTTTTCTTTCTTGGAAAGTTCTGGATTTTGATGAAGTAATCTTCTTATTTCTACTTGTCTTTCAAAGTATTTTTCAACCAATTGATTTATTAGAATCTTCTCGTCCATAGACAAATGAATAAATACACGTACGTTGAGAGCCACTTTGCGGACTTGAACCGCAGACCTACGCATTACGAATGCGTTGCTCTACCAACTGAGCTAAAATGGCAAAAAAAAAGTGTCCTTGCAGGGACTCGAACCCTGGACCCATTGATTAAGAGTCAATTGCTCTACCAACTGAGCTACAAAGACATTTTTTCATAAAGATTGTATACAAAAAAGTACGATCTAAAATCAGATTGCAAAAGTAATACTTTATGTTTAAATACAAAAATAAAAAGGAGTTTTTTTTCAAACCCAAAGTGTAAGAGATTGTTTTCCAAAAATATAATTTTACTTATCGACTAATTCCATATAGGTTTTACCTCTATGTTCAAAGTTCTTGAACTGGTCATAACTGCTCGCAGCAGGAGAAAGCAGGACACTGGTTCCTTTTTCCGCTTTCTGTCTTGCCCAAGTTGTTATCTCATGCCAATCATTGCTGAGAAGATAGTCAAAACCATTGCTTTGCTGTTTTATTATTTCAAACATACGTCTTCCTGCCTGTCCTACAAAAGCAATATGTCTTACCTTAAAGTCTTCCACTATATTTGCCAATGGTTTATAATCTATACCCCTGTCCATTCCTCCAAGTATCAGGGTTGAGACATTGCCCAAGGATTTCAAGGCTGCAAGAGTAGCTTGCGGTATTGTGGAAATACTGTCGTTGTAATATGACACGCCGTCTTTTGTGCAGACAAACTGCAACCTGTGTTCAAGGCCTTTGAAGTTAAGAGCTGTTTCCACGGCCTTGCTTTTGGAACAAGTTCCCAGACATTCTGTCACCTTCAAAGCTGCAAGGATATTCAGTTTATTGTGATTGCCTTTCAGATACATTGGTTCTTGGATATGATAATCTTTGACAGCAAATGGCACAAGATGTATATCTGTTCTTGGGTCTTGAAGATAGGATTGTATTTCTTTGTCCTCTGTGTGGTAAATAAAATATGAGCCTTTCTTTGCCTGATAGTAAAGATTAAGTTTTGAGTGTTTATAGTCTTCGTATGAAGTGTAGTGGTCCAAATGTTCTTCATACAGATTCAAAAGCACTGAGATATAAGGCGAACATTTGATATGCTCCAACTGATGACAGGAAAGTTCCAAAACAACAATGGTCTTCTCGTCTATCTTGTCCAATATATCAAAAAAAGGTATTCCTATATTGCCTGCAAGAACGACATTTGAGGTCTGTTCTTTCAATATCTGATAAACAAGTGTTGTCGTGGTGGATTTGCCTTTTGTTCCGCTTATTCCTATGGACTGATTGTGAAACAAGCGAAGAAAATAATCGCATTGGTTTGTCAGTTTTGCCTTGTCAATATCGTGCAAATCCTTGACTGCAATGCCGGGTGTAAGGAAAATAATATCACTGTTTTCGTTTATTGTTTCATAATCCTGCTCCGAAGAATAGAAAACATCGTTCCCTGAGTTGAAATCTGCAAAAGCCTTTACGTCCTTGTCAAAAAGAATCAAGGGCTTTTGTGGAAAAAGTTCCTTTAACAGCCTGTAAGTGCTTCTGCCTTCTCTTCCCAGTCCCATTATTGCAATACTTTTGTCTTTCAAGCGTAAGGACAGTTCGGCTTTCTTGGTAATAATGTAAGGATTTTGGAATATATCCTGCAAATCCTCTGGAAGATTGTTTTCTGTGCTTGCCTGTTTTAGCAGATAAGCAAAGTCCTTATTGGAATACTGTTTCCCTATTTCAGTATTAAGCCAATAGGACAAAAGACAAGGTGTTTTCTCTTCTGCATATTTCTTGCTACGAAGAGAAAGAGCGGCATTGACTTCATCTATAGTCCCCACACATTCAAAAGGTTTTACTTCCGCTTCTCCTGTAAGCTCACGAAATTCTTTTAACAGACTGCTGTCATCAAGCATATCCTTGCCAAAAACAGAATTCAAGACGTCCTTGTCAATAAAAGGAGAAAGAATAATGTAAGCAAAAAGACATTTAGGACATTTTCCGCACCATATATCCTCTTTGCTCCCGACATTACAGGACTTGAAAACATCTGTATAGTGGAGCCAAGAAAAAATCTGTGCTATACGTAGTTCGGAAATAGGCCTTAGCAATGAAAAGTATTCAAAATCCTCTGCGATAAACTCTTTGTAGTAGGAGCGGAAATCGTTTTCAAACTCCAGACTCTTGCTGTACTGATGATTTATCTCATAGCCTTTGACCGTTCCCTCATTGGCGGAGTTCTCATTGCTCAAAGCTATATAACGTTTCTTTGTCAAAGCCGATGCTATCAAAGAAGAAAATGCCAGCATTGCAGAAAAAGGAGTATGACCATTAAGAAATCCTTTGGCATTAAGGTCAAGAAGAGTCTTGTCTATTGTTCTTTTTATGGTAAAACTTTCTTCCAACGAAAAACCTCCTCGTTCTATGCAGTCTTTCGTTGCTCTGCGTGAATTGATTACCAAAGGTGTGATATTCTTTCCTTTACCCCTTAGCAATTCCAATGAACATACGCTGTCTTTTCCCCCACCTATGGGAACAAGGTATTCATCTTTCAGGTCAAAAACCTGCTTTGCGTGATACTCTCCCAAACAATCGAAACGGAACAGCTCCTCTTTGTAATCCTTTAAGCCGTTAAGATACAAGAACTCTCCCAATCCGTTTTTGAATAGTTTCTTCCAAAAGTCCTGCTGTTCTTTTGTAAGGTTTCCACATTTGATTTGAATGACAGGAGAGCAGAATGCTTTCCAATAAGAGACAAGTTCTATCATCCCAAGATTGAAAGCCAGAACATCAAGTTGTTCTTTGCTTAAAGCATTATTGTAAAAAGCCTTGCTTTCAAAGATTTGTGACGGAGCAAACCAATATTCACCGCAAGAAAAATAGAAAATAAGTTTAAGTCCTTCCTTTGTTGAGATTGTTTCATAATTATCATAGGAAAAGAGCGGGTATTGTTCTCTCAAATCAAAAAATTTCTGCCTGTTATCCTGATATTCTGTCATCGTCTGCTATATTTTTTTGCAAAAATAGTACTTTTTTAAGAAAGTATTATTACCTGTTTCAACTTGTTTTTATAAAGTTCTGATTTTTGATAAAAAGATTATTATAGACAAGATAGTATTTTTTCTCTCAACAAAAACAAAAAAGTGTCCAAGTTTTTAGGAAATCCAGATAAGCTACTTAGCTTTTTTCTATTCTATGATGTGCATACTAACTCTATGCGCTATGTTTCATTGGCAATTCGTTTTGTTAATAATCTATTTATTCTATCTATCACCTGTTTATCAGTGATTTTATTTTATCTATCAGTATTTTTACTTGTGGAAGATATTCGTTTATATCATGCTTCGTCAGCTTTCTCTATTCTACTATTGCACGACGTTCATAATCTGTCAGACTCATAATCTTATACCTTTACTTATCACATTATGTTTGAACAGAGACAGCCGAATCTTCGCAAGCATCACCACGAGCTCTTGATCCGTAAAGAATTATTTGAGCATCGGGCTTGACAATACGAACCATATTGCGAATCAGATTCAACACTTCGTCATTATTATCTGTCTTTCTGTTCATATCAAGGTGCAAGGTTATGTATACTTTCTAATTTAGCAAAATATTTTTCCTATATATCGCAAAAAAGTCTTGGACTTCGCAAAAAAAGTCTTCGTTTTTAGAAAAAAAGTCTTGATCTTTTGGGTGCAAAGAGTTGATCTTTTTCAACGAAAATCAACTCTTTTTTGGAGGAAATCGGATTTTGATGCAACGACTTGATTTACAAATAAAAAAGATCTTACAGAATTTTCTCTGCAAGACCTTTGCTGGTGGGAGTAATAGGAGTCGAACCTATGACCCTCTGCTTGTAAGGCAGATGCTCTAAACCAACTGAGCTATACTCCCGAAAAATCTATGAACTCTCGCAACATCGGTACTCAAAAACTTGACCACCCCCTTAATTGCGTTTGCAAAATTACAATCAAATTTGTTACCCACCAAAAAAAATAGGGAAAAAATGTAAAAATTTTTATATTTTTAAAAATAAGTATTTGATTATTAGTTTAATCAAAAGATAAATTTTTTGAAGGATTTATTTTGTTAATGCTTCTTGCAGGCAAAAGAAGGCAAATAACACAGACTGCAAACACACCGACATTGATTAGTATTATGTTAAGAATGTCTATGTCTATGGGAACGGTGCTTAGATAGTAACTTTCCTTGCTTAAGGATATAAGATGGAAGTGTTTTTGCAACAGTTCCAGACCTATGGCAAGGATATTGCCAAAAACCATTCCATAAAGTATAACATAGGCAATCTTATACAAGAATATCTTTATAATGGAAGAGTTTTTGGTTCCAAAACTTTTGAGAATGCCTATCATCTTTTTCTTTTCATAAATCATTATCAGCATTATGGAAGAAAGGGTAACGACCGAGACCAAAATCATCACAATAATTATCATCACAACGTTGCTGTCCAAGAGATTTAGCCAAGAGAACAGATTGGGTTCCAAGTCTGTCACCGTCATAACGCTTATATCCTGACCTGTTTTGTAGTAGATCTCCTGTGCGGTGCTGTTCAGGGAAGAGAAATCTTTGAGCATTATCTCATAGCACGAATACATATTATCTCCAACGTCAAAGATGTTTTTCAAGACTTTCATATCACACAAAAGAAAGCTTTCATCGTATTCTCCCAAGCCTGTATCATACACTCCTGATACGTAAAAATTCTTGGCACGATAGGAGTTGTTTACATAGAAATATATTTTTATCTTGTCATTCAGTTTAATGTTCAGCCTGTCCTTTATTGTCTTGGAGACAAGAATCTCCTGTCGGCTTTCTTTATTCAGTTCAGGGAACTTGCCTTCTATGATATTTTCACTGAAAAACGTTTTGTCATACAGAGAATCAACGCCTTTGCATATCACACCTTGAAAATCATCCTTGTTCATCAAAACCCCTCCTTTGGAAAAGACAGGATAAAGAGTCTTGACGTTGTGTGTTTTGAGTATATCCTGTTTTTCTGAAGAAGAAAGCGAAAGCAAGGAATTTTCCTCCAAGACTGAGCTTGTAGCATATTGCGTCAGCTGAATATGGGAAGAGAATCCTGCTATCTTGTTTTTGATTTCTTTCTTGAAACCCTGCAAAACACTTACGGAAACAAGCATGACAGCAACAGAAAGCATAATAGTTATCTGTGCAATCTTTATTATGGGACGGGTAAAGTTTTTGTCCTTCTGCTTTATCAGTCGCTTTGCTACATAATACTCAAAATTCATGCCTGCAAAATTACAAAAAAATTATCAAGACTCAAATTGCGATTAAAAAAAACTCCGTATATAGGCAAGGTGCAAAGTTTTCAAGTTTAAAAGTCCAAAACACGCCGTAGTGTAAAAAAGTATTATCTTTGCAAAAATTTTAATCTATGACCAGAGAATTTGATGTTATTGTTGTTGGTGGCGGCCATGCTGGTTGTGAAGCTGCTTTTGTAGCAAGCAAACTTGGAGCCGATGTTCTGCTTATTACTCAAAATCTTACATGTATTGCGTCTCTTTCCTGCAATCCTGCCATGGGTGGTGTGGCAAAAGGACAGATAGTACGGGAAATTGATGCCATGGGTGGATACAGCGGTTTGAACACTGACAAAAATACCATTCAATTCAGAATGTTAAATGCTTCCAAAGGAGCAGCAATGTGGTCTCCACGCGCACAAGTAGACAATGTCATGTTTCCTGTCGGCTGGAGAAGGCAACTGGAACAAATGCCTACCCTTTCAATGTGGCAAGACGAGGTAACAAGTGTTATGGTGAAAGGAGAAAGAGCAGAAGGAGTAAGCACAAAACTTGGATTGGAATTCAGGGCAAAAGCGATAATACTGACAAATGGAACATTCCTGAGCGGAAGAATACATGTAGGCACGGTCAACTACGAGGGCGGACGTTTGGGAGAAGAGGCTGCAATGTCTTTATCTTCCAACTTGAAGAACTTGGGCTTTGCTGTAGAGAAACTAAAAACAGGCACACCAATGAGAGTAGAGGGAAAGAGCATCAACTTTTCTGTGCTTACAGAACAGAAAGGCGATGAAAAACCCGGACAGTTCTCTTACCTGACTCAAAGAAGAAAACCTCTAACCCAGCATTCCTGTTACTTGGCCTACACAAGCGAGAAAGTACATGACATTCTCAGAACGGGTTTCAAGGATTCCCCCATGTTTCAAGGAAGAATTCAAGGACGAGGTCCAAGATACTGTCCTTCCATTGAAGACAAGATAGAACGGTTTTCAGAAAAAACACAACACCAGCTTTTCATTGAACCGGAATCTCTTTACACAGATCTTTATTATATAAACGGTTTTTCCTCTTCTCTCCCTTTGGATGTCCAATATAAGGCTTTGAGGGAAATAAAAGGCTTTGAAAATGCAAAAATAGTTCGCCCCGGTTACGCAATAGAGTATGATTATTTTCCACCTACTCAATTGCAATCTACGTTGGAAACAAAACAAATACAAAATCTTTACTTTGCCGGACAGATAAACGGAACTACAGGCTACGAAGAGGCTGCTTGTCAAGGAATGATGGCAAGCATAAACGCAGTATTGAAGATAAAAGGAGAAGAACCTTTGGTCCTAAAACGCAGTGAGGCATATATCGGAGTATTGATAGACGACCTTGTCACCAAAGGCGTCGATGAGCCATACAGAATGTTTACTTCAAGGGCTGAATATCGCATCCTTCTCCGTCAGGACAATGCAGATGAGAGGCTTACCGAAAAATCTTTCCGCATAGGTCTGGCGGAACAGGAGAGAATGAAGCTTCTGGAAAAGAAACTGCAGAACAGCAACGCCATAACAGAATATATGCAGTCCACCAATGTCCAGCCTAAGGAAATAAACCAGACTTTGGAAACACTTTTCACCCCTTCGATTACCAGACCCGACAAGATTTCACGTCTTCTTCTGAGACCTCAGGTAAGACTGGAAGATTTGCTGAAAGCATTGCCTGAGTTGGATGCAAAATTTCAGAAGTTGCCTGCATATTTGCGAGAGGAAGTGAAAACACTTGTTGAAATCAAAATCAAATACGAGTCCTATATAATAAAGGAGCAAGAAGTTGTTGACAGAATAAACAGGTATGAGAACCTGTATATCAAAGAAGATTTTGACTATCAAGGTTTGAAATCCTTGTCTTTTGAAGCAAGGGAAAAACTGTCAAAAATACGTCCTAAGACCATTGCTCAGGCATCTCGCATCAGCGGAGTTTCTCCTGCCGACATTGCTGTTCTTGTATTATATATCTCGAAATAAACAACTTGTCTTTGTTTCTAAGGATTAAATTCTGACCATTGGTGCGGAAAATAAAGACTTGCTGAAAAAAGAGTTGTTTTTTTTATTTCCAAGGTTTTTTATTCCATGTAAAATAAAATCTTTTAGGTGAATTTTCGTTAGTAATTGTATGGAAAAAATAGAAATGGTAAATCTGAAACAGCAATATCTCAGAATAAAAGACGAAATACGTTCTGAGATAGACAGTGTTTTGGACAGTTCTCAGTTTATAAAGGGCAAGAAAGTTGAAGACTTGGAAGCCTCCCTCAAAGAATATCTGAACGTAAAGCACGTGATTACATGCGGAAACGGGACAGATGCCTTGATGATTTCACTTATGTCTCTGCAATTAAAGCCAAGCGACGAGGTGATATGCCCATCTTTTTCTTTCATATCTTCGGCTGAAGTCATTGCTTTGCTGGGTTTTCGTCCTGTATTCGTGGATGTGGACTACAACAACTTCAATGTGACGGCGGAAAACGTAAAACAGGCTATATCAGTCAAGACAAAAGCAATAATACCTGTACATCTTTTTGGTCAAAGTGCGGATATGGAGAATATCCTTGAGGTTGCAAAGAAATACAATCTTGCAGTCATAGAGGATAATGCACAATCTTTTGGAGCAGAATATACTTTCAAGGACAAAACAACAAAAAAACTTGGCACAATAGGAAACATCGGCTGCACTTCTTTTTTCCCTACAAAGAATCTGGCTTGCTATGGAGACGGAGGAGCGGTGTTTACAAATGACGATTGCTTGGCTGAAAGGATAAGATTGATAGCAAACCACGGAATGAAGCAGAAATACAGGAACGAATGTATAGGAGTCAATTCCCGTTTGGATACCTTGCAGGCAGGAATACTAAGCATAAAGCTAAAACATATTGATGAATATCTTGCCAAACGAAGACAGGCTGCGGAATTATATGACAATGAACTGAAAGACGTAAAAGGAATCATCGTTCCTCAAAGACAAGAACAATCTACCCATACCTATAACCAATATACACTTAAAGTGACTGGCAGCAGAAGAGATGAACTGAAACAATATCTTGCAGATAATGGCATACCTTCTCAAATCTATTATCCGTATGCTCTGCATAAACAGGATGCTTTGTCAGTTGTTGCACGCAAAGGCAATGAAATGACAACAACTGAACAACTTTGCAGTGAAGTTCTTTCTATTCCTATGCACACAGAACTTTCTTGTGAACAACAAACCTACATCACTGAAAAGATAAAGCAATTCTTTGCTGACAAAGATTAGGAGTTTTTAGCCGAAGTTTTTTTTCTTTGTAAGATATTTCTGATGTAGAAACGTCTGAACTCTTTTTTCAACCTATCCAATGAGGACATATTTTGTGTCGAATGGGGAATACGCAAGGCATCCTTGTCTTTCTCCCCTTTATTGTTCAAAGAACGGCCTTGGGTATAAGCGTCTGCAATGGAAGCGTTAAGTTCGTAGCCAATAAGAGTAATATATGCATTAAGATATATCCAAAGCAAGAAAATAATCATTGCTCCAATGGAACCATAAAGAGCATTGTAGCGTGAAAAGTGAATAATATACCAATTGAAGCCTTGTGAAGAGAGAATAAACGATACTGTCCCCAAGCTCGCTCCTGCAGAAAAGAACCTGTATCCACGTTTGTCTGCCGGTGCAACATAATATATCATGGCAAAGACAAGATAAATGATAAGCACAATCATAATCCATTTCACAACCCTAAGTATATAGAACTGCAAAAGATTCTTGATGATGTCGTTTGCAAACAAATACAATATAAGCCGCTTGGCAAAGATAATCAGAAGCATACTTATTATTATACCAACAGCTATTCCTATTGTAAGACCAACACTTATCAACCTGCGTTTCCAAGCTGAACGCTTTTTATTTGTATGCTGTGAAGAATCTAAAGAAAGAAGCAGAGCATTGACTCCAGAGGAAGACACAAAGATAGAAGAAAAGAAACCGATAGTCATCAAGCCTTTATGTTTGTGATGCATCAGGTCTGTGATTGTATTTGAAATATAATCACCGACACTGTTGGGAGCAAATTCCTGAACAACGGCAAGCATTTTCTCGGTAAGGAAATCCAGATGAAGGAAAGGCAAGAGAGAGACCAGAAACAATATCAGCGGAAACAGGGAGAGGAAGAAATGGAAACTAATGGCTGCACTTCTTTGGTTTAAGGATCCCTTTGTAAGTCCCTTAATAAAGAATACTATCACATCAAAGATAGGCACTTTCTGGAAACCTGGAACAACAAGAAGATGGGAATAGTGTAGTACTTCTCTGACAGGACGCCAGAAAAGAATCTTTCTAAGTAACTGTTGCCTCTTTTGTTTATTCATCTGCAACAAGGCTTATGTCCAAAGCAGAGATATGATGAGTCAAAGCTCCTACAGAGATATAATCCACTCCACTTTCAGCGTATGATTTAAGAGCGTCTTTGGTTATTCCGCCTGAGGCTTCTGTCTCGTATCTTCCTGCAATGATCTGTATTGCTTTCTGCAAATCTTTTGGAGTAAAGTTGTCAAGCATTATTCTATCCACTCCGCCAAATTCCAGAACCTCATCCAATTCTTTGAAATCTCTTACCTCTATTTCTATTTTCAGGTTAAGGTTATTCTTTTTAAGGTAATCATTGGTCTTTTGTATGGCTTGTTTTATTCCTCCTGCGAAGTCTATATGGTTATCTTTAAGCATAATCATATCAAACAGACCAAAGCGATGATTATATGCTCCTCCTGTTTTTACAGCATACTTTTCCAGAAACCGAAGTCCGGGAGTAGTTTTGCGTGTATCCAGAAGTTTTGTATGCATGCCGCTTATCAAAGAAACATACTCATTGGTAGTGGTGGCAATACCTGAAAGCAGTTGCATATAGTTCAAAGCCGTTCTTTCGCCTGTAAGTATTGACCTTGCGTTGCCTTGCATTCTAAGAATGATGTCTCCTTTTTTTATTCTCTCTCCGTCTTGTTTGTACTTGGTTGTCTGTACATTTCCCAAGATGTCAAAAACCATACAAAAGACATCCACTCCGCAAAGTATGCCGTCTTGCTTTGCAACGAGCTTTACTTTCTTTGTTTCGTTTTCTCCCACAGAAGCAAGGGTGGAATAATCTCCTTGCTGGACATCTTCCGCCAAAGATTCAACAATATGATTTCTTATTTCTTCAAGCTCCATTGCAAATCTATTTTGAAGTTATTATTAACTTAGTCTGCCAGTCAATATTTTCGCTTTGTATTCTTATAATATATGTCCCTGTTCTTAGGAAAGAAAGATTGAGTCTGTTTTCTCCTTCCAACAATGTAAGGTTTTGTTTATACACAACAGAACCTGCGAGGTTGGTAATCGTCATTTGAATACTTTCTTGTGAAGAAGATATTATGGTTATCTTGCCGTCGGAAGGATTAGGAGTAAGACAAATATTGCCTTTGCTGTCTTTTACTTCATCTATGCCAACACCGTCTGTAACTTGTATTACTTTTTCACTTGAAGCTTCTCTTTCACATACTCCGTTTTGCACTGTTGCCCTGAAAGAATACTCTCCCTTTGTCTGAGGTATGTAGTTCAGTGTTGATAATCCTTCAGACTCTTCCACAGTATCCCATACAGGGAAGAACAATGAAGGCTTTTTTACTTCCCAATAAAGAATAGAACCTGTATATGCTCTTAACTGTAAAGCAAGGGTATCGTTTGCACTTGCAGTATTTGAACGAGTAAATATGTTTCCACCTCTTGTTGGACCGTCTATAAGAACAGTAACATAATTGCTTGTATCTATTGTCAAACCGGAAGTAACTACACGTGCATAATAATAAGTTCCTGTAAGAGTGGCAGGACGTGGCTGATAGTTAGCTCGGTCATTGAATACTCCTTCATCACAATCTTCCCAAGAAACCAAGTCCCTGCTCATTATCCATAGATAAGAAAACTCTCCGTTTCCTCCTGTTGGGTTGTTCCCTGTAAGAGTTTCCGGATATTCATTGCAAACTCTTTGGTCGGAAGAAATAATATTGTTGTAGATAGAATAATATCTTGTAGAAACAGGAATAACTTCTCCGTATGCTGTTCCAAATGAATTGGTAGCAAAAGCTCTTACATAATACTGTGTAAGAATTGGCAGATTGGATATAGTAACATCAAAACTGTCTTCACTTGAATTTGAAGAAACAACATTATCCGCTGTTGTAGGATTAGGAGAAAGGGAATAACAAACACCTTTTGATGTTATATCTGAAAGACCATTGTAATGAACGGTTGCAGAAACTTTAATGGCATTATACTCCGGCAAGGAAACACTGTCTGTTGTTATGACTGGTATTTGTAGAATAGCTTCCACTTTTATATTTCTTATGTCTACTTGTGAATTTGTCTCTCCATTGTATTCAAAAGCTATGAAAGACTGGTCGCTTACGTTTATAGGTTCAGTAATGGAATACTCAGCATATTGATAATTGTTGTTTGAAACATTTATATCTGCTATTTCCTGCCAAGAAGAATCTATGTTTTCCCTAAGCAAGACTCTCAAGTTTCCTGTTCCCTTGTAGTCAAAGCTTATTTTCATATCACTCTTATAAGAAAGGTCCAACAAAGGAGTGATAAGTTTTGCATTTGTTGCTTGATTCTGGCAAGTATAACTGCTCTCTGTGTTATTTGTCCTCCATATTCCTTCATTAATAAAGCAAAGCGTATCACCGCTGTTGAGTTGTGGTTGATAAGCAAAGTCTGTTATACGCTGACAAAGAGTAGTGAATGTCTGTTGTCCTCCGTATGAAACAAGAGCATTATTTCTTGCAAACGCCCTTACATAATATGTGGTGGAAGGATTTAGTCCTGTCAGGTCAATTTCATATTCTCCCAAAGTATTGTCAGCAACGGAATAAACCATATCATCAACAGTTGGCATAGGATTTTCACTTAAAACAAAACCTTTTTGGACTATCGGAGTGTAACCTGCAGAAATCAGGTTGCCTTTTGCCTTTGCGTTATTATCTATCACTTTTTCCACATCAGTTGTTACTACGATTGGAAATGCATTGATATTCTTTTCTATCACCTGAACATTATCCAGATAGACTCCTCCTGCACCTCTTACCTCTGCTTCAAACATAACATACACTGTTGAACTTTTTACAGGAAAATCCACAGTATCCATAGTCCATGAAGCAGTTCCTCCAGAATAACTTCTCAACAACACCCAATCACTGTTCAATGAAGCCCTGTAATAAACATTAAGATAGTCAATACGGTTTCCTGAACGTTTTTGATCGTATGCATATACCAAAGATGGCTGAGAAAGATTATTAAGATTAAAAGGTCGTGTAACAAGTCTCATTTGGTGAGCTGAAAGAAGATAATCTGTGGTCAAATAAGCGAATCTGTCTCCGTCATAAGCTTGAATATTATTATCTCCTGTTGATTCTACAAACTTCCATTGATTTGTTGACTGGGCAGAATACTGAGTAAGACATGTAATATCTTCATCTGTTTCCTCAAAAGAAAGTTTATATGGGAACATATTCACTATTTCACAAGGAGTTTTCACCTTGATTATCTCTCCATAGCCGACATAGTTACCTCTTTTTGCAAAAGCCCTTACATAATAATAGGTATTAGGGTTCAAATTGCTTACATCTACATTTATGGTATTGCTTGCCACGGAAGAAACAACAACCTCATCGTCAATAGTCGGGGTATCGTTATCCATAGAGAAACATATTCCTGTCTGATTTATACCTGTGTTGTTCTGAGTTATTTGAGCGGTGAGGTTAAGTGTATCTGTTTTGAAATCAACTTGAGTGTTGTCTATGTAAGGAAATGTATTTTCGTTCATAAGAACAAAGGTAACATTGTTTGTAGATGTGTTTTCCTTTATATTGTAAAGAGGTTTGTTTGTTGCTGTTCCATCATAAGCCAAACTGTTTGGAGTAGTGTTGTCGGTAAAAGATGTCTTGTTGTTTGTTCCAGGGAATGGATTTGTTGCATTAATATTTTGTGTTGCAGTTACTACTCTGTAGCCTTCGTGTCCTGTTTCACAATTCACACAGTTTCCCTGCAAATCCCAAACACTTTTATCCACATGATAGACAAGCATTCCGTGTCCTGGCAATCCTGCATCAAAACCTCTCTGCTGACGATTTTCAAACACAAAATATTCATTATCTGAATGTATGATTTTAAAAGCTTTATTGTCTTCATCCAAAGGAGAAAGAGTATAGGAACCTGCTTGAGAGACTTCTTCTATTGTTGTGTAACCTCTCTGTTCTCTTTCTGTGGCAGACCACAATGGAGGATAGCCGCTGTTACCGTTGTAATTGCCTCCTGCCATTACGTCCCAAGCTCCTGGATGAAAGGCTTCGTTTTGACTTCTTCCGTTTTGATAGGAAACATCATAGTAATCTGGTTGTCCAAGAACATGTGAAAACTCATGACAGATAGTCCCAATCATAAGAGGTTCTCCCGTTCCTCCCCAAGCTTCAGGATTGTATCCTCCTAACTCAGAAGAACAACCATAATTGAAGAAACTGACTTCATCAATCATTATCCGTTCATAAAGTCTTCCTCTATGAGGCCAGATAGTGTATGAAGCATTACCTGAAGACTGTGCGTAGCCGGCATAAATAACATATACACATTCTACTTCGTTGTCGTAATTACCATTGGTAAAAGGAGTAAAATCAACATTATCTGCATAAGCATCATAGATGGCTTCCGTGATAAGAGTCCTTACATTGATATCTTTTGCAGGATATTGATAGCCTTGCCATTCATACACTGTATCTTTTCCATAATATTCCAGATTATGAACTGCTGTATATGGTCCAAGCACGGTTGCAGAGACATTAAGATGATTTACGGTTGAGGCAAGGAAATAATCATGCACACTTCCTGCGTTACCGTTGGCAGAATAGCCCACTTGATTGTATAAAGCCTCAACATCTTCCCTTGGCGTTGCGAAGGCTCTGTCAGCAAACGACATCAAAATAACAAGCATCTTGTAATCCTGGGTATTTGCTCCTGCTTTTTTTGACAAGGTCTTCTGTTTGAAATCATACAAAGCCTCATTGTATTGTCTTACAAGGCTTAACTGTTCGTCAGAAAAGAACAAATGCTTTGTGATTGTTGATAAAAAAGCCAATTCCTCTTGTGTTCTTTCTGATTCATTGTGGGCTATGACATTGGAAGGTATCATTCCGCTTCTTTTGTCAGATACGGCATAGACATAATCCTGGTTCTCTGCCCTAAGAAGGGTGTATCCGTCAAGAGTTGAAGCCCAATTCAATCTCTCATCTCCAAATAATCTGAGCGTAAGAGTGGTTTTGTCCGATTGTTTTACATCCGTCGGATTAGGATTTGCAATGGTTGCAAAAATGTTTTGAAGGTTCAGTACCATCACAAACAGGAATAAAAAGAATGCTTTTTTCATTTTGTCATCAAAATATTTTGTTTACACCTATTTATATATAGGGTGCAAAATTAATAATAAAATCTCAATTCAAGAAAATTTAATTGACAAAAAGAGTTTTTACCCTGAAAAAATCAAGATTTTCTCTCTTTGGAAAGAGAAAAAACAACTCATAAAAAAAAGAGCAGGACTTTTTGAAAAAAGATCAACTCTTTATAGTGCAAACATCAAGTTTTTAGAAAAAAAGTCTTGATCTTTTTTTCTAAAAACGAAGACTTTTTTATTCAATTATTCTTTTGCATTTAAACTATCGGGACAGAGCGAGGCGGAAGCCGAGGTTGTCGCTCCCGTCGGAAGGATCGTTGCCGTCGCGATCAGCAACGCGACAGTACTCCGCATAGTCGGGCCAAGAGCCACCGCGAAGCACCCGATATGACCCGGAAGAAGGACCCTGCGGATTTGTCTGTGCATTTCTGCTATAAGACCCGTACCAATCAGAACACCATTCCCATACATTGCCACTCATATCATAGATGCCTAATTCATTAGGCTGTTTTGTCTTTACTGGATGTGTTTTATCGTTGCTGTTTTTATCATACCATGCAACATCACCTATATTATTACTCCCAGAGTATTTATAGCCTTTGCTTTTCTTTCCTCCTCGTGCAGCATATTCCCATTCAGCTTCGGTCGGAAGTCGAAATGTTTTACCTGTCTTTTGATTTAACTTTGTAATAAATGTTTTAACATCTTCGTAACTTACTTGCTCTACAGGAAGATTATCTCCCTTGAAATAAGAAGGATTACTACCCATAACGGCTTTCCAAAGTCCTTGTGTTACTTCTGTCTCTCCTATATAATAATCTGAAAGAGTAACACTATGAGTCGGCTTTTCAGAACTATAGGCATCGCTACCTTGTTCTGATGTTGCTCCCATAGTAAATGTTCCGCCTTCTACAAATACCATATTAAACTCTACACCATTGACAGTAAATATTTTATTCTTTTGTCCGTATGCAACAGAATTTATTATAAAGATTATTGGTATTAACACAAATACAATAGTTTTCAATAAGTTTTTCATAACTTTTTTCTTTTTGGAATGTTGGGACAAAATTACATTTATTTGCTAAAATAATAAATAAATTGCGAGTTTTTTTTTGTATTCAAAAAAAATAATTTAAATTTGCACTTCAAATATTAAGTAAAGTATTAACCCACTTAAAACAATAAAAACAATGGCAATAAAAGGAGCAATTGTAGTTGATAAAGATAAATGCAAGGGCTGTGGCGTTTGTGTTAGCGTTTGTCCTAAGCAGGTTATAGCTTTATCAAAAAATGTAAATGCTAAGGGTTATAACTATGCAGATATGATAAACGACGAATGTATAGGTTGTGCATCTTGTGGTATGGTTTGCCCTGACGGAGTAATAACGGTTTACAAAGCTAAGGTCTAATTAAAAACTAAAAAAGAAATGGCAAAAGAGTTAAAATTAATGAAAGGTAACGAAGCGATTGCTGAAGCAGCGATTCGTTCCGGTTGTGACGGCTATTTCGGATACCCAATAACCCCACAATCCGAAGTAATGGAACACTTGATGGCAGAAATGCCTTGGGAAAAAACAGGTATGGTAGTTTTGCAGGCCGAAAGTGAAGTTGCATCTATCAATATGGTATATGGCGGTGCTGCGACAGGAAAAAGAGTTATGACTTCTTCTTCTTCACCTGGTATGTCTCTTATGCAAGAAGGCGTAACTTATCTTGCTGGTGCAGAACTTCCTTGTTTATTAGTAAACGTTATGCGTGGTGGTCCTGGTTTAGGAACTATTCAACCTTCGCAAGCAGATTATTTCCAAACAACCAAAGGTGGTGGTCACGGAGATTATCAACTTTATACTCTTGCACCTGCAAGTGTTCAGGAAATGTATGACTTTGTTTTCAAAGCATGGGATATAGCATTCAAATACAGAAACCCTGTTATGATTCTTTCTGATGGTGCTATAGGTCAGGTAATGGAAAAAGTTTATGTAGGAGATTATCTTCCTCGCTGGACAGATGAAGAAATAGCAAAGAATGCTCCTTGGGCAGCATTTGGAAAACCTGCTTCAAGAGACCATAATATAATTACTTCTCTTGAACTTGATTCTGCAAAACAAGAACAAAACAATCATCGTTTCCAAGCAAAATATCGTGAAATGGAAAAGAACGATACTTTGTATGAAGAAATTATGTGTGATGATGCAGAATATGTTTTTGTTGCTTATGGTTCTTGCGCTCGTATCGCTCACAAGGCAGTTCAACTTGCAAGAGAAAAAGGAATAAAAGCAGGTTTATTACGTCCTATTACATTATTCCCATTCCCAAGCAAACCAATCAAAGCTTTGGCTCAAAGAGTTAAAGGTATGCTTTCAGTGGAAATGTCTGCAGGCCAAATGGTTCAAGATGTTAAACTTGCATCTGAATTTAAATGTCCTGTTGAGTACTTCGGACGTTATGGTGGTATAATTCCTACACCACAAGAAGTTGTTGAAGCATTGGAAAATAAATTAATTAAAGGCTAAGATTATGTTTAACGAAGAAATAGTAAAACCAGAAAATCTTGTTTATAAAAAAACAAGTGTTCTTACCGATGCCGTTATGCACTACTGCCCTGGATGTCCTCACGGAACAATTCACAGAATAATAGCAGAGGTAATAGATGAAATGGGCATTCAGGACAAAACAATAGGTATTGCACCTGTTGGATGTTCAGTTTTAGCCTATAATTATTTTAATGTAGATTTTGTTGAAGCAGCTCATGGTAGAGCTCCTGCTTTAGCATCTGCAATACAAAGACTTCACCCAGAACACCACACATTTACTTACCAAGGAGATGGTGATTTGGCTGCAATAGGTACAGCAGAAACAATTCATGCTTGCAACCGTGGCGAAAACATTATTATTTTCTTTGTAAATAATGCAATATATGGTATGACAGGTGGTCAAATGGCTCCTACAACATTGGTAGGTATGAAATCTGCAACAACTCCTTATGGACGTAGAGTAGATTTGAACGGATGGCCTTTGCAAATAACAGAGTTGGTTGCACAACTTCCAGGAACAGATTATGTTACTCGTCAAAGTGCTTCTACTCCTGCTGACGTAAGAAAAGCAAAAGCTGCTGTAAGAAAAGCTTTCGAAAACCAAGCTGCAAAGAAAGGTACTCAATTTGTTGAGTTCGTTTCTACATGTAACTCTGGTTGGAAGATGACTCCTGTAGCTGCCAACGAATGGATGCGTCAGAATATGTTCCCTAAATATGTTTTGGGAGACATCAAGGCTGACGGACAAATCGTAAGAGAATACAATCCTGCAGACAGTAAAGTTATCAGAGAATTAATTCCAGTTAAATAAAGTATTAACCCAATAAAACAGATTACAACAATGACAGAAGAAATAATTATAGCAGGTTTCGGAGGACAAGGAGTTTTATCTATGGGTAAAATACTTGCTTACTCTGGTGCAATGCAAGGAAAGGAAGTTAGTTGGATGCCAAGTTATGGTCCAGAAATGCGTGGAGGTACTGCAAACGTATCTGTTATTATTTCAGACGAAAGAATATCTTCACCAATCATCAGCCAGTTTGACACAGCTATAATTCTTAACCAACAATCTTTGGATAAGTTTGAAAGTGCTGTAAAGCCAGGCGGTCTTCTTATTTATGATCCCAATGGTATAACAAAAGCACCTACAAGAAAAGATATCAATGTTTACAAAATTCCTGCAACAGAGAAAAGTGCAGAAATGGGAATGGCAAAGGTATTTAACATGATGGTATTAGGAGGATTCCTAAAAATCAAACCTGTTGTTACTGAACAATACATAGAAGAAGGTTTGAAACACTCTCTTCCTGAGCGTCATCACAAACTTATACCAACCAACCTTGATGCAGTAGCAAAAGGTAAAGAATTAATAGAAGGTGTAAACGTACTTTAATAAAAAGTATATAAAACGAAAAGTCCGCTGCAACAATGTAGCGGACTTTTTTTGTGGATTTGTTATCTGGCTTTGGATGTCTGTTATTTTGTCGTTTTCTTTTTTAAGTAAAATATATCATCTCCACCTTCCCACTGATAATACATCTCTGTTTTGCTGATATGCTGTATTATCAAAGTACTAATGGTAGATTTTTTTACGCTTTCTGCTCCAGCAAATTTCATTGTCAATTTATATTCTCCTTTCTTCTCTCCATATTGCAATTCATACGTAAAAGCAGCTCCCTCATCAAAGTATAAATACCCCATACCATTGTTTGAGAAGACAAATAATGTCAGATAAGCTCCATTCTCTTCTGCTCCCCATGAACCAACCAGCATTTGTTTTACTTTTTCAAGTTCTGATACTTCATCATCGTCGTCTGAGCATGCAGAAAAGCCAAACACTACGGCAGTCATTACAAGCATCATAAACATTTTCTTTCAAATTTTCTTCATATACTTGTGCTAATGTTATCTCATCTTAGCCCGTCGGTCTTAAAGTTTAATTCTATCAAAATAAAGATTTGGTTTTATATTCTTTTCTCTTCTTTATCTTTTATTCTTCTGGCTTTTGGTCCCAAAGGATAGGAACATTATGGAAGTGATAAGAATCTGTATCTCCATCTATCTGAACTCTGCATTTCACATCTTCCAACTGTTCTACAGAAGAAGGAATATTTTTCAAAGGGGTTTTCTCAAGATTCATTTCAACTGCCACATCTTTCACAACCTGAAACTCTCCGCTGTTGAAATTATCGCCGATATTGTACATCTTGCCTTTGGAAGTTACCCCCAATTGCTGAGTAACGAAGATTTTTGATCTGTCAATTTTCATTTTCCCTTTTATTACCATATAGACATCTCCGCTTTGGCTGTCTCCATAGCAACCTACAAACTCAAAACTTACCTTGTCATTCAACCGTTTGTTCTCCATCGTAATGGAAACTTTACCCAAGTCTGCATGTTTGTCCACTTTCTTTTCTGTTTTCTTTAATTCCCTTTCGGCTTTGTTAAGGAATGAGCCAACCTTTGAACTTTTCTTTTCGTTATTGTTGTTCTGTGAAAACGCAACATCTAATGCCAATAACATCACTACTGAAAATAAGAATAATTTTTTCATCTCTTTTTCCTCCTTTTAGTTTTGTCTGTTAATAATTCAATAAAACATTTATTTAATGCAGCAAAAGTAACAACTATATCTTACATAACCAAATAAAATGCAAACTATTTTAACCTAACTTATGTCAAAACGTTTTAATAAGTGGCAAAAAAAACATATATAATACCTCCATATGAGCCTCCAAGGATAGATTATAGACTCTCTGTTGAAATAAAATTTACTAAAATCACTTTTTATCTATCCCTTTGCCTAAAAAATATTGTAACTTTGCCAAAATTTTTGCAAGATAAATAAGTTTAGCATTATGGATAACAACCTTGACAACCTTAAAGAGCAGATAAGAAACATTTATGACAACATTCTTGCTCTACAAGTACCGGAAAAAGAAGATAATTCTGCTTTAATGCAGAAAATTGATGAATTGCTGTCAAACACACAAAACATCATACAACAAAATGAAAAGATAGTTTCCCAAAACGAGAATATCATATCCTTGATAAAGGATTTAGTTAAAAAACAAGTGACGGTGGAGACACAGACTGCTGAAATCAAGGTTGAAAAGCAGCCTACAGAAGAGCCAAAGGAAGAATTGCCAATATTTGACTTGTCACAGGATAACTTGGGACAAATCAGTGAGACGACAGAAGAGCCTAAGCCAGAAGAAACAATTGAACCAGCAGAGCCTGTCAAAGAAGAAATACACGAGGAGAAAAAGACTGAGAAAACAGAGACCTCCTCTGTACTGGAATTCCTGCACAAAAGAGTAATAAAAGATAAACCGACAAGCGAAAGCAAAGACAATGGCAAGGCAAATACTGCTACTTCCTCTCTTAACAGTCTCTTTGCAGACACTGATGCAGAAAAGACAAAAGAACAACAGGAAAACACCTCATCACTTTTCTATACCAAAGAAGAAAATCAAACCACAGAGCTATTTTCCGAAAAGCAGGAATCCATTGGCGACAGGTTTGCCTCTCAAACTAAAAACGATTTACGCATAGCCATAGGCATCAATTACAAATTTATGTTTATCAACGATTTATTCTCTGGAGACATAAAAGAATACGAAAACTTTATCAACAAACTTAACGAGACTGCTTCCTTCAAAGACTCCATGGAAGTGATAAACGAAAATCGCCTGTCATATAAATGGGCTACCACTTCTCCGGCATACGCTAATCTTGTGGATATAATTCAAAAAAGATTTGAATAAACAATGAAAGCGACCTCACTTATTGTTTCTGCTCCTTCAGGCACAGGAAAAACGACAATATTGAATCATCTGTTTGAGATTTTTCCTGACAAGTTTTCTTTCTCTGTTTCTGCCACAACACGGCAACCAAGACAACAGGAACAACATGGAAAACACTATTATTTTATTTCCCAAAAGGAATTTGAGGAAAGAATAGCACATGAGGAGTTTCTTGAATACGAAAACGTGTATGAGGGACTGTATTACGGCACACTTAAAAGCGAAATACAGCGAATAAATGATGAAGGCAAAATAGCTGTCTTTGATGTAGATGTAAAAGGAGGAATAAACATCAAATCCAAACTGCAGGACAAAGCCATTGCTGTTTTCTTTATGCCGCCTTCCATGGAAGAACTGAAAAAAAGACTTGAGGGAAGAAAGACCGAAACAGAGGAATCGCTCAACAAACGTTTGCAACGGGCAGAGATGGAAATATCATACGCAGACAAATTTGACTACATAATAGTCAATGACAAGTTGGACAAAGCCTTGAAAAAATCCTCCGAAATTATCAAAGAAAAGTTTGATATACAATAAAATGTCGCATAGATTTTGTAACACTTAAAAAAATACTTACTTTTGCACTTTAAATATTAGAACGATGGAAGAAATAATAAACAAACATATTGAAAAGATAAAGAATATATCTTCTGCAACCAAAGAAGAGCTGGAGAATATCAGGATAGAATACCTTGGAAAGAAAGGCGTAATGAGTGATTTGTTTGCTAAATTCAAAGAAGTTGCACCCGAGAAGAGAAAAGAGCTGGGAATAAAACTTAATGAGTTGAAACAGGTTGCACAAGCCAAAGTAGAGGAACTCAGGGAGAAAACAGAGACCAAGGCAGAGGAACTAAAACCAAAAGAAGACCTGACAAAACCACTGGAAAGCGTTTCTCTGGGCTCAACACACCCGCTTACTTTGGTCAGAAAAGAAATTGTTGACATTTTTTCCCGTATTGGCTACACTGTACAGGAAGGTCCTGAGGTGGAAGACGACTGGCATGTTTTCTCTGCCTTGAACTTCCCTCCTGAACACCCTGCAAGAGATATGCAGGATACTTTCTTTGTGGAAAATGGCAGACAAGACGGCAATGATATCCTGCTTCGTACCCATACTTCCTCTGTTCAGGTGCGTACAATGGAGAAAATGAAACCTCCTATCCGTATTATTGCACCGGGAAGAGTATTCAGGAATGAAGCTATCTCGGCAAGAGCGCACTGCATCTTCCATCAGGTGGAAGGATTATACATAGACAAAGGAGTATCTTTTGCAGACCTTAAACAAAATCTTCTTTATTTTGTAAAGGAAATGTTTGGAGAGAACACACAGATACGCTTGCGTCCATCTTATTTCCCTTTCACAGAGCCAAGTGCTGAAATGGATATTTCATGTACTATCTGCGGCGGCGAAGGCTGTAATATCTGTAAACATACAGGCTGGCTTGAAATCATGGGATGCGGAATGGTGGATCCGAATGTTCTGGAAGCTTCCGGAATAGACAGCAAAGTATATTCAGGTTTTGCCTTTGGTATGGGGATAGAAAGAATAGCCATGCTGAAATATGATGTAAAAGACTTGCGTCAGTATTTCGAAAACGACATTCGTTTCCTAAATCAGTTTGCTTCTGAAATCTAAGATTTGACAAAAAAATACTAAAAAAGCATTGTCGCCCTTTCCATTACCGACAATGCTTTTCTTTAATGCTGAAATGTTTTTTGAAGAACCGTTTCAGGCGTAATATTGGAGTCATTTCATATAGAGGCATATTCTTCCAACCTTCGGCTTTTTTATAATTCTTCAAAGAAAACATAGGTATGAAAACGTCTATATTATCGTTGCTTATATCAAATATAGATGTACGCGCTCTCGGAGGATTCTTGCTTTTGGATATCAGATACCTGAATTTATCACAGCCCCAGAAAACTCTTTTGCCTATACGTTCCAGATATTTTGACAAAACAATGCTTTCCAAAGAAGAACAATCTTCAAAAGCATAGTTGCCAATGTATCTTATATTGCTTAGACCCTTGATTTCCTGAAGTTCTGTGCAACAAGAGAAAACCTGAGCTCCTATTTCCTGCATGGTTTTCGGAAGTCTTACACTTCTAAGATTGCAACAGAAAGCAAAGGCTGCTGAAGATATATTGGTATATCCGCGAGGTATCCGCATTTCTGTAAGGGAATAGCAACCGACAAAAGCATAGCGTTCTATCTTCTTTGCTTTCTTGGGCAGATTTATTTCCTTCAGTGATGAGCAACCGCAGAAACAGCCATCGCTAACCAATGTCAGGTTGTCAGGCATCACAACTTTCTGCAACCGTGTACAGTATTCAAATGCACTTTCCCCAATATATGTCACTGTTTCCGGAATAATTATCTCCCTGAGGTTCTTGCATTTGGCAAAGGCGTAGGATTCTATTCTTTTTATACCATAATCCAGTTGCACCGTTCTAAGTTCAGAACAGTTGCAAAAACAACTTTGAGGTATAATATCCAAGCCTCCCCCTAAATGAACTTCCTGCAAAGCCGTACCTTCAAAGGCTGAGGGATAAATAACCTTGAGCTTTTCCATTCCTTCCACCTCCCTAAGGTTCTCGCATAGGGAAAAAGCCTCCCTGCCGACAGTTTTTGCACCCTCAGGTATGGCAAAACTCGTCAGTTCTTTGTTGTTTCTATATGCTTTGTAGGCTATATTCTTTGCCATTTTAACATTCATCTGTGTTTTCTTCCGTTGGCTGTGTGCCGGGAGCTGCTTTTTCTATGGATTTCTTGAAACCGCTTCCATTATCCATACAGTCACCGTCGCAAGATGTCATCACAAAAGAAAAAATCAACACACCAAATAGAGCAGAAAAGATTTTTATTTTTGAAAACTTCTTCATAATTATCCACTGTTTGTATTATAACGAGAATAGAAAACAAAAATTTTATTGTCTTTTAATCTTTTCCTGAAAAGAGTTGGTTTTTAGAAAAAAACATCAAGACTTTACACCATAAAGAGTTGATTTTTGAGAATAAAAAACAACTCTTTTTTTGCAAAATATTTCTGTCAGTACTCTTAAACAAGATTTACGCCTATCAGACGCAAAAACTCGGCCCTTGTCTTTTCGTCCTTTTTGAATGCTCCTATAAAGTCTGAGGTTGTTGTGATAGAGTTCTGTTTCTGAACTCCTCTCATACTCATACAAAGATGTCGTGCCTCTATTACAACAGCAACACCCAAAGGATTAAGTGTTTCATGTATGCAGGTAAGAATTTCTCTTGTCATTCTTTCCTGAACCTGCAAACGACGGGCAAAGCAATCCACCACCCGTGGTATTTTACTCAGACCCACAATTGTTCCATTCGGAATATAGGCAACGTGAGCTTTGCCAAAGAAAGGTACCATGTGATGTTCGCAAAGGGAATATATTTCTATATCTTTTACTATTACCATCTGTTTGTAGTCTTCCTTGAACATGGCAGAACGAAGTATTTCCCCTGGATTTGTATCATATCCATGAGTAAGAAACTGCATAGCCTTGGCAACTCTTTCCGGAGTCTTCAAAAGACCTTCCCGCTGTGGGTCTTCACCCAAAAGCCTAAGCACTTCCTTATAATGGTATGCAAGTTCTTCTGTATTCTTTGGATTGTATCTTTCTATCTTCTCGTATCCTTGTATATCGTCATTCATGTTTGGATTTCCTTCTTAAAAATTTTTTGCAAAGGTATAAAAAACCACCTTTATACGATAAATAAAGGTGGAAAAAAATTAAAAATTATGATAACAAGTTATTTACTGATGCTTAATCTATTGCTTACTATTCCGTTATTTGTAACAATGCGTACAAAATATACTCCGTTTGAAAGAGTTGATGTGTTGATGTCTATGCTGTTGTCTCCAGAAGTAAGACTATATTCGCCCAAATTCATAACTTCTCTGCCCATAATATCTATAACAGAAATATTTGCTTTGTCTGCTCTGTTAAGATTTACAGAAAGAATGGTATTGTTTTGAGCAGGGTTAGGATAAAGTATGGACTGTGCTATGTTTCCGTTAGTCTGGTTGATACCTGTCTCAACATCTGAAACATAGAAGTCTATTGTTTCTCCAGAACCAAACTTTCCGTTGGAAGTATATAAAGTTCCGCCTGCTGCATTTTTGATAGAGTAATTGCCGGAACCTTGAGAGTTGTTGATACCATCGCCTGCTGCATCCACTATTGTAAACAAATAGCAACCTTCTGAAGGAACCCGCAGTTCAACAGTATCTCTTCTGATAGCACCGTCTGCATAATTACCTCCTTGAAGAACAACGTTGTCATTTAAATCAGACACATACCATGAAACTTCACTTCCTTTCTTGTCTGTCTTTAAATAGAAATAAGGATAGCCTGAAGACTGTCTGGTTGCAGCTTTTGTGTGATTAGCAGAGAAACTGTTTCCGCTGTAAGCTTCACCATTTATTGCAGTTATATCTACAGTATATTGGTTGGAAGCTCCAAGTGTGGCAGCTATTTCTCCAAAATCTATTGTTGTAGTTTGAAACGTTCCAAGTTCTTCATTAACTGTCAATGTCCTGCTGTCATTTGTAACATTGTTTGTACAAGTTGCAGTCAAAGATGTTATTGTTTCTCCGACATTTTTTACATTTGCATATACATGCACAGCTTCTTTGCAACCCAATGGGTCTACGAAATCAAGAGAAGAAACTGATGCATTATGTCCATCAATATTGATGTATGTAGGTTCAACACTTACTCCTGTATATATATTAGGGGAAGTCAAAGAAGAGCATCCTGTCTGATTAAGATCTGCAACAAATACAGCAAGGTTCATATCTTCCATAACAATATTTACATCACCTATCACCTCAGGAAGAGTGTAGGTAAAATCTCTTGAAACGAATGTACCAGCCGGAATTACACCATCAGTGTTTGCAGCAATGGTTTCACCCCATTGTCCTGTGATAAGGTCTCTAAGCATATGCATGTGCATATATTGACCATCTGATGTTATTTGAGAAGCATTTGCATTTTCGTAGTTTGCTTGTGGTCCTTTAATATTGTCTTGCAAAAGGGCAACATTAAGACTGCTGCCTGCCTGATTAACTGCAGCGGTGTAATAAACTTCCACGTGAATAGTCATAATACGTGTCAGAACATCCAATTCTGCAGTTGCCGCAACATTCACAGGAGATACTGTATTAATCAATGTATAAGCATCAGAATTAACATTGACATTATTGGAATAGTAATTTACTACTTTACAGTTACTGTTGGTCTTTCTGTTCATAGTGAAAGCAGGATAGCCTGAAAGGTTGGTTTGAGCTGCAAGAGCATCACCCCATTGTGTGGTATATCTTGCAGCATAAACACCTTGGTGAATATTTATGATTACGGTCCCAGGATAATAGCCCGCTATTTCACCAAGCCACTCGTGTCCTACAGGACAATATCCACAATTGACACCTGTATATTCTTCAAAAACAAGGTGTCTGTTCTGTACAGCAGTGCTTACTATTGTTGGAGTTTGAGCAAACAATGTGAAAGCAAGCACGCTCAATGCCATAGATAAAAATAATTTCTTCATGTAAAAAAGTTTTTTAGATATTTTTAATTAAATAATTATTTAAATTTCAAAGTACAAAGATAACACTTTTTCTTCTAATAGATACTTTTTTTCGTAAATTTTTGAATAGTTTGTTAAAAAATGGAATAAAAATTGTAATTTTGCTTCTTGGAAATTAGTATTAAATCAAATTATAAGAAAAAGAAATGAAAAAACTGGTTTTAAACATAGGAGTTTTAGCTCTTATTATTATGTTTGGCTTCTCAGCAATGGCACAACAGGGAAAATGGGCAGGCTTGGTGAAATATAAACTTACATGGACAGGAAACGTACCTCAAGGTATGCCTACAGAATGGGAAGTAAAAGTGTTTGAAAACCTTTGCGGTCAAGTGGATTTAGCTACTTTAGGTTTGGGAAAGAACATAGCCAATTCAAACAATAATATTGTTATGACATTGTTTGACTTTTCTATGTTGCCGGATGAAGGACCATACGAAGGAATGTCTGGAAAATGGTATGTGAAAACAAAATTCACAGACGACAAGCTAAAAGAAATGCTTAAGGATACAAAGTATGAATATACAGGAAACAAAAAAGAGATAGCTGGTATTCAATGCGAAGAAGTTCTTGCCATATTTAAAGATGCAGATGGGGAAGAAGTGAAAGAAACCATCTATGTTACAAAAGAATTAGGACCAAAAATGGACCTTACTACTTATCCTGGCTTGGATGCTTTTCCTATGGAGTATCCTGTAAAGTTCTCTGAAGACCTATCTGTTACTTTTACTGCCTCCGAACTGCTAAAAGGCAAGGTAAAAGATACAGACCTTATGCTTGAGTCCGGCTATGAAGAAATAAGTCAAGAAGATTTGAATGAAATGCTTGGAGTCTTGTTCGGCGGTGGCGGAGAAGACGAAGAGGATATGTAAAATATAATTTGTTTAAGGACTTCAAAGGAACAAGTTTTCTTTGAAGTCCTTAGATAAAAGAAAAAACAATGACCAACAAAACAAAGACTACAAAAAAGAAAACTACTACAAAGAAAGCTAAACAACCAAAGCAGAAATCGGAGAGTATATTTTCTTTAATCAAGCGTGGCATCCACTCTGAACAGTTTCCAAGAATGGTTGCCGTGTGTCTGTTTGTGTTTGTGGTATTTTGTTTTATATCATTTGTTTCTTTTTTTGCCACATGGTTTTCTGATTATTCACTTGTAGAAAACATCACCCCTTATTCACTTCTCACCAAAGCAGACGATATCCATAACTGGTGCGGGAATTTAGGAGCATTTACGGCATACGTATTCGTAAGATACACTTTCGGAATAGGTTCTTTGGGAATATTTGTCATACTTGCCCTTATAGGTTTAAGACTGTTTGACGTAAAAATCAACAGATTTGCTCGCTGGATAGTAGGTACTATGCTGATAATGTTGTGGGTGTCTTGTATCTTTGGCTTTGTTGTAGAAGGTTGCGGAGTACAGAAAATGGAAGACTTCGCCGGCAATGTAGGAATAGCAATAAACAGTATCTTGTGTAGGTATATAAGCATAGTAGGCTGCGTTTTATTACACATTGCTTTTACTCTTATCATTCCTATGGTTGTATTCAATGTAAAATATTCTTCGCTTGCCCAGTCCATATCAAAGATTAGAAACAGAGAAGAAGATGATGAAACAGAAGACAAGAAGAATACAGACAATCAAAAAGTTATTGCCGCTGCTGAAAAGATAAATCTGGAAAGAGGCTATAGAGAAAAAGATGTTTTTGAACCAGCAAAGGACGTAACAGACAACATACAAGAAGAGGAAAAAGAAGAGGGAAGATTAACCATAAAACATAAACAGAACTTAGAAGATTTTGAGAAAAAAGACGATACTGACAACCCAGACAAACTGTCCGAAGAAGAAATCAACAGAGTAACGACTTTCACAGTAAAAAGAGACGGAAAGACTATCACTCTTGAAGACGATGAAGACAAAGAAACTATCTCAGAAAAACAGCAGGACGATATACCATTCACGATAAAGAATACAGAAGAAAAAGAAAATCTTGTCAATGAAGAGGATGACCAAGAGGAAGAAAAACAGGAACATTACGGCATAGAAGAGCCTTTTGATCCTCACTTGGAACTAAGCAATTTCATTACTCCATCGACAGAATTTCTAACAGATTATGACAAGAAAAACAAAATAGTAAGCGAAACAGAACTGCTGTCAAACAACCGCAAAATCATAGAAACCCTGAAAAATTATGGTATTGCTATCACAAGCATAGAAGCAACACCGGGACCAACGGTAACACTTTATGAAATAGTGCCTGCCCCGGGTATAAGAATTGCAAAGATAAGAGGCTTGGCAGATGACATAGCTTTGAGTTTGGCTGCTTTGGGAATAAGAATTATTGCTCCAATACCAGGTAAAGGAACCATAGGTATAGAAGTGCCTAATTCAAATCCTCAGATTGTTTCCATGAAATCTATGATAGAGTCAGAGGAATTCCAAAACAGCAAAGCAGAACTCCCTATAGTAATAGGCAAGACAATAGAGAACAAACCTTTTGTTACAGATTTGGCAAAATCTCCTCACCTCCTTATGGCAGGAGCAACAGGACAAGGAAAGTCTGTTGGATTAAACGCTATTGTAACCTCACTACTTTATAAAAAGCACCCATCTGAACTTAAATTTGTATTTGTAGACCCTAAAAAAGTGGAACTGTCTCTTTATTCCAACCTTGAACGACATTATCTTGCGAAGATTCCTTGCGAAGACGAGGCTGTGATAACAGATGTAGGAGCTGTGGAAAAGACTTTGCGATCTTTATGTGTTCTTATGGACCAACGATATAATCTTCTAAAGGATGCACAATGCAAGAAAATCACAGAATACAATGAAAAGTTTCTTGCAAGACGTATCCCTATGAGAGACGGACACGAATATATGCCTTACATTGTTGTGGTTATAGATGAGTTTGCAGACCTTATAATGACTGCAGGCAAGAGAATAGAGGAGCCTATATGCCGTCTGGCACAATTAGCCCGTGCTGTGGGAATACATCTTATCATAGCAACACAAAGACCAAGTGTAGATATTATCACAGGCAAGATAAAAGCAAACTTCCCTGCTCGTGCTGCTTTTAAAACAAGTAGTATGGTGGATTCCAAGACAATTCTTGACACTCCTGGAGCAGAACAACTGATAGGAAGAGGTGATATGCTGTTCTCTGCAAGCGGAAAACTGACTCGTCTGCAATGCGCTTTAATAGATACCCCTGAAATAGAAAGTCTTGTACAAGCTATTTGTGAACAACAAGGATATCCAGAGTGCTTTGAACTGCCTGAGCCTCCAATAGAAGATGCTGGAGAACACGATGTGCCGGATATTTCCAATGGAAAGTTAGACCCGCTGTTTGAAGATGCAGCTATCTGCATTGTAGATACTCAGCATGGAAGCACCTCTACTCTTCAACGTAAATTTGCAATAGGATACAACCGTGCAGGAAAAATAGTAGACCAACTGGAAGCTGCCGGCATAGTAGGCCCTTTTAGGGGAAGTAAACCAAGAGAAGTCCTTGTACAGTCAAGAGATCAACTGGATGCTATCTTGGAACAAGTCTTAAACAGATAATTAATAATAAAGATATAATATATGGCAAAAGAACAAAACACTGAGAATGTGGAAAAAATGGAGAAACTTAAGGTTCTTCAAGCTGCATTAAGTAAGATAGAAAAAAGTTATGGAAAAGGTTCCGTAATGAAACTTGGCGATAAAACCATTCAACAAGTAGATGTAATAAAAACAGGCAGTCTCTCTTTGGACATAGCTCTTGGAGTTGGTGGCTTGCCAAAAGGAAGAATAGTAGAAATCTATGGACCAGAATCTTCTGGTAAGACTACTCTTGCTATTCACTGTATAGCAGAAGCACAAAAAAACGGAGGCATTGCTGCATTTATTGATGCAGAACATGCTTTTGACAGTGTATATGCTCAGAAACTTGGAGTAGAAGTAGATAATCTTTATATCTCCCAACCAGATAATGGTGAACAAGCTTTGGAAATAGCAGAAAACCTTATCTCCTCTGGTGCGATAGATATAATAGTCATAGATTCTGTTGCCGCTCTTACTCCGAAAAGTGAGATAGACGGAGAAATGGGAGAAAGTAAAATGGGATTGCAGGCACGTTTGATGTCTCAGGCTCTTAGAAAGATGACTTCTACTATCAGCAAAACAAAATGTTGCTGTATATTTATCAACCAATTGAGAGATAAGATTGGTGTAATGTATGGCAATCCTGAAACAACAACAGGAGGTAATGCTTTAAAATTCTACTCTTCCGTCCGCTTGGACATAAGAAAGATACAAACTCTAAAGGAGGGCGACAAACCTTATGGCAATCGTGTAAGGGTAAAGATAGTAAAGAACAAAGTTGCTCCGCCTTTCAAACAAGTAGAGTTTGATTTGCTGTTTGGAGAAGGTATCTCCAAATTGGGAGAAATCATAGATGTTGCTGTAGAAAACGATATAATAAAGAAAAGCGGTTCTTGGTTCTCGTATGGTGATACAAAGATTGGACAGGGAAGAGATTCCGTTAAACAACTTCTACAAGATAATCCGGAATTGGAACAGGAGATAGAAGAAAAGGTAAGAGAAATACTTTTGCAATAACAATAAAACAAATAACAAAAGAAAAGCCGTTTTACAATGAGTAGAACGGCTTTTTTTATTATGCTGCTTGAGCTATTTCTTTTTCTTTCTTTTTCTTTGGTGGTGGAGGAACAATCATATCTATAATCTTTCCTTCTATATAGACAAGGATTATTGAATATATAGGGAAACGGAAATCGTGATTGATTAGGAAAGAAGTACAAGAAATAGTTGTATCCACAATAATTACAAGAGTTCCAAGGGAAATATTAGTATATTTATGTATAATCATTGAAATAATATCACTTCCTCCTGAAGTTGCACCAGCCTTAAATATCATACCAATACCAATACCATAGATAACACCGGCAATAACAGTATTAAGCATATAATCAGGCATAAACCAGAAAGGTTTCATCCCCAAATTTTCTCTTTCTACTTTCAAGAACATATTGGAAGCCCAAGAATATTCTCCATCTTTTAGAGATGCTGTAGGATCTTGGTTAAATAATTCACCTATTTTTATAACCGGTTCATAAGCAAGATGAACTTCTACAAGCCATATAACGAGAAAACTTACAACAACAGAAAGCATCGTCTTAATACCGAATTTAGGCCCAAGAACAATGAATCCTATAATAAATAAAGGAATGTTCATTGCATAATAATAGTAAGAAACCTTCCAAGGGAATAGAACATTTAGTACATTTGACAATCCGCCAACGCCCCCCGGTGCAAGATTGTATGGATATGCAAAAATAATATCTGCTCCGACATACAATGCTGTTCCTATTATTATGAACAGATACGATTTAAAAAACTCTTTGGAACCAAATTTTTCTGATCCCTCCTGTGTTAACCAGGTTTTCCATTTGCTGTTTGCCATTTCTATCTTTTTATATTTGTTATTAATTAATTTTCTTTTACTCCTGAAGTTTTTCTCTTCTGAAATGAGTTTGCAAAGATACTCCTTTTTTATTATATGGCAAATTATTATCCCTAATATTTTATACAAGAGTCTCCATTTGCAATTACACAAGAAATATATAAATTTTGTTACACTTGTTGAAAATAAAAAAGCCCATTCATCAAATGAACAGGCTTTTGTTTTATAGAAGAAATATGCAATTATTCTGCCTTTGGAGTTTCTTCTGTTGCTGTTTCAGTAGCAGGTTCTTTTGTAATGTTTTTCTGTCTTTGTGAAGAATGGCAAGCTTTTTTAT
>CAZXEN010000011.1:0-39402 GCA_964639765.1 uncultured Bacteroidaceae bacterium
AACATTGGTAACAAACAAATCATCTCCTACAAGCTGAATATTCTTGCCTATCTTGTCTGTAAGAAGTTTCCAACCGTCCCAATCGTCTTCTGCCATACCATCTTCTATTGATATGATAGGATATTTGTCTGTCCAAGTCTTCCAATAGTCTGCCATTTGGGAAGAAGTAAGTTTTTCTCCGCTTGACCATTTGAAATGATATACTTTTTCTTCTGGAAGATAAAACTCACTGCTGGCTGGATCAAGAGCAATACAAACATCTTCACCAGGACGATAACCTGCTCTCTCTATTGCCTGAAGAACGACTTCAATTGCTTCTTCATTGCTGCCTAAGTTTGGAGCAAAACCTCCTTCATCACCCACATTTGTTGAATGACCTTTATCTTTAAGAACAGATTTCAGATTATGAAACACCTCAGCCCCCATTCTAAGTCCTTCAGAAAAACTGTTTGCTCCAACAGGCATAATCATAAATTCCTGAAAATCTATTTTGTTGTCTGCATGAGCGCCACCGTTAAGAATATTCATCATTGGAGTAGGAAGAGTATAAGTATTTGCTCCACCGATATAACGATAAAGTTCCTGACCGGTTTCCATAGCAGCTGCTTTTGCACAAGCCAAAGAAACTCCAAGAATAGCATTAGCTCCCAAACGGCCCTTGTTGTCTGTGCCGTCAAGCTCTATCATACGTTGGTCTATAAGTATCTGCTCTTGAACAGGCAATCCTCTTAGTTCTTCTGCTATTGTTTTATTCACATTTTGAACTGCTTTCAAAACACTTTTACCCAAGAATACTGATTTATCTCCGTCCCTAAGTTCTACTGCTTCATGAACTCCTGTTGATGCTCCAGAAGGGACAGCTGCTCTGCCCACTGCACCAGCTTCTGTATAAACTTCTACTTCTACTGTTGGATTTCCTCTTGAATCCAAAATCTGTCTTGCATGAATGCCGATTATTTGTGACATATCTGTAATTTATTTTTTAAGATTATTAAATAATATATTTTATTTTTCAGATTGCAAAAATAATAAAAAATAATGATATACAAGTCATTTCTTCTGCAAATAAAAAATCTCTTGAATAAACATTTCCCTCTAAACAAAAAAAAGGAAGGCAACACAAATAGCCTCCCTCATATAAATATATGTAATCAAAGGATTAGTATTCCCACATATCCTGTTCCATGTCAAACAACAATTCTTCTATACGTTCAGACTCGTATAAAGCATCCATACCTGTCAAATAATCTCCTATTTGTCTATTGTATGTATTTGTTTCACGAATAACGTATGAAGTAAAATGACGTTTTTGGAATATTTCATCGTATGTACGTCTTTCAGCGTCATTATACGGATTATATACCTCTGTATTTGCCAACAATTCTCTAACTTCAGGATCATTGAAACGAATCCAGCCTATGGGCATAGGAATTGTAACTGCGCTCTCGTCTTGTCCTTGTTGCATATAATAAACCAAAGAAAAACCAACAATTCTAACGTCTCTGACACTTCTCTGCTTATCTATGAACCAACGCTCTTTCAAACGGAGAGTCTTGATATCTTCATTTGCCATAGCAGTAACAATCACTGTATCCTTCATGTATTCTGTACCATCCAAGTCGTAGTATGGAACTTCTTCTGTCCTACGGTTACCCATAGAAGCTTTCTGAGCAGCCCAATCTTCCACTTCTTCCTTGAACTCATCATCTTGGTAAACCTTGATAAGACCTTCTGAAATAGCATTGTCTATCATTGTCCACATATTCATTCTTGATTGTTGAGGATCCAAAGGATAATAGAATACTTGATTCATTTTCTCTCTGAAGTCTATAACTCTCCAAACAGCATGCTCCCAAACAACGTCAGCAGCTCTAACGTATGGATATACAAAAGGTTTTTTAGCCTTGTTTACTATTGGACGGTCATAGAATTGGTCAAATTCCTCTTCTTGTGCAAACAAACTTCCACTCATAAGGAATAATGCACTTAATATTAACAGAGATATTTTCTTCATCTTACAAAATATTTTTTGGTTGTTATTATCAATTTTATTGTATAGTAAATACCATGGATTGATTGCTTGCAGCTTTCTCTCCGTCTGGTCCTTTTACCCTAAGTTCATCAATAAAGATTCTGTTTCCTCTTCTAAGCTTTTGTATTTTGTTTACCATTTCCGGTGTGAAAGCATTGCCTCTTCCTTGTATAGGAGCTTCACCGTCGCCACCAGCATAGAACATAACCTTGTAAGTTGTTACATTATATTGTACAGGAAAATCAAATCCTTCCATATCTACACGGAATCCTTTCATAGCAAGCAAAGTTTCCTTGGCTATCTTTCCTCCTGAATAAGTACCTATCTTAACCGTTGGCTTAGGCATCATCTTTATTCTGAATTCCATAGATCCAAGACTTTGTGTTTTGTTGCCTATCTTTGCAGCAGCATTGATAGTACACTTGCCTTGAGTTTTTACATTTACTATATAGGAACCGTTGCCATCCGGACGTATAGTTGCACCATTTGAACCCGAAATGCTGACAATAAGGTCTTTTGAATTCACTCCAGGAGCACCTACACTTACAGGATTATCCACACCAATGTAAAATACGTTCATCTTGGTTGCAGAAATTGTAACAGACGGAGCAGCAACGAAGTATTCTCCTTCAAAATCATAAGGTATTTCTCCTGTCTCACGCTTTACATAAACTGTTCCTTTGTATTTTTGTGGTCCTATAGCACCAGCACCAAATTTAAGTTTCAATGTACCTGAATCACCTACGATATTCTGTCCCCTGACATCACCTCTAAGTTGAGAACGTGAGTCGTATGCAGCAACAATAACATCTGCTTCGTATGAATCGCCTTGCATTACGTAGGTAGATTTTGGTATAACTCTCGCCTTAACCATATCAAACTTGAAGTCATCTGCCGATATAGAAGAATATAACGCATTGATAAGGTCATATTCTGAGTTTTCTATCTCAGATTTGAGCTTATTGATAATAACTACATCTGCAGCCAACACAGTATGATAGAAATTATACATCTGCCAATTAAGTTCTTGTCCAGCAGCATTCTTATGCGTAGATTTTGTATCTATCTGGACTTTTTTCAACTGTGGTTTGAATCTGTCATCACAAAGTTTAAGCATTTCTGTTTGGTAAGCATCAATTTTCTTTTTCATTTCTATTGCCTTACCCGCACTCCCATCTTCAGTACCTGCACAAAAATAATATGTAGGTGCATCATAGTTGTCTTTTTTCTCTATAGCGTTGAAGCCATTTGCCTTGATAAGTTGCTTTATCTCTGCAACGGGCTTGCCATCAGTATGAGAAATAACACCATATTTTATTTCATCTAAATAGTCTAATATTTCTTTGGTGGCTATTCTTACTTTTTTAGCCTTTTCCCAGTTTGGTCCTACTTTCCCTTGATTGTTGTTATATGCATTTTCAAACATTTGGTAAGCACTCTCTGTTTTGGAAAGAAGCAAATTGTTTGTCACTTCCAAACTATCGCCTACCGTAATGAATGACTGCAAGATTTCCGCTGATACATTCAGTGCTAACATTGCTGTATAGACCAAATACATCATGGTAATCATTCTCTGCCTTGGGGTTTCGGGACAATTCGTAGCAGCCATAATCTATATTTCTTTATAATATATTCTTTTTTTTAAAACAAATTAACCTTTAACCTGCATTGCAGCAAGCATATTTCCATATATATCATTCAAAGAAGCAACTTTCTTGGAAAGTGCATTTACCTGCTCTTTGTATTTCAATACATTTTCTGCTGTGTCAGCGAAATTAACAACAAGATTGTCTATTCTTTCCTGAACATTCTTTGTTGCCTCAAGCTGAGCAGTAGAATTTTGAATCTGCATTTCATACAAAGCATTGATAGAAGACAAACTCGAAGCCATGGTCTTCAAACCATCTATGTATGAAGCATCACCAACTGACAAAGTATTTGCAGTTTCTTTATATATGTTTGCAAGAGTGGAAACAGCACTTGTAGCTTCCTGCACTGAAGCAAGATATTCTCCAGAAGCAAGTAAATCCTTGTTAAGATAATCCGCAGTCTTTTTATATGCGTTAGTCAAATCAACTACACTTTCAGAAGCATCGGAAACATTCTTTATAAATTTTTCAGATGTTTCGGCAGCACTTGCAACAGAAGTAAGACCTTCAGCTGTATCAGAAAGTTTCTGCAGTCCTTTGCCAAGACTTTCTATCAATTCCGGTCCAATCTTTGCATCTTCAAGCATCTTGTCTAATTCTTGTGTTGCAGAAGCTCCACTGACTCCACCTACACCTGAAAATCCTACGCCGCCACCGTCTCTCTTGTCTCCGAAAGCTTCAGGATTGGCTTTTTGTTGTTCATGTATAAGACGTTTTTTCTCGTCTTCCTCTTGAGGAGTCAAGCCTTCCATACCTGCCAATTCAGGATAAACCAATGACCAGTCATATGTAACGTGCAATGGCTCAAAAGCTGAGAAAAAGAATATCACAGCCTCGGTAAGCATACCTACAATAAGCAACTCGGTTGCAAAAGGCCAGTGATTGATTTTGAACAAGGCACCAACAATAACTATTGATGCTCCAACACCGTAAAGTTTTGCAGTTAACTGCTTGTAACCTTTACTTCTTACTAAAGTGTCTATTCCCATAATAAAATCAGATTTTTTAGTTTTTTGTTATTGTTATTATTTATAAATTTCACCTTTATTGAACAAACGGCAAAGTTATAATATTTATTTTAAATAACAATAATTTTAAACCTTATTTTATTTTTTTACTACTTATTTTTACAATTTTTTACCACTGATACGAACAAAACGCCTGTAAGGTTACATTCCAAAACTTCAAAAAGTTTTAGACTTTGCAGTTTTTATCCTGACAAAACAATACAAAAAGTTGAAAACAACTGTCTTTTCTATCACAAAAACAGACCACTGAATATCTGTCATAAGGACTTCATCTAAAAAAAGTTGGATTTCAGAATAAAAATCTTGATATTCGGAGTCAAAAGTGTTGATTTTTTTATCTAAAATCCAAGACTTTTTTCAATGTATCGCAACATATTGATTATAATATCTTTACACAAAAAAAATAAAACGAGGTTTTAATTTTTTAAAACGAACTTTTAAGAGCACTAAAACTTAGTTTTTGTATGTCCAAAAGTTCGTTTTATTTTACAAAAAAGAAAACATCTTCAACTGTCTATAAGTGTAAAAATTACAAAAAACTTTCTCAATAAAACAAATTTTACTAATTTTGCTCTTTAAATTAAATTATAAGGAATTATGGTCGATAAACTTTATTATTCTATCGGGGAAGTTGCAAAGGAATTCAATCTGCCTTATTCAACGCTTAGGTTTTGGGAAAAAGAGTTCACTAAACTGAAACCAAAGAAAAACAAACGCGGCGTGCGTATCTACACAAAGGAGAATATAGAGATGATACAGCAGATAGTTTTCCTTACAAGAGAAAAACACTTCACCTTGGATGGAGCCAAGAAAGCAATGCAGCAGAACAAGTATCAGGACAACGCATATAGGGAAGTGCTGGATACTTTGAAAGAAGCGAAACAATTCCTTTTGAAACTAAAACGAAACATAAGACAAGAAAACAATGAACAAGAATAAAAAAAACATTGCCTTGGTTTGTGGAGGTTATTCCGGAGAATACATAATATCTTTGCAGTCTGCAGAACAAATAGAGAACAATTTGAAAGATGACTTCAATCTTTACAAAATAATCATTACGAAAGAAGACTGGTATTATGAAAGAGAAAACAAAAGATATTCCATAAACAAAGACGATTTTTCTCTTGATATTGACGGTGAGCATATAAAATTTGACGGAGCTTTCATAATAGTTCATGGAACGCCGGGAGAAAATGGACTGCTGCAAGGATATTTTGACATGCTGGGAATAAAATACAACACTTGTGATGCTCTTTGCTCGGCTGTTACCTTTGACAAGACAACCTGCAATGCTGTAGTAAGGGAATTCAATATTGTAAATGTAGCAAGGAACGTTACATTGTACGACAACGAAGATATAGATATTGAAAATATTCTTTCAAAGGTTAATCTGCCTGTTTTTGTCAAGCCTTCCCAGGGAGGTTCTTCAATAGGCATGAGCAAAGTCAAAGACAAATCTGAACTGGAAGCAGCCATCAGACAGGCTTTTGAAGTTCATTCCAAAATTTTGATTGAAGAATTTATCTCAGGTACGGAACTTTCTTGCGGAGTATTTATGGAAAATGGAAAAGTGACAGCATTCCCTGTAACGGAAATTGTTCCTAAAAAAGAGTTTTTTGATTACGAGGCAAAATACGACGGTTCTACAGACGAAATAGTACCTGCAAGAATAAGCAATGAACTGAAAGAACTTGTACAACGAACCACAGAGAGAATATATAAGGACCTGAACTGCAAAGGAGTTTGTAGGGCAGACTATATATATAATAAGGAATCGGAAAAACTATTCTTTCTGGAAATAAACACAACTCCTGGACAAAGTCTTAACAGTATTGTTCCAAACCAAGTAAGAGCCATGGGAAAGGATGTTCATTGGCTTTACTACACTCAAATGGTTGAAATACTGTAAAACAAAATCTGTCTACCATGTTCAAGAGTATGAAAAATATATTCAGAATTTTGAGGTATATGCTTAACTATAAAAGGTATATACTTCTGAATATCTTTTTCAATATCCTTCATATATTTTTCAATCTCTTCTCTATTGTCATGGTGGTTCCTTTTATCAGTATCCTTTTTGGATTGGTGGAAGCACCGGAAGCCCTGCCTGCATTCTCACTTTCAAAAGATGCTTTGGTTGGAATTGTATCCTACTATTTGAATTATTATAAGGAGACTCAGGGATTTTTTACCTGCCTGTTATATATTTGTTGCTTCTTCACCCTGTTTACTTTCCTTTCAAATCTGTTCAGATACCTTGGATTGTATTTTGTCGTACCTATAAGAAACGGAATACTCAACGATTTAAGAATAGACATTTACAAAAAACTTACTATTCTGCCCGTATCCTATTTTTCCAATATAAGAAGAGGTGATGTTGTTTCAAGGCTGACAACAGATTGCAGTATTGTAGAATGGACTGCTGCGACAAGTCTTCAAATGGTTGTAAAAGATCCTTTAATGATAATCATTTTTGCTACAGCCCTGTTCGTAACAAATTGGCAGTTTATGTTGTTTGTTCTTGTTGTACTGCCTCTGCCTATGGCTTTGATAAGAAGAATATCTGTAAAACTCAACAAAGACAGTGTGAAAACCCAACAAAAAGCAGCTGACCTGCTGTCTTTTTCTGAAGAAGCCCTTTCTACTATAAAAACAACCAAAGGACTGAAAGCAGAAAAAGTCATGCAACACCGTTTTGCTATTCACAACAGAGCATATGAAAGAATCAGCAATAAAGTTATAGCAAAAAATTCTTTGGCCTCTCCTTTGTCTGAGTTTTTTTCCATGATGATACTTTCACTCGTAATCATAACAGGAGGTATATTTGTATTAAAAGGACATATGAACACTGGAGTTTTAATTGCTTTCACAGTTATCTTTTCAAGAATAATATCACCAGTAAAAGAATTAATAACGGCATATTATAATTTCAAACGAGGAGAAGCTGCTGCAAAAAGAATTTATGAAATACTTGATGCAGAAGAAAAAGTGGAAGAAAAGCCAGATGCTGTTGTAATGTATGGTTTTGATGACAAAGTGGAATTCAATAATGTGGGTTTTGAATATGAAGACAACAACAGTTTTGCCCTTCAGGATATTAGTTTTACAGTAAACAAAGGAGAAAAAGTAGCTATTGTAGGAGCTTCTGGAGCAGGAAAGACGACAATATTTGATTTATTGCCGAGATTTGCAGATGTAACAAAAGGAGCAATACTCATAGATGGAATAGATATAAGAGAATTTAACATAAACTCCCTAAGAAAACACATAGGAATAGTTACTCAGCATTCCATACTTTTCAATGATACAATATATAATAATATAACCTTCGGTTTAAAAGGTATAAAGGAAGAACAAGTAAGAGAAGTTGCACGCTTGGCAAACATAGATGAATTCATAGAGTCATTACCGGAGAAGTATCAGACAAATATTGGTGACAATGGAACTGCTTTATCCGGAGGACAACGACAAAGAATTTGTATAGCACGCGCTTTGCTGAGAAATCCGCAAATTCTTCTTTTAGACGAAGCAACTTCTGCAATGGATTCTGAAAATGAACACAAAGTTTCTTTGGCAATAGACAATGCAATGAAAAACAGAACTATCATTACTATTGCCCACAGACTTTCTACAATAACAGATGCAGACAAAATAGTTGTTTTGGACAAAGGAAGGATTGTAGAAATGGGTACACATCAGGAACTGCTGCAAAAAAATGGCTATTATACCACTCTCGTTAATTATTCAAAACACATAAAATAGTATCTCTTACATAATTTATAAAATATTTTTTTTAAAGCAACGTTATAAATGGGATAAAAAAACACGCAATTATACACAATAGTAAAATTTATATGAAGACAATAAAAATTCTATTAGTAAGTGTTTTGGTGTTCTTCACTACAAACATTTATGCACAAAATCAAACAGGAAAATATTCTATATCGGGAAAAGTTATTGAAGAAGCATCTTCAGAGCCTATGCCTTATGTTTCTGTTGCGTTATTGAAAACCAATGATTCCACTGTTTTGGATGGAGGTATAACAAATGACAAAGGAGTTTTTTCCATCAAAAACCGCAAAGCTGGAAAATATATATTAAAGTACTCTTTCGTTGGTTATAAAGATACATTCAAAAATGTTGAAATAAAGAATTCTTCCGTTGAAGTTGGCACTGTTACAATGAAATCTTCAAGTGAAACATTGGAAGAAGTGAAAATCGTTGGAGCAAAACAAATGATGGAATACAAATTGGACAAAAGAGTTATAAATGTTGACCAGAATCTGGTTTCTGCTGGTGGCAATGCAAGCGATGTTCTGGAAGACGTGCCAAGTGTTGAGGTAGATGATGAAGGAAATATTTCCCTAAGAGGAGCAAGCAATGTTTCTCTTCTGATAGACGGCAAACCGTCTTCGCTTTATGGAAATGATGTTTCAAGTGTTTTGAAACAGATTCCTGCCTCACAAATAGACAAGATAGAAGTTATAACGAACCCTTCTGCAAAATACAATCCGGAAGGAATGAGCGGTATCATAAACATCGCTCTCAAAGAAAAAGGAAATATGGGCTTTAACGGAAATGTAAATATCTCTTCAGGTACTGCTCTGAAAAAATGGATGCCTCAGGAAAGTATTGCAGCAAGTCTTAACTGGTCAAACAAAAAGTTTTCTCTTTCTGCCTCAGGAGATTTCAGATATGACAAAAGAGGAATGATTACAGACAACCTTAGATTTATAAAAGGCACAACAGGAGCTACTTCAGACCTTATACGAAGCAAGAGAGACGGAGGAGAAACAGGTTTTGGCGGAGGTATCCGTTTAGGTGGTGAATGGTATATAAACAAATACAACACTCTTTCCCTAAGTTTCAATACTCACGTTCATAATACTCCTGATGACTATTCTGAAACAAAAAACCAAAATCTTTTAAACCTGACTGCTGACGAAAGAAACAATACAGATAAAAGTGAAGGTATAAATGATGGTATGTTCAACAACATAGGTTTGACATATCAGAAAGACTTCAAAGACAACAAAGGGCAACTTTTCTATACAAGTCTGACATGGAACTGGGGTAAGTTCAACCGCAAGATTGAAGACAACATTTTCTATGACAACGAGGGTGTAAGCCTGCCTAAACCAGATGGAACATCCTATACTATTGCAAATTATATGAGAGGCGACACATCAGAAAGCAATAATCACAGAGCAGTCGCTGACATTCATTACGTACATCCTTTTAGTGAGCAGTCACAATTGGAAGTCGGTTACAATCTTAACTACTCCGAAAGTTCTTCCACAAGTATAACTGCATACAATCACACCAGAGAGCTTGCAGAAAGCTATGATTTTGAAAGAGAGGAATATATTCACGCTTTGTATGCAACATACGGGTTCCAGATAGGGAAGAAATTTTCAGGACAACTTGGTCTAAGAAAAGAATTTGTTGACAATGACTTCAAAAAGACTGACTACAATGGCACTATAACCAACTTTGACAAAGACTATAATCCATGGTATCCTACCATACACTTATCTTATCAGGTCAATCAGATGAACTCTTTCCAAATATCTTATTCAAGACGTATCCGCAGACCTGACCCTTGGACCATGATGCCTAACATTGACCGTACAAACAAGGAATATCTTCGTTTTGGCAATCCAAATATTGACCCAGAATACACCAATGCATTTGAATTAGGCTGGTCTTTGATGTTCCATAAGACAACTATTTTCACATCGGCTTACTATCGTTACGTCAATAACGGAATGACACGCTTCCAATTCCTATGGAATGAGGCGAATGCTAAATATTATGGATTTGACTGGGCGTGGGACGCTGCTGGAAACGAAGATGCCAACTCTCTTACTGCACAGACTTTTGTCAATCTTGCCCATTCTTCCAACTATGGATTGGAAGTTATTGTGGACAGGGATATAACAGGCTGGTGGAAAGCAAATCTTAGCATGAACTTCTTTGGTTCTTATCAAGACGGTTCAGCATTGAACTATGACAAAACAAATTCTTTTAACTTCAATGCAAAACTCAACACCACTTTCTCTTTGCCTAAAAACTTTACCATTCAGGTTTCTGGAAGATATTATGCCCCTCGCAAAAGTATTCAGGGAAGAGACAACGCAAGATATGATTTTGACATAGCAATAAAGAAATCATTGTGGAACAAGCAGGCAAATATTGGTATCAACTTCAGGGATATATTTGACACAAGAGGCGGTTTCGGATATGCATACACGGATCAATACATATCTTTCACAAAACGTCACCCGTATTCCCGCAGTGTTCGTCTGTCGTTCTCTTACAACTTCGGAAAAACTGCCAACATGAAACGTAACAAAATCAAGCAGCAGTCTTCTGGAGAACAATATACGGGAGGTTCCGGCGAAAACTATGACGAATAATCTGATTTTTGACAAAGTAAGAAAAAAATATGTTGCCTTAACTCCTGAAGAGGAGGTAAGGCAACTTATTATTGATACACTCAATAAAACATTTCAATATCCTTTAACCCGTTTTTCTGTTGAGTCACAAATAAATGTCGGCAAAACAGTCAAACGTTACGACATAATCGTAAGAGAAAAGTCTGGCAATCCTTTTATGCTGATAGAATGCAAAGCAAAGGATGTAGAAATAAATGAAAAGACATTCATACAGGCTTCCAACTACAACATCAAACTTAACGCCCCATATATATTGCTTACGAATTCCATCACGACTCTTCTTTTCCACAAAACCCCTCAAGGATATATTCAAGAAAATAAAATACCTGCTTTGTCATAAGCAGCATTTCAGGAAAAAAGAGTTGCTTTTCTGAATCAAAAACCAACTCTTTTAGGTATAAACATCAAGACTTTTTTTCTAAAAACCAACTCTTTTTTATCCACTCCCTTATTCTATATAAGACAATACTATATCCCACAAAAAAATATCCTCCTGCTTTCAACAAACAAGAGGATAAATATTATAGTGTCTTTCTATGGAGAAATTATTTCTCCAGAAGTGTCTCCATACGTGTTATGTATTTTTCAATTTGTTGAAATTCCGGAGAAGCAGGGTGATTGGTTTTTATCTGTTTGTATGTATCCAATGCACTCTTATAGTCTTTCTTCATTTCGTATGCAGTGGCTAATTTCATAAGTATTGCAGGAGTAGTGAAATCATTGACTTTTGTTGTTGAAGCTTTTTTATAACTTTCTATTGCGTCGTCTACTTGATTCAACTCCATATAGCAGTCTCCAACCAAACATTTAGCTTGGGAAGCCATATAGGCATCTTTTGGATTGAAAGCCTTAAGATAATCCAAAGCCTCTTTGTATTTACCTTGCTCAAGATAAATTCTTCCAACATAATATTTTGCCAATTTGCCTTGTTTTGTTGAAGAATAATCATCACTTATTGCAATAAAGCCAGTATGCTTTCCATCTCCTTTCAAAGCTTTGTCAAAATCTCCCTGGGCATAGTACTGCTCTGCTGCAAACATTGCATTGGCTGCTTCGTTTGCTTTGGAAGGCAGATACCAAAAGCTATATAAACAAATAACTACTACAACAGCAACGACCGCAAGCAAAATAATCAGAAGAGTTTTTTTGTTTTTGTCAATAAACTGCTCTGTTTTTGCAAGCATATCCCCAACCTGAAGGTTTTCTTTCTTCTCTAAGTTGCCGTTATTTTCTACAACGGTCCTCATGTTTTCCGTATCTTTAGCACTCATTATGAATAAATTGTATTGTGTTAAACTTAATTTTACATACTCTGTTTCAACCTGCAAAGATATATCATTTATTTAAAATGAAGAAAAAAAATTGTGTTTTTTAATAAATTTTACATTAAATCAAAAAAAATAACAAAGTTTTTTGCTTATTTAAAAATAATGATGTAACTTTGCCACTTTAAATTATTAATTACAATGGATACGAGTGTACAATATATGGGAAGGACGATAAAAAGTCCTATAATTGCAGGAAGTTGCGGCAAAACTGCTAACATAGATAATATCAAAAAATTAGAAGATGCTGGTGTTGGAGCAATTATTCTTAAATCTCTTTTTGAGGAACAGATTACCCAAGAGATAAGCAACAATGTATGGTCTGCACAAAACACAGGCGAAATGTTAGAAGCCTACAACTACATTGCTGAACACACAAAACACAACCAGCTTAACAACTATTTGGAACTGATAAAAAAGGCAAAAGAATGCGTTGATATTCCTATCATTGCAAGTATAAACTGCGTTTCTGCCAATGAATGGCTACAATTTGCGCAAAGTATTCAAAAAGCAGGAGCTGATGGTATAGAATTGAATATGTTTATTATGCCATCCAATGTAAATACTTCCACAGAGGAAGTAGAACATGTCTATGAAAGTACGATACAGATTTTGAAACGTGCCGTACCTTCCACACCTATTTCTTTAAAGATAAGTTCTTATTCCGCTTCTTTAGCTAAACTTTGTCAAAAATTATCATGGATGGGTATTTCTGCTCTTTCTATTTTTAACAGATTCATTGAACACGATATAGACATAGATACACAAACAGTAAAGCCTGTAAATATTTTAAGCAGCGAAGAAGAAGTCTATAATACAATAAGATGGACTGCTATCTTGTCTAAACTGATAAAATGTCCTCTAACAGCTGGTGGTGGAGTTCATAAAGAAGAAGACATAGTTAAACTCATTCTTGCTGGAGCTAACGCAGTACAAGTGGCTTCTGTTTTATATGAACAAGATTTTTCTTTCATAACAAAAGCAAACGAATTCTTAAAAGCCTGGATGGAAAAGAATTCATATCAACATCTGTCAGACTTCAAAGGCAGATTGTCTATAGACAAAAACAGCACTGTTTCTACTTTCTACAGAGTACAGTATATGAAATATTATGCAGGCATAGAATAGACAAATTAACTTTAGTACAAATAAAAATCTTTTTACAATGGAAGAGCAAAACATCACAAGTTTTTTTAGATTTGAAGATTTGAGAATTTACAACAAATCTTTGGATTATTACAATTGGTTAATGGTTAAAGTACAGTCAGCTGATGAGTTTAACAGAAAAGTTATTTTAATGCCTTTCTTGGATACTGCTGCAAAGATTTCTATGCAAATAGCAGATGGCTCATCTAATCCGAAATCTGAATTCATTGAATACTTAAAGTTTGCCAAAGGTTTGGTAAGACAGTGTGTTGTATTTACCACTATGGCTTCTACACACAATATTTTCAATGAAGAAGATGTACAGAAATCAAGAGAGATGCTTATGGAAATGACTAAAATGTTAGGTGCAATGATTGTATCTTTCCAACGTTCTATAAGCAATAGAAATTCCAACAATTCCCGTCAAAGAGAAGAAGGAAATGTAGATGAATTTTCTACTCCTGATATAGATTTTAACTATTAAAATTAAACATATATAATTGTTGTTTGCCTTTTACTGAGAAGTAGAATGCAATATAACTTTTTGCTATGCAGTTTTCAAAAATAAAAGGACAAAATGGTGTAATCAATAAATTGATTTCTACTGTCAATAGGAATCAATTTCCTCATGCTCTTTTGATAAATGGAAAAGACGGATTTGGAAATCTTGCTTTGGCTCTGGCTGTAGCACAATATATATCTTGTACAAGCAAGAAGAGACTTGGTGAGGATCCCGTATTGGAATCTGATTCATGTGAGGAATGTCCATCATGCAGGAAATATCAGAAACTAATTCACCCGGATTTGCATCTTATCTTTCCTACAACAACTACCAAGACTGTAACAAAAGACAACAAGTCTTCTGTTTTTATATCGGATTTCAGGGAATTTGTCTTATCCAATGAGGGATATGGAGATTTAAATGACTGGCTTGCCTTTATGGGGGCAGAAAGCAAGCAGGGAATTATAAATGTTGCTGATGCAAACGATATTATTTCTCTTTTAAGCCTGAAATCATACGAATCACAATATAAGATAATGATAGTGTGGAATGTTGACAGAATGAATCCTACAGCAAGCAATACTATTCTGAAAATACTGGAGGAACCCTACCCAAACACTATTTTTATTTTCACGACAGAACACAAAGAAAACATTCTACCTACAATACTTTCACGAGTACAACAAGTTAATTTGGGTCCTATTGACAATACTACAATTGAAAAAGAAATAAGAAAACTGCATCCTGAGTACTCTGAGGAAGAAATAAAAAGAGATGTTTTCCTAAGCGAGGGTAATTTTCTGAACATTCAGCAGAACTATATAGGCAAAGTCTATGAATATTTTCAGTTATTTATAGAATTGAACAGACTTGCTTTCTCATATAAAAAAGATTTTGGCGGTATTTTAAAATTTGCTGAGACACTCGGCAGTATGACAAAAGACAATCAAAAGGATTTTTTATCCTACTGCTCTAAAACAATAGAAAAATGCTGGACATATTCCCTTGGAATAGAACACACACAACACCCGTTAGCCCTTGCAGAAGAAAAATTCAAAAAAAACTATCCAAAATTCATAACACAAAACAATTTGGAAGGCATTTTCAACGTTTTAGAAAAAGCACAAAAGAATATAGATAGAAATGCTAACGCAAAAATAAACCTGACCAACATGGTAATAAAGTTAGGTATAGCGTTAGAAAAAAGATAATATTAATATGGATAACACTGTAGAACAAACTCAACCTACAAACGAAGAATATACAAAAGACACAAAAGATTCTTCTATTCGTGCTAAACAGCTCAGAATAGAGAGAGAACAAGATAGCCAAGGTGATACAAGTTTCTTTCTTGCAGAACAATTTGTTCACCCTTATTTTGACGAAGATCCTTCTTTAGGTTTATTAAAGAAAAACTACGAAGAACCTTTAACCCTTTCTCATGGTTGTTCCATAATTCCTCAATCCTATAGAACAATAGAAAGACGGGAAAGAAATTCTTGTGAAAAACTTCACGTAACCAACTGGATGTATAATGTAAAACCTCCTTCAGCCCAAGGATATTTTGATTATGTAGAGGTAAGATTTAAAAATTCTCACAAAGATTTCTACAAAATACCAGATGGATTGGAAATAACAGAAGGAGATATTGTTGCTGTTGAAGGAACGCCTGGACATGATATAGGTATAGTTTCCCTTACAGGAGAACTATGCAGGATTCAGATGAAAAAGAAAAAGGGATTCAACATTGACAATGTAAAGAAACTGTACCGCAGAGCCAAGACTGCAGATATAGAAAAGTGGCTGGAAGTAATAAGAAAGGAAGAAAAGACTCTCTTTGATACAAGGAAATTAGCATTGGAAGAAAGACTCGAAATGAAAATTAACGATGTAGAGTATCAAGGAGATGGAACCAAAGCTATTTTTTATTATACCGCAAATGACAGAGTAGATTTCAGACAACTAATAAAAGACCTTGCAGAAACATTTCACATCAGAATAGAAATGAAACAAATAGGTGCAAGGCAGGAAGCTTCCCGTTTAGGTGGTATTGGTACTTGTGGCAGAGAATTATGTTGTTCTACATGGCTAAACAATTTTACTTCCGTAGGTACGGCTGTAGCCAAAGTACAACAACTGTTTCCAAATCCTCAGAAACTTGCTGGACAATGTGGAAAATTAAAATGTTGTCTGAATTACGAATATGATGTTTATCAAGATGCCTTAAAAGATTTTCCAGAAACAGGAATAGAATTGGAAACCAATAAGGGCAAAGGTATTTATCACAAAATAGATGTGCTGAAAAAAATATTCTGGTATTCTTATGCTGATTCTTCTGAACTTATTCCAATAAAAGCCTCAGATGTAAAGAAAATTATTGCTATGAACAGAAAAGACAAAAAACCAGAGGATTTGGAGTCTTTCAAAGCAGAACTTACAAAAACAGAAAATAATGAATAAACTCACATTATATATTATAATATTGGTATCAGTCTTTTTTGTTTCGTGCAATTCCGATGTGATTTATGACGACAGTCAAAAGATAAAAGACAATGTCTGGAATATGGAACAAAAGAAAACATTCACTATGAATATAAAAACAATAGACAGAACTTCTCTTTATAGATTTGCAGTGAATATATCAAATACAAAAGACTATAAATACAATAATATATATTTCTTTCTTACGACTATATATCCAGATGAAAGCATCAGTATCGACACTATCGAATGTGAATTGACAAAGCCTGACGGTACATGGAAAGGTAAAGAGTTCGGAGGTGTCATAGATAATAGATTCTGGTTCGCTCAAAATGTCGGGTTTAAACAAAACGGAACATATACATTTAGAATACAGCAAGCTACTGCAGATACAAATCTTGCTGGAGTAAAAAGCATTGGTCTGCATATAGAAAAGATGCCTGTCAATAAATAAATTCATAGTTCAAGGTTGAATATAATTTTTTATAATTATGCAAAACAAAGGTGATTTATCCGAAAACAGAAAACGCAACGATAAAGACGGTGCTAAGAAATACATAAAATATATGTGGATAACATACGGAGTTTTCTTGTTTCTTGTTGCAACGTTCTTTACTTTTCTGTCCTTAGGTTTCTTGGGATTTATGCCTTCTTTTGAACAATTGGAAAATCCTAACAGCAATCTTGCAACGGAAGTCTTTTCTGACGAAGGAGAACTTTTGGGCTATATAGGAATAGAAAACAGAACAAATATTGACTATAAAGAATTGTCTCCGTCACTGATAAACGCTTTGAAAGCTACAGAGGATGCCCGCTTTGAGGAGCACAGTGGCATAGATACGCGAAGTCTTTTCAGGGTATTGATAAAAACAGTTATTGGAAGACAGAACACAGGTGGTGGCAGTACAATAACACAACAACTTGCCAAGAATCTGTTTCCAAGAGAAAAGACATCCAAGTTTGGAACAGCATATTTCAAACTAAAGGAGTGGATTGTTGCAGTGAAATTGGAAAGAAGATACTCCAAACAAGAAATAATATCCATGTATCTTAACCTTGTTGATTATGGTTCAAATTCTTTTGGAATAAAAACAGCTGCAAATACTTTTTTCGGAAAACTTCCCAAAGACTTAAAAACAGAAGAAGCTGCTGTATTGGTCGGTCTTCTAAAAGCTCCTACAACATACAACCCTATACGTCATAACGAAAAATCCAAGGAAAGAAGAAATATCGTTCTTTCTCAAATGCATAAATATGAATATATAACAGACGAAGAATACAATACATTAACAAATTCAGACCTTGTCACAAACTATAATCCGACAACTCACGACAGTGGTATTGCTACTTATTTCAGGGAAAAAGTAAGGCAGTTTATGGACGAATGGTGCAAGACACACTACAAAAACAACGGAGAAAACTATGATGTCTACAGAGACGGACTAAAAATATACACAACTATCAACTATGATATGCAGAAAAATGCAGAAGAAGCTGTAAAAACTCATTTCAAAGAACTACAGGCGGCTTTCTTTGCACAATGTAAAGGCAGAAAAGGAGCACCTTTCACAGGTATATCACAAGACAATATAAACAAATATTACGACCAGTCCATGAAAACATCTGAAAGATATATTCAGATGACAAAAGATGGTGCAAGTGAAAAAGAGATAAAAGCGGCATTCAACACTCCTATTGAAATGGAAGTATTTACCTGGAATGGGGAAAAAGATACCGTATTGTCTCCAATGGATTCAATCAAGTACCACAAATACTTTCTTAATACAGGAATGGTGTCTGTAGAACCTCAGACAGGGCATATCAAAGTATATGTCGGAGGAATAAACTACAAGTATTTCAAGTTTGACAATGCACAGTTGGGAAGAAGACAGATAGGCTCTACCTTTAAACCTTTTGTCTATGCATGTGCAATGAAAGACAGTGAAATTCTTCCATGTTTTCAGATAGAAAATTCTCCTGTAACCTTTCCTGAATACGACAACTGGACTCCAAAGAATTCCAATCATGCAAGAGAAGGACAGATGGTTAATCTTAAATGGGCATTGGCAAACTCTGTAAATTATATTTCTGCAGCTTTGATGAAAGACTACACTTCTCCAAGCAGTGTAATCAATCTTGTAAGACAAATGGGAATAAAAAATCCTATCCAGCCTGTACCTTCCATTTGTTTAGGAACTCCTGACTTGACAGTTATGGAAATGGCTGGAGCAATGGCTACTTTTGTCAATCAAGGAGTACATAAAGAACCTATATTTATAACAAAAATAACTAACAATAAAGGTATAGTTTTGGAAACATTCACTTCCAAAAGCAATATAGCCTTGGATGAAAAGACTTCTTATCTTGTTGTCAATCTTATGAAAGGTGTTGTTGATGGAGGAACAGGCTCAAGACTTAGGTATAAATTTGGAATAAAAAGCACTCTTGCCGGTAAAACAGGTACCACGGATAACAATTCCGACGGATGGTTTATAGGCCTTAATCCGAAACTTGCTACTGCTGTATGGGTTGGAGGAGAATATCGCAGTATTCACTTTTCTTCCATGACATGGGGACAAGGTGCTGCAATGGCTCTTCCTGTTTATGGCTATTTCATGGCCAAATGCGAGAAGAACTCCCATTTAGGTTTCTATCAGGGAGGATTTTCAAAGCCTTCTGACTTGGAGTTTGACGATGACTGCAACGCTTCCGGCAGTGAAAGCGAAAGTAATGGGACAAACGACACCGTAGCTGTAAGCACAGCAAGGGAATATCACAAAGAATGGTAGGGAAAACTATATCTCTATCTGCAATCCATCGTATGCAAGATGTACATTTTTCGGCAAGGTTTTTTCAAATGTTTTGTAAGGACCGATTTCGTGGCTAAGATGTATCAGATATGCTTGTTGCGGTTTTACCCTTTCTATCAAAGATAAAGCTTCTTCAATCGTAAAATGTGAAAAATGCTTCTGCTTTCTAAGAGCATTGACAACAAGAGTTCTTACTCCGTATAGCTTTCTTTCCTGTTCAATATCAATTGTCTTTGCATCTGTAACGTAAGCCAAAGCACCTATACGAAAAGCAAGCGTCGGCAGTTTTGCATGCATAACTTCTATTGGAACAATATCCAACTCTTTAACAGAAAAACTGTCTATAGTGTGAGGATCTATCTCATGAAAATTAAACTCCGGAACTCCGGGATAATGAGCATTGTCGGAAACATAATAATACATTTTTTTCATTCCTTGGATTGCTTCTCTGTTGGCATATATATCCATAGGTCGTCCCTGCAAGTAGTTAAAAGCCCTTATATCATCTAATCCTGCTGTATGGTCTCTATGTTCATGTGTAACAAGAATAGCATCCAAATATTCTATTCCTTCCCTTAATATCTGATAACGGAAATCCGGACCGGAATCTATACAAATCCTCGTACCTTTGTCTGATTCAACCACAACAGAAGTACGAAGTCTTTTATCTCTTTTGTCTTTAGACGAACAAACTTCACAATGGCAACCAATGATAGGCACACCAAGTGAAGTTCCTGTCCCTAAAAAAGTAAGTTTTAAAGAGCCCATTTTACCAATACTGCTCCCCATGTAAATCCAGCACCGAAAGATGTCAGGATTAAATTGTCTCCTTTTTTGAATTTATGTTGATTTTCATATATAAGCATAGGTATTGTTGCAGCAGTAGTGTTGCCCATGCGCTCAATATTAACAAGTACCTGTTCTGGTTTTAGGTCCAATCTGTCTCCTGTTGCTTTTATTATACGCAAGTTTGCCTGATGTGGCAACAAAAAGTCTATATCAGACTTCTGCATATTGTTCTTTTTAAGCAGTTCTTCTGTAACTTCTGCCATCTTTACAACAGCCCATTTGAATACAGCTTGTCCTTCCTGATAAATAAAGTGCTGACGGTTCATAACAGTATCCACTGTTGCAGGATAACAAGAACCTCCTGCCAACTGGTGCAAATGTTTTACACCCACACCATCAGAATAAAGTATCTCATCTATAACTCCTACACCCTCTTCTTCTGTTGCTTCCAAAAGAACGGCTGCTGCTGCATCACCAAATATAGGACAAGTTGACCTGTCTTGATAATCCACGATGGAAGTCATTTTCTCTGCCCCTATCACTATGGCTTTTTTCACCATACCTGCTTCTATATATTTGGCTGCAGTGGTAATACCATAGACAAAACCCGAACAACCTGCATGCAAATCAAAACCAAAGCCTTTTCTTATATTGCATTTGTCTGCAATAATGTTGGCAGTAGCAGGAAATTGCATATCCGGTGTAACGGTACAGCAAATAATAAGTTCTATTTCGTCAGGAGAAAGATTTTTCTTTTCAAGGATATTATCCACAACAATCTTGCCCATATCAGAAGGTCCTTTGTGATCTTTAAGAATATGACGAGTTTTGATACCAATTCGCGTCATTATCCACTCATCAGAAGTATCAACCATTTTGGACAACATTTCATTATCAATGACATCCTCTGGTACATAGCCTTCTACTGCTGTTATTATGGCTCTTGTTTTTGACATTCTTGTGTAATTAATTGTTTGACTGCAACACTTTCTTCAAAGCATCAACAATCTTTGATTCATAAATCTTTTTGGACTGAAGCACCATGGATTTTATTGCCTTATCATTGGAAATACCATGACCGACAATAACAACCCCATTCGCTCCTAAAAGAGGAAGACCCCCATATATCTCATAGTTAAACCTATCTATGAATTCATCAACCAAACCTCTCTTCACAATAGTACGGGCAAATGATTCTATATTCTTCATAAGCAAGTTGCCGACAAAACCATCACAGACAATAACATCAACATTGTCCTTGAATATCTCCGATGGCTCTGCGTTACCTACAAAATTATATGAACCGTCTTTCATCAACTGATATGCAGCCTTGCTTTGCAGATTTCCCTTTCCTTCTTCTTCACCAATGTTCAACAAAGACACTCTCGGATTTTTTATTTCCAAAGCACATTCCGCATAATAACTTCCCAAAAGACCAAATTGGTCCAGGACTTCAGGCTTTGTGTCCGTATCCACTCCAACATCAAGCAATACGGTAACGCCTTCCTTTGCCTTGGGAACAAGAGCCGCAAGACAAGGACGAAGGACATTTTCCATCAATCCAACACTGTACATCGTTCCTACAAGCATTGCTCCGGAATTACCGGCAGAAGCAAACGTATCTATCAAGCCTTTCTTTAAATAACCAAAACCTACAGCCAATGAAGACTGAGGTTTGTCTTTGAAAGCCTTGATAGGTGAATCGTGCATATCTATAACCTGCGGACAATCCACTATTTCCAGATTATCCATAGTTGCGCCTTGTTCTTCAAGTACCTGCTCTATTTCTGCGTGTCTGCCAAAAAGCACCACAACATCCTCAGATGCAAGTTCTTGTTTTGCTTTTATCGCACCTTGAACAATGGCTTGGGGAGCAAAATCTCCTCCCATAGCATCCAACCCTATTCTCATAATGATGATAAGGTTTTAGTATTACTTAGAAGCTTTGTCTTGTGCAGGTTCTATTGCTAATTTTCCTCTATAATATCCGCACTCAGGACAAACTCTGTGAGATTCCACAACTGCTCCACAATTTGAACATGTTGCTAACTGAACTCCCTCCACTCTATCGTGTGATCTTCTTTTTGCTGTTCTCGTTTGAGAGAATCTGTGTTTTGGATGTGGCATTTTATTCTATGTTTTTATTTTATTTTTAACTCTTTCAACTTAGCCCATCTTGGATCCAAGTCTTCTTTTTCTTCTTTTTCCTGAGCTTTGTTTGCTCTCAAGATTTCTATCATCTCCCTATCGCAATCCTCTTCACTTTCGTGCATCGGTGAAATAGGTATCTCCAATCTCAACTCTTCGTATATGTATGACAGAAGGTCTATATCATTCTCATTTTCTGGAATTATTATCTCATTAATATCCGGTTCAGAATACTCCTCTCCGAATTTTACATACAAAACTGAGTCTTTTTCTATCGGCAACTCAACCTTGGATAAGCATCTTGAACATATCAGGCTCATCGTTCCCTTAAAGGAAAAATATATCTCAACAAGCCTCTCGTTCCTTACTATCTTCAGCTCCAGTCTGCAGTCCAAGTCGTCAGCTTCCTTGCAATCAAAATTTTCAAATAACTCCTTATTCAACTGTAAATTATAGAAGTTATCCCCTTTCTTTAATTTACTAATCTGAATAATATAATCCTTCCTCTCAAACATATAGTTTTATTGCAATTTGAGTTTGCAAAAGTACAACTTTTTTATTATCTGACAAAATATATGGATTTTTTTTTCAAATATTTTGAAAAACACCTTTTACGTACAAGACAAAACTACGCCACTTAAGGAAAAATCGCAGCCATATTTGATGATTTTTTTGCCACTTCAAATCTTTCAAGCGAAAAAAACTATTTTTTTGACTAAAAAAAACTATTTTTTTTATGCAAAAAAACTATTTTTTTTGACAAGAAAACGAAGATTGGCAAATTTTTCTCCTCAATCGGCAAAAGTAAAACCTTATTTGGCTGCAAAAAATGTTGGTATGACTTCAAAAAATACTGGTTTAGCTATAAAAAATATTAGTGTGACTATAAAAAATATTAGTATGTCTATAAAAAATCTCAATTGGGGTATAAAAGGAACTCTATCTTGACAGAAAAGACTTATGAAACCGTGATATCCTCCACTCTTTTCCCTAAGACAGGGTGAACAAAATCCGACAAAATCTCTTTCAATGGCTGCAGGACAAAATTTCTTTTGTGCAGAAGCGGATGTGGAACAATCAAATCCTTGCTTTCTATCACCTCATCATTGAAAAACAGTATGTCTATATCTATTGTTCGCGACTGATAGCCTGCTTCTCCACTGCGTTTTCTTCCCAGAACGTATTCAATATCATTGATTTCCTCCAACACATCCTGACAAGTGCGTCGGGTTGTGAAGCATGCCACGGAGTTGATAAAAAGATTGTCGGAAGCAAAACCCCATGGTTCTGTCTCAAAGAAAGAAGATTTCTTCGTCAATCTTCCTATTCTCTGTTCCAAAAGCTGATATGCTTTTTCTATTGTCTGCTTTCTGTCTCCCAGATTGGCACCAAAGGACAGAACAACAAAATTCTCTTTCTCTCTTTCCAAACCATTCATAACAGTACTCAAAAATTTAGTAACACTTCCTTAATCTTGGAATTGAATTTCTTGGCATTTAAATAATTACGCTTGCCAACCAGATATGCAGCCCTTTTCTGCTGACCCGTATATGCAGCAGACAATAATCCTGCACCTCCTATCCATGCTGTAAGATAGTCTTTACCCAGAAATTCATAGACTCCCCACGCAAGAATACCGGCATTGAGAACAAAAGCAGTAACACCTTCAAACCAATAACCTGCATAGATATGTCCCAATCCAGGAACAACAGACAGATTTCTCGCCTTTTTCCCGCTCTTTTGCCGAGGAATGTTTGAATAAAGGCTATCCAGCAGATGTATGTCTTCACTTGACAAACGGGAGACCTGCTTTTCATATTCCAGAAGCTTGTTGTAGGCAGATGAATAATCGTGCAGTTCATTGAGATTCAGTATTTCCACAAGCAACAATTCCTTTGAAGGCTTTTCCTGCAGGCTTATATCCATGGAATTCATAGTCTGCTGAGCCAAGGAAAAGTCGTCTGAAAGATAGAAACAAAGAAGTATCTGATAATAAACAGAATCTTTTTCCTCCAAAGTCATATTGTAGAGCGGAATTCTTTGCAATGTAAGTGCCGATTGCCTGTAATCTTTCTGCAACTTGTAGACAAGAGCTTTTTGTTTCAAGGCTTGATTCTGCAAAAAAGCATCATTTGAAGCAAAAAATACACGCTCATACTCCACAAGAGCATTATTGTAATCCTCTTTCTTCAAGTATTCCTCAGCCAAATCAAAGTCTTTCTGGCTATAAACCGAAGGTATTCCTAAGAGGAATATGAATACTGTAAAGAATACCAAGATTTTGTTTTTCATTAAATTCATCATAAGCCACTTTAACGCTGAAATATGAACCATAGATATTGCCTATATGGAACAAGGTCCCGATTGAGCCAAACAAAACGGTCTTCCAGTTACCCAAACCATGCCTTATCCAATTCTCTGTTGTCAATATTGCGAAGGAACCTACAAAAATAAAGGAACTGAATCCTTCTCCTATTTTGCCGGAATACACTTTTCCAAGTCCAGGAACAAGAGCCGACAGAGCCGCTGCAAGAACAGGAGATTTCCTTTTGTAGTTTTTCAGTGAGAAACAGAGAGAATCCAGGTCTTTTTCCCTGTCTGACAGTATGTAGGACGAATAGGTAAAATTCTTTTTGTAGGCTTCATACAAAGAAAAGTCCCTTTTCAAAAGAGCATATCCTGCCTGCTCAAGTGAATAAAGTTCTTTGTGGCGGTCAAGCAGTTGTCTGTTGTTTTCGAGGTTTTGGAAAGCGAGGTCGTATTTCCCCAAGTATGCGTTTGAAAGAGAAGAAAAGAACAATGAAGCAGGCTTTAACCCTGACTTAACTCCTACTCTGTCAAAAAGCAGTGCAGCATCTGACAGGGAGCGGTTTGAATAAAAAGCCCACGCCCTTAGAAAATTTATGCTGTCAAAAGACAATGGAGAATAGTCTTCTGAAGAAAAATCTCTTTCTGCCCATGTCTTCACTTCTTTTTTCATATCGTTACCGATAAGATAGCGGATAAAATCCCAATCTTCCTCTGCATTGTTCTGGGAAAAAGAGAAAAGAGGAACAAAGACCAAGAAAAAAAACAATATTTTCCTGCAGTTGTACATCATTCCTTTGGTCTGTCTACAAGTTTTGCAGGCCTGAGAGAATAAATATAGACATCTTCGTTGTGCTTTCCTGTTTTTATGTCAAAATAGTCTGAAGGTTTCCCTGCAAAAGCAACCCTGCTGCAACGCATAAGCCTGTCCGTTGTGCAGACAACGCCTTTGAACAGACCATAATACCGTATCAGTTCCTTGCTGTATGCAGAACAAGAAGGAGTAAAACCACATGAGCGGGAGAGTACAGGAGAAAGACACTTTTGATAAACATACATGGAAGAAGACAGAACATGATAAACAACATTCCCTGACTTTGCCTGTCGGAATCCATAGCTTACCTCTCTTTCCTTAAAGGCTTTGTTTTCATAATTGTGGTTTCTGAGCAAAAGAATATCCTCTTCGCTTTGGGAAAACGAGATTTTAGGGAAAAACATCACAAAAGCAAGGAACAACAGCATAATACGGAAAGGACTTTTTTTGGTGTCCTGAAAAGTCTTTGCTGTCTTACAAGTGGTGATATTTGCCTTGATGTGATTCATTGTAGAAGTTTTTCTATTCCAATTTGATTCCTTCTGTTATTTTGGCAGAATCTGGAATCTGAAAATCAAAATACCTGCTTGTAGCCTCTGCATCATATTTTATATTTGAAAAAATCTGACGGCGGATAATAGTATCGTTGCTTGCAGTATAAGTTATTTCTGTTATGTTCTGAGGAAACATAAAACGGGGTAAAGAAATGTAATCCTGATAATATATTTTTTTGTTTTCTATGCTGTCTTTGTTGAAATAACCACAGTATATCGGTCTGTCATCTTGATAAACCATTATTATTTTTGATATTTCCGGGTGAGAAGATTTTGGCAAATAGGTCCTTATTGTACGAGTGGAGTCTTTTTCTTGCGAAGAAACGTAAAAACCTAACGAAGACAAGCCCAAATCATATCTTTCGTTGGAAGAAAATATTGCCAAGATTTCGTTTTTGCTGCTTTGTGAGGGAGAAACTGTTGCCCACGCTGTGTTCTCTTGTGGAAAGTACGAAGAAACTTCTCCCAAAGAATTGGTAATGGTAATTATTTCCTGAGGTTTCAGAATATGTGTTACAAGTTTTCCATTGGTCTGGTAACAGATTTCTTTCTTGATTGTAAGCACTTGATTATTCACAAGCTGTTGTATTGTTACGTCTGCCTGAATTCTGTTCTGTGAATGCAGGGGAGCAAAAAAGAAAAGCACGAAAGAAAACAAATATATCTTAAAGTCTGTTTTCATTTCGTGCTTTTTTGTTGTCAATACCCGTCAATTAATCTACTACATCCACATAAAGTAGTTTGAATTACCGCAGTAGCGACCTATGTTGCCATCCACTCCATCTATTATCAAAACGATGAAGTCAATTAGTGGAACAACGCCAAAGATACCACAACAAGTAATACCATAGTAGAACCACATTAAGTTTGAACTGCCTAAATACATTCTATGGATTCCAATACCTCCAAGAAAAAAGTCCAAAACTGCAGCAACAACCCAGTTTTTCCCTGATCCTCCTCTCATCATCGCCATATCAGAGTTTAGATTTATGTTCAATGTGTTCAATGATGACAAATCCATATTGTCAAAACTTAGTTCAGTTGCTTGATTAAAAGCGTTGTCTATAGCAACATTGTCTAATTCATACTTGTCTGCAAATGTCAAGGAAACCATTCCAAACAAAGCAAACATGCAAACGAATAACTTCTTCATAGATGTGTGTGTTTTTTTATCATGCAGGTTACATAGCAAACAAAACAGTAAGAGACGAACCCGCTTTATCCCTTAAAATTTTCTGCAAAAGTAAGAAAAAATGTTTTATTACAGATTTTTTTTGGCAAAGAATTTTATTTCCTGCTTTTCTTTTTTATCAGGTTTATTCCCGAAAGGGTAATCAAAATCACCGAGGACAAGACAAGAAATATACCTGTCAACAACCGTAATGTAAGACTTCCGTTAAAAACACAAAGACTTATGACTACAGCAGTAACAGGTTCCAATGCTCCCATAATAGCTGTGGGTGTGGAACCGATCTTTGGAATAGCGATGTTAAGAAAGGTCATTGCTATGATTGTAGGCACAACAGCCAGAAAAACAAACCACGATAAGGAATAAATATTTTGTATCGGCATAATATGATTCTGCGCATTGAACCATGAAAAGATGAAAACACATACTGCAGCAAAGGACATTATATAAAAAGTCATTTTAAACGGATTGAGTTTTATCTTTGTACGATTGACTATTACTATATAGACCGCATAAGTCAAAGAAGAAAGAAGGACCAATACAACTCCTGCTGTTGAGAGTCTTATTCCTCCTTCTCCCTGATACAAAAGGGCTATTCCAAAAATACTTAAAAATATGGAAATAACCGTAAAAAGAGAAGCCTTTTCTTTGTAAAACACCGCCATAATAACTGCTACCATGACAGGATAGGAAAAAAGGATGGTGGAAGCAATTCCTGAATCCATATAATTAAAGGAAGAATACAAAGTCAATGCTGAAGCAGAAAAGATAATTCCAAGAGAAGACAGTACTTTAAATTCAAACATGGAAATCCTAAAGCTTTCTTTCTGCAGCAAAAGAATAACTCCCAGCAATATTACTGCAAAAACAAAACGATAAAAGATAACACTCGAAGGATTGTATCCTTCCTTATATAAAAACAATGCTCCTAATGGGTTTGTACCGTATGCAACTGCAGCAATTATTCCTGCAAAATAGCCTTGTAGTTTTGTATTCATAAAAGTTTTTTCAGTTTTCTTGTATTGCATATTAACGAAGATTGTCTTGTTTTATTCTTTTCCAAAGAGCATCAGGAAAGATTTTTTTTATAAGTTTTTGAAAGAGGATTTGTATATAAAACAAAAAAATACTACTTTTGTGCTTTAATATATAATGTATGAAGAATAAAGTTTTGTATCTTTTGTTTCTGCTTTTCCTTTTGATGAATACAACATTCATTATCGGGCAAAATAGTCTTCATTTTGAAAAGAATGCTGGACAATGGAAAGATACCGTTCTCTACAAAGCAAAATTCAAGGAGGGGAATATTTACATTAGAAATGACAGAATAAGTGTTCTGATAAAAGACAGCAACAATACATCTTTCCATCCTCACACAAACAGGGACAAAACAGAACGATATTCCATCTTTTCCCTTAAACCTTTAAATGCGAATACCTCAAATATAAAGGAGAAAAACAAAATAGATTTCTACACAAATTACTTTATCGGCAACGACAGACAACAACATTTCTCCAGAGTCCCTTCTTTTAACACAATAATATATGAAAATATCTACAATAACATAGACTGGGAGATTTCTTCTGAGGGAGATTTTGTAAAACATACTTTTGTTGTGCATCCGTTTGGCAAAGTTGAAGACATAAAAGTTGAATACGTCGGAGCAGAAAGTGTAGAAATAAAAAACGGACAGCTTCATATCAAAACAAAGCATGGAGAAATAATAGAACAAGCTCCTTATGTCATACAAAACAAAGACGGTGTGCTAAAGGAAATAAGAGGAAAATATTCAACAGATAAAAACATTGTAACATATATTGTAGAAGATTACGACAAGACAACAGATTTGCTGATAGATCCTGGTCTTGTTTTCTCCACTTATTCTGGTTCTCATTCCGATACTTGGGGAATGACTTCCTGTTTTGATGAACAGGGAAGAATAATAAGTGGCGGCATTATAGCAGGAGATGTCTATCCTTTAACAGAAGGAGCATACGACGATACTTATGACGGTGCTTGGGATTGTGTTTTTACAAAATACAACGAAGATGCTTCTTCGCCAGTGTTTTCTACTTTTCTTGGAGGAACAAAAGGAGAAATGCCCCACAGTATGACTGTAAACAACAACGGAGAGCTTGTTGTTTTAGGAACAACAGGCAGTCCCGGTTTTCCTGCTTCAGACAATGCGTTCCAGCCAAATCTGAATGGAGGAGAAAGTTTTATTTATGAAAGTTCTATTGATTACTCTTTGGGATCAGATATTTTTATTACCTGTTTTACTCCTTCCGGAGATTCAATTATTGCTTCCACTTTCTTGGGTGGAAGTGGCAATGACGGAGTTAATTTTAAAAATTACTATGGTTCAGATGTTCATATTCTATATGACGGCAACGATTCCTTGTATGCAAATTATGGGGATATAGCACGAGGAGAAATTATCACAGACAAAGACAACAACGTCTATATTTCAAGTTGTACATTTTCCAATGATTTTCCTGTAAGCACAGGAGCTTATCAAAACACCAGCAAAGGAAAACAGGAAGCCATAGCTGTAAAATTAGACAGAGATTTATCTACTTTGCTGTATTCAACATATATTGGAGGAACAGACAATGATGCCGCTTATTCCATAGATTTAGATTCAACAAACCGTGCTTATATTACTGGAGGTACAACCTCAGCAGATTTTCCCACAACACCAAATGCCTACAACACAACATACAATGGTGGAACCGTAGATGCTTTTCTTTGTGTCCTTTCTGCTGACGGAACATTATTGGAACAGTCTACTTTTTTTGGTTCTTCAGAATATGACCAATCGTTTTTTGTTCGCTTGGACAACGAATACTGTCCTTATATCTTCGGACAAACAAAAGCAAGCGGGAATACATTAGTCAACAATGTAACATACAGTATTCCTAACAGCGGACAGTTTGTTGCCAAGTTTTCTCCTGAGCTTGACACCCTGAAATGGAGTACTGTGTTCGGTTCTGGAGACGGTCTTGTAAATATATCTCCTTCCGGATTTGCAATAGATGTATGTGGAAGAATATATTGTGCAGGCTGGGGACGAATTTTCAAATATATGAAAAGCACTTTGGGTTATGCTTCCTTGGGAACAGAAAACCTGCAGACAACTGCAAATGCTTTTTCTTCCATAACAGATGGTCAGGATTTTTATATTATGGCTTTGGAAGCTAATTCAACTGCTTTGAATTATGGAACTTTTTTTGGAGAAGTGAATTCTTCTGTTTCCATTGGAGTTGATCATGTTGATGGAGGAACTTCACGTTTTGACAGATATGGAAACCTATATCAGACTATTTGTGCTTCATGCAGTGGAAGTCAAGGGCTTCCTACAAGTCCAAATGCTTTCAGTTCCACCAACAATTCTTCAAACTGCAACATGGGTTCCCTGAAATTTGAAGTCAATAATGATTTTGCTGTTGCAAATTTCGGTATTCCAAAACCTCATTGCAAAAACACCGAGCTGAGCTTTCAGAATTTTTCCCGTGGAGACAGTTTTCTTTGGGACTTTGGAGACGGAACACTATCAACTCTCCAAAATCCTGTCCATACATATCAACAAAGCGGATTATATACTGTAAAACTTGTTGCAAATATAGAGAATGGCTGCAGGCTAAGTGATTCCATAACAAAAAATGTTCTTGTTCTTGGGGACACATCTTACTATATAGACAGTTTAAACAAGTGTTCCTCCGTTCCTGTTCAAGTAGGTTTGGACTTTTTCTACAATGTGGACAACAGCGTTACCTATTCCTGGTATCCAAACGATATGCTTTCAGATTCCAATATTGTCAATCCTTATTATTATGGTACAGAACCTGTTCTTTTACGTCTTATAATCAGCAGCAATGGCTGTAGGGATACAATATATCAATATGTTGGCATATACAATGTTTTCGATATTCCTGCAGATACTCTTCATTTTTGCTCACTTCCTTATGAATACACCATACCATCACAAGAAAACACACAGATAAAAGCATCATTTTTCAGGGATTTTCACATAGAAGAACCCATATCAAACGGGGAAATCACAATAAATGACACATCCCGCTATCTTTTTGTACGCTATACAAAGGATAATTGTATTAGCACAGACAGTATTTACCTTGATTACATCGGTTATGATTTTGAGCTACAGACTGTTTCTACTGGATGCTCACAAGATAATAATGGTTCTGCGAAGGTTGTTTCCCATACTTTCCCGTCTTTACAGCATTATCAATGGTCCTGTTCTTCTTTGGATACCAATGAAGTTGAAGGGCTTTATGTAGGCACCTACACGATAAAACTTACAGATGCCGACGGTTGTTCTTTATTGAAAACATTCACTATTGATTCCTATAATTCGTTTGGTGTTGATATTGAAAAAACAGACAACACATGTGAAGGAATAAACAACGGGCAAATAATATTTCATGTAAATGGAGGATTGGTTCCTTACAACGTTATTCTAAATGGAGTATCCGCAGACACAATAGTTGAAAATCTTGCTCCCGACACCTACTCTTACAACATAGAGGACAACACTGGCTGTGCCATAAGCGGAGAAATAGAAATAAAATCCTCGGATACTCTTTACCTAAGTCTGGAAAGCACTCTCAACAACTGCTTGTCGGGTTGCTCGGCTCAAATAACAAGCACGGCTACAGGAGGAAATCCTCCGTATTCCTATGCTTGGAGCAATGGAGAATCAACAAAGGATATCCATGATGTCTGCAATGGCTACTACTTTTTGGAGATTACAGACCAGAACAATTGCAAAGTCTCCGCAAATACAGAAGTTACAAACATAAATATCTTCGAAAACTTTGAGGCATGGGCAGATGATTACAATGTATATGACGGAGCTACGGTAAATCTTTTTGCCACAGACATAGAAGGTCTGAAATATCAATGGACGCCGTCAAGCAATCTTTCTTCTCCCTCTTCCTCTTCCACCTCGGCAACAGTGTATGAGACAACGGACTTCAACGTCTTTGCCACAGACAACAAAGGCTGCTCAAAAGATGCCGTCGTTCATATAGAAGTGGAGTTCGTCAATTGTGGAGAACCTAATATTTTCGTGCCGAATGCTTTTACTCCTAACGGAGACGGAGTAAATGACGTTGTGAAAGTTACAGGGGATTATATTGCATCTGTTGATTTTGCGATATACGATCGTTGGGGTGAGAAAGTTTTTTCAACAAACAACAGCGATGAGGCTTGGGACGGAACGTTCAGAGGAAAGATTTGTCAATCAGGAGTTTATTTCTATAAACTGCAAGTAAAATGTGAGGGAGGCAAGACTTTTGTGAAAGGTGGAGATATAACTCTTATAAGGTAGGAAACAAAGACAAGATGAAAGGAAGACAAAAATACTATGTAGTCTGGGTGGGAAGGAAGACAGGTATCTTCTCCTCATGGCAGGAATGCAAGGAAAGCGTGGAAAAATTTGAAAATGCAAAATACAAATCCTTCGACACCCTGGAAGAAGCAAAGGAAGCCCTGTCCATAGTCGGCTATAATTTTCTTGAACACAAGAAAGAAAAGCCTAAAATCCTGAACAAAAGCAATGCACTTCTTTCCGCTCAGCTTCCCATTATTGATGCTCTCTGCACAGATGCTGCCTGCAGCGGCAATCCGGGGGAAATGGAATATCAGGGAGTTTATATCAAGACAGGAAAACGGCTTTTTCACTATTATTCTCCAATAGGCACAAACAATATAGGTGAATTTCTCGGTCTTGTCCATGGTCTTTCCTACCTGAAACGCCACGGTTACAAACAACCTCTTTACACCGACAGCGTCAATGCAATAAAATGGGTCAAAGAAAAGAAATGCAGGACAAAACTTCCCTTGAATGACAGGACAGAAAAACTGTTTGACTACATACACCGTGCAGAACTGTGGCTGCAAACCAACACCTACACAACCCAAATCCTTAAATGGGACACCGAACACTGGGGAGAAATACCGGCAGATTTCAACAGGAAAAAATAAGTCTTGATGCTGTTAAAAAAAGAGTTGGATTTCAGAAAAAAAGATCAAGACTTTTTTCGTAAAAACCAACTCTTTATACCCTGAAATCTTGATGTTTTTTTGCAAAATCCTGATGTTTTTTCAGCAAGCAAAAACAAGCTATTTCAGTTCGCTTTAGTCTATTCGTGTTTTTTGGAACAAATGTCTTGTCTGCATAATATAGAACGTAAGACCCAAGACATGCATCACTGCAATAACCGCAAAGGCAACACTGTAACCTAAATGTTCTGCCACAAAACCTCCTAAGAGTATGCCTATTCCCACTCCCATGTCCCAAGATGTAAGAAGTGTGGAGTTGGCTGTTCCTCTTTCGTTGTGTCTTGCTATTTTTACTATCATGTTTTGGAAGGCCGGATACATGTGACCATTGCCCAAGCCTATCAAAATCGCAGAAAGATAGTAGACAAAGGAAGAATGTATGAACGCAAAACTAAGATAGCCTATGGTGGAAATAACTATTCCTACAAAAGCATTGTGAGTCAGCCGTCCTTCTTTCAGGGCTTTGTTGCCTTGAAGACGAGAAAGGATAAGACCAATTGAAAGCAGCATGAAATAGGTCCCTGTTCCAGAGGTGATATTCAGAACTTCTTTGCTGTATATAGCCAGATAATTGCTTAACACTCCATAACACAAACTGAAAAACGCCATGTTCACAGCCAAAAACCAGCCTCTTGTAAGGAAAAACCTGTCCAATGAAATTTTGCTTGTATTCTTTACCAGCTCTCTCTGAGGAATATTTACAGAATAGGAAGCCATTAATCCAATGCAAGCAAATATCACGGCAATCCAAAAAAGAATATCAAAATTATGAGTGTATCTATAGACAAAAATTCCTACTGTCGGTGCTATGGCAGAAGCTATATTGTTGCTAAGTCCATAAAAACCTATTCCTTCATTTCTCCTTGAAGAAGGCAGAACATCTATCGCAACCGTGCTGTTAACAACCGTGCTTGCCCCAAAAGGAGCTCCGTGCAAAGTTCTTATGATTGTAAAAAGAAGCAAAGAACTTGCCAAGAGATAGCCTGTGAAAAAGACTGCATAAACGAAGAAACACAGTATCAAGACCTTCTTTCTGTTGAAAGTATCCACGATATAACCGCTGAAAGGTCTGAAAAGCAGAGCAGTAACAACATAACCAGACAACACCAGACCAATAACATCTTTGCTCGCAGCAAAATGTTCGCTGAGATATATTGGCAATAAAGGCATAAGAATATAGAAAGCAAAAAACAAAGAGAAGTTTGCTGTCATCACTTTTATATATTCCTTGTTCCAAAGCTTGTCTTTATGCTCCATACACTAAATATTTGCCTCTTATAAACAAAAAAACAGGAAACATCTTCTGGATGTTTCCTCTTTTCTCTTTGCGCTCCCACTAGGACTTGAACCTAGGACCCCATGATTAACAGTCATGTGCTCTAACCAACTGAGCTACGGAAGCGTGTTACTTTTAAAACGTTTGCAAAATTATATTGTTTTTTAATTCTGACCAAATTTTTTTGATAAAAAAATAAGGATTTTTTTCTTTTAAGATTATAATTTATTGATAATAAAGTATTAGAACTGATAAAACCACTTGCAGCCAAACGTCTAATATCCTTTTTACAGACTTGGGAAACAAGGAGTCCAAGAGAGTTTTGGCTGTTTTTCTGTTGGAAAATCAAATTTTTATTATAACTTTGCAAGACCAAAATCAAATATACGACAATGAAAGAATATTTAAACAGCTTGAAAACAATATGGCTCCTGACTTTTATCGCAAGCATTCTGGCTTTGGTGGTGGTTTGTCTGTATATATTCTCACCAATAGCGAATATAGGTTTCAAGAAAGAGTTTGTGCAGTATGCCTATGCAATACAGCTGATAACGGTTGTTGTTTCCTTGTTTATCAACAAAAGATACTCAAGACATCTACAAAAAATAAAAGAAAAAGATTCATTAAACGAAAAACTTTCTGCCTATAAGAATCTTTATAAACGTACATTGGCTTTCTCTGTGCTTTTGTTTGCTGCTTCGTCTGTTGTCCTGCTTTTCACCAACTCAGCAGAATTTCTTGTTATTCCAATAGCCTTACTGCTGTTGTTGTTTCTTAAACGCCCTTATCTTATAAAACTGAAACTTGAACTTTCCCTATCAGACAAAGATGTAAATATTTAATGCGCAGGTATCTCATCTGCATTGAGGTATTTGCACTGCATACATTGAATTATTACTCTTCTGCAAAAAAAGGTTGTACCTACTCTATTATTTTATAGAACTGCCAAGCTGGAATGTTTTGTATCCCTTCTTTGGACTTTAAAGGTATATCATCCAAGGAAACAACGTACTTTTCATAATTGTCCTTTATGCTCTCCGAGACAGAATATTCTCTTTCAATTGTTGTGTCATCTATAAGCATGTAAGTACTTTGCACACATATAACCCTGTCTTGCCTGATTGCAACAAAATCAACTTCCCTGTTTTTGAGACTTCCCACATAGACTTCATAACCCGAACGTTTTAAATCCAAGTATTGCAGATTTTCTACATTGTATCCGACACCATGGTTTATGCCTCTGAATAGATAATGTTCAAAAGCCAAATCATTTGCATAATACTTGCAGACACCTGATAAGACTTCTTTGCCCTTTATATTGTATCTGTCTGCTTTGTGAATAAGAAAAGTATCCTGTATATAGGAAAGGTACAAAGAAACAGTATCATAGGAGACCTTCTTGCCTTTGGACTTATAGTGATTTACAATATTATTGACAGAAAAGAGATTAGAGGTATTATTAACAAGATAAATACACAAACAAATCTTCCAAAAGTCTCACATCTTTTATGTTGTTTCTCTGCATTATATCCCTAAGTAGAATTGCATCTTTGAATTGGAACCCGTGATAAATATTTCATAGTCGTTAAGATAATCCTGAGAGTAGGAATTGACAAACTTCTCCCATCCCTCTATGTTCTGTATCTCATCTATAAATATGTATACTTTCCCCTTTGGCTTTATTTTTTTGTAAATACAGATTAAACAGTTCCTGCAATTCTTTATATGTGGAAACAAAATCAAAAACAGATATATCCAAATTCAACATAAAGATATTTTCTCTGTCTATTCCCTCTTGCATTAACATAACTGCTATCTGTCTAAGCAAAAAACTTTTGCCGACACGTCTCTGCCCAACAAAAACCTTAATTAACCTGTTTCCGACAAATTGTTTAATCTTCTTGGTATAGATATTTCTGACAAATCCTGCTGACAGCTTCTTTTCTGTCCAATAATTGTATTTCTATAGTATATCAAATTTTTCTTCCATAAACGAAAATTTTTGCAAACATATACATTTTTCTCTTATAGACGAAAAAACTGATATTTTCTACTTATTTTTCTTTTACAGACGAAAAAAAACTGTTTATATCCCTAATTATCCAACAAGATAACTTTTATCTTCTCATTTCTGAGTTGTGGCATCTGCAATCCTATTGGTGCATTGATATACGTAGGGTCGGCAATATAATACTGTTCACCTTTCACTTCAATATAATCGCCTCTTAGGTTTGTTAAATTTATTGCCGTTGCCAAATGTCCGGGATAGTAAATCAAGACTGCTTTTATACCCAACAAGTCCCTTACCAAGCGAGAATACAATATTGCTCTGTCTTCGCAATCTGCGTATGGATAATACAAAGTCTCCTCAGCAAAGAAAGCCCTGTCGCCTCCCCATACTTTGTCATCGTACTCATAAACCAAAGAAGTCTGCACAAAATTCAACAACATCTCTGCCGACTCCTGTTTTGTCTTGCCCTGCAAAGCCTTTCTCAAGGCAGGGTACAATGTATTCTTTGTTTCTGTGCTTAGCGGTGTGTTGGCATATATAGCCCAACGAGTACCAAAATCTTCATTTACAGCTCCTGTAGGATAAGAATCATAGAAATCTATAAGATTGGTATTCACTTCCACTTTAGCATTCAGAAAAGGATATGCTTTTGATTGCAGAGTTCTTGCCTGTGAATCATTCTTTGCAAACAATGGTTCTCTATTTATCCACAAAGTCATAACTTTTTCTTTAGGATAAGAAGCCTTGCATACACTGATAGACTCTACACTTTTTGCTCCATAGAGATAATATTTCTGTCCTTCTATATTGTAATAGTCTTTGTCGTAGATAATATCATTGCAAGCATAGAGCATATATAGTTTGTTCCCGTCCATAGCCAACCTCATCATATAACCCGACTGACAATAAATATAAGCCATCAAAAGAACAGATTCATTGCAACGTCTGCCGATTATGTTTTCAGCAAACTTCTCTAACATCTGCAAATATGCCCAATCGTTTAGCTGTTTCTCCTTTCGCATATCCAGACACTCTATTATAAGATGCTCATATTTCTTCTGTGAAAGTGTCTGCCAAGCGTCGGCAATATCTTTCTCAGATGTACCTTGCAGATTGAAAGCATATAAATCCTGCATAGTGTATCTTAACTCCGTCCCAAAGAAATAGAACCTTGCCGTATCTATGCTTGGAGTAAGTATAGGTTCTTCTATTATCGGCTCTATTGGCGAGGGTTGTTCCTTTATAGGTTCTTCTATCTTGATTATATCCTCAAAAGGCTTCTTCTTATCTTCTTTTGGTTTGTCTTTGTCTTCCTTAGGACAGACAACAGGAGGCACAGGTTTTTCTTTAGGTTTTTCTATTCCTTTAAAAGAGTTATACTCCTGCCAAGCCTGTTTGACAAATTCCACATAATCATTATTGGCTTTATCTCTGAAAGAGTCATACTCCTGCTTTGCTTTCTTTTTGAAAGCCTCGTACTCTTGCTGAGCTTTCTTTCGGAATTCATCAGCATCAGTCTGAGCCACAGAAACGAAAGGAAGACAGAGAATAACTAATAATAAGCCTATGTATTTCATATTATTTTGTAAGTTTTAGGTTTTTCCATGACTGTGATAAAGATACAGACGGAATAACTGTAGGGGTTTGCATCTTCTGATTGATAAGGACTGATTTTCTTCTTACCATTTTTCTTACATGCTCAGACAAATCTCCCAGTGTTACATTACCTTTTGTCTCCTGCAACTTTTGCAGAAGATAATAAGTAAACAATCCATGTCCTTTTTCTTCATGCTGATGTGCAGTCTCTGCACCTGTGGCAGAAGTAAATACAACTATGTTCCCCAAAGGAACATCATCTTTAACTTTTATTGCAACGCCTCTGCCTGCAAGTAGCATCTCATCTTCTCTTGTCGCACCTGAGAAACAAGCATCAATAAAACAGATAACAGATTTTGTTTTTACACTATTTAATTCCTTATAAAGTTTCTCCAGACTGTATCCTGTATTAATATTCTTGCTATCCCCATCTATAGGTAACAGATATGCTGTATTCTTATCTTCATCTGGGAAGGCATGACCTGCATAATAGAAAATAATATTCGCCTCTCCATCGTATGCTGTTGCTATTTGCTTTATCTGTTCTATGCAAGCATGAATATTTCCTCCTGTTGCATCTTCATATATTCTTACATTATCATCTTTTAGTCCTAAGGTTTTCTTGCAATATTGTTCAAATATCCAACCATCATTCAAGGCATACGGCACTTTTGCCATAGAATAGTTTTCATTTGCAATAATAAATGCAAAAGTATTGTCATCGGCTTTCTTCCCTATAGGAATATTGTTATCCACATCCGAATTTGGTGCAGGGTAAATAGAGATTGCCTTGCCTTTTACTTTCGGTGTATTATTTTGTGCAACAACTTTTAGAGGATTGGATATTAACTCATTTTTACCATTCTTTTTTACTCTTGCAACATCATCTTGGAATTTGGAAACTTCATCATACTCAAACGGAATAACAACCGAACCATCCACAGCTGAAACATAACCCCATTTACCGTCTTTTTTTGCAGCAATAAGACCTTCGCTTGAAGAACTTATTCCTTCATAAATCGCATCCAATATTTCCTTTCCATTTATATCACACCAACCTGCCTTATCGCCTATCTTGACTTTATAGCCGTCTTTCCCAACTTTATATACATAGGTATATTTAGGGACTATTATTTCTTTGCCAGTTATATCACACCAACCTGCCTTATCGCCTATCTTGACTTTATAGCCGTCTTTCCC
>CAZXEN010000011.1:39502-55191 GCA_964639765.1 uncultured Bacteroidaceae bacterium
ATCTTTATATACATAGGTATATTTATTAGGGGCTATTATTTCTTTGCCAGTTATATCACACCAACCTGCCTTATCTCCTATTTTAACATCAAAGCCGTCTTTCCCATCTTTATATACAGAGGTATATTTATTAGGGGCTATTATTTCTTTTCCATTTATATCACACCAACCGGCCTTATCGCCTATCTCGACTTCAAAGCCTTCATCTAAATCTTTAGATACATAGGTATATTTAGGAGCAATTATTTCTTTGCCATTTATATCGCAATAGCCCATTTTATCTCCTATCTCGACTTGATAGCCTTTGTTTCTATCTTTAAATACATAGGTATATTTAGATTTTAATTTGGCTTCTATATTATTTTGTGCAAATGATATTGATGAAAAAAGAAGCGTCATCAATAATACTGTTAATATCTTTTTCATAGCTTTTCATTTTTTAAATCAATTAACTCTGATGTTTTACCATTTGGTGTTTGCTTTTTGTTATTAATGGATATAGATGTTTTTGAAACATTGGTTTTAATATAAGTCTCCAAGTCTTCTAAACTGATTTCCCCTTTTGTTTCTTGTAATTTTTTGCATAAGAAATATGTAAACAAACCGTGGGATTTATCTTTGTATTCCAATGCAGTTTCACCTGAAGACGCTGCAGTAATAGAAATGACTTTTCCTTTTAACACTTCTTCCCTGTTTTTAATGGCAACACCTCTGTTTTTACCTATATTCTCTCCTTTGCGATTCTCGTTATTGAATCCTGCATCCAATAAACAAACAGCGGACTTAATATTTAGATTTCCTAACTCACTATACAGAGATTGCAGAGAATAACCAGTTGAACTAATCAAATTGATAACTCCGTCTGAAGGCAAAAGATAAGACTGCTTATCTTCTCCTGTTATACCTTGTCCTGCATAATAGAATATAATCTTGGCATCTCCTTCATATACATCTGCCAAATCTTTTATTCTACCCATTGCACTATGGATGTTGTTCAAAGTAGCATCTTCGTAATAAATAACATTAGTTGCTGGAATGCCAAGAGTTTTCAAGCAATATTCTTTAAATGTTTTTCCATCATTTATAGCAAATGGACATACAAAAACCTCATAGTTTTGATTTGCAATAATAACAACAAAGGTGTTTTCTTGTTTTCTATTTACCTCTGGAATATTATTATCAATATCGCTTTGCTTTCCTTGTGATACAGACAGTGAAGACACAACTTCGCTTTTTCCTTTGAGAGGATTGGTTATTAAGAAAGATTCTTTACCCTTACTTACCTTTGCAATACCGTCTTTAAATACTTCCGCAGATGTATATTGAGATTCTATAATAACCTTGCCTGTTGCCATCTCCATATAACCATAAAGATTATTTTCATTTGAAAAACAAAGAAGTCCTTCTGTTGTCCCATGATATTTCGCTTTATCAATATCTGCAACCTTTTTCTGCTTTAAATTATATACATCAATTCTGTCGTCTTCGGTATAACAAATAAAACCATATCCTTCCGAATAAACAATAACCTTATACGAAAATTTAGGAGCAAATATTTCCTTCCCATTTATATCACAACGACCTTCCTTATCTCCTACCCTAACAACATAACCATTACCATACCTAAACACTGTTGTATATTTAATTGGTGCTATTATTTCCTTCCCATTTATATCACACCAGCCGGCCTTATCTCCTATCTTGACTTGATAGCCGTCTTTCCCATCTTTATATAAAAAGGTATATTTAATTGGTGCTATTATTTCTTTGCCGTCTTTATCACACCAACCGACCTTATCGCCTATCTTAACCCGATAGCCTTTATATGAATCTTTATATACATAAGTATATTTAGATTTCAATTTTTCCTCAATATCATTTTGTGCAAATGATATAGTATTGCTTATAAATATTAGCAATAGTATGATAAAAATCTTTTTCATTTCTATTTTCTTTTTATTTCAATTAGATGTTTATTTACTTTCATATCTTTGTCTTTGGTTTGACAGGAGACAAGCCATTTCTGAAAATCCTTGAAAGGTAATTCTCTTGGCAGGTGTTCTTCTTTGACTTTGGAACCATTAGCTTTGGAGAAATTGTTAGGAGAAAAGATAACATATATTTCATTGTATTCTATCTCTCTTGAGCAGGTAAGGTAAATATTCCCGTCTATGTATTGGAACTCTGGCTGAGTCCTATCGTCAGGGTCAAAAAACACGTAACGTTTATCGTGTTCCACTTTCACAGTTCCATTAGGGGAGTTTCTGTATGGCAGAAGGCAGAAGACTTCCTGACTTTCTCTGTCCAAAAGATATACACAGAGATAACCGTCACTTGCAGATGAGAAAGAGAGATAAAGATAATCATCTTCAACAAATGTATCACTTGCAAACTTATCTTCTGTCCCGTTACGCAGAACTTTGGAGTTGAAATCCACTCCACTGCTTTTTCTTTCTCTTGCCTTGCCACAGACTTCTACCTTAAAAACTATCTGATTATTTTCTGCAAACGTTGTTATTATTGGTTCTTGAGTATCTTCTATCCATTCACCGTTGGCTTCGCTACCTCCATAGGAATAGAAATCAGAGGAGGCTTCTCCGTTCTTGTTGCTGATTATAGAAGTGCTGCTTTGATATACTGTCTGATTGAATTCTTTTATCAAGGCTTCAATTCTGGCTCTGTTTATTGCTGTCTGCTTTGCTTGCTCAAGAGAAACATTATTCGGAACATAATAAGTATATTCTCCGCAAACTTTTACAACCTTTTGGGCATAATCTGCGGAAAATATACTTATAAATAGTATCAAAAGAAAAAAGTGTCTCATTTATCTCTTTGAATCCATTATCTTGTCCAACTCGTTGTGAAGGTCTTCTCCTTTCTTCTCTAACTCTTCCTTAAGAACTTGTTTTGCAACTTTCAATGCAGACTCTGTATTATAGGCAAGTCTTACAAGCACCTCTTTGTTCTTGTCGTTCTTTACTCTATATAGTTCCACGACAGGAATAGTTCTGCCTATTCTTTGAGATATTATAGACTTACTTGCCGCAACAGTTCTGGTTATGGAATTGGCTTTCTCTTGAGGAAGCTGGTCATTGGCAACAGTATTATCTATCAATGCTGTAACTTCTGTCTCTATCTGCCCAGCAAGGTTTTGTTTTGCTAACTCTATTGCCTGTAGCTTTGCCGCATCATAGTTTTCTCCGATACTCATTGCTTCTGCCATTATATACTTAGGCATCATGTTTTTGTCAATCTCAAACTGCAGATTGTAAGACTTGTCCAACTGCTTGTCTATAGGCAAAGCTCCTGGAGAAACCAACCAACCTTGTTTCTTAAGTTGTTTGGCTTCCTTTCTTGCTGTCTTGGATGCTTTTTCGTTAAGCTCGTTCTTTGTCATCTTGGACATTTCTTTGCGTTCTTTCTTCTGTTCTTTTGTAAGTTGTGCAAAAGAAGGCGTTGCCACTGCTATCAATGATAATAGCATAATTGTTGTAATTACTTTCTTCATAAGATATACATTGTTATAAAATTATACAATTCTGCAAAATTATAAATAAAGAGAATGAAATTTTAAATATTGTGTTGCAGAAATTACCACAGATTGTTGTAAATATTACAACAAATAGTTTTTTTCAAAGTCTTCGGATAAATCCTTAAAGAAATTGTGCTGAAGTTTTATGGAATATCTTAACAAAAGTTCAATGTCTATACTCTCTCTCTTGAGAATACGATACATATTTGTCCTGTCAGAAGCACACATTACGGCAAATTCATTCACTGTAATATGTTTCTGCTTTAAAACCTCAAGTATTCTGTTGCCTATATGCATTTGGTTCTCCGGAGTGCTGACAGTTCCTGCAACACTTGTTTGTTATAAAATAGAAACGTGGAACTGTTTTCTTATATCTTTACCGAAAGGCCCTGAGAACGCCGTAATAATCAGATATAACAATAGCATCCACGCAGAATGGTGAAAACTATCCTTCTATTTGCTTATCACTCTTTGAAAAGTTTCTCAGGCTTTTCGGACAAATATCAAGGATTACGTTTCTTTTCCTCTAAATTGCACAAAAGGACGATACCTTTTGCATTTCAAGGGGCAAAGTTACAAAAAGTTTCTCAATCTTGAAATATTGCAAAATATTTATTTAACACCAATCTTGTCTCTACTTCTAAAAAGAGTTGGTTTTAACGAAAAAAGTCTTGATCTTTTTTTCTAAAAACTTGATCTTTTGCCCTAAAAGAGTTGATCTTTTTTCTAAAAGTCTTAATGTTTTTTCAGAATACTCTGGCTTGTATGAATACTCTTTATTCTTTTATGGCCGAGAACCAAGTTTTGTATAGTCGGCATTATTTATCCATCGATTAAAAAGGAGGATTGGGAAAAGAAGATGGTTTTTCACCTCAGGATTTCAAAGCTGCCGGTGAAATCCATTGCGTCTTTGCCGTTGGTGGCTGTAAATCTGTAGAAATATGTACCACTTGGAGTATTGGTTTTTTGAGGTGAGAAGAAATCCTCATAGGTTTTGATGTTCATCTTGTCGTATATCTTCTGGCCATAGCGGTTGTATATCACTAAATGCGTATGTGTATAACAGTTCTGTTCCAAAAGGTCTTTGATTTCAAAGACATCATTTATCCCGTCGCCGTTAGCAGTTACAACTGTAGGGAAACGCAAGTCAATAACCCTCAAGTCCAAGACTATAACACTGTCGCAACCGTTTATGGAAGTGAAGTCCAAAGTATAAGTCCCTGTCTCAGTCTCCGAAAAACCATTGTCTGAATAGGTTTTGCCCTTGAGTATCTGTGCTTTTATGGTGTCTGAATAAGAAAAGTTCTTCATCACATTTACAGAAAAGACAGTGTCAATAAAAAGAGTTGAATCCTTATAGGAGAAAGTATAAACACCTGCATCATATATAGCATTATCACGGAAATATAGAGGAAAATCTTCTTCACAGGCAGAAAGATTCACCAATGTATCAAAAGGAGTGAAACTGCCTACGACTGCTATTGTTACACTATCATAAGCATAGCAAACCTCTCTTACTTCCAAAGAATCCAAGATGTAGAAAGCATTACGGAATCCGCCTGTGGAAGCCTGAATAGTTCTTAATTCTATCTCTATGGAATCATTGGGAACAAAAAATCTCTCTGTTCTGGTGTGAAAGAAGTTTTTCCCTGCTTCATAAAGCATTGCAATAAGATAGTAGTCGCAAGACCAATACCAATAATCCACCTCTCCGTTGTCAAAATGTGCGGACAGGGTGTTTTCATTGTAGATTTGGGAGTTGATATACAAGCGTTTCATAGTGGAAGCCCAACCCTGCTGATAACAGTTTCTCACCGGACTGCGATAAGAATAATAGAAAACATAGTCTTTTTGAGGACTTACCTGAAATTTTGTCTTATATATTGTAAGAGTGTCTTGTTGATGTGCTTTATCGTGAGGTGCTATCATCAAAGCATTTGTCCCATTGCTGACAGAAGTAGCAACGTTGTTGAGCCACTCTGTATGGCATATATCGGAAACAAAATCAGAAGTAGATACTCCTATGTTATAATGCCCGCTGTCATATAACAAAGTGTCAGAAACAGAAAGAGAAGTATCTACACTGAAACCTGTGAAACCTTCATCAAAATAAGGATTGGGTATATAATTGGTGTCAGACAAGAAACCTGCTTTCACTGTATATTGGTTTGTATCTCCGGGATAAAGAGTTACGACTATGCTCGGCGAACAAGAATCTATCACTTGCCCATTGCAATACCATGTATAATAGTCAGCACTGTCTGTTGTGGAAAGAACAACCTGAACAGAATCCACAGAAAATATGGTAGTATCTCTTTGAATAATCTCTATATCACAGTCCTTCTCCTGACAATATGCAGATAATGAAACAAAAAGATAAAGCAACCCTATAAATATTGTCCGCATATAAAACCTAAGCATAAGCATTCTTTATAAATATAGGACAACTTTTTAAAGGATTTGTTGCAAATTAATACATAACCATAACTCCTCCTTCTTCATCTATAATCTTATTTGGGGCAGATTCTCTATAGTATTCCACCTTATAGATATACACTCCCTGCTGAACAAACTGTCCTTTGTATTTTCCGTCCCAGCATTCATTGATGTCTTTAGTTTCCCAAAGCAATGTACCATTGCGGTTGAATATCTTTATGGACTTCACATGCACTCCCTCTTGATTTGGATAGACACAAAATGCGTTGTCAAACTTCTCTCTTGGCTGTATTGCATTAGGAATATACAGTTTGGCATCTTTATCCACCTCAAGATTAAGGCTTGAAATACTGTCACAACCATACTGAGAAAGAAGATACTGAGTATATACGCCCGTCTCATATTCAGAGAAATTGTTGTCGGTATAGGTTTCTCCGTATTTGATTACAGCACTTATGGTGTCATCATAAACTTCATGTATTGTAAGGTCAAGAGTTACAATGCTGTCGCAACCCATAGTTGTCTGAAGATGCCTTGTATATATTCCAGACTCATCTTCGTTGAAATTGTTTTCTGTATATGCTTCGCCCTTGCATAGTTCCGCACGTATTGTGTCAAAGACTTTGTCATAAACAGTAAGATGCAAAGTAATAGTACTGTCACAACCAAGATAGGTAGTATTCACATGGGTATAATAATCTTCCCTGTCTGCTATAAATCCGTGATCATTATATATATCTCCCTTACAAACAGAAGCTTCAATAGTATCTCTGTAAGACGGTTTTACATGCAGGTTAAGAATACGGAGACTGTCGCAACCACCCTCTGTAGTTTCCAATATTTCATAGCGTCCTGCTTGGGAGACATTAAAGCCGTGCAGGGTGTAGGTCTGACCATTGCAGATACTTCCCTCCACACTGTCTATATAAGGAGTATTGACAGTCAAATACAAAGTAACAATGCTGTCACAACCCAAGACAGTAGTAAAGGTATCTATGTATTGTCCTGTATAAGTCAGATTTCTGTCTCCAAACATATAAGGCAGCCCGCTGCAATTGGTATCATATACCACAGTATCGTATGAAGGTTTTGGCATAAGGAACAAAGTCAAGGCGCTATCGCAACCCCAATAGGAAGGAACTGTGTCTATGTATATTCCAGGCTGAGTAAGTATCCTGTCAGTGAAAGAATACACTCCACCCATACATATATAATCTATTACCGTATCATTATAGTTTTCATGAACAGTAAGATGCACGGTCTTAATACTATCACATCCATACTCGGAATGCAAGGTATCTTTATAGACTCCTGTTTCTGTACAATTGAAGTTATAACCTTCCATAGTGAATGTTTCTCCTCTGCAAATATCTGCAAAGATTGCCGTGTCAAATGTTGGTCTGACAAATAAATCCAATACAAATATACTATCACAACCGTGCATAGAAGTAAATTCACTTATAACCTTCATTGTATCTTGTGTTACATAGTAGAGTTCATAGCCATGGTCTGTGTAATGTCCTCCTTCACATATTTCCTTTACTATATGTATTTCATAACTTGGCCATACCCATAAAGCCAAAGTTACCACGCTGTCACATCCCCAGACTGATTGCAGATTCTGGGTAAGATAAAGAGTATTATCCCAAACATACTGACTTGTATCAACGTGGAAATTATAGTTGTCATAGACCAAATTGCTGCAGATAGTGTCAAAGATAGTGTCATTATAGTTCTGATGGAAAGTAATATCTATGTTTAATATACTGTCACATCCCCAGAAACTTTGTAAAGTGTCTCTATAAAAACCTGTCTCTGTTAATATCCTACCATTGAAATCATAAGTTTCGCCGTCGCATTTGTCTATTATTGCTGTATCGTTAAAGTTCATAACATACAATTGAAGATGCACTATGGAATCACAGCCAAATTCGGATTGGAGATTCTGGATGTACGAACCGGCTTCACTCTCATTGAAATTGTTAAGTGTATAAGTTGCACCAAAACATATGGAATCTGTTATCGTAGTATCGTATGTAGGATGCACTATAAGGCTTAGATGTACTACAGAGTCGCAACCATTTATTGTCTGTAATGTTGTATCATAATTTCCTGTGATGTTTAGTAATCTTCCATTAAAGTCAAAGGTCTCATTATCGCAAATCTCTCTTGATATTGAAGTATCATATATAGGATGTATGGTGAGATTAAGGTGTATAATACTGTCGCAACCATATTGTGAAAGAGAATCTTTTTGGAAAGTCAAGAACCTGTCTTCCCATAGACTTTCATAATCCAAAGAATTAACATAGAAATTATTTTCTGTATATATCTGACCATAACAAATAGCTGCATCAACTGTTATATCGTATGTTGGCATAACGGTCAGATGAAGATATACAGTAGAATCTGCTCCGTGAATATTTTGAAGGCTTTGTATATGTGTTCCAGCCGTATTTACGTTGAAGTTATTATCGGTGTAATACTCGTTATCACAAATAGTATCTGTAAATTCTGTTATATCATTTGCCCAAATCTGCACTTTGAGAGAAACAATACTATCACAACCACCGCTTATTGTCTGTACACTACGGACAAAGGTAGTGTCTTTGCTGATTGTTACCGTATCTGTATAGACAGAAAAGCCGTTTATTGTATAACTTTCTCCCTGCAAAAGAGTAATCTCTATTAAACTGTCTCTGACAGGATGTATAGTAAGATGAAGATTTATTATACTGTCACAACCATATTGCGAAACAGAGTCTTTTCTGAAGTCCAATTCACGTTCAGTTGTTATGCTTTCATAATCCGTTGTATTTATATAGAAATGATTTTCTGTATAAACTTCTCCCCAACATATTTCTGCTTCAACAAGAGTAGTGTATGTAGGATGAATTGTAAGATGTAGAGTAGTTATACTGTCACAGCCATGATAAGTCTCTTCTGAATGAACAAGTGTTATCGTGTGTTCCGCATTCAAAGATGTATCTGTATGAACTGTAAATCCGTGTCCCTGATAGATTCCTCCATAACATATTTCTTCACTGTATGTATCATTATACATAGGATTTACATGAACACTAAGACTTACTACACTATCACAACCGCCACCTGTGGTTGGTACTGTCTCTGTAAAGTTCAACGTTTCTCCATTATGTTTTCCAACAGTATTTACATCAAACAAACCATAATAGTTATTTGCAACAAAACCTTCACAAACTGTCGTATCAAGTACTGTCGCTTTTGTAGGATAAACTGTAAGTGTAAGATTAACTATACTATCGCAACCATTAATAGTTTGCAGATGTAATGTTGAATGAATTGTTGCTGTTCCATTTGTAGGATTATCCACACTATCAGATGTAAGTATCTCAAATCCGTTCTCTGTATATGAATATCCCCAACATATATTTTGTTCCAGATTTATATTATAAACAGGATTAACTACCAAGTTAAGTATCACAATAGAGTCGGCTCCATTGGAAGTTAATAAGTTTTGAGTGTAGGTTCCTGAAGTATTGCAAGTAAAACCATGTTCTGAATCAAAATTATTGTCTGTAAAAATTTCTCCTTGACAAATAGAAGCATTAATATTTGTTGTGATATTTTGCCAAACTGTTAGATGCAGAGTTACTATACTGTCACAACCAAGATATGTTTGCTTATTTTCTGTATATGTTCCAGAAGTATTTATGTTTTGTCCATTAAATAAGATTGTCTGATTTTGTACTATGGCAGTATCTATTGTTGTTGTTTTTGTCGGATTGACATTCAAGGTAAGATGAACAACACTGTCGCAACCATTTATTGTTTGTAATGTTGTATCATAATTTCCTGCAGTGGAAAGTATTCTGCCATTGAAATTAAATGTTTCATTATCACAGATAGTTTCCGTTACTGAAGTATCAAAAACGGGATTAACTTTTAAGCTAAGATAAACAGTAGAATCACATCCTGCTATAGTCTGCAAATGTAATGTGTCTCTTATATAGAAAGGTGTGTTCTGTTGCGGGAAGTTCAAAGTATTTTTATTAAAACCATTGGCAACATACTGTTCTCCATAGCAAACAGAAGGCGTTAATGTTGTTGTCAACAAATCCGACACAGTTATTTGCAAATGTATTGTACTGTCACAACCTGTTGATGCTCTATGCAGATTGCTTGTTGCTCTTGTCCATGTTCCAACTCCAAGTTCTTGTCCTGTAAGATGAAAATCATTATCATCATAAGTTCCGTTCAAACAAATAGAAGCATAAATAGTTGTATCGTATTTAGGATTTATAAGCAAATCCAACGTAACTATACTGTCGCAATGATTTGTTTGGGTATAAAGATGTTGGGTTGTTACATAATGAATAGTATCCCAATTGCTGTTATATCCTGTTGTTCGTTTATAGTTATTAAAATTTACATTAAATCCATGCTGATTATAAGACTCTCCATAACATATAGTACCTGTATAACTAATATTATATGTAGGAGTAATTGTAAGGTTAAGCGTTGTAATACTGTCGCAATTCATATAAGAAAGAGACGTGTCTTTTTTTGTAATAGTCTGCAGGGAATTTGTATATTGTGCTGTATTGATATTAAAACCGTTGGCAGAATACGTTCCACCATAGCAAATATTTTCATTGATTGTTCTTCTCTTTATGTTATTTACAACCAGATAAAGAGTTGTTGTACTGTCGCAATTAAGATATGTCTGATTGTGATTTATCTTTGTGATAGTCTTTCTGTTTGCTGTAAAAGCAGAGACAGTATCTCCATTTACAACAAAGCCATTCTGATTATAGGATTCTCCATAACAAACAGTATCTCTCAAGGTTACAGTCTTTGTAGGCTTTATTGTAAGATACAATGTGGTAGTACTGTCACAGGAAAGATAGGAAGTACCGTAATTTGTCTTTTCTATTGTCTTATATGTATTGGATACTCCGCTTGTGTTAGTTGTTATGCTGAAGCCATGCAAAGTATATGGGAAACTATTGTAACAAATAGTGTCATAAATAGTATCTCGCTGTACAGGATTGACATGTATTTTCAGATACTTGTCATTTCTACAACCATATTTTGTCCTGAAAGTTGTATCAACATAAAGATGTTCTCCCACACTAAGCGTATCTCCATTGAAAGCACGGGAACTTGATGTCTGATGAGAAGACCAATAACCGTTATAAGAGTTTCTGTAAGCATCGGGATATTGATAGTTATAAGTATAGTTTGATCGTATTGAATCACTATAACCTTCAGGATACCTCCAACCGCTTTTATACCATGTATATGAATGATTTTTACAAAGATTTACTTCTATTGTATCCTGCTCATTAGGTTGTATCTTTACCTGAAGTTTTTGCACACTCCCAGTACATCCACTTTGATACGAAATTGTTGAAGTCTCGGTAGCCGAAACAGTTTTTGTCTGCTCCAATATCGTTTCTACTGGTTTCTTTGTCCATATCGGCGTGGCCGGAAGAGTAAAAATTCCTCTCCTATAAACAGAATCCTGACAAACATCACCATATAAAAATACAGTATCTGACAATTCCTGTATATGTAAAAAAGAATTGGAATCACAACCATTTACCGAAGTATGATACTGAGAAAAATCCCCTGTCTGATTATGAACGTTAAAACCATGCAAGGTATAATGTATATCGTTAGGTCTGCAAACATAATAGTAATAATCATTCTGATATACGGGATATAGAGATAAATGTATGGTAGCATTATAAACGCAACCTTCATCTGTTCGAATCAAAGTATCTATAGTTCTTTCAAAATAATTACCCTCAATTTGTAACCCATGCTTGTTATAAGTTGAACCTGTACAAATAGTATCCCAGAACTCAAAATGAGTGGAAAGTCCTGAATATTCCCTGAAATAAAACCATTCAGTTTGATATTCAGGAATATAAAGACAAGGAACCACCAACACTGCTCCGTCTTGATAATTATAATTATCATACGCCATCTCATCATCATCACACAATGGTGGTGTCTCTGCATAACAAAGAATTGAATCTAGATTAGGATTATTATTAAAAACCCAAGCTCCCATAGAAACAATTGTGGATGGTATAGTAACTTTAGTTAACTGAGTACAGCCGTCAAAAGCGTTATCTCCTATTCGTGTTACGGTGTAGGTTGTTCCTGAATATTGTACCGTCGAAGGTATTTCTATCTCATCAGCACAGTTCCAAGACGATGTTGCTGAACGAGAAGCAACCTCTACATAATGGTTTGTTGCATCTATAACTGTATAACGTATGTTATCAACAGTAAAACTCTGAGCATTTGCATCTGTTGCAACAAGACAATAGAAGCAAAGCACAAAAGCAACAACTATTCTATACACTATTCTCATAACACTACAATATTAACAATTATAAACACAATAATACGAAAATCATTGGCAAGGGTTACATATTTTTGGTTACTTGATAAAAATATCCACGTTATCACCTACTTTATAGCCGAGCAGTTTTGCAAAGTTTCCTTCACGGAGTGCAAGTTCAAGGTTGCCTGTCACCGAAATAGTCAGAAGAGCATCTCCCTTGGAAGAAGCATCTTGATAACTTAAAGAAAGTTTGTCAATAACATATCTTGAACTTATATACAGTTCAAACTTTTTGTCGCCGAGTATCCGTTCAAACTCCTTGTTGTCAAGGTTCAGATAAGCATTACCATAGTCATCTATGTAAACAACACTGCAACTTATCCTGTCATCACTTATGAAAGGCAGGGAAGAAGTACGTTTTATAGCAAACTCTTCTTGTCTTTCTCCTATGGTTTCTGTGGAATGTGTCTTGGAAAGTATTTTGGTTATCTTGCAAAATGTATCCCACACGGCAAAAGTATAGAAACTGCTTTCGGAAAGAATATGGACGGTATTGTATATTTCCACTTCCATATTCTCAAAAACCAAAGCAGGCAATCCATTATCGGTGCAGATATAGAACTGATTGTTTGCCTTCACAACAACAAAAGAGTATTCTTTACTTTCAAAAGTATTGATATCTATGATATGTATGGTGTTTTCCGGATAATCCAAGCAAGCATTTTTAACAACAAAAGCTGCAGATGTTGTATCAAATTTCTTTATATTATGAGTTATATTCAGAATATTCACATCAGGTATATCCCTTAGCAGACGAGATTTCACCAATCCTGAAAAAAAATCTTTTTCTCCCCAATCCGTTGTAAGTGTAATAATTTGCATATAAATAAGGTTTAGTTTACAGGTTATTTTTGTTCCTGCAAATTTACATCTTTTTTCTCTATAATTGTCAATTACAAACTTTTTTCTATCTTTGCACAGACAAAACGACCAAAAAAGATTTATGCAAAAAGTCTTCTACAACACTTGTATTATAAAAAGATTTATAACCTCTGGCATCATCACTGTTCTCTTTTTGCTCTGTTTTTGTCCTTGTCTGCCTGCCCAGACCACCAGCAAAAACAAGAGCGATAAGATATTGGACAACAGATTCACTCATCTGGCTTTCTATTCTGCTCCCCTTGTCATTGAAGGAATATGTTTCAAAAACGAAAAGACAGACTTCACAAACTTCCAACGCATGCACTACCCCAACTTCAAGACACAGATAGACAACTATACGCAATATTTTCCCTTGGCTCTGACCACGGGACTCAAGCTTGCCGGCGTGGAGAGTCATTCTTCGTGGGGGCAGTTCCTGTTTTCCACTTTCATGTGTTATGCTTTGGACTACTCCATTGTTAAAACCATGAAACGAAATATCTATGAAAAGCGTCCGGATATTTCAGGCAACAACTCTTTTCCTTCCGGTCATACGTCCTTTGCTTTTATGAATGCCCATATTTTTGTAAAAGAATATGCACAGGACAATATCCTATATTCCTCTTTAGCATATTCCATGGCAATATTCACTGCCTGTATGCGCGTTATGAACCAAAGGCATTGGGTGGGCGATGTCTTGGCAGGAGCAGGCATAGGACTGTTCTCGGCGGAGAGTGTTTATATGCTAAGCGACTGGATATTCAACAACAAACACAGCAAAGATGCAGAAGAATACGACTTTTCTCCAAAACACTGGTTCTTCAACATCTCCACAACCTACAATTTTTCTTTCAACAACTATGAAACCGCAAACAAAGAGCAGGTAAAGTTTCTCAATGGCGGTGCTGTAGGCTTGGAAGGCGAATATTTTTACAACAGATATTTAGGTCTTGGGCTAAACGGGGACTATGCTTGCTATAGATATTATGCTCCCAATGCATGGGAAAAGTTTGATATATCGTTCTATTCCCTTTTGCTGTCTCTTTGTCTTTCCTTGCCTATCACAAATCGTATTTCCGTCGGAGCAAGGGCTGGAATGGGGTTGAACTATTCTGAACATTACAAGAAATTCTATTCCAATATTCCTTTTCAGACGCAGTTCAAATATGCTTTTGGAGTGAATACGTCCCTGCAACTTTCAGACAATACAATCTTCCGTCTCTATGCAGACTATACAAAAACAGACATAGAAATAAACAATCAGCTTTTCCCTTTCAAGACTCTTAACGTCGGCTCTTGTATTGTGCTGACTTTGTGATATATCCTTGTAAAAAACAAACAAGTATAGGGTTTGTCCAAAAAACATCAGGATTTTAGAAAAAAAGTCTTCGTTTTCGTGAAAAAAAACGAAGTTTTTACACCCTTAAAAGTAGGTTTTTATACCCTAAAAACGAAGATTTAAAAATCTAAAACGCCGTTTTTTTACAAAATATCTAAACCTTTGTAAATAAAACAAATACACAACACAAAAAGTCTCGGAGAGACGAAATTCTATTAACCCCATACGTGAGTATGTGGTGGGGATACCCACTGCGTTTTAATTCTCCCCCACCATCTGCGTCTCAAAGAGACGCTGCTTTGTTTTGTTATTCAACAATATATTCGTCAATGTTCTTTGTCTGGGAAGAGAAGTTTATTCCTATCTTATATAGTTTTCTTTCATCCTGTTGGAAAGGAAGTGGATAGTCCTTACTATCTATCTGCTGCAAAGCCTCCTGTGCTGACTTGTCAAACTTGAATTCAAACAAATACAGAAAATTATCGGTCCTTACTATCATATCTATGCGTCCGCTCACTATCTTGTATTCTGCCTCTACTATGAAGCCTATCAACTTGCAGATGATAAAGATGACCGTCTGATAATGGTTCTCTGTATCCTTTATAAGGTCGTAAGGTACTGAAGCAAAGAACACCTTCATAGTCTTTAGAAAGTCTTCTATCTCTCCGTTCTCCAAGTTCTCATACATCTTCTCAACATATGAAAAACTTGCATTCTCATTGGTATGCATATACTTCGGCAAAAGAAAATCAAGAAAACTCTCCTCAACCTCTTTGTTTGGATAGCCAAGTTTATAGGCGCCGCTCTTTTTGTTGTAGCTTTTTATGGTGAGATAGCCTGACTGATAAAACAACGCAACAGGTGCATTCATCATACTTTCCTTGCTGGTCAAATCCTTGGCTGTTATCTTGTTTTCTGAAAAATCTCTTAAGTCATAGTCGTTTTCCTGCAAAAGCTTCACAAGAAACGTAGGCGTACCCGTCTGATACCAATAGTTTCTAAGTTTTCTTTCTGTTAAGGCGTTTAAAAGAGAAAATGGATTGTAAATATCTATAGAAATGTTTTCTGAAAAGTGATAGCCGTCATACATCGCTTTCAGTTGCAAAAGTATGTCTTCGCTT
>CAZXEN010000012.1:0-54581 GCA_964639765.1 uncultured Bacteroidaceae bacterium
GTTACAAAAAAAATCCATACCACCCATCAATCCTTGGTTTTTATTGTTCCAAAAAGACTTGGTTTTTATTTTTTAAAACTTGGCTTTTATACATCAAAGACTTGCTGTTTTCCCCTCAGAAAGCAAGAGTTTTTCCCTGAACAGCATGCGATAGGATAGAAATATAAAAATCTTTGCAGCGGAACTTATCGCTATTATGTAAAATATTTGTTGTATTTTTGCAAAAACAATATATAAAAATATGTATACCTATAACAACGATTACGAATATCGTCCTCAGGGGTTCAATATCCTGCCTGTGGTTTGTAAAAACATACTTATCATCAATGTTCTTCTGTATCTTTTAAGCGTGGTGCTGGAGACAAGAGGCATAGATTTGACCGCCTTTTTTGGACTCCATTTCTTCCCTACCAAAAGTTTCCACTTCTGGCAGCTGATTACCTATTCCCTGTTCCATGGCAGCTTTTCCCATTTGTTTTTCAATATGTTTGCTGTATGGATGTTTGGAAGTGTATTGGAAAATCTTTGGGGAAGCAAAAGGTTTCTTGTCTATTGCGTAGTAACAGCAATAGGCGCTGCCGTATTACAGGAAGTTACCTATTATTTTATGTATAAGGATATACTGGATGGAGTATATAACGGAGTAAAACTTGTAGGCAACGGTATGGAAACAGTTGTCTCAAACGAAACATATCTTAACACCATCAATTGTATCGGTGCGAGTGGTATATGTTTTGGTCTTCTGCTCGCTTTTGGAATGATGTTTCCCAACAATTATATCTATCTTTACTTCCTTGTTCCTATCAAGACCAAGTATTTTGTTGTCGGATATATGTTGCTGGAACTTTTCAACGGGGTATTTGCCACAGGCGACGGAGTAGCTCACTTTGCTCACCTTGGAGGAGCTTTGGCAGGACTGTTTTTAGTTCTGTATTGGAGAAAGAAAGCACAACGTTATTTCTAATCAAACAATGAAAAAATACAAGAAAGGAGAATATCGGGACCAGTTTGTTATTGCGTATATTACCGACCTTGACAAGTGCGAACACATAGTGCGATGGTCAGAGAAATTCGCTTTGATGCTAAAAAAAGGTATCATCCTCCTGCATATCTCGGACAAAAGATACACAAGCATAGGTACCGAGGAAGCTTCCCGCCGTTTAGAACAGATAAACCAGACCGTCTCCATTCCATACACCCATTCTTTTGCTGCACTCAAAGGAAAAACAAAAGACATCATACATTCCACAGGAGAAATCCTTAACGGAGTGATGACAGTCTCAGCCATTGACAACACCAGCAAAGGCAAACATTCTGCCATCGCAACGGATAACATCATAAGAGATTTTTATTCTTCCCGCATTGCTTACTTTTTGTTCAATAATTCAATTCCTGAGAACAACAGTTTTGAAGAAGTGGTGCTAAGTATGGATTCCCTGAAAGAAAGCAAGGAAAAAGTACTTTGGGCTTCCTACTTTGGCAGGTTTGCAGGTTCAACTGTGGATATATACTATCACAGATACAGGGACGAATACTTGCAGAAACAGCTCAACCTCAACATTGGATTTGCAAGAAAGATGTTCAGAAACTTCAAAATCCGTACTTCCAACCAGCATTCCCTGAACCGATGGACACAAACAGACGTACAGGCTCTTGACTTTGCGGAAAAAGAGAACAGAAATCTTTGTATTTTTCAGACAACAGCAAACAAAGGCATTATAGAGATTTTGTTCGGCCTGTCGGAACGGAAGGTCTTGAACAGGCTTGACAAAGTTCCTGTTCTGTTCCTCAACAGAAGAGATGATATTTTTGTAATGTGTGAATAATTTTATAAATTTGCAGACAGAAACACCTAAATCCATATTAGAATGAGAAAGAAAGTCATCTTCATTATTTCGTTTTTCGTTGTTATGTCAGCGTTTGCACAGGAAGACTCCTTCAATGTGCTTGTACACGACCGCACCCATTTAAAGACACGCGAGGAATATTCAAAGAAAGTCTTGTTTCCTGTCAAAGACAAAAAGATAAAGGATGTTACATTGGACTTTTCCCTGAACTGTCCTGAGAAAAAATGTTCCGACTGGGACTATTCCATAAATATAATCCTAAGAAAAACCAACAAAAGAGATACTCTTGACTTTCAACTCGGAAGAATGATAACCCCCTATTCAGGCTGGTACAACCAGGGAGAAAATGCCTCCAAATGGGATTATCATTTAAAATGGAACATTACTGAATACCTGCCACTAATGACTGACAGCGTGGAGATAGTTGTTTCTTTTGAAGGCTATCAGGACGGATTTTTGGCTTCAACAAACTTTATTTTCACCGAATATTCCAAGAAAGAGAGGGCAACAGACTTCATTGATGTAAAGAATATCTACTTTGGTTACTATCCTTTTGGAAGAGAAGACAGTACAATAGATGAATTTTTACAAAAAAAATCAATATCCGTACCCAAAGGAACAAAGAAAGTGCTGGCACGTCTTACTGTTTCAGGACATGGAGGCGATGCTTTGAATGCAGCTGCCGAGTTTTTGGAGAAATCTTTCTATTATACCGTAAATAATTCCCTTGTTGCCAAACAAAGTGTATGGAGAGATGACTGCGGATGCAATCCTGTACAGCCACAAGGAGGAACTTGGATATACAACCGTGCTGGTTGGTGTCCAGGAACCAAGGTCAATGAATTCTATTACGACCTCACTCCATACATAAAGGACAACCTGTTGAACATAAGCCTGACTTTTGACTACTACAACGGACATAATAGCGGAGATGCAGGCTATCAGATTGCCAATGACCTGTTTTTCATCAAAGACAAAGAATACATTCACAAGGATATAGAGGATATACGCGAGTTTTATCTGGAACCTATTGCCTTGCCTACGGAGTTTATCCTTGTTTTCAAAACAAATGCTGACGCAAGAGACAAGTGGTTTATCGCCAAGGCTGAAAAAAGCAACGACAACAAACACGGCTTTGACATAGGCAGAAAGTTCTACGAACAGACTCAATTTGAAACAGATAAAATCTACACCCACAGAATAAGACTACAGGAAGGCGATTCCTGTATCCTGAAAGTTGAGGACACAGACTGCGATGGTCTGTCATGGTGGGCAAATCCTATGCAAAAAGACGGCTATGTCCTTATCTACGACAAAGACAGTTCAAGCCTGATACATGCTTTTGAGCCGGATTTCGGCTGTTTTGTAAATCAGCCTTTTGTTGTTAGCAACGACAGGTCTGCACTGCAAAACAGAAAAAACAGACTTGTTGCCCTGCAAGATAAGGACAAGCAGGAATTCCGTGTTATTTTCCTGTTGAAAAACAACGAAGAAGATGAAATGAGCATAACCATAAAAAACAGAAAGACGGGAGAGCAGGTGTATGACATGACTTTTGATGCAAAAAACAGACATGATATAACCATAGACTACAAAGATTTTGAAGAGGGTTACTATTCTGCCAAAATCTCCTGCAACGGTTATTCGGAATACAAAATGTTCGCTAAAAGAAACTAATCCATAAAAAACAGAAATAATATGCAAGCTTTAATTAAAACAGATTATCATTTTAGAGGTCAAAAATCCTACTATGAAGGCAAAGTCAGAGATGTATATAACATTGATGACAAGTATTTGGCTATGATTGTAACAGACAGAATCTCTGCCTTTGATGTTGTTTTGCCAAAAGGCATTCCATACAAAGGACAGATTCTTAATCAGATAGCTGCCAAATTCCTTGACATAACAAAGGATATCCTACCAAACTGGAAGATTGCCACTCCAGATCCTATGGTTACTGTCGGCAAAAAGTGCGAACCTTTCAAAGTAGAGATGATTGTCAGAGGCTATCTGGCAGGTTCTGCATACAGAGAGTACAAGAACGGAGCAAGAACGTTGTGTGGCGTTGCTTTGCCTGAGGGTATGAAAGAAAATGACAAGTTCCCTTCACCTATTATCACTCCTACCACAAAAGCAGATGCAGGACACGATGAAAATATATCAAAAGAGGAAATAATAGCTCAAGGTCTTGTCAGCAGGGAAGATTATGAGCAGATAGAAAAATTTGCTTTGCAGCTGTTTAAACGAGGAAGTGAAGTAGCCAAAGAAAGAGGCCTGATTCTTGTTGATACCAAATATGAATTTGGAAAAGCAGACGGACAGATATATCTTATAGACGAGATACACACTCCTGACTCTTCTCGTTATTTTTACCTTGAAGGCTATCAGGAAAGACAAGAAAAAGGAGAAAAACAAAGACAGTTGAGCAAGGAATTTGTAAGAGAGTGGCTGATGGACAACGGTTTTCAGGGTAAGGAAGGACAAAAAGTACCTGAAATGACCGATGAGATAGTGGAAAGCATATCCAACAGATACATAGAGTTGTATGAACACATAACAGGTGAGAAGTTTGTAAAGGCAGACGAACATTCCGATATAGCAAAGCGTATAGAGAACAACATAGACTCCTGTCTGAATACCTTGTAACAAAAGTTTATACAATTTAGACAAGCAACAGGGGAAAAGGTTAAGGACTTGTTCCCCTGCTTTTTTGGGTCAATAAAAAAAAGAGTTGGTTTTTATAAAAAAAGATCAACTCTTTTGGGTGTAAAGAGTTGGTTTTTGTGAATAAAAACCAACTCTTTTTTTACGAAATCTTCGTGTTTTTTCTGCTATAAAGATATTTTACGAGCCAACCTGCTGTTTTACTCCACTTCCTGCTGGCTTAGACAATGGAAACTGCCCAGACCCCATATAATATCAGTGGAATCTATTCCTATGATTTGCCTGTCCTTGAAGACTTCTTCCAGAACATAGACTGCCTTGTCGTCTTCCTTGCACTTATACATAGGAACTATGACCTTGTTGTTGCATATATAGAAATTAGCGTAGGACGCCGGCAAGCGTTCTCCGTCATAATATTGAGGAGTCGGCATAAGCATTTCCACAATACTGAGCTGTTTGCCGTTAAGAAGACGCATCTGTTTCAAAAGACCAAGATTTTTTTGAAGAACAGCGTAGTTTTCATCGTTTTTGTCCGCTTCCACCATGGTTACAACAGTATCTTCATCAACAAAACGGGTCATATCATCAACATGTCCGTCTGTATCATCGCCGACTATTCCTTCTTCCAGCCAGAGAACATTCTCCACACCGTAATAGTTCATAAGTTTTTCCTCAATCTGCTGCTGGGTTAAACCTATATTGCGGTTTTCATTCAACAGACAGGACCTTGAAGTAAGCAAATCTCCCTTTCCATTGACATCAATACTGCCTCCTTCCATAATTATGTTTGCATTAAACATCGGCAAAGAAAGATATTCTGCTATCTGTTTTGGAATAAGGTTGTCCAAGTCTGCTTCATACTTTCCACCCCAAGCATTGTATTCCCAATTAACGACGGCTTTTTCCCCGTTCTCCCTCCTTACAAATGCAGGGCCGTGATCTCTTATCCATGCATCATTGGTCTTAAAGGTGTGGAATACAACATTCTTTGTGTCGGTATTTATATCCTGTAGTTGTCTTTCAACAAAATGCTGTTTGTTTTCATCATTTACATTGATATGAACCTGCTCAACATCGGCAAGTTCCTTGACAAAAAGGTTATAAGAAGGAAATATCGTTTCTATTTTTCCTGGCCATGAGGCTTCTTTATGAGGATATGACAACCATGTTGCAGAATGTTTCGCCCACTCAGCAGGAAACATGAAACCCAATTCTTTTGGTGTTTTGTTTATATCTCTATTCTCCATCCTTTATGTACTTTTTTGTTATGCCGTTGTAGGAATCTGTTCTTCTGTCCCTATAAAACGGCCAATGCATACGATAATGTTCCGTATTGTCTGTGTCTATCTCCACAATAATATTTTCTTCCTTTTCGTGAGAAGCCTCATACAGTATTGTACCAAAAGGATTGCAAACAAAGCTTCCTCCCCAGAATTCCATTTCACCTTCTCTTCCTGTACGGTTCACTGATACGGTATGCACACCATTTGCTATTGCATGACTTCTTTGAATAGTTTGCCATGCATAATACTGTTCTTTGTTGGTGATTTCGTCCTGTGATGTTGCCCAGCCTATGGCTGTAGGATAGAAAAGTATATCTGCACCCTTCAAGGCAGTGATTCTTGATGCTTCAGGATACCATTGGTCCCAGCAAATCAAGACTCCTATGTTGCCAAACATGGTGTTGAACACCTTGTATCCTAAATCTCCTGGAGAAAAGTAAAACTTCTCGTAGTATCCAGGGTCATCAGGAATATGCATCTTTCTGTATTTTCCAAGATATTCACCATCTGCATCCAAGACAGCTGTAGTATTGAAATAAACTCCAGCCATCTGCCTTTCAAACATGGAAGCCACTATGACAACTCCTAACTCTTTTGCCAGCAAGGAAAAGGTTTCTGTCGTTTTTCCTGGTATCGGTTCAGACAAAGAAAAATTGTCGTAGTCCTCAACATCACAAAAATACAAAGAGGCAAACAATTCCTGAAGACAAACAATATTTGCTCCCTTTGAAGCAAGTTCCCTTATGCTTTTTATTGCCTTGTCTATATTTTCCTGCTTGTCTTTCACACAAGACATCTGCACTAATCCAATTTTTACTTTCATTGTATCGCTGTTTTATTGTTTCTGTCCCTCATAACGCAAAGACATGTTCATATTTTCTTTCTGTCCAAGATGTTTCAACAAAGCATTAAGTATTATGTTATTGTTGTAGAAATTAATTGCCAAATCATTTATCACCCAGTCTCCTATTGTATCGGTTGTTTTTCTGTATGATGTACCTTGTTTTACCAAGTTCTTCAAATCAAGATTTGGAAGCACTGCATAATCTCCGCCAAATGAAATGTTTTTTATCTGCAATGTACAAGTGTTAAGCCTGCTATTGAAAAACATATTCAACTCCACATCGCTGCCCGTCAAAGCATTATTGACAAAAACACTGCCTTTGTAATAGTCTGTACTGCGTTTGTTGCTTGAATGTTCAGCATTGTATTCCGGTCTTCTGTTGTTTATCTTCTCAAATTCAGAATCATCGTCCGAACATGCAGAAAAACATATCAGTGCCAAAACTACCAAAAATAAGTTCTCTATTGTTTTCATATCAATTATTGAATATTGGTTCTAAATACTAACGTTTTATGCACAAGTTTATTGCTTGAACAAAGAAAGTTGTAGATTGCACAAGAAAAACAATACCCGGCAAGAAAAACAAGTTATCTTACCCTTACTTTTTGATTTTCTTTTATCCTGTCGTCTTTGATATTGTTGATGGAAATAAAATCCTCTTTTCTCAACCTGTACCTTTTGCATATACCTTCTATGGTATCGTCTTTCTTGACTTTGTAGTATCTCCATGTTTCTTTGTCCTCGTTGTTTAAAACAACAAAATCTTTCATTTTTTTCTCCCGCTTTTGTATGAGAGAATTAAGTTCTGATTGGGAAACATAGTGAGTTCCTTTCATACAAGATGTTACTTTTGACAGTTTTGTCGGTCTTGTACGGCTTTCTGCCACTGTCTGAGAGGCTGGTATTCCAAAAAAAGATTTATCTATTTTTATTATTTTTGTTTTAAGACAATTATTCTTTAGATCTACAATCCATTCAGGGTCAATACAAGCATATATCAAACGGCATTCAAAATGCAGATGTGGTCCTGTGCTTTTTCCTGTGCTGCCTCCTAATCCTATAACATCACCTGCTTTTACTTTTTGTCCAGGTTTTACTTTCAGGGCCGACATATGTCCATACAGTGTTTCAAGATTATTATAATGGCGAATAAGAACCATATTCCCATAACCGCCATTGTATTTTGCCACACGTACTACTCCATCAAAAGCAGCATAAACATTATCCCCCACGTTTAAAGCAATATCCACTCCCGTATGGGCTCGTCCCCATCGCCAGCCATAAGGAGAGGTTCTGACACCTTTGTAAGGAAAGCAAAAATTATCTTTTCCATCTTTGCCGCAAAGTCTTATGGTTAATTCATCAGGAAGATCCCTTAAAGAAATATTGCCAGCCTTTACTCTGTCTGTTACCCATGTCTGCTGATAAAGACAAGACGAAGGAATTTCTTTATTGTTTTTTATTACCTGTCTTGTTGTGTCTTTATTGACAGAGAGTTTCTTCAGGGCATTTGTATCTGTCTGGTGCTTTTCTCTTTCTTGCTTCTTAATGGTATGCTCATAGTATAAAGAATCTGCAATACGTCTGTTTCTTGAACGAGTATCCGTGTTTTGACAAAAAGAACATACATACAGCAATACAAACAAAGAAAACAATAAGGCAGTTTTGTGTGCCTTGTCTGTTATATGTATATAATTTATTCCAACACTCATTGGCTAAAGAGTTTTTCTTAGTCTCGCAACAGGAATATCCAGAAGATCTCTGTACTTTGCTACGGTCCTGCGTGCTAAATCGTATCCTTTTTCTTTTAGAAGTGCCACTATTTTTTCATCTGTCAGCGGCTTCTTCTTATCTTCATTGTTTATAAGATCTGTTATCAACGACTTGACTGCATCAGAAGAAACTATATTACCTTCTTTGTCTTCCAAAGCATTTGAGAAAAAGTCCTTCAAAAGAAAGGTTCCAAAGTGGGTTTGTGCATATTTGTTGCTTGCAACACGTGATACTGTTGATATATCACAATCTGTCATATTGGAAATGTCAACCAAACGCATAGGTTTCCTCTTGTCTATGTCGCCTTCCAAGAAATAAGAGTACTGAAACTTGATTATGGCTGCCATAACCTTGCTTAGAGTATCATCTCTGTTGTCCAATGCAGAGATAAACTCATTGGCTGAGTCCATTTTCTCCTTTATAAAGTTGAAAGCCTGACGTTCCGATTCGTTTCTCTTCTTTATTTGTCTATACTTTTCAAGCATTTCAGAATAGTATGGACTGATACGTAAAGAATGTGTATAGGATTTGTTCAACTGAAACTCTACTCGTCCATCATTGTTCCATACCAAGAAATCAGGAGTAATATATATGTTGTCATAGACAGTATTGCTTTGAGAAACTGCAGGTTTTGGATTCAGGGTCTTTATTAAATTTATCGCAGCATCCAGATCTTTATGCGTAATCTTCATTTTCTGTATCATATTTTGATATTGTTTGTTCTTGAACATCTCAAAATATGTATTGTTGCCAATAATCTTTAACGCAAGAGCAAGTTCTTTGGATTCAATGTTTTTGGATAATTGACGCTGTGCTTTCTTGTCTGAAGCAATATCAACCTTTGTCAATTTGTTCAGCTGTAACAACAAACTCTCCTTTAAATCCCTTGCACCTACTCCTGCAGGTTCAAAACTCTGTATTTGCTTCAGTACTTTCTCTACTTGTTTTACAGATATTTCTTCATTGTTTGTGAAGAAATAATCATCTGCTATGGCCTCCACAGAGCGGGTCAGATAACCATTTTCATCTATATTTCCAATAATGTTTCGTCCTATTTCCTCTTCTTGCTGAGTCAAGTCAAGCATAGAAAGCTGTGACAACAAATCCTCATAAAAAGTAGAGCCGGAAGAAAATATATTTCCCGCCTCTACCCGTGTTTCATTATTGGAATTTTGTCTTATTGTCTTTTTATAGTCAGATAATTCATCATCTTGAAAGTACATGGAAAGATTATAGTCATCTGCGTCATCATCACTTATCTTTTGCAGATCCTCAGCTGTCTTTTCCTGTGTCTCTTCCAAGATTGGGTTTTTTTCCAATTCTTCTTTTATCCTTTGATCCAAGGACTGTAAGGGCAACTGCAACAGTTTCATAAATTGAATCTGTGCAGGTGCAAACTTTGTCTGCAGTTTGGTTGTCAAGGAATTGGAAATCATCAGAACTTGGCATTTTTTGGATAACGAGGAAATGGAATAACGTCACGTATGTTTGTCATACCAGTGATAAACATAAGCAATCTTTCAAAACCTAAGCCAAAACCAGAATGAGGAACAGTTCCAAATCTTCTTGTGTCCAAATACCATTCATAAGGTTCAAGTCTCATCTTCAGTTCTTTCATTCTTGTAAGCAATTTGTCAAAATCTGCTTCTCTCTCACTTCCTCCTATTATCTCCCCTATTTGAGGGAAGAGAATATCCATTCCTCTTACAGTCTTGCCATCATCGTTTTGTTTCATATAAAATGACTTTATCTCCTTTGGATAGTCTGTAAGGATAACAGGACATTTGAAATGCTGCTCCACAAGATAGCGCTCGTGCTCTGACTGCAGGTCTATTCCCCAAGAAACAGGGACATCAAACTTGTGCTTACTGTCTTCCAATATGGTGATTGCCTCTGTGTAGGTCAAACGTTTGAAATCATGGGAAATAACAAAGTTAAGCCGTTCAACAAGTGTGTTGTCATACATCTTAGCCAAGAAATCTATGTCATCCTTGCAGTTTTCCAAAGCATAACGGACAAGATATTTTATAAAATCTTCTGCCAAGTCCATGTTGTCATTTATATCATAGAAAGCCATCTCCGGCTCTACGTGCCAGAATTCTGCAAGATGTCGCGGAGTGTTGGAATTTTCTGCACGGAAAGTCGGTCCAAACGTGTATATTTTTCCGATGGATGTGGCTCCAAGTTCCCCTTCCAGCTGACCGGAAACAGTCATAAAAGTACTCTCTCCAAAGAAATCCTTGGAATAATCTGTCTTTCCTTCTTCATTCTTAGGCAAGTTTTCCAAATCAAGCGTGGTTACCTGAAACATTTCCCCTGCTCCTTCGCAATCGGAAGCAGTTATTATAGGACTGTGCCAATAAAAGAACCCATGATCGTTGAAATACTTATGAATAGCATAGGCCATATTGTGTCTTATCCTAAGTACTGCTCCAAAAGTATTGGTTCTTGGTCTCAAATGTGCTATTTCCCTTAGAAATTCCATCGTATGACCTTTCTTCTGCAAAGGATATGTATTGACGTCTGCTTCTCCGTATATCTCTATTTCAGAAGCCTGTATCTCCACACTTTGTCCTTTGCCCATACTTTCAACAAGAGTACCATTAACTCTTAAAGATGCACCCGTTGTTATTCGTTTCAAAAAATCTTCCCCAAATTTCTCTACGTCTGCAACAACTTGTATATTATTTATTGTGCTTCCATCATTCACAGCAACAAAGGCTACTGCCTTGTTTCCTCTTTTTGTTCTTACCCAGCCTTTCACACATACAGGCTGATTAACTCTTTCTTTTACGCCTTCTGTAAAAAGTTCTTTGATTTCTGTTCTTCTTATAGTATCCATTGTATATTTTATATTGAAGTCAAAAATTATAACGCAAATTCTTTGTATTTTATTTTATAGTCAAAGCTTTTTTAAAACCCATTCAAGTTCCGTTTTACAAAATCTTCGTTTTTGTCTCTAGAATTCAGGATTCTGCTTCTGAAATCTTGATTTTTACCATATAAAATGCAAGTCTTTTTCTGAAAAAAACAACTTCTTTTCTTCAAAGAAAACTATTTTGCATGTTATCTGTTGATCTGCACGCACAAAATATTACAGATATTCTGTTCCCTTTTGCACCTCAACATCTGTAATAAACTGTTTTACACGCTGTTCTTCCTCTTTCTTGCAAATCATAAGAATTCCGTCCGACTCTACCACAATATATCCGTCCAAGCCTTGCAAAACGACAAGCTTGTCTTTGGGAACATTGACAATTGAGTTGGCCGTATCATACACCATCACATTCTTGCCAATGATAGTGTTGGAGTTTTCGTCTTTTTCCCTGACATTGTACAAGGCTTGCCATGTTCCCACATCACTCCAGCCAAAATCCGAAGGAATAACATAGACATTGCCTGCTTTTTCCATTACTCCGTAGTCTATGGAAATTGCCGGACAGGATGTATATGTCTCGTTTATAAAAGCCTCTTCTTTGTCTGTGTTGTAATAATCCTTACCTTCAAGGAAGATATTATAGACTTCAGGCAAATACTGGCTCAGTGCCTTGTTGATAGATTTCAATGACCACACAAAAATACCAGAATTCCACAAGAAATCTCCGCTCTCAATAAACTTTTTCGCCATTTCCAAGTCAGGTTTCTCAGTAAACAGCTTCACTTTCTTAATGTCTTTGTCCTTAGGTATGAAGTCTTTGTCGTCAAACTGTATGTATCCATAACCGGTATTAGGATATGAAGGCTTGATTCCCAAGGTTACCAAGACATCGCTTTCCTGTGTGATTCTCAAAGCCTGGTTTACAGTTTTTACGAACTCGTCTTCGTTCAAAATAAGATGGTCTGATGCTGCAACTATTATGTTTGCATTCTCATTAATGGAGCCTATCTTGAAATTAGCGTAGGTTATACACGGTGCTGTGTTTCTTCTGGCAGGTTCAGTGATGATGTTATTGTCTGCAATTCCTTGTAACTGCTCCTTGACAAGGTCTTTGTACATATCGCTTGTAACTATATATATATTTTCTGTCGGACATATTTTCTGAATTCTTTTGTATGTCATCTGAATAAGGCTTTCTCCTATACCAAGAACATCCAAGAACTGTTTAGGTCTTTGTAATCTGCTCATAGGCCAAAATCTGCTGCCTACTCCACCAGCCATAATGACACAATAGTTATCTTTATTCATCTCCGTTCTTTTTTTATTGGTTCAAAGCACAAAAGTAGTAAAATTATTTCTAATACAAAAATACAGACAACTATAATTTTTCTTTCAGGAATTTTGAAGTCGGGGTATTGTCCCTTGCCACCAATTCCTTAGGAGTTCCTTCAAAGATAATATTGCCTCCATGTTTTCCTCCGCCAGGTCCTAATTCTATGAGCCAGTCTGCTGTTTTTATTATATCAAGATGATGTTCTATTATAACAACAGAATGGTTGTTATCCAGAAGGGAATTGAAACAGTCGTTCAATTTATTTATATCATCAAGATGAAGTCCTGTTGTAGGTTCATCAAACACGAACAAAGTAGGTTTAAGATTTTTCCCTTTTTGCAGATATGTTGCAAGCTTTATTCTTTGTGCTTCTCCTCCGGAAAGAGTACTCAGGGACTGTCCTAAAGCTATGTAGCCCAAACCTACTTGTTGCAGAACACACAAAGCATAGTTTATCTTCTGAACCGTTGAATCCTGCTTGTCGTCAAAAAAATCTACGGCTTCATCTATGGACATTTCCAATACATCTGCAATATTCTTTTCTTTGTACTTTATTTCCAATGCGTCCTGTGTATATCTTTTGCCATGACATTCTTCGCATTGCAGTCTCACATCGGCCATAAACTGCATCTTGACTTCTATTGTGCCGTCTCCTTTGCAGGTTTCACATCTTCCGCCTCCATCTACGTTAAAAGAAAAGTAGCCTGGCTTAATCTTTCTTGCCTTTGCCAAAGGCTGTGAAGCAAACAATGTTCTTATATCATCAAAAATACCCGTATAAAGAGCCGGATTGCTTCGGGAAGAACGTCCTATTGAGTTCTGATCCACAAGTTGTATGTCCTTTATAACAGACAAAGAACCTTTGACCTCTGAACATTTAGGAAATTTTTCCAGAGGTTCATCGAAGTGCATCTTCATTGCCGACACCAGAACCTTGGTTATCAAAGTACTTTTTCCAGACCCCGATACACCGCAAACAACAACTTTCATATTCAAAGGAACTTTCAGACTCACACCTTTCAAATTGTTTTCATAGATATCGTCTATTTTCAGATACTCTTTGCTTTTTCTGTAATACGAAGGCAAAGGAATTGTCTTTTCTCCTTTCAGGTATTGTGTCGTAAGGGACTTTTTGTTTTTCATCAGTTCTTTCTTTGTTCCTTGGAAAACAAGGTCTCCTCCGTTTCTTCCTGCCAACGGTCCTATATCTATTATATAATCTGCATTCTTTATTACTTCTTCATCATGTTCTACAACTATCACCGTATTACCAGTATCTCTCAGGTCTTTTAGTACTTGTATGAGATTATTTGTATCTATTGTATGAAGACCTATAGTAGGTTCGTCCATAATATACATTGAACCTACCAATGGAGAACCTATACTTGTAGACAAGAGTATTCTTTGTGCTTCTCCGCCGGAAAGAGTAGAAGACTCCCGCGAAAGAGTAAGATAGCCTAAACCTACTTTCAAAAGATAATGCAACCGTGTTTTTATCTCTTTCAGCAAACGATCCGATGCTTTTTCTTCGTATTCATCAAGTTTTATATTGCAAAAGAAATCATATACCTCTTCTATCGGCATATTAAGTATGTCTATCAAGGATTTTTCCTGTATTTTCACATAAGAAACATCCTTTCTCAATCGTGTTCCTTTACAATTTGGACAGACAGTCTTACCTCTGTATCTTGATAACAGGACCCTGTATTGTATCTTGTAGGATTCCTTCTTCACCAATTCAAAAAACTGGTTAATACCTATCAGTCCTTTTCCATCACCATTCCATAATAAATCCTTTTGTTCTGGTGTCAGTTCATTATAAGGGCGATGTACGGGAAATTTTCTGTATGCCTTGTTGATAAAATCATTTTTGAAATGAGACATAACAGCACCTCTCCAACAATTGACAACATCGTCATAAACAGAAAGGTATGGTTTTGTTATAACAAGGTCTTCGCTTATTCCTTCCACAAATCCCAATCCATCACAAGAAGGACATGCCCCATATTTATTGTTAAAGGAAAAGAAATTCTCGGTTGGCTTTACAAAAGTAATTCCATCTCTTTCAAAACGGTTTGAAAAAGTTTCCATATTTCCTTCCGACCACACAACACATGTTCCTTCCGATTCATTAAATGCAGTATGAACACTTTCTGCAATACGCATTCTTAGTGTTTCTTCTTCTCCTCTTACAGAAAGTCTATCTATCAACAAAAGATATTTTGAGTATTTTTTTGCTATGGCAGATTGTTGCAACAAATCCTCTATGTCCACAACCTCTCCATCAGAGAATATTCTCGTATATCCCATTTGAAACAAGACTTCAAGGCGTTTTCGTATATCGTCTTTCGACGGATTCAATTCACAAAGAATATATAGTTTCTTTTCCCTGTAATTCTGCAGAATAGCATCAACAACATTAGTAACAGAGTCTCTTTTCACTTCCTTGCCGGAAACAGGTGAATAGGTTTTCCCTATTTTTGTATAAAGAAGTTTCAAGTATTCATATATTTCTGTCATTGTTCCTACCGTGGAACGAGGATTACGGTTGACAATTCTTTGATGCACTGCTATGGCAGGAGGTAATCCTTCTATTTTATCAACTTCCGGTTTTGGCATTCTTCCTATAAACTGACGGGCATAAGAAGAAAGACTCTCTATATATCGTCTTTGTCCTTCAGCATAAAGAGTATCAAATGCCAAAGAACTTTTTCCGCTTCCGCTAACGCCTGTTATTACCGTCAAAGTATTCTGTGGAATTTCAACATCAATATTTTTAAGATTATTAACCTTTATTCCTTTTGCTAATATATTATTTTCCATGAGGATTGTTTCTTGTTAGTATAATCAAACAAAGTGCAAAGTTACATTTTTTTCTGTATATATTAAGAAAAAGTAGTAACTTTGCCCGCAATATAATAAATGTAAAAAAAATGGCACACGAACATCATCACCATCATCATTCTGCACAGATAGAATCACTGAGTTCTGCTTTCATTATAGGAATTGTATTGAACAGTCTTTTTCTTATAGTGGAATTTATACTTGGAATTATCTACAATTCCATTGGTCTTGTATCAGATGCAGGACATAATCTTACAGACGTTGTTTCTCTGATACTGGCTCTTCTTGCATACAGCCTGACAAAAGTAGCAAGCAACAATAAATTTACTTATGGCTATAAGAAAACAAGTATTCTGGTTTCCCTGATTAATGCTATCATCCTATTGGTTGCTGTTGTCTTCATAATATATGAAAGTATTGAGAAGCTTATTAATCCAATTGAAATAAAAGGAGGAGTAATAAGTATCACGGCAGGCATAGGTGTTGTCATAAATGGAATAACTGCATGGCTGTTTCTTAAAGACAAAGACAAAGACCTTAATGTCAAGGGAGCATATCTTCACATGGCTGCCGATGCTTTGGTAAGTATAGGCGTGGTTGTAAGTGGTATTGTCATAAGTCTTACAGGCTGGTTTGCTATAGATGGAATAATAGGTATTGTAGTTGCCATGATAATAGTGGTATCAACATGGGATTTGTTAAACAAAAGTATCAGGCTTTCCATTGACGGTGTTCCTGCAGGAATAAATTTGGAACATATAGCCAAATCAATATCCGGTGTAAAAGGTGTAAAAGAAGTTCATCATATACATATTTGGGCAATAAGCACACGGGAAAATGCTCTGACAGCTCATATTGTTGTGGAAAACATTGATGACATGGAAGAAATAAAACATGAAATAAAACACACGTTAGAACATGAAAATATAAGTCATTCAACATTAGAGTTTGAGAATATTGACTGTCATTGTCAGGAACATAACCTGCTTCCAAAAGAATAAAACAACAATACATGCAAAAAAAATCTTTTGTATACATATTATATATATTGTTTGCCACATCTGTCTTCTGTCAGCAGAATGAAAAGGCTGGAAAACTCATGGACAAAGCTTTGGAATATCTAAACCAGAACAAAGAAGACAAATGTATCTCCACCTTGGTTGAAATCACAAAGAAATATCCTAACTACGCACCTGCATTCGCTGCTTTGGGGCAAGTCTATTACTCAAAACAGGATTTCAACAAAGCAAGCCAATACTATGAGCAAGGGATAAAGATTGACAAGGACTACGACCTGAATTCCTATTACCGCTTGGGGATAATAAAAAAGCAAAACAGGGAATATCCACAGGCAAGAGAATATTTTTCCTATTACGTCCAGCATCAGAACCAAGAAAAATACAAGACAAGGAAAGAAGAGTGTGAAAAAGAAATAGAAAACATAGACTTTATATGGTATTCCCTGAAAAATCCCATAGAGTTTCAACCCAAAAATCTTGGAAACAACATCAATGACTCCCTGTATCAATACTTGCCGACTCTGACAATGGACAACGAACTCTACTTTACGGAAAGAAAAGACAACAATGAAGATTTTTATTCCGCAAGAGTAAGCTTTTCAGAAAACAATCATATCTCTGTATCCAAAAAGGTAAGACTTCCTTCTCCCCTTAACAGTGAAAAAAACGAGGGAGCAGCAAGTATAAGCCCAGATGGCCGTTTTCTTTACTTTGCAAAGTGTAATGCAAAGGACGGATTAGGTTCCTGTGATATATATGTTTCTGAACGCAACGGCAATGTTTGGTCCAAACCCAGAAATTTAGGTCCCAACGTCAATTCTTCTGCATGGGACTCACAGCCGTCAATTGCCTCAGACGGAAGAACGCTCTTTTTTGTCTCAAACAGGGAAGGTGGTTATGGCAAAAGCGATATATATTATTCCTATCTCAAGAAAGACGGCACATGGACAAAGGCAAAAAACCTGGGAAACAAAATCAACACCTCCGGAAACGAGATTTCGCCTTTCATCCATTCTTCCAATACAACGCTGTATTTCTCTTCTGACGGGCATATCGGAATGGGCGGAGAAGACATCTATTATTCCAAAATGGAAAACGGAGCTTTTTCCGACCCTATCAACATCGGATATCCAATAAACACAGAAGCAGACGAGACATGTTTCTTTGTGAACAGCGAGGGTAATATCGGCTTCTACGCAACGAACTCCTTGGAAGAAAACTTTGGCAACACCGACATATATTTCTTTGAATTGTACAAACAAGCACGGCCTACCAAAGTCATAACCCTGAAAGGCAAAATCTTTTATGACGATTTTCGCAAAGGTAACAAAGCTCTGTTGGAGATAAAAAACCTAAAAACCAGCAAAGTCGTAACTTCTACATATTCAGACAAAGTTACAGACCATTATCTCCTTGCCTTGCCTGTAGGAGAAGACTATGCTATGAATGTAACGTGTGACGGCTATCTCTTCTATTCGGAGAACTTCTCCCTGAAAGAAATAAACGACAATATTTCTACGAGACAAGAGGACATAACCCTGCAATCCATAAAAGAAGGTCAGACAATAGTCCTCAAAAACATTTTCTTTGAGACGGATTCCTATGAACTCAAACAGGAAAGCAATGCAGAACTCCAAACATTGCTTGATCTTATGCAGAAAAATCCAAGCATAAGAATAGAGATATCAGGACACACAGACAATACAGGTAAAGATGATTACAACTATACTCTTTCCGACAACAGGGCAAAAAGCGTTAAACTATGGCTAACAGACAAAGGAGTAGCTCCTCAGAGAATTGTTGCCAAAGGATATGGTAAAACAAAGCCTATAGCAGACAACAGCACAGAAGAAGGAAGACAACAAAATCGCAGAACAGAATTTAAAATAATAAAATAGTGGAAGAGAAAATATTTAACATAAAACACATAAACCAGACTGAATTTTTTGGCGTAGGAGAGAAGAACCTGAAATTTATTACCCTGCTATATCCAATGCTGACAATGACTGTAAGAGCTGAAAATCTGACAATACACGGTTCAGACAAAGAGATTCAGAGTTTTTCCCGCTTCTTTGAACGTCTGATGAAGATATATCGCAAAGAGCACCTGCTGGACGAGAAATCAATCATGCTTGCCTACAAAGACGAAGACCTTCAAAACAGCGAAAACAATATCCTTCTATATGGAAACAAGGGCCTGGCAATAAAAGCCCGCACCGTCAATCAACAAATGATGGCTGATGAAATAGAAAAGAACGATATGCTTTTTGCAATAGGGCCTGCCGGCAGCGGAAAGACCTATACTGCCGTAGCTTTGGCTGTAAAATATCTGAGAGAAAAAAGAGTCAAGCGTATCATTCTTACACGACCTGCAGTGGAAGCAGGAGAAAACCTCGGATTTCTTCCCGGCGATATGAAAGAAAAACTTGACCCTTATCTGCAACCTCTTTATGATGCACTAAGGGATATGCTTGGAGAAAGTAAACTCAATGATTACATAGAACATCATATCATAGAGATAGCACCTCTTGCCTTTATGCGCGGCAGAACATTGGAAAATGCTTTCGCTATTTTAGATGAAGCACAGAATGCTACCATTGGTCAAATAAAAATGTTTCTCACACGTATGGGGAACTATTCCAAATTCATAATTACAGGAGACCCTTCCCAGACAGACCTACCCAACAAACAGCCTTCTGGATTGGTACCTGCCACAGAAAGATTAAAAAGTATAAAAGGAATATCCGTCATTGAATTAACAAACAAAGATATTGTAAGAAACCCTTTAGTTATACGAATTTTAGAAGTCCTATAAAGTATTTCTAATCATCAACTTAAAGAATACAATATTTTTTACTCACAAAAAAAACAAAAAAAATATTTGTCAAAATATATTTTTTATATAATTTTGCACTCCGAACAAAGGGGCTTGAAGGTTTAGCCATAGAGCTTGAGGGTTTAACAATAAGACTTGAAAGTTTGACCGTGAAGGCTGTGTTCTTAGTTCATAAATTCTTATCTGGCGGGGTAGCTCAGTTGGTTAGAGCGTCGGATTCATAACCCGGAGGTCACGAGTTCAATTCTCGTCCCCGCTACTTTAAGTTCTCATAACTTAAATTTATGTTTTTGGTTAATAAATATTTTGAAACTTGCCTGTGAAGGTGAGTTTTTTTTCATCTGTTTTTGTTTTATGAGAACAAAAAAGAAGAAAACATTTATGAATTAACGAATAAATAAATAAAATTTAAAATCTACGTGGTACATTTTTTGATGTAGCAATCAACGTTTTAAAACATTTTATAGTACTATGAAAATAAGCATGAAAGTATTTTTTATCTGCTGTGTTGCTCTTATAGTCTCCGGTGTGAATATTAAAGCACAAGAACTTACATTGGAAGCATGCAGAAACATGGCTCTAAAACACAACAAAGCAAGTCTAATCTCTGAAGAAACACTACAAGCTGCAATAAGCACACGCAAGGCTGCTTTTACACAGTTTTTGCCAAACTTCAATGCAATGGGAACTTATATGCATAATTTCCGTGGAGACGAAATGTCAGTTCTTGGAGAAGATGCAGTTTTGCCTGTTGGCAGTTTGGACGCCAAAGGTAATTTCACCTACAATCTTGATCCTACAAAAGGAGACGTTGATGTGTATACAAATGCTGCAGGTTATCCTATTGATGCAAAAGGCAACATAACAACCAATCCAAGTGAAATGATTCCAAAACACGTTGCCTATCTGCCAAAAGATGCCCTGACGTTTGACATGTCCGATATTTTTGTTGCAGGCATAGGATTTACACAGCCGATTTTTATGGGTGGAAAGATATTGGAGTTGTACAAGATGAGCAAGGCTGCCGAAAACATAGCAAGAATCAAAAACGACAACGACAATATCAACGTTCTTATTCAGGTTGATGAAGCTTTTTGGCGCGTTATCTCACTGCAGAAGAAAAAAGAACTGGCAGAAGAATACAACAACCTGCTGCAAAAGACCTACAATGATATTGAACAACTCTACAACGAAGGCATCGTTACCAACGCTGACCTCTTAAAAGTCAAGGTAAAACTGAACGAAAGCGAAATGACTCTTACCAAAGCAGAAAATGGGCTGAAACTTGCCAAGATGTATCTTAACCAAATCTGCGGAATGAATTTCAATTACGAATACACCCTTACCTACGAAGACAATTCAAACAATCTTGACCTTGTATCAAACAATTCCATAAAAGAAGACGTGGCCTCAAGACCAGAATCAATGATGCTGGAAGAAAGTGTCAATATTGCGAGGAGCGAACTGAACATTGCCCGCTCCCGTTTTATGCCCAACATAGTAGCACAAGGCAATTACATCGTTTCCAATCCAAGTCTGTTCAATGGCTTTGACAAGAGTTTCAAGGGTTCGTTCATTGTAGGTGTAGGAATAACTGTTCCTATCTTTCACTTTGGAGAAAGGATACATACCCTAAATGCTGCAAAACACAATCTAAGAATAGCAGAGCTTACACGCGATGAGGCCGTTGAAAAAATGGAACTTCAAGCCAATATGAAGCAAAACACAAGAAACGAATCAGTAAAACAAAACATAATCGCCAAAAACAATATGGAACATGCCGAGGAAAACCTCAGACAAGCTCAGCTTGGTTTCCAAGAAGGTGTAATCTCCACTTCAGACCTTATGGCTGCTCAAACATCTTGGGTAAGTGCAAAAAGTGAAGTGATAGACGCCAACATCAACCTTATGCTGTCTGACCTTTACCTAAATCAAACACTTGGAAAGATTAAAAATCCTAAAACAAAGTAAATCATAACAGAGAAAAAACAAAATAACAACATGGAAAATATAAATAACAACAACACAACACAAAAAAAGAAAGTCATAAAAACAAGAGAAAGCAAAACCTTGGTAATGTCTTTTATCATACTTATTGCCTTTATAGCAGTAGTAGGAGTAATTGGCTACTTTATCCTGACGCCTGATGAATTGATTCTCCAAGGAGAGGTGGAAGCAACCGAGATAAGAGTTTCCGGAAAGGTTCCCGGCAGAGTGTTGGAACTGAAAGTAGAAGAAGGAGAAAAAGTGGAGAAAGGGCAGTTATTGGTTTTCATAGATTCTCCTGAGATTGAGGCCAAATCCATGCAGGCCATTGCTGCTGAAAACGCTGCACAGGCTCTTAGCAACAAAGCCAACAACGGAACAAGAAAGGAGACCATAGAGGGTGCCAAGGAGCAATACGAAAGAGCCAAAGCTGCTGCAGATTTTGCCAAAAAGAGTTATGACAGAATGAAAAACCTTTACGAAAAAGGTGTAATCGCTGCACAGAAATTCGACGAAGTGGAAGCTCAATACAAAGCTGCCGTAGCACAAGAAAAAGCTGCTAAGAGCCAATATCAAATGGCTATTAACGGAGCTCAGCAGGAAGACAAAGACGCTGCTGCTGCACAAGTGAACAGAGCAAAAGGTGCTGTCATGGAAGTAAATTCCTATCAGAACGAGACAAGACTTATCTCCCCTATAAGCGGAGAAATATCCGAAATATTCCCAAAAGTGGGAGAACTTATTGGCACAGGTTCCCCAATAATGAGTATTGTTGACCTGAATGATGTATGGGTAACTTTCAATGTAAGAGAAGACCTGCTAAGCAAAATAAAAATGGGAACAATACTTACTGCCAAAGTACCAGCAATGAACGGCAAGGAAATAAAACTAAAAGTCAATTTCATAAAAGCACAAGCTTCCTATGCAACATGGAAAGCCACAAAGCTGACAGATGAATATGACACAAAGACTTTTGAGGTAAGAGCAAAACCGGTTGACAAGATAAGCGGATTACGTCCTGGTATGAGCATCATTGTCAACTGGACTGAAATGAAATAGTTCTGCATTACCATAATCACTAACATCCATAACTACAAAAAAGAATGAAAAAAGGATACTTACAAGTTGTCAAAAGAGAATTAAGACGAATTGTTTCCCGTCCTATTTACCTTATGATGACGGTGATTATTCCCTCTTTGATAATTATTTTCTTCGCAACATTCCTCAACCAAGGTGTTCCAAACCAAATGCCTGTTGCAATCGTGGATTTCGACAATTCTTCTCTGTCCCGCACTATCACCCATACTCTTTCCTCAGGTCAGATGTGTAAAGTGAAATATAAGCTATCTACATACGAGAGTGCCAAGACAAAAATGCAGCAAGGAGAAATCTATGCCTTTGTTATCATTCCGAGAAACTTTGAAAAAGACGTATATACAGGCAAAGCACCGTTGGTAAATTTCTATACAGAATACGCACACTACCTTGGCTCTTCACTAATAATGAAAGAAATAAGCACAACCCTCAATACTATTGCCATAGGTGCTGACCTGAAGATGAGAATGCTCAAAGGCGAGAACGCAACCTTGGCTATGGCTCAGGTAAATCCTATTTCCAACGACACACACATCATTGCCAATCCTCTGCTTAACTATGCTTTATACCTGACCTCCATTATGATGCCTGGTATTATCTTTCTTATGTGTATGATTTGCACAGTATATGTCGTAGGTATAGAACTGAAGAATGCATCCTCAAGAAGATGGCTTGTACTTTCAAACAGAAGCATCTTTACTGCGTTAAGTGCAAAACTTTTGCCTTATACACTGCTCTATACTTTTATGATTATCATCAGTGAGATTGTTATGGAGAAAATCATGGGCTTTCCTTCAGAAGGCAATCCTGCTGTCATGTACCTGGGAGCAATGTTCACCATCATTTCTTACCAAGCTGTAGGGCTATTTATGATAGGTATCGTTCCATCTATGCGTACGGCTTTAAGCATCACTGCATTCTATGGCGTAATGAGTTTTACTCTTACCGGTTTTACTTACCCAAATGAAGCAATGCTTGCTGCTGTCCGTCCATTTACTTTCATCTATCCGCTTAGACAATATTATCAGCTATATTGCAATACTCTTATCAATGGATTACCATTCTCTGAAAATATCATGCCTTTTGTCTGGCTGATGGTATTTTGGCTGCTTCCTTTCTTTGTATGTATGAGGATAAAGAATGTTGCAATAAAACTTGATTATGAAAGAGATTAGGCACCAGTACCTGTCCAATAGCCTTGGACACTGCCTTACAAAACTTTAAGAAAATGAAAATAAATATACATTTCAACAATATAAAGAAAGCACTCAAGGAAAATCGCATGGCTTGGCTGGACATGTTCTACATAATCAGAAAAGAGCTGTACGGTATCTTCACGGATATAGGCGTAGTGTTTATCTTCTTTATTGCAACGCTGGTTTATCCCTTGGCTGTATGCTTTATCTACAACAAGGAAGCCTTAAGGGATGCTCCTATCGCAGTGGTGGACAACAGTCATTCGTCTCTGAGCAGGAAATATATAAGAATGATAGATGCAACCCCTGAAATAAAGGTGGAATACGAATGTATTTCCATGCTGGAAGCCGAAAACCTGCAGAAACACGGCAAGGTGCATGGTATAATCAATATTCCCAAGACTTTTTCCAAAGATATAAACACAGGCAAACAAACACATGTAAATATTTTTGCCGATGTTTCTTCTTTCTTTTGGTACAGAAATATCTCCGTAGCCACGTCATACGTTTCCAGAACCATGGGTATAGAGATAGAAGCCAAAGGGCTCATTGCCAAGGGTTCTACCTATGACGACGCTGTCAGGGGTGTAAGAAAATTCATACCGCAGGAGACAGTGCTTTACAATCCTGGAGGCTATCCTTCCTTCATTACACCTATAGTCTTAATCATTCTTATACAGCAGACTATCTTTATGGGTATAGGTATGATGGCTGGCAAGACCACAGAGCGAAGCAAATGGAGAGACCTCACACCAAACAATGTCCATTACAGAGGTTTGTTCCGTATTATCTTCGGACGAGCCTTGGCAGTCTTCCTTATCTACATACCAATCAGCATATACTTGCTTATCATCATTCCTCATCTGTTCAATCTCCCGACTCTTATGTCCTCACCTCTTGAACTGTTCTGGTTTATCATACCTTTCTTGCTTGCAAGTATATTACTCGGCATGACTATATCCACAATGTTCTACCACAGGGAGAATGCCATACCTATATACATCTTTATGTCTATCCCTATCCTGCTTTTGAGCGGTTTTTCTTGGCCTCGTGAAGCAATGCCTGAGTTTTGGAAAGCATTCTCTTTCATTTTCCCATCAACACTCGCCTCAAACGGATTTATAAGAATGAATACCATGGGAGCATCGTTGTTTGAAATAAGCACAGAACACTTTATCCTATGGGTACAGGTTGCGATATATCTGGTAACGACATTCTTTACTTACCGCTATCGTCTTACACGCAAGGCAAGAAGAGAGCTGAGAAGAGAAAGAAGAACATATCTCAGACTGAAAGACAACAAAGCATAACTCTTTTTTGCTTTGCGAAAAAACAAAACAAAAGCAGCGAAAAACCAAGTCTTGTCCTGAAAAAAAAAGACTTGGTTTTTGTTTTTTTAAAGTAAGTTTTTAGGGTGTAAAAAGTTGGTTTTTGGGGTATAAAAACTTCGTTTTTGTAAACGAAAAGCAAGTCTTTTTTCTGTTTATCTAGGACATTGACACACAGCACCAACTATAACAAAAAAAATAAGATGAACAAGTTATTCACCTGTTCATCTTAATCCCGTTTTTGTTTGTTGCTTATACAAACTTCAACTCTTTAAGAGCCTCTTCTATCTTTTCAAAGGTCATGGACATATCATTATCCAAACCTACTGAATAACGAACCAAGCCTTCTGACATTCCCATTTTGTCCTGATATTCTTGAGGAACCTCACTTGAAGTTGATTTTCCGCTACAAGAGAACAATGTACGGAAGAATCCCAAAGAAACTGCAAGATAGCCAACACCTTTTTCCTGCATCTTTTCCATAAACGCATTGGCTCTTTCTGCTGTTCCCAAATCTATTGCTATCATTCCGCCAAAACCAAACTGTTCGTTGTATTCCTTAACCATAAGGTCGTGGTCTATATGTTCAGGCATACCAGGGTAGTTTACTTTTATGCCAAGTGCTTTAAATCTTTCTGCAAGATACATTGCGTTCTCTGAATGTTTTTTCATTCTTATATGAAGGTCATACAAGTTCTTCAAAATAGAAGTTGAACGGAATGAATCCAAAACAGGTCCCAACAACATTGCTGTTCCATTGTTTACATCTATCAATGCATTGATAAAGTCTGCATCTGCACAAATAGCACCTGCAACACAATCATTCTTTCCGTTAACATATTTTGTCATGGAATAAACAACGATATGTGCCCCTAAACGATAAGGAGAGAAAACCATAGGTGTAAAAGTATTGTCAACAACCAATTTTGCTCCAAATTCGTCTGCTATTTTTCTAAGTTCAGGAACGTTTGCTATCCTTAGAAGAGGGTTGGACATTGTTTCTGTATAGATAACCTTGGTATTTGGTTTGCAAGCCTTGCGGACTTCTTCCAGATTGGTAGTATCTACAAATGTAACCTCAACACCATAATTTACGATATAGTTCTTTAAGAAAGCAAAAGTACCTCCATAAACTGTCATGGAAGCAACTATATGATCACCTGCTTTTGCCAATTCCATAAGAGTGCAAGTAATAGCTGCCATTCCAGAACCTGTAGCCCATGCTGCCTGTGTTCCTTCCATTGCTGCAAGAGCTTTGCACAAAGCCATATTACTTGGATTCCAATGACGTGAATATAGGAAAAAGCCTTCTGCTTCACCGTGGAAAGTATCAGTCATCAATTGTCCTTTAGGAAATGTAAAAGTAGCAGAATCATTAATATTAGGATTTACTCCTCTTTCTGCAGAAACTTCTGCAACAGCGTTGATAGCCATTGCTGGATCAAATTTTTTATTGTTCATTTTGCTATGTTTATTTTATATTTGACTAAAAAAAGATTTATTTCCTCCTAACAATTCATTGCTCCGCATACATGGATAACCTGACCGCTGACATACGAAGCCAAATCTGAAGCAAGAAAAACAGCAACTTTTGCTACTTCTTCCGGTTGTCCGCCTCTACGCATAGGTATCTGTGCTTCCCAAGCCTTGCGAGCATCTTCCGGAATCTTGGCAGTCATATCTGTTATGATAAATCCTGGAGCTATGGCGTTGGAACGTATATTCCTGCTTCCAAGTTCTTTTGCTATGGATTTTGTAAATCCTATTATGCCAGATTTTGATGCTGAATAGTTTGCCTGTCCTGCATTACCGCTGACACCTACAACACTGCTCATGTTTATAATAGAACCGCCTCTTTGCTTAATCATGTATTTCTGGACAGCATGTGTAAGATTGAAGACAGATTTCAGATTAACTGCAATAACAGCGTCCCAATCTTTCTCTGTCATACGCATAAGCAGATTGTCTTTTGTTATACCTGCATTGTTTACGAGAATATCTATTCTTCCAAATTCTTTTGCTATCTCTTCCACCACTCTTTCACTGTCTTCAAAAGAAGCTGCATTGGAAGCATATCCTTTTGCTTTTATTCCCAAAGCAAGAAGTTCTTTCTCTGTTTCTTCCATTACTTCATCTCTGTTCAAATCTGTGAAAGCAACCATTGCTCCTTCTTTTGCGTATGCAAGGGCTATTTGTTTTCCTATTCCTTTTGAGGCTCCTGTAACCAAAGCCACTTTGTTTTCCAATAGATTCATAATATATGTATTTTTGTTTAAATTAGCGACGTGTCTGTTACGTCATCGGTATTCCTTTTATTCTGTCTTTTATATAGCGGAAAGTCATAATTATGTTATACTTTACGGCTTTGTACAGACCATAATGTTTAAGCATTATTTCAAATCTTTCCATATTACCTTTCCACATGTTCTTTCTTCCTATCCCTCCTTCAAGAAAATAACAGTATGTACGTTTGGAGTGTCTGATAAGGGATTTGTCTGCTTTTTCTATCGCATACAAAAGCCAGTCATAGTCCGCAGTGATTTTGTATCTGGTATTGTAGTTTCGGATAATAGAACGCTTTACTATGGCTGCCTGATGACAAACCAGCATACCCATAAGAAAACTGTCCTTTGTAAGAACATCAGGCTCTTTCAGTCTTCTTTTTCCTATAACTTCACCTTTTTTGTTTATTATCTTTGTCCGTCCATAGTAAATATCCTGCTTGAGATAAGAAGACTCCATTATCTTCAACAATGTATCATGGTGAGGTATTCTGTCTCCGGCATTGATAAACCAGACATACATTCCCTCTGCCAAATCAAGTCCTTTGTTCATTGCATAATACAGTCCTTTGTCTGGCTCAGAAATATATTTGTCTATTGCATCCCTGTTCTGTTCTATTATATCTTTCGTACCATCAGTGGAATCTCCATCTATAACAATGTATTCAATCTTATCGTAATTTTGACTTCTTACACTATTGATTGTTGATTCTATCACATCCTTTGCATTATAGCAAACAGTAATAATAGATACTAATGGGTGATTCATTTTTTATCGTTGTTTATTATTTGTTGTGATGTGCAAAATTAATAAAAATTCAGCAAAACAATACTTTTAAGACAGTTTTTTTTAGAATTTTATATTAAGAGAGAAACCTAAACTCTGAGAAAGACTACCCTTGTACAAACAAGGGACAACAGAAGGAGCAACATTCAAGGAAATATCTTCCGACATATCAAAACTGAACAGATAACCATAAACGTATGCATCCAAAATCTGCACAGCATACAAAGCAACCCCAAATATAACCATAAGATGAAAGTTGTCCTTGTAGGCATTGTACAAAGAATATATGCTCTCGTCCGAATAAGTGGTATAATCCTGCAAAAGAGTCCCGCTGCCGTTCAACCTGTTGTAGTATTCGTCCTTGAACTTATTCATATTGTTGTAGTTGTATATTGCAAAATAGATTATCGTCCCCAATCCTGCATATAGAACGGGTACTTTCCAGATGTCTCTGTTATATATCTGACCTAAACCTGGAACGAAAGTGGAGAACAAAGCCGCTTTCCCGGGAGAATGCGTCTTGTTTACAAGAATGGAAACAGTATCCTTTGTATCGACAGAAAGAGTATTTATGTCTTTGTAATCAAGTGTCCTCGTATTCTCCTGCGAAAAAACCAAGGAGAACAAAAAAACAGACACAAGGAAAAACAAACACCTTTTCATTGTTATTGTTGCAACAGTTGTACTATTCTTTCAAAATCATTGTCGTTGGAGAATGGAATACTTATCGTCCCTTTGCCTCTTTTCGAACGTTTGATTTCCACATCTGCTTCCAGTTGTCTGGACAGTTTGTCACGGAATGTCAGATGCTGTGCAGGAAGGTTTTCTTTTGTTCTCGGCTGTGGCTTAGACTCTTTCTTGAGTCCAGCAACCAAGGCTTCCACTTGTCTTACAGACAAATCTTTTGCCATTATCTGACGAAGAATATCTACCTGTTTCTCTTCATCTTCTATACTTATGATAGAGCGTGCATGTCCCATGGTTATCTTGTCAGACCTCAACGCAAGCTGTACTTCTGCCGGAAGTTTCAAAAGCCTTACATAGTTAGAAACAGTTGCCCTGTTTTTGCCAAGTTTTTTACTTAGCTCCTCCTGTGTAAGTCCGGTCTGCTCCAAAAGAGCCTGCAAGGAAAGAGATATTTCCATAGGGTTAAGGTCTTCACGCTGGATATTCTCTATGAGAGACATCTCCATTGTTTCTTCCAAAGTGACAATACGGATATATGCAGGTATCTCTTTCAAGCCTGCTATCTTGCTTGCCCTGTATCGTCTTTCTCCGGCAATAATTGTATATTTGTTCCCTTTTTTATTTACCGTGATAGGAGTAATTATTCCGTGTTCTTTTATTGACTGAGCCAGCTCATTCAGAGACTCTTCGTCGAAATCCTTTCTTGGCTGGTCTGGATTAGGACTGATATCAGATATAGGAATATAGGCAATCTCTGCAGTAATAGTACTTGTCTTTACATCTTGTCTTTTTTCCATAACAGAAGCATCAAACTTTCCTAAAAGTGCTTCCAATCCTTTTCCCAGTGCAGGTGATTTTTTCGTTGCCATATCCTAAAAAATATTTATTCTTCGTTACTTTCTTTATCGGTTTGCTGTGTAATCTGTTCTCTTTTTATGATTTCATTAGCAAGGTTCATATAGTTTATTGCTCCGGTGGAAGAAGCATCGTACATAACCACGCTTAATCCATGAGAAGGAGCCTCGGCCAATTTCACATTATTGTATATTATGGTATCAAAAACAATCTGTTTGAAATGACGTTTGACATCTTCTGCAACCTGACGGTTAAGTCTTAGACGGGTATCAAACATAGTAAGCAGTATTCCCTCTATATCCAGTCCTGTGTTCAGTCTTCCTTGTACAATCTTTATAGTGTTCAACAGTTTTCCCAAGCCTTCCAAGGCAAAATACTGACATTGCACAGGAATAATCACACTATCGGCAGCCACAAAAGCGTTTATCGTAACCAGACCCAAAGAAGGAGAACAGTCTATGATGATATAATCATAGTCATCTTTTATCGGTTCAATAAGATTTTTCAACTTGAACTCCTTGTCTTCCATCTGTGGCAGTTGAACCTCTGCTCCTACGAGGTCTATCCTTGCAGGCAGAATATCCAAGTTTGGTGTTGTGGATTCCAAGATTGCTTCTTTGGCAGGAAGATTGTCTATCAGGCATTCATATACACTCTTCTCCACATCGTCTGGATTAATACCGCAACCAGAAGAAGCATTTGCCTGAGGGTCTGCATCTATAAGCAACGTCTTTCTTTCCATTACAGCCAAGGATGCTGCAAGGTTGATAGACGTCGTTGTTTTCCCAACACCACCTTTTTGGTTAGCAATAGCAATAACTTTTGTCATTATAAAAAAAATAAAACCTGGTTCAAAAAAAAAGATTAATACCTGAAACTGCTGTCATCAAAACTGTCAAATTCTCTTCTTGTATATTCCTGCTGAGGAGGTTCTATACCATCCTTCATATAAAGGACTATATCATTAAGCATCTGGGCGAACTTCTCATAGTCTTCTTTGTAAAGGAATATTTTGTGTTTCTCGTAGGAAAGAGAGCCGTCGTTGTCATTGAACATTTTCTTGCTCTCTGTTATGACAAGATATTTATCCTCATTGCGTGTCTGCTTTACATCAAAGAAATAGGTTCTTTTACCCGCTTTAAGACTTCTTGACAAAACCTCTTCTCTTTCAAAATCATCTCTTCTATCCATAACTTTCTATCAATTATTCTTTCAATAAACAATTTGCAAAGATAATAATTTTTTCAGAAATACAAGATTTGAAAACAAATTTTGGAGCAGATAATTTTTGATATGACTGTCCGTATTTTGAATATATATTTATCATTCAGCAAAGAAAGAAATATTATTAAACTTTCCTTTCTTTCATATCATCGTCAGGACAACCTTAAAGGAAGCATAAACCATAAAAACAGAAAAACCAAAGAACAGAAGGCTGTAGAATATTGCAGGAATATGGGTTATCTTCTGCAGATTGTAGGAATCGCCTGCATCCCGTGCGGAGCCAAGATTTATACTCACAAGCGACAGAGCGGAAAGTGTATTCTCCGTCAAAAGAATGCAGGCATAAAAGTAGAGAATATAGACCTGTGCATCCTTGAACCACGGTATGTAGAGAAAAAATGCGTTTATCATACAGAAAACCACAATCCAGACGATGCCAAAAGAGTTTTTTACATACAACAAAAGAGCAAAGACGGAAACAAACATCAGGACATAAAACACAAGGTCAAGCATTGAATTCTGCAACTCACAGATTATCAGATAAGCCAACAAAGAAGGAACAATATATCCCACTATAGAGACAAAAAAAGATTTGAGTCTTGACTCGGATTTTGTTGTACATGAGCCTGAATAATCGGGATTTATCTTTATTTCCTTTATCTTTTCTCCAAGCAAAAGGGCAACCAAGGCGTGGGAAAGTTCATGCACAAGGGTATTGAACGGACGGAGAACAGCCTGAATGTATTTCATACGAATACATATCATCACTATTGTAGGTATAAGTATAACAAATATTTTCTGCATTTTTGTCTCTGTCAAAAAAGAGTTGGTTTTCTTACTGCAAAAAGTAGGATTTTAATTAAAAAATTCAACTCTTTATACCAAAAACATCAACTCTTTTTTCTTGAAATCTTCGTTTTTTTCGGGGAGTTGAAAAATCCTTGTTCTATTTCTTCAATGAATAGTCTCTTTCTCCAAAAATCCTGCTTCCAACCCTTACCATTGTACTGCCTTCTTCTATTGCTATGTCATAATCCCCGCTCATTCCCATACTGATATGGCAAAAGTAGTCCTTGTCTGCAAAATACTCATCTTTTATTTCCGAGAACCATTGTCTGAGAGTGCGGAACTCCATACGGGTCTTTGCTTTGTCGTCTGTTATGGAGCCAACCCCCATAAGACCACAAATTCTTACATTCTTCATCTGCTGGAATTCATCTGAGGAGAGTATGGCTTTCAGTTCTTCAATGTCAAGTCCGAACTTGCTTTCCTCGTGTGATATATCCATTTCAAAAAGACAGTCCACCACCCTTTCGTTCAAAACAGCCCTTTTGTTGATTGCCCGTAGTATCTTCATGGAATCCACAGAGTGAATCATGGACACAAACGGCACAATGTACTTTACTTTGTTTTCCTGCAAATGTCCTATCATGTGCCAGCAGATATCTTTGGGCAGAAGAGCATGTTTCTCTTTCATTTCCTGAGCCTTGTTCTCTCCAAACACCCTCTGTCCTGTCTGATAAGCCTGCATTATATCTTCCGAAGGCTTGGTCTTTGACACGGCAATAAGGGTTACGTTCTGAGGAATTTGTTTTCTGAGTTCAGATATATTTTCTTTGATATTCATAATAAAAAGCGTCTTTATTTAACCGCAAAATTACAATATTTATATTACTTTTGCAGACTGAAACAAAAAAATAATTTTATGAAGAGACTGCTGGCTGTATTTACGATTCTCTCCCTTGTGTGCTGTTCTTTCAACAAAGAAGACGAACAGATGATAGAAAACACAATGGAAGATTTCTATAAATACCTCAACAACAAGAAATACAAAGATCTTTCTGAAGTTTTGTCTCCAAACATGAAGAAAGAACTGCCTTTCTTGAAATCCCTGTCAAATGAGAACGTAAGATACACTTCCATAAAGGTTGAAAACATTGACATTATTGGAGAGAAAGCAACCGTTGTTGTAAGTACGATAGACGAATTCAACAACAAAGCAAACTTCACATGGAATATGATAAAGATAAAAAACCTGTGGAAAGTGGATAATTACAACTATATGAACCACAACAACTCTTACAATACAGACGCCAACAAGGAACCACAAAAGAAAACCACCACGGACACTCTGCAAAAAGCTCAAACTCTCTCTTCTTCAACCAATATTCAGGAACAAGAATTGTAATACAGCATTATGTTTATCCTAAAGAAAATACTACATATCTTGAACATCATTGCAGCAATCTGCCTGCTACTGACATATATCCCGTATCATACAGAGGCGAACTTTTTGCCTGAGCTTTCATTGCTGACGTATGCATATCCGTTTGTTCTTGCTGTCAATGTCTTCTTTGTTTTTCTATGGCTTGTCATTGCTCCCCGCCGAAGAATATTAACTTCTGCCATTGTCATCGTCCTGCATTTTTCCTTTGTTTTCAGGCTTGTGAACTACTCTGGCAGCGATTTGGAAAGCGAAAAGGACATAAAGGTTCTTACATACAACGTGCAAGGCTTCAGTCACAAGATACACGAGGCAAACAGTGAAGTAAGAAAAGATAATATGGACTCCATCATTGCTTATATCCACGAATCAAAACCAGATATTGTATGCCTGCAGGATTATAGCGCAGGCACAAAAGATTCTTCCGGCTTTCATCATAGACTGACAAAAGTATTGAAATACAGATATTGCTACTATTTTGGCAAAGGAAATAAGAACAATATCACAGATTGTGCCATATATTCCAAACATCGCATAAAAGAAGGCGGAACAATAGACGCCGAAAGCGAAAGAAAATTCAGCCTTATCTATGCCGATGTTGAAATCCATGGCAAAATTATCAGAATATATAACCTGCATTTGGTTTCTTATCAACTTGGAGAAGAAGAACAAGACTCTTATTCTAGGATTATCCACGGCGATATTCAAAAAAAGAAGGAAGGAAAAGGAATAATAAAGAAACTGATGCTTGCAGACTCTCTGAAAAAAGAACAACTTAAGAGTCTTCTGCCTAATATTCAACAGACAAAATTGCCATATATGGTTGCAGGAGACTTCAATTCAACACCTTTTTCCTACGTCTACAATATGTTCAACAAAGAACTGAGTGACGTTTTCGTCAGCAAAGGTTCCGGCATAGGAAGAACTTATAACGGGGTTTTTCCTGCCTACAGGATTGATTATATATTTTATCCGAAACATTTGCTAAAAGCAAAGAGTTACAAATCTCCTGCCCTTGATTTCTCAGACCATTATCCTGTGGAAGCTACTTTTGAAATCAAACAAAAATAATTTAACCGCAAAGATGAATAAAAAAGAAAGATATACTCTATCCATACAGTCTCTTAACGAGATGTTCCCGGACGCAAAGACAGAATTGGAGAATGATACCCCTTTTCATCTTCTTGTTGCGGTGATTCTTTCTGCACAATGTACTGACAAAAGAGTCAATATGGTAACTCCTGCATTGTTTAAACGCTACCCTACCCCTCTGTCTATGGCAGAATCAAGCGAAGAAGAGATATTTGAATACATTAAAAGCATTTCCTATCCCAACAGCAAAGCAAAGTATCTCAAGAATATGTCCAAACGATTGGTTGATGTGTATGACAGCGAAGTCCCGTCAGACGTAAAAGAACTACAGACTCTTCAAGGTGTTGGACGAAAAACTGCCAACGTTATTGCCTCAGTTGTCTTTCATCAGGCTGCAATGCCTGTTGATACCCATGTTCACAGGGTCTCTGCAAGAATAGGATTGACTTCCAATGCAAAAACAGTGAAACAGACAGAAGAACAACTTATGAACAATATCCCAAAAGACGATGTCGCACTCCTGCATCACCAACTGATACTACTTGGACGTTATATCTGTAAAGCAAGAAAGCCGGAATGTGACAAATGTTCCTTGACAAATTGTTGTAAATTTTACATAAAAAGACAATAAAGACAAAGTTTGTCCGTTATAATTAAGAATTAAAGCCGAAAAACAAAAAAAATACATATAAGATGAAAAAATTGATTGTAACCTTGCTGGTATGTTCAGTTATTTGTTTTGTGTTTGCGTCTTGCTCTTCACACAAATGCGATGCATACAAATCTTCCCACCACTATTCCAAGGAAATAATAAGATAGTGAACCAAAAGAATCACTGAGGTTTCCTTGAGACCGTTGGGAATATTCTGAGAATGTTTCCTAGTGTTTTTGGGGGGAATAAATAGATGGAAAACTTATCATATGGGTCTTCTTATATTGGATCCACATCTATATAAATGCGTATGGAGGAATTGTCTTTTGATGCGAGGTATTCTTCATTCATTTCCATAAGGTGTCTTTTGGCTGTCTTGTATGGAAGTTTTTTTTCTATTTTCAGCCATATCACTTGATGGTACAGGTTTCTTATTCTTGCAATAACAGGTTCTTGAGGACCGAACATACGTTTCCCGAATATTTCTCTCAGACTACAAGCATAATCTACGGCTTTCTTTTGTAGGAATATTCTGTCTCTATGTTGCAGGGTTATCTTTATAAGTCTGCAGAAAGGAGGGAAATAAAAAACTTTTCGTTCCATTATCTGACTTTCATACATTCCTTGATAATTATGTTCGCAAACATCTCTTATCACCTGATTGTATGGGTCAAAAGTCTGAATGACAACCTTGCCTCTCTGGTTTCTTCTTCCGGCTCTTCCACTTACCTGTGTCAAAATCTGAAAAGCTCTCTCAAATGCCCTGAAGTCCGGATAGTGCAGCAAAGCATCTGCATCAACAACACCGACAAGTCCTACATTGTCAAAATCCAATCCTTTGGTAACTATCTGTGTTCCGGCCAGAATATCTGTCTTTTTGTTGGCAAAGTCTTCTATTATCTTGGTAAAAGCCTCTTTTGTCCGTGTAGAATCCAAATCCATACGTGCCACTCTTGCCTTTGGAAAATAAGAAGCTATTTCTTCTTCTATTTTTTCTGTGCCGATGCCTACAATTCTCAAAGAATGGGAGCCACAGTCGGGACAGGAAGAGAGTACATCTGTAGTATAACCACAATAGTGACAGGTCAAGGAATGGGAGTGCTTGTGCAGAACCAAAGAGACATCGCAGTTAGGACATTTTGGTTCATATCCGCATATATTACATTTGACTCTTGGAGCAAAACCTCTGCGGTTCTGGAAAAGAATAATCTGCTTACCTTTTTCCAGACAGATGTTTATTTCATCATAAAGTGTCTTTGTGAATATGCCATACATCTCTCTTTGCTTCATACTCTCTTTCACGTCTGCCACAAAGATTTCCGGCAGGAGAATATTGGAATATCGGTGGAGCAGGTTCAACAATTGGTACTTACCTTGCTGTGCATAATAGAAAGATTCAAGACTTGGAGTTGCAGAACCCAAGACAGTGTGGGCCTTAAACAGTTTTGCAAGATACAATGCAGCATCTCTTCCATGATAATGAGGAACAGGTTCTGTCTGTTTGTAAGAAGTGTCATGTTCTTCATCTGCTATCACAAGTTGCAAGTCTGTGAATGGAAGGAAAACAGCACTTCTTGAACCCAAAATAACATCAAAGCGACGCTCTTTGTCTTCCGTCTTTGTCCTATACCAGACTTCTGCCCTTTCCATTGTGGAATATCTGGAATTATATACTCCTATCCTATTGCCAAAGAACTGTTCCAGACGCTGAACAAGCTGTGAAGTTATGGCTATCTCTGGTATAAGGTAAAGCACTTGTCCTCCTTTTTGCAGGACATATTCTATCAGTTTTATATATACTTCTGTTTTACCACTGCCTGTAACACCATTCAAAAGAGAAACAGACGGCTCAGAAGCAAAACGTTCCAAAATCTTATTATATGCCGTTGCCTGTTCTTCATTAAGAATTATCTCTTCAACAGACTTTGATGATTTCAGTTCCCTTAGACGTGAGATTTCAACATCTTCTTTTATGAGTATGCCGTTTCTTATCAAAGTATTGATAGAAGACGGTGAACATTGTTTATCCAAAAGTTCGGACTTTCTGACAAAAGTTCTTCCATGCAACAAGGTCAAATAAGTAAGCAGAACATTATTTTGGGAAGAATACTTTTTATTTGAATCCATCAGACTGAACAACTGTCTCTTCTTGTCTTCATCTTTGTAATATTCTTCCGAAAGATATATAATAGTTTCTTTTTTTTGTACATATTGTTTTTTCAGTTCTTCATCTGTAACAAGAATATCTTTTTTGATAAGTGAAGAAACTACTGATATGAGTTGTTTTTGGGGACAGACTGTCTCCAGCTCTGAGACATTGACCTTTGTTTTCTTTGCAACGTAATCCACTATCTGCTTTTCTGTGTCATCCAAACAAGAAACATCTCCTTGAAAGGCTGGCGATATTTCCACCGTTGTCTCACTTTTCAGTCTAAATGCTGAAGGCAAGGCAGCAGAAAGAACATCTCCGATATAGGCTACATAATAAGAAGCTATCCAATTATAGAACTCAATCTGTTTTTGGGTAAGGACAGGTTCAGAATCTATTATGTCAAGTATGTATTTAAGATTGCTTGTCTTGGGTACTTCGTCTGTAACTTTTACAATTATGGCTGAGTATATCTTTTTCTTTCCAAACTGTACGGCGACTCTTTGTCCGATTTTAACATCCTTGTTCAACACTCTCGGGACACGATAACAATAGGTATTTGGCAAATGGAGAGTGAGTATCACCTCAACAAATAATATGTTTTCTTCTTCTGTCATCAATCCTTTGAGTATATAAGAACAGGTCTTTCGTTTTTGTAAAGATAAAGGTCTTCATCTATTATCGCCCATGAATCAATATCATTAAGATTATTAAGATAAAGCCTTTCTGTCTGAATACTTTCTTCAGGACAAGCCATTCTTGTAACGCCAATATCCCTGAACATTATATGGTTTCTCTTAACTACAACCTGTCCTACATATGTATTGCAACCAGAGGAACCGCTTGCATATTCGTTTTCAGAAGTTATTATCAGAGTTATTCGTTCCTGTCCTTGTTTATAGTTAATCTTTCTGCTGTTGAGACGGGAAAGTACCCATACCTTATTGTATATAGTTGTATCTTGTTCCATGTTCAGAAAAACATTCTCTGCCTTTGTCTCCAAAGCAATCACAGACAACAATATAATCCAAAAAGTTTTTTTCATATTTCCTTTGTTTATTCTATATAAAGCAATGCACCTTTCAGGTATTCGCCTTCTGAATGAAAAATATTCTGAGGGTGGTCAAAGTTATGAGTCAGTCGTTTTACAAGTCTTACTTTTCTTTTCGAAAGCACAGAACAAGAAAACAACATCGTAAAGAAATCTTGTGAACTGACAACCTGAGAACAAGAAAAAGTAAACAGAAATCCTCCGTGTTTTATCTTTTGCATCGCAGAAAGATTGATGGAACGATAGCCTTTCAAAGCTTTTTGCAGGTCTCTGTTATGTTTGGCAAAAGCTGGAGGGTCCAAGATTATTATATCATACTCTTCATTTGGAACAGTGCTCAGATAGTCCAACACATCTTGTCTCACCACTCTGTGATTAGGAGTCATATTGTTTATCTCCACATTCCGAATACATACTCTACAGGCTTTTTCTGAAATATCCACGCTTTCCACTTCCGATGCTCCTCCTGACAATGCAGCCACAGAAAAACCTCCTGTATAAGAGAAACAATTCAATACTTTCTTGTCTTTGCTTAGTTCTCTGACAAGTCTTCTGTTTGCTGCCTGGTCAATAAAGAAACCTGTCTTTTGTCCTTCTTGGTAGTCAATAAGATATTTTGAACCGTTTTCCATTGCGACAAAATATTCTGGAGTGTTTTTATATTCTGCCAAGCTGTCTGAAATATATAGAAACTCATCTTTGGCTTCAACATTATGAACACGTCCAAGAGTGGAAGAAGATTTGGAAAATATGGTTTTTATCTGTGGTAAGGAATGTATAAGAGAATTGAGAATATAGTCTTTCAACAGATACATACCAACAGAATGAAACTGTAGTACAACATTTCCGTCATACCAATCCGCAATCAGCCCAGGAAGATTGTCACCTTCTGCATTTATCAGTCTGAAAATGTTATTGTCTTCTTTTGAAAACAGCCCCAAGGCTTTTCTGTATTCAACCGCAGAAGTTATTCTTTTGTCAAAGGAAGACTGGTTGATTTCTTCTTTCTCAAAACTTAGAATCTTCACTGCTATGGTTTCATTTTGCCAACAGCCTATAGCAAGAAAATCTTTTCGGGAAGAATATATTTCAACAACATCCCCTGCAGACAAGTCTTCGCTTTTCTTTTGTATAGCACCAGAAAAGAGCCAAGGATGTTTTCTTTGTATGGATTTTTCCTTTCCTTCAAAAAGAATTACTTTCTTCATATCCCTCTTATGTTCTTTATTATCGTGTCAATATCTGTCTTTACGCTATAGTTACGTGCATACAACAAATTCAGTCTGTGTATTGTCTGCTCATCCAAATCTATTTTTATGTTTTCACTTACAGAGAAAACCGCTTTCTTCAGTTTAGGCAGTTTATTGTATTGGCTGTCCGTTGTATTGTAGCCCACAAAAGTTTCACAAGCAAACAATACCTGCAGGTTGTTCTTCAAGGCACGCAAAGGTTTTTTATATACAAATATCAAAACAGGACTGAACAACAACATAACAAAAGAAGACAACACATCAACTATTCTCTTTTTCCTTCTGTTTTCTTCTGAAGAAATGGCATTGACACTTACAACGTATGCATCTGCAGGAGTATTGATAGCATTGCTTCCTATTATGAAATTGCTGACTTCTGGAGCAATGGTAAATCTTATATTCTCGTTCTTCAGTCTGCTCATTATCCCAATGATATTCCCTTGGGTCAAAGATTTAGAACAAAATATTATCTCACCTGCCTTGTATATCCTGACAATATCTTCCAATTGAGCAACCGAGCCAAGAAAATATTCTCTATCTGCCTCCTCTTCCACGGAAACCATTCCTATAAACTCAGGCTTCAGGCTTGTCTTTTTCAGCAAATCCGCCACTCTTTCGCATTCCTCCTGTTCGCCTACAATAATATAGTTGTTTGTGTTTTCTGTATCATGCCTTGACTGCATTCTTTTTCTTATGTACCTCGTAATCCACAAAACGAAGAAACTAAGCATGGAACACAAAAGCACCATAGCCCTTGAATATCTCATATCGGCTGGCATCAAAGAATAGAAAACCAATAACGCTATCATACCTGTAAAGACTCCATACAGCAGTTTATATACCTTGAATTTTTTTTCATAGCCTCCGAAAAGATATACACATAACTGAATAATCAAAGCATACAAAGGGATGGCAACAAGTGTATAATGCAAAGGATAATAGTCTGGGTTGTTCCAATATGTTGTAGCCCAAAACCGTTCCAAGTATAGGAAAGAAACATACAAGAGAATAAAATCCACAAGAGGCAGAAGCACATTCTTAAAAATTCTTTTCAGCATGGAAAAAGAAGCCTTGAACCAAATGGCAAATTTCAGCAAAAAAGACAAAGAACGGGTTTCTATATGCTTCTTTGCGAATATATCCATTGCGTTATAAAATGTATAGACATAGTTCAAGGAACCTTTTTTGGTGCTTTCTCCTTTGTAATGTATTATCTGTGTGTCTGCGAAATAATAGTTGTCATAACCAGCCAAAGTAATACGGTAAGAAAGATCTATATCTTCTCCGTACATAAAAAACGTTTCGTCCAGAAGTCCGCATTTGTCTAGGCATTCTCTTCTCAGAAACATATAGGCTCCTGCAAGAATATCCACTTTATTGGTCTTGTCATAGGGAAGATGTCCCATATAATAGCCACAATACTTTCTGGAGTGAGGGAACAAGGAAGATAATCCGCTCATCTTGCAAAAACATACCCAAGGAGTTGGGAAACCTCTTTTGCTTTCTTTGAGTATTCTGCCTTGTCCGTCTATCATCTTCACTCCCAAGCCTCCTGCGTTCGGATGGGAATCCATAAATGCTATGCACTTTTCAAACGTGTCTTCCTCCACAACAGTATCAGGATTAAGAAGCAGAACATATTCTCCTGTGGATATTCTTATTGCCTGATTGTTTGCCTTTGCAAAACCTACATTGTCCTTGTTTTCTATCAGCTTTACTTCCGGAAACTTTTCCTTAAGCATACGTATAGAGCCGTCAACAGAATTGTTATCCACCACAAAAACCTCTGCCTCTATGTTCTTCAAAGCTTTGCGGACGCTTTGCAGACAATGTTCCAAAAAGTGTTCTACATTATAATTGACTATGACTATAGATAGTTTCATTAAGTCTGAATTATGGTTAAATTATAGAACGAAGAGAAAAAAAAATTATTGTTATTTTGTCAGTTTTATCCTCTTTTTGGTTGAATTTTGTATCTTTGCAAACTAAAAAAAACGAAACTTTCACAAAAAACATCAGGCTTATGAAATGGACTGGAGCAATACTCGGTTTTCTTTTTGGAGGAGGTCTCTTTGGAGCTTTGATAGGATATGGAGTAGGAACCTTGATTGATTCATTGGTAAAGAAAGAATACTCTGCTTCAGGCAAGGAGCAAGGGGATTTTGTAATGGCTTTGCTTATTCTTTTTTCTGCCGTGATGAAAGCCGACGGAAGAATATTAAAAAGCGAACTAAATTACGTAAAACGATGGCTTATACAAAATCTTGGAGAAGATGAGACGCAAAACCGTCTGCTTATTCTTAAAGAATTACTGAACAAGAACATAGACACCAAACAAGCCTGTGAAAAAATCAACTCTTCCGTCTCCTACTCTGCACGTCTGGAACTGTTGCACATGTTGTTTGGCATCGCTTTTGCAGATAATGACTTATCTGTCAAAGAAGAAGAATGTATAAAACAGATAGCCTCCTATATGTTCATAAGTCCTGAGGACTACAAGACCATCTATGCTATGTATTTCAAGGACACTTCCTATGCCTACACTATCCTGCAGGTAGATAAGAACGCAAGTGTGGAAGAAATAAAGAAGTCCTACAGAAAACTCTGCATAAAATATCACCCGGACAAAGTCGCCTCGCTGGGAGAGAAAGCCCAGAAAAATGCCGAGAAGAAATTCAAGGAAATAAATGAAGCTTACGAAACAATAAAGAAAGAAAGGAACTTCAACTAATGTTTACCGAGTATTCTCTTTGGTGGTTGCCCCTCATCATTGTCATCGCTTTAGCAGGTGCTTTGCTGCATTCAGGATTTATGCTCAGGAATTTCAGACTTGCAACAAAGGACCTACAGAGCACAAAGCAACAAAGGTACATACTTTCTTTGCTCAGGTTTGTTGCATTGTTTCTTATCCTTTTTCTATTTCTTTCTCCCGTAAAGATAATCACAAAGAAGAGAATAGAAAAACCTACTATCGTTCTTGCACAAGATGCTTCCAACTCACTGAATGAGACAGATTTCAAGAAATATATTCCTCAATTGGAGAAACTTTACAAAGACTTGAGCAAGGATTTCAATGTTATTCCCCTAAAATTCGGACACAGGACTGAGAGTCTTGATTTCAAGTCAAAGTCTTTTGCTCCCAATGACTTTGCAACTGATTTTTCCGAACTTTATTCCTATGTTTCCGAGAACTGCTCCGAAGAAAACCTTTCTGCTGTCATACTTGCCACAGACGGAATAAACACTCGGGGGCACAGTATCCTGAACAATGAAGACTATTTCTCCTGTCCTGTATATACAATCGCAATGGGTGATACCACTATCCATAAGGACATCAGGATAAACGACATACGCTTCAACAAGATATGCTTCCTTGACAATGAAATACCTCTGGAGGTGAATATAAAGGCAGACAAGTGTCTTGGAGAAAAAGTTTCTTTGTCCATGACTTACAACGGCAGGACTTCCGTCATAAAAGACTTTGTGGTGAATGAAAACAACTTTTTCATCACTCTGCCATACAAAACCACGGCTACAAAAATAGGAATAAACAGGATATCTTTTGATGTCAGCAAGGCAGACAAAGAAAAAAACATATCAAACAACCACAAAGAAATATTTTTTGAAGTCCTTGACACAAAAAAGAAAATACTCCTGCTTTCTGCCGGAGCAAACGCAGATGTTGCTGCTGTGAAAACGGCTTTTGAAAACAACAGGAACTATGAATGCAAGGTATTTGTAAATTCAGACATATACAAGGCCAATACAAATGAGGACTACGATATTGCAATACTTCACAACCTGCCAGACAATGCCAATGCCTTCAAACTTATACAGCAACTGCAGAAGAGGGAGACTCCGTTGCTGTTTATTGTTGGTCAGCAGACAAATATTTCTTATTTCAATGCATTGCAAAGTTACCTGCAGATAAATCCTATTTCAACTAATCCAATACAAACTCTTTCTACCTACAATTCCAACTTTTCCGCCTTCACTCTTGGCGAAAATGTTGTTGAAATGCTTAGGAAACTGCCTCCTCTTCTTTCTCCCACAGCGAAATACCGTACAAGTCCAAACCTCGATATTCTTCTCTATCAGAAAATAGGAAGTGTTGCCACAGACTATCCTCTTATAGCATTTGCAAATGACGGATTGAACCGTACTGGATTTATCCTTGGAGAAAATATATGGAGATGGCGTCTGCACAACTATATGATCAACTCTTCTTTCAATGAGATTGACGAACTGCTGAACAAGACCTTGCAGGTAGTCTCCAACAAGGAAAACAAAAAGCGTTTCCGTATAGAGTGCAAAGAAATCTATGACAGAAACGAAGAGGTGATAATACAGGCACAACTTTACAATGACAACTACGAACTGGTGAATACTCCTGAGGCAAAGTTCAGATTAAGGCACAAAGCCTACGGCAAAACATCTGAAAACACAGAAAAGACCTACTCCTTCGGCAAGACTCATAACGCTTACTCTCTTAATCTTTCCACTCTTTCGGAAGGGGAATACACCATAGAGGCCAGCACCAAACTGGGAGAGAAGCCTCTTACCGACAAAGCCGTTTTTGTTGTAAGACAAGATAACATGGAACAGAATGACTTGGTTGCAAGGCACAACGACTTGTTCACCCTTTCCCAAAAGACCGATGGCAAGATGATTTATCCTAATGAGTTGGACAAACTAAGCAAATACATACGCAAAAATCAGAACATCAAGCCGATAATCTATGAAAACGTGGAAAACAGACGCTTTATCTCTCTTTGGTGGTATTGGCTTTTGATTGCCTTGTCCCTGTCTGCAGAGTGGTTCCTTAGAAAATACTGGGGAAAGATTTAGATTTTTCAGTGCAAAATTTGTTGGAAATATCAACTAAAAAGAATACGTAAAAAAAGTCTTGATTTTTTTTCTCAAAAACCAAGACTTTTATGTGTAAACATCAAGATTTCGTGAAAAAAATCCTAATGTTTTTTCAGCAACACCAAAACAAGGGTGTGCAAGTCTTCCTGACCACCCTCTTTCTTTTGATTTTATATCTGTTTTTCAAGACTTAAACGAAAATCACTCAAGATATTCATATAGTTTGTGTAGGCTTCATAAGGAGAAGAATAATGATTAAAGTATTTATGCACGTCTCCGTCTGAAAACCATTTGGTACACATATAATAGAAGTTGTCCGATGTCTGCAAATGACGCCAGATGTTCAGCAAATCCTTGTCTTCTGTCTTCTTGACCTTTTCTTCCAAGTTGTATATCTGGTCAAAGGCATCGTTTTGTATATCATTGCCAAGCCAAGCGCTGATATCTCGTTCCTCATCTGCCCATGAAACAGGAGAAACGGTTGAAAGCACGTCCTTGGCATTTAGATTGTCGGCAAGAAAAGTTGGAGTCTCAAAACCGAAATCTGTATCCGAGAACACTCTTTCAGGAAGGTATCTCATAAATTCAAAAATGCCTGTTTCTTTCCATTGATGCTCTCCGAATGTTTCATAATCCATAAACAGGTTTATACATTCAGGATTATCAAGAGCATTAAGCCAATTAACATATTTTTCTGTCGTAAGAGGAAACTCTGCCCATGAATGCTGAGAAAACCTGAATGCTATATCATCTGACAACTGGAAGTTTTTGCAAAGAAGCTTCAATCCATTATGATCCCTGTGTTCATAGACATAGTTGGGACTTCTCCATGCAAGCATTTGTTTTGCTCCCTCTATACATTGAGCCTTGAAACCCAAACGTCTAACCATTCTGCCTATATCATCGGAATATATAAGCTCAGTATTTCTGAATACCTTAGGAGTAACACCAAATACATCTTGCATCAGCTGAGTATGCATCTTGACTTGGGTAGAAAATTCTTCATCGCTTTTAAGAGCAGCCAAAGAATGCATATATGTTTCACCCAAAAGTTCCACACAACCGGTATTTACCAAGGCTTTGAAAGAATCAACGACCTCCGGTGTATATTCCATAAACTGTTCCATGGCAGTTCCTGTTATGGAAAAAGCCACCTTGAACTTTCCCTGATGCTTATCTATCAATTCCAACAAAAGAGCATTCATTGGTAAATAACATTTATCTGCTATTCTTCTGCAAAGCCAACGGTTTTGTATATCATCATAGTAATTATGACTTTCACCTATATCAAAAAAACGATAAGTCCTTAATCTGAAAGGCTGATGTACCTGAAAATAAAAGCAAATATTTTTCATATCATTAAATTATTTTACTTTGTTATACACTTCTATTAATTCTCTTGCTGCTTTATCCCAATTGATTTTGTGTAATTCTACAGAAGCGTTCTTTGTTATCATATTGCTTATCGCAGGATAGTGAGTAAGGGAATATATTGCGTCTGCCATAGCATCAACATCCCAAAAATCCACCTTCATAGCGTAAGAAACAACTTCTGCCACTCCGCTCTGCTTACTTATAATCGAAGGTACTCCTTCTCTCATCGCTTCCAATGGAGATATTCCAAAAGGTTCGCTTACCGATGGCATAACATAGACATCGCTCATTCTGAACATTCTTTCGACATCCTTGCCTCTAAGAAAACCTGTAAAGTAGAAATTCTCCGAAATACGCTTCTTTCCTACCAAAGCTTTCATTCGGTTAAGCATATCTCCACTGCCGGCAAGGACAAATACAATGTTTCTGTCTTTCTTTATAACCTTTTCTGCTGCCTCTATGAAATAATCAGGACCTTTCTGGAAAGTAACCCTGCCAAGAAAAGTAACAATTTTTTTACCAAAAGGATTAGAAACCTTACTTATGTCAGCATCTTGTTCTTCAATACCATTATACACCGTTGTAATCTTATCCAACGGCTGTCCATATCTGTTAACCACAATACGTTTTGTGTAATTACTTACGGTTATGATATGATCTGCTGCTGTCATTCCTTCACGTTCTATGTCATATACAAGCTGATTGACATTTTCTCCGCTTCTGTCAAACTCTGTTGCATGAACATGAATAACAAGAGGCTTACCGCTTACTCTTCGTGCAATAATACCGGCTCTGTATGTTAGCCAATCGTGTGCATGAATAACATCAAAGTCATATTCTTTGGCAATTTGAGAAGCAACCATGGCATATTTATCCACTTCATCTAAAAGGGTTTCTCCGTATCCGCCAGAAAAGTCAAATGAACGAAAAGAATGGTCTTTTTCTGCTGAAGTCTGATAAACTGAAGTGTTGTTTCTTATGTTGTAATAATCCTTTTGCCCAACGTATGGAATAAGTTTGGAATTAACTTCTATAAAAGAAATATTCTTAAAATATTGTTTTAGTACAGGAGAGCCAATATTAAGTTTTATTTCATTTGCACCAATAATACGAGAGCCGTTTTCTTTTTCGTCCTCAAATCTATGAGGAACTACAAAAAGAATCTCTGCATTCTGTTTTACCAAAGCCTCTGTCATACGAAAACACGCTGTACCTAATCCTCCAGAAATATGCGGAGGAAATTCCCATCCAAACATCAATACTTTCATATCTTTCTCTCCCTTCTTGTTTTATCAGTTAATTTTGGTTAGTTAATTCCGTTATTTATCTTTATAACTTTCCAACAAATACTTTATTCTTATCAAAGCAGCAACACTCCATGCTTGTGAAATACTTCCTCCTGCTTTGAAAGGCGGATTTCCATCATAAACTTCTGCAATACTTCCTACACAATAATCTGTCAGAACGTCCTCAAATCCTTTATATGTCTTTTCTACAAAACCATATCCGTCTTTTCCATACATTTTCAGATAAGCTTCACAAAATGCGCCCAAAAGCCATGGCCATACTGTTCCGTTATGATATGCTCTGTCTCTTTGGGCTTGATTCCCAAGATAACGACCCACATATCTTTCATCTTTTGGAGAAAGTGTGTGCAAACCACGAGGAGTAAGCAACTCACTTTTTACTTTTTCTATCACAAGTTGTCTTATTTTTTCGCTCAAAGGAGAATATTCCAACGAAGCAACAAAAATCATATTAGGACGAACAGAGAAATCTTTGACAATACCATCACAACAATCGGCAAGATATCCTCTTTCCTTGGACCAGAACATATCCTTGAAGGCGGTAGGAAAAGCTGTAGCGAAATCGTCCCATTGTCTAAGGAAAGCATCATCACAGTTTTTCTCAGCCAACGCTCTTGTAAACATAACAGCATTGTACCATAGTGCATTTATTTCAACTGCATAACCCTTTCTTTGTGTTACAGGATTGCCATCTATAACTGCATCCATCCAAGTCAAAGCTTTTCCGCTCTCACCTTGCCAAAGAAGATAATTACTGTCCATTCTTATGTTTATGGTTCCTTGTTCAAAGGTTTTGATTATTGATTTCATTATCTTGGAATACTTCTTCCAGACCTTAGTATCATCGCCTGTTATCTTGCAGTATTGCTGTAAGCACCAGAAAAACCATAAAGGCGTATCAGCACTGTTGTATGCTGCATTCACTCCTCTGCCCATATTTGGGAACAATCCGTCTCTGTAGTCCTTTAGCATAGTGTCTGTAACCGAAATCAAAAGGCTCATATCCTCTATTCCTAAGCACAGACCCGGAAGACTGATAAACGTGTCTCTGCCCCAGCGTCCAAACCAAGGAAAACCAGCAACAACATTTGTTTCCATTCCTTGTCTGCAAAAAAACATACGTGCTGCCCGTTTAAGAACATCTTCCATACAAGTAATATCAAAACGGTTACTTGATTCTCTTTTAAAATCCCTGCTAAGCAAAAGAGGATTGCTTCCTTCTTCTATTCCGCATGAAATATAAAATGTTTCGCCAGGTTTCATTTCTATGGAAAACGTTCCTGGAACCAACAAATCCTCCAAATAATCATAGCCTCTCTCCTTTTCCTGTATGTATTCAAAATCATAATACCAATCTGGCTTATGCTCATATTGGAAATGCTTTGAAAACTGTATGAACAAAGGAGTATATTCCTTGTACATCTGGAAACTTATTCCGTTTTCCACCTCTGTAAAGGATGTATTCGCATTGTCGTTTCTGTAAGACAGTTTATGAACCTGACGAAATGCAAGGAAAGGTTGCAGCTGCAGGGTAATATTTACAGGAGACTGCTGCAAAGTGTATTTTATCAGAAGCCTGTCTCTTCGTTGCTGTACCTGCATTTCTTTCGTCAAGACAATATCTCCTATTGCGTATGTGGTAATAGGAAGATTTTTTAGATAATAGGAATCCAGATATTTATGTCCTTTTGGATAATAGATACCGCCTCTGTACCTATGCAGAGCCAAATGAAAGTATTCATTATTAATTTTTACTGTTTCATCCAAAGACGACAAGATAAGATGATTATCACTGTCTATTTTAGGTTGAGGAACGATGAGTAATCCGTGGTATTTTCTCGTATTACAGCCTGCAAGTGTAGTACAAGCGTATGCATTCGACATATTAGCACGCAAAATCTCCCTGTTCAGAGAAAATTCTAAATTCAGCAGTTCGTATTTCTTAAACAAAATCTCTTTCATTTCCCAAAAATTTTGCCAAAATTATAATAATAAATTATAAAAACCAAGAAAAAATGCTTTTTTTTTGATAAAGGAGACATAAAGACAAGTTTTCTCAGACAAAAAGACAGTCTTAAAACTTATGCTGTCAATATATTATTGTAAATCTTTTAAGAAATCCTCAAAAAATTTTTCAACCCATATTCATCAACCATGGAAATCATTTCCAAAGCCTTGAACAAAGCCTCAGGAACAAAAACAGACTTAATAGAAAACAAGACAGTTGTTGTTTTGTTTCTGTTTATTTTTCCAATAACTTTTTCAACAAATAAATTTTGCTGGTTTAATACAAAAATCAAGACTTTTTTTTACTTGCTATTTTTGATTTTTTTTGTAACTTTGCACTTTATTAAAAAAAAAGAATACTATAAATATGGACAAAAACACTAATAGCAGCAATTATACAGCGGCGAATATCAACGTTCTTGAAGGTTTGGAGGCGGTAAGAAAAAGACCTGCAATGTATATTGGAGACGTTAATACCAACGGACTGCATCATTTGGTTTATGAAGTTGTGGACAATTCCATAGATGAAGCCTTGGCAGGATATTGTAACAATGTTGATGTATGCATTTTAGAGAATAACGCCATAAGAGTTGAAGACAACGGTAGAGGTATTCCTGTTGATATGCACGAAAAAGAACATCGTTCAGCATTAGAAGTTGTTATGACAGTCTTACATGCTGGCGGTAAGTTTGATAAAGGAAGCTATAAAGTTTCAGGTGGTTTGCATGGAGTGGGAGTAAGTTGTGTCAATGCTTTAAGTAAACATACTCACGTAACTGTTTACAGAGACGGCAAAATATATGAACAAGAATACGAAAAAGGCCACCCTGTCTATGCTGTAAGAGAAATAGGCACAACAGACAAAAGAGGTACTGTCGTGGAATTTCTTCCTGATGATGAAATATTTACTACCACTATATACGATTACGACACTCTTTCAACTCGTCTTAGAGAACTGGCTTTTTTGAATAAAGGTCTGACTCTTAAATTAACAGATGAGCGAAACAAAGATGAAGAGGGTAATTTCAAGACAGATACTTTCTTTTCAGCAGAAGGATTAAAGGATTTCATAAACTATATTGACATAAGCAAGGAAAAACTTACTCCGGAACCTATTCACATTGAAGGCGAAAAGAATGGCATTCCTATAGAGATAGCAATGGAATATAACACTTCTTTTACAGAAAATCTGCATTCATACGTAAATAATATCAATACTCATGAAGGTGGGACCCATCTTCAAGGTTTTCGTCAGGGAATGACAAGGACTCTCAAGAATTATGCAGAAAAAGAAGGTATGCTTGAGAAACTTAAATTCGAAATATCCGGCGATGATTTCCGTGAAGGTCTGACTGCTGTCATATCTGTCAAGGTTTCTGAACCACAGTTTGAAGGACAGACGAAGACAAAACTTGGAAACAGCGAAGTTGTAAGTGCTGTTTCTCAAATGATAGCAGATAAACTTAACATTTATTTGGAAGAACATCCAAAAGAATCAAAACAAATCGTAGATAAAGTCATTCTTGCTGCAACAGCTCGTCATGCTGCCCGCAAGGCAAGGGAACTTGTACAACGCCAAACTATTCTTGGTGTAGCAGGGCTTCCTGGCAAGTTGGCAGATTGTTCAAGCAATGACCCTGAAGTTTGTGAACTGTTCCTTGTTGAGGGAGATTCTGCAGGCGGTACTGCAAAACAGGGAAGAGACAGGGAACATCAGGCTATATTGCCTTTAAGAGGAAAAATCCTTAACGTAGAAAAAGCCATGACTCATAAAGTTCTGGATTCAGAATCTATAAAAAACATATACACAGCTTTAGGTGTCTCAATAGGAACAAAAGAGGACAGCAAGGCTCTTAATATGGAGAAGATACGTTACCACAAAGTTATCATTATGACAGATGCCGACGTAGATGGTTCCCACATTGCCACACTTATTCTTACATTCTTCTTCCGTTATATGAGAGAGCTGATAGATGCAGGCTATGTTTATATAGCAACTCCTCCTTTGTATCAGATAAGAAAGGGTAAATCGTTCAAGAAATACTGCTGGACAGATGAGGAAAGAACGGCTATCTTGGAAGAACTCGGAGGAAGCAAAGGAGTAAGCATTCAACGTTACAAAGGTTTGGGAGAAATGAACGATGACCAGCTTTGGTCCACTACAATGGATCCTGAACAACGTATCCTAAGACACGTAACCATTAACGATGCGGCAGAAGCAGACAGAATATTCTCTATGCTTATGGGAGACGAAGTTGCTCCTCGTAGGGAGTTTATTGAAGCCAATGCTTCATACGCAAACATAGACGCTTAACCTTTTACAACAGACACACCAGAATTAATAGGAATAAAGTTATTTGTTCCTATTTTTTTTGTTTTGGCACTGATTTTGATAAACAAATATAAAGATAATATTTAACCTTAAAAAAAACTTACAGCTATGAAAAGGACAAATTTAATTCTAAGTCTTATTGTTGTAATAAGCACCATGAGTCTGTATTCCTGTGTTACAACTTCCACGGCAACCAACTACAATGAAACTGCAATGTATTCTTATTCCTATTCAAAAAAGCAGGCAAAAAACACCATAGCACAAACTTCATACGTAATAAATCAAGCATACGAAATATCCACCTACTATTCCTATTGGGCAGACAATCGATTGTCAAGGGCGATGTATTACAACGACTATGCAAGAAACCTGTATCTAAGACACAAATACCGCTCTGCTATCAACTATTCCTTGCTTGCAAGAGACTATGCTTTAGACGTCATAGACGGTTGTGATGACTATTGGGAAACATTCTACTACACTTATTTCGGCTGGAGCAACAGATATGGCTACAACTACAACTTCGCATACAGAAATGGCTACAGAGACGGATATTATGACGGCTACTATGCAGCATATTGTGCAAGACATCACCACGATTACAGAAAAGACCCTCACCACAATCTTCACAGCGACTGGTATACCAATGAAAGATACGACAGAGTAGTAACAAATGCTTCCAATCAATCAATGAGAAATCAGTCACATTCAGCAGGCAACAACAATAACTCAAATCGTGGCACAGGTTTCAGGAACATCAATCGCGGCGAATACTACACCAACGAAGAAAACTCTATGAGTGGCAACATTCCAGACGAAAAAGAAATGGAAACAGGCTTCAAAAGAGATAATCCTACCGTAACCCTGAGTGACGAAAACCTAAGAAAAGACGATAATGTAATAAAAAGAAACAGGGAAAGCAGCGAGTCTTTTTCCACAAACTCACGCAACACGACCATTATCAACAACACCCGTTTGGAAAAACCTGCAAGGGTAACCGTTACAGAGAAACCTGCCAAGGAGAAAGAAGCCGTTACTCCTACAAGAAGAGACAACGCTGTTGAAAAAGAGAACACTACCTCTATAATACGTAACAACAAAGAAACTTCGCCTGTTATCAAGGACAACGGCAAAGAGAATTTACACAACACTACTCCTGTAGAGGTAGGCGACAAAGAAAAGGATGTCAAAACTCTGAACAACAGAAACAACAACAGCAAGGAGTCCAGTCTGGAAAGAAAGACCAACGACAAAAACAACACCATCAACAGCACCAACAAAAGAAATACGACCATAAAGAACACCAACAAACGCAACACAGACAACAAAACAAGCACAAACACCAGAACAAGAAACACCAGCAACAAATCTACAAACACAAACACCAGGAACTCAAACAACAACAGCAAGACAACCGACAAAAGCACCAACACAAGAGGCAGAAGATAGTTTTTAGGCGAATACAGTTTTTTAGTGTTTTTTCAGAGCAATCCGGTTTTCAGAATCAGGTTGCTCTCTTTTGTTTTCGGATAATAATTTCAAAAGTCTTGGTAATAAGTTTCCTGCATATCCAAAAAAGTATTATATTTGCAAACTCAAACGAACAATAATCAAAACAATGGCTATGAATCCTAATTTAGACCCGGACAACAGCAGGCTTTCCAATCAAGAGAAAGATTACGAGAAAGCTCTCAGACCATTGGGGTTCAGTGATTTCACAGGTCAGGAACGCATAAAGGAGAACCTTGGCATCTTTGTTCAAGCAGCCAAGGAAAGAGGAGAAGCCTTGGATCATGTCCTTCTGCATGGACCTCCAGGACTCGGCAAGACTACATTGTCCTATATTATCGCCAATGAGCTGGGAGTAAATGTAAAGATGACTTCAGGACCTGTTCTTGACAAACCCGGGGAATTAGCTGGAATACTTACAAATCTGGAAAAAAACGACGTCTTGTTTATAGACGAGATACACAGGCTGTCTCCTATTGTGGAAGAGTATCTTTATTCCGCAATGGAAGACTACAAAATAGACATACTTATTGAAAGCGGGCCCAATGCAAAAAGTGTCGAGATAGCCCTTAATCCTTTTACTCTTATAGGTGCAACAACACGGAGCGGACTGCTTACTGCTCCTCTGCGGTCAAGGTTTGGTATTACCTGCAGGCTTACATATTACAACCACGAGACTCTTTGTGCCATAGTCAAACGTTCCTGCAGGATACTGGATACTCCTATTACAGAGCAGGCTGCTTTGGAAATAGCCTCACGTTCAAGAGGCACTCCACGTATTGCCAACCTGCTTCTTAGAAGAGTAAGAGATTTTGCTCAGATAAAGGGCGATGGCAATATTACTATGGACATTGCAAAGATGGCTTTGGAAGCCTTGAATGTTGATAAAAACGGTTTGGACGAAATGGACAACAGGATTCTTTCTGCCATCATAGACAAATTCAAAGGAGGTCCCGTAGGGCTTACCACCATTGCCACTGCTGTGGGCGAAGATGCCGGCACTGTGGAAGAGGTATATGAGCCGTTTCTTATACAGGAAGGTTTCCTTATGCGTACTTCCAGAGGCAGGGAGGCAACCCTTAGAGCCTATCAACATCTGGGAAAAGATATTGCCGCAAAGAAAAACAACCAAAGCACTCTTTTTGAATAACAGAAAAAACATTATACATACCAACAACAAAAGGATTGTCCCCAAAAGACAGTCTTTTTTCCCGTTCTTACAAAATCAGAAGGCTATCAAAAAAGAGTTGGTTTTCATCTTCAAAAACCAACTCTTTTGGGTATAAAGATCAAGTCTTTTTCCCTAAAATCCAACTCTTTTTTAATAATAATGATGATGACAAGAAAATATTCCCTATAAAGTCTCGGAGAGACGGCATCCTATTAACCCCATACTAACGTATGGGGTTAAGCAGACTATTATTCTTTTATTAGTTTTTGTTGTTTGTATCCTGATTTTACATAGTAGGTGCCTTTTGGTAGGTCAGAGATATTTATTGTTGTCTCTCCTTTTGGATTTCTGATTTGTTTTACTATCTGTCCAAGGTTGTTGTAGATAAATATATCTTCACTTGCTGTAAGGGTTATATTTTCCTTTGCAGGATTTGGATAAAGACTGACAGTGTTTTTCTCTGCTGCATCATCCAAGTGAGAATCACTACAATCTTCTTCTATATTTGCAAATAAACTCCAACCATCTGCAGCTTGGTAGGCTGATTGTTTCCCACAAGGAACGGTTAGAATTATAGTGTTTCTATCCGTTGAACCAAATACACCACTACCCAAAACAGGAGGCTCTAAAGATCTACAGTAGATAGAATCCAAAGAAGAACATTTATAAAAAACTCTGTCTCCTATTGTATCAACGCTTGTGCCTATTTGAAGGATACTAAGGTTTGTATAATTACTGAAAGCAGAACTACCAATACTTGTAACACTATAAGTAGTGGCATTGTAGGTTACTGTTGATGGAATGGTAACACTACCGGAATAAGAATTTAAATT
>CAZXEN010000013.1:0-53223 GCA_964639765.1 uncultured Bacteroidaceae bacterium
CCTTTCTCCTCTGCTGCTTGTGCCATAGCCTGTGTGCAGATGGCAGCATCAATGGTAGCCACATTAAGGAAAAGATAGTTGTTCAGACTTTTGTCGGCTTTGTTGATATCGCACCATTTGTTGAAACGGTTGACATCAACGCAGACAGTAAGAACAGCAGCACACTCTTCCACCATAGGCTGGTTGAAATGCAGAGGTGCAAGACGTTTCTTGCCTTCTTCGCTCTGTGTTATTATGATGCTGTATAACTGCATATTGCCACAGTTGGAAGCACGCTGTCCGCAAGAAAGAATATAGTTAAGTGTTTTTTCTTCTATTTTTTCTGAAGTATATTTTCTTATTGTCCTTCTATCTATTGCTTTCATAGTATTTGTGTTTTTTTAGAAATCAAAACCATTTATATAAGGATTGTTTGCAGATTCATAGTCAATGTCTGTCTTTGGTCCGTGACCAGAATAGATGACAGTATCCAAAGGAAGAGAGAAAAGATTTTTTCTTATGTTGCTTATCAGTAAATCCAGATCACCACCAAAAAGGTCTGTTCTTCCTATGGATTCAAAAAATATAGCATCACCGACAAATACCGCTTCGTCTTCTTTGAAATAATAGGCAATACTTCCGGGAGCATGACCAGAAACATCCAAAACTTTAAAGCTTAGTTCTCCAAACTTTACCTCGCTGTTATATTCCAGAAACTTTTTCTCTATGTTTGAAAAATTTTTCTCAGGGAAGCCTAAGACACCTGCAGAGATTGTGTAGTTTTCAAAAACTTTTTCTCCGTCTTTATGCATATATAGAGGTACATGGTATTCTTCTGAAAGTTCTTTTGCTCCGCAAAAATGGTCCAAATGAGGGTGAGTGATAAGTATTGCCAACACTTTTAGGTTGTTTTCTTCTACAAAGTTCTTCAGCTCCAAAGTTTCCATATCCACTTTATTGCCCGGGTCTATTATAACGCAATCCCTGTCATTGTTGAAAACCAGATAAGTGTTCTCTGCAAAATGATTGAAAACAAAATTTTTTATCATAACCAAAACAAATTAAGGTTGCTTAATGTTATTTAACGTTCCACAACGTTATTCAACCCTAAGCAACCTTAAATAACCGATATTTATTGTTCTACTTTATTTTTATTTTTTGTCCAGCTTTTATCTTGTCACCTTTTATGCCGTTTATTTTCTTTAGTTGGGCAACAGTAGTGCCATGTTTCTTGGCTATCTTGTCAAGAGATTCCCCATTCTTCACCTTATATGTTGTTGTAGCAACAGAACTGCGTGAAGATTTTGATTTCTTTTTGGAAGAACTTTTGGCAAGCTGTCTTGAAGAAGATACGCCTTTGGAATATGTAGGTTTGAAATCTGAACGGGTTATATGAAATACTTCATTTTCACATTTAAGAGTGTAGTCTTTGAAATCTATGAAATGCTCCGGGTCCATGGCAGCACCAAGATAACGTATCTCCAGGTGAAGATGTGGTCCTGAACTTCTGCCTGTGGAACCTACCAATCCAATAACATCACCTGCTTTTACTCTCTGGTTTTCTTTTGCGTTGATTTTTGACATGTGTCCATAGTAAGTCTCCAAACCATTGTCGTGTCTTACAACAACAAGATTGCCATATCCATTACACCATTTGGCATAACGGACAACACCATCAAACATGGATTTGATAGGAGAACCTGTACGCAAACCTATGTCTGTACCATAATGAAATCTGTTTCTTCTTGGTCCAAAGTGAGAAGTAAGCACACCCTCAACAGGGCAAGTAAAATATTTTTTTTGCTTTTCGTTGGTAAGTCTTACAGGTATTGAACCTGTCATATTGGAGTAATCAAATCTGTTAAGATAATGAACTATCTTGTTGTCAAAGGAAGCGTAAAGAATATCCTCTTCGCTTTCCGCTGCAGCGTCTTCTCCGTATGTGCCAAATTCTATAAGGGAGTTTCTATATTGATTGGTGTCTCTGAATATTCCAAGAGTATAGTCAGAACTTTCCTTTTCCACATTGGTACGGTTCTTCATCATACCTCTTTCGTGTACTTGGGAAAAAGCGAATAAAGGTAAGCATAAAATAACCGCAAATGCAATATTTATCTTTGTTAATTTCATATTCATATTCTTATTTTCAAGCCTCAAAATTACAATATTTTTGTCAACTGACCAAATAAAGTGCTGTATTTTTTTGCTTTTGTAAATAGTAAGTGTTGTGTTTCAGTGTTTTATTCTTTGTTTTAGCAGGGGAGAAAAGGTTTTTTCCCACCAAAAAAGTTAAGCTCTGTTTTTCTTTTTTGTAATGGCTTCTGTTACGTTTATGACATAATCGGCCAGTTTCTCCAACTGAGAATAAAGATTGGAGTAAAGTATTCCCTCTTTGTAGGAGTATTCATTATGGGTTATGCTTTGAGTGTGTTCTTCTCTTATCTTGTCACGGAAAGCATTTATTTTCTCTTCTATTTGGGAAGCTTTTATTCCATCAACATTGCTGTATAAATTACAAAGGTTGTTGTTCATCTCCTCCAAAGCATCTTTCACCATGTCAAATAGGGCAACAATGTTCTGGTTCTGATGTTCAGAGAAATGTATGTTGCTTTTGTCTTTGCTGTCTATTGAAAGTGAAAGCTGATAACAACTGTCGCCGATACTTTCCAGATTATCTACAATCTTAAGCATTGCTTCCATGTTCCAAGAAGCAGCCTTGGACATCTCGTTTTCGGCAACCTTGGTAAGATAGGAAGCAATCTCCAGTTCCATTCTGTCTGTTATTTCCTCGTATTTTTCTATGCGTTGCATAAGGCTTTCTTTTTCCTTGCCGACTTGCATGGTAAACAGCTGAGGAATGAAATCATACATACGCAGAACTCTTTTTGAGAAAACTTCTATCTCTTTCTTTGCAGGCTCAAGAGCTATCTCTCCGGAATGAATCAAACCTTTGTGTATATATTCCAGACGAAAGATTTCGTCTTCTTCGTTTTCTGGTAGAATTTTGTTGAGTATCTTGACCATTTTAGGAATAAAACCAACAAGCAAGCCTGTGTTGGCAAGATTGAAGAACGTATGGAATAAAGATAATGCTACAGGTATAGCAGTTGCATGCATTGTAGGGTCTCCTAAACCAACAGATTCAGAAAACTTGTCAATAAAGAAAGTTACAGGATAAAATAAAACAAGCATCCAAGTAACACCGATAAGATTGAAAAGAAGATGGGCTCGTGCTGCTCTTTTAGCTGTACGGTTGGCAACCATTGCAGCTATGTTGGCAGTAACAGTTGTTCCAATATTCTCTCCTAAACATAAAGCACAAGCCATTTCAAAACTTATTAATCCTTTGCTACACATAACCAATGTTATTGCCATCATTGCGGAAGAGGATTGCAAGATAATGGTTGCAGCACTACCTATAAGAACAAAAAGAATGATAGACAGATAACCATAATTGGAAAGAGAGGAAATAGCATTTACCACTCCGCTATATTCTGGTTGTGTAAAGTCTGGCACTTGTGACTGCATAAGTCCAAGCCCATAAAACAACAAAGCAAACCCTATGAGGAAACTTCCAAGAGTCTTGTATTTCTTTGTGAACATCAATGGTGTTGCAATGGCAATTAAAGGAAGGCATAACGCAACTACAGAAACCTGAAATCCAAGAATGGATACAATCCATGCTGTTATGGTAGTACCGATATTTGCTCCCATAATAACAGATATAGCTCCTTCCAAAGAAATCAGACCAGCATTAACAAAAGAAACAACCATAACTATGGTTGCCGCTGATGCTTGAATAACACTTGTTACTCCTATACCTGTAAGTATTCCTTTGAATCTGTTTGAAGTCATTTTCGCCAGTAACCCTCGGAGAGAAGACCCGGCAAGTTTCTGGATAGAGTCACTCATTACGGTCATTCCATAAAGAAACATCCCCAAAGCTCCTATCAGAGTTAGAAAATAAAGTATTGTTCCCATAATTTGTGTGTCTTATATTTCGTTTGCAAAGGTACAATAATTTCACATCACAGCAAAGAGATATATCCAAAATTTTGAATGCATTTAGAAATAATCTGCTTTTGTAGACATTCTTTGATGATTACAGTTTGTCTATTTCGTTTGTTACCTGTTTAATACGCTTTAGCTTGATTAAAAGATTTTCTACTTTGGATAGCTCCAACATGTTTTTGCCATCGCTTTTTGCTTCGTTAGGATTTGGATGTGTTTCCATAAATATTCCGTCTGCTCCAACTGCTATCGCTGCCTTTGCTATTGTTTCTATCATTTGAGGATCACCCCCTGAGACTCCTGCGGTCTGATTTGGTTTCTGTAAAGAGTGAGTAATATCCATAACTACTGGAACGTTGAAACTTTTCATTGTTGGAATACTTCTAAAATCTACAATAAGATCCTGGTATCCAAAGAAAGTACCTCTGTCTGTGAGCATGGCGTTTTCGTTTCCAGACTGTAGAACCTTATCAAGAGTAAAAAGCATGCTCTCTGCAGAGAGAAACTGTCCTTTCTTTATATTTACTATTCTTTGTGTCTTGGCTGCAGCCACAAGTAATTCTGTTTGTCTGCAAAGAAAGGCAGGAATCTGTATAATATCCGCAACATCGGAAACAAATTCAGCTTCTCTTGTTTCGTGTATGTCTGTAACTATTGGAAGGTTGAAGCGTTTTTTTATTTCAGCAAGGACTTTCAATCCTTTTTCATCTCCAATGCCTGTGAAAGAATCCAGACGGGAACGGTTTGCTTTTTTGTATGATGCCTTAAAAACAAAAGGGATATTTAACCTGTCTGTAATATCTTTAAGAGTTTCTGCTATCTGCAAAGGAGAAGTCTCATCTTCTATTACACAAGGGCCGGCCAAAAGAAAAAAAGTAGGGCTTTCTCTTAGACTATTATATAATTCATTTGTCATAATTTTGTATTTATATGCTTATAATTTAAAAAATTATACTAATTTTGGCAAGTTAAAAAATAATACTTTGCCAACAAATTAAAATGCAAAGATGAGAAAAAAAACTAACATAGCAAATAAAAAACATCTTAGTCTGCAAATAAATCTTACAGCAAAGGATTCCATTTTGCTAAAAAGATACTGCGAACTAAACGGTTTGAAACCAAAAATGACAGTAAAAAAAGTTTTGCACGATTTTCTTGTAGAGAATGTCAATATGCCAGAAGAAGAAATAAAAAATCAATTATCTTTGTTTGAGGCAAGGGAAACAGATTTGTTCGATTATATACATAATTGATTTTACTCTGCAGTAATAATACCTTCTTGTATAAATCTCTTATATGTTTTTTCTGAAGCCAACTGTTCCGCTGCTTTTATTGAAAAATCAAAAGCATCTTCAAGTTTTTCTCCATTGATAAATACAGCAGCATGATACCTTTTTCTGTTATTGGGAGTCTCTTCCACGTCTAAAACTTGAAATGCTATTTGTTTTCGGTTTTTCTGACACCAGTCTATTATTTTACTTTTATAGTTCCAGTCCTTTTTCTCTATTTCTGCAACATCTATATAAAGAGTAAGGATTCTATTTACAAGAATATCATAGGTCTTTTTGTAACCTTTGTCCAAATACAAGGCACCGGTTAATGCTTCAAACGCATTTCCTGTCATTGAAGTAAAATTTGTGTTTGTACCCTTGCTGTATTCAACCAAATCTTTCAGACCTATTTTTCTTCCTAAGGCATTAAGACTTGCGCGGGAGACTATTTTTGCCCTCATTTCGGTAAGAAAACCTTCGCCTTGATGGGGATATTTTTGAAACAAAAAATGTCCTACAACAGTACTCAATACCGTATCTCCAAGATACTCCAAGCGTTCATTGTTTATCTTGTTGCCGTTTGAATCCAAATGGGAACGAGACTTGTGTGTCAGAGCTGTTTTGTACAAAAAAATATTCTCGGGTTTACACCCAAGAACATTTTTTAAAAACTTTATTATAGATTTCTCTTGTTCGTCTCTGTGTTTTTTGAACAAGAACATTACTCAGCAAACTTTTTGAATGCCAATGATGCATTGTGTCCACCAAAACCAAATGTATTACTTATAGCAGCAGTAATATTTCTTTCTTGTGCTTTATTGAAAGTATAATTTAGTTTAGGCAATTCTTCATCATCAGTGAAGTGGTTAATTGTAGGAGGAACAATACCATTCTTTATAGCCAATGCTGTTGCTATTGCTTCTATTGCACCAGCTGCACCCAAAAGGTGTCCTGTCATTGACTTGGTAGAATTGATATTTATATTCTTTGCATGATCGCCAAATAAACCTGTAATGGCTTTTACTTCAGCAATATCACCCAAAGGAGTAGATGTTCCGTGCGTGTTGATGTGATGAACATCTTCAAGGTTAAGACCTCCTTCTTCCAAAGCAAGACGCATAGCTCTCATAGTGCATTTGCCTTCTGGATGAGGAGCAGTCATGTGATAAGCATCAGCTGTTAATCCTGCACCAACCAGTTCTGCATATATCTTAGCACCTCTTGCTTTTGCGTGTTCATATTCTTCTATAACCAAAGCACCGGCTCCTTCTCCCAAAACAAAACCGTCTCTGTCTTTATCAAAAGGACGAGAAGCCGTCTTAGGGTCATCGTTTCTTTGGCTTATAGCTTTCATGGAAGAAAAACCACCAAGTCCAGCATGGGTAATAGCAGCTTCACTACCACCACAAACCATCATTGTAGCTTTACCTAATTTTATAAACATAAAAGCTTGAGCTATTGCATGAGCAGAAGAAGCACATGCTGAAACTGTAGCAAAATTAGGCCCTTCCAAACCATGCTTTATAGAAATATGACCTGCGCAAATATCAGCAATCATCTTTGGAATAAAGAAAGGAGAGAATCTTAAAGCGCCATCGCCTTTAACAAATCCCGTAATTTCTTCTTCGAAAGTAAGTATTCCGCCTATACCAGAAGCCCAAATAACTCCTGAATTTTCTTTGTCAAGAGTATCCATGTTAAGACCACTGTCTTCTATAGCTTCATCAGCGGCAACAATACCATATTGAGAGAATAAATCGTATTTTCTTATTTCTTTTCTGTCAAAATACTTTCCGCCATCAAAATCTTTGACCTCACAGGCAAAAGTTGTTTTTGCTTGTGAAGCGTCAAAGTGAGTAATAGGCGCACCGCCACTTACTCCGTTAATTAAGCCGTTCCAATAATTTGGAACGCCATTACCTATCGGAGTAAGGGCTCCTAAGCCTGTAATTACAACGCGTTTCATTCCTAAATAATTTAATTAGGGATTTATTTAGTAGCGTTTTCAATGTAAGCAATAGCATCGCCAACTGTAGCTATTTTCTCAGCTTGATCGTCAGGAATTGATATGTTGAATTCCTTTTCAAGTTCCATAATCAACTCAACTGTATCCAAAGAATCAGCTCCCAAATCGCTAGTAAAGTTCGCTTCAGGTTTAACTTGATTTTCTTCTACTCCTAACTTATCTACTACGATAGCTATTACTTTTTTTGTAATTTCTTCAGACATAATCTTAAAATTTTTTAAAAGTTTATAAATTGGAATGCAAAGAAAAACATTTTATATGAATTGACAAAAAAAAACTACAACAAAATGACATCTTTTAGTGTCATATATCTAAAAAACAGATGTTTAACTTTTTGTTAATTTGGATACTTTTTTGGATTGTTTTGGTGTTTTTTCGTTTTCTAAAGTCTGTTTTTATTCAAAAAAAACTCAAATTTTGCCCAAAAGGAGAAAAAAACGAAATTTATTCATCAATTTTCACCTTTCTGTTCAGAGAAAATTCAAATCGGCATTTCTGTACCTCGTTTTTATAAGCTCCGTCTTCCTTGTTTCCTAAGCCGACTGCACCAAAATAGAACAATTTCCCTTCGTTTTCTTTTGTTCTCTTTGTGTCCTCATATAAAAACCACCATTTTCCTTCTTCATCTACATACCATCTTAGCCATGTGCCCAGTCTTGTATCGCTTGTTCCAAAGTTGTGAGTATTTGTATTTGTCCTTTTGTCAATGCTTGTTGTTATCTTCTTTATGTTCGCTGAATAGTTGTTTATGTATGTGGCATTCCAGCGAGGGTTTCTTACTCCAGAATAAAACCATCTTCTGATAAACATAGGCAGATTGGATTTGTAACTTTGGGGAACTCCTCCGTCTTCGACGGGATTATCGGTGTCTCCATACAACCATAGTTTATAGTACCCATTGCCAAGACATTCTTTTATCTCTTCTTTGTCAATTACCCCGTTTGTTATATCCTTGCCGATGTTTTCTATGTTCTCAAGGTTCTTTTCCTTATATAGTTCAGTGAGTTTGTTTGTTATCTTTTTTCTGCACAGATAATATCCTACATAACAAAAAGGTGCAGTTATCTGTCCATACAGAGTCTCAATAAACAGTTTTGTATATCTTGCATAGCAGTCCCGTTTCTCTTTTCTGTTTTCTTTGCTTTCAAAATAATCTTTCCACAAAACTTTAATCATAGAATTGTTTTCCTGTTCCTCCAGTGAGGCATCTTGCGTGGTATATGTAGTATCAGCCTTGGACAAAACAATAACAACGTCTTGCTGACCAAAGACAGCAAAAACATTTATGATACAAAAGACAAATACTGCAATCCTATCCATACCTATAATTATAGGTATAGCCGTATCAAAAAATATTCCAAATCAATATATCAAAGAAACAAAACCAGATAAAGACATAAAATTAGCTTTCTCAAAAAAAATCCTTTCTTATTATTTCAGTATCAAAAAAAAATTGTAACTTTGCAGGTTCAAATACAAGAGAATAAATTCATAAAAAATACATTCATTATTATTATGGCAAAAAAGGTAAAGAAAGAAGAAGAGATAAAGCCCGTATTTAGAAACGAAGATGCCGACGTTATAGTAGAAAATCGTTTAAAGGCTTTATATAAGTTGCAGAGAATAGAGTCTGAAATAGATAAAATACGTATTATAAGAGGGGAACTGCCTTTGCAGGTTCAGGATTTGGAAGATACTATCGCTGGTCTTACCACAAGAATAAACAAACTTACTGAGCAGCAAAAAGAATACGAACTGGAGGTGGCAGGACACAAAAACGACATTATTGCTTACCAGGAAAGCATAAAGAAATACGAAGATCAGCAGGGTAAAGTAAAAAACAACAGAGAGTTTGAATCTCTTGCAAAGGAAATAGAATTCCAGAATTTGGAGATACAACTTTCCGAAAAGAAGATAAGAGAGGCAACAAGAAACATAGAGGCTTTAAAAGAAAGCATAGAGAAATATACTTTTGAATGCGAAGAGAAACAAAAGGATCTTGATGTCAAAAAAGCTGAGTTGGACGATATAATAAAAGATACTTCAGAAAAAGAAACCCTGTTGGTAAAACAGGCAGAGGAGGAAGAAAAGAATGTAGAGGAGAGATATCTTACCGCTTTCAAGCGTATAAGACAAAATGCCAAGAACGGTTTGGCTGTTGTTACTGTAGACAGAGATGCTTGTGGAGGTTGTTTCAATAAGATTGCACACCAGAGACAAATGGAAATACAGATGCATAAAAAGATTATCGTTTGTGAATACTGCGGCAGAATACTTGTTGATGAAACTATAGTAACAGAAGTAGAAAAAGAACTTAATTTATAATGGTTTTTTGAACGGAAAAGGACTTTGGAGTTTACAGACTGGGCTTTAAAGTCCTTTAATATATATAAATAATGTATACATATTTGAAGAATGCTGCCATAAGTTCCAAAAGCATAAAGGGATTTAAAGGAGCGAAGAAAAATATCCTTATTGAAGACGAACGTATATTGGAAGTCTGCAATGAGGATATTTCTTTACCGGAAGATTGCAAGGTTGTGGATTGTGAAGATCTGCTTGTCCTGCCCGGAGTGATAGACCCCCATGTCCATTTTCGTCAGCCTGGAGCAGAATACAAAGCAGACATGAATACAGAGAGTCTTGCTGCTTTGGCAGGTGGCGTTACTTCAGTGTTTGATATGCCAAACAATTCTCCTGCAATCGTAACTGAAGAACTTTTGCAGGAAAAATACTCTCTTTGTCAAGAAAACATGCACTGCAACTATTCTCTCTACTTTGGACTCACCAATAACAATATAGAACAGGCAATAAACCTGGAACAAGGTAGCGTTGCAGGGTTGAAACTCTTTCTTGGTTCTTCCACTGGCAATATGCTTGTGGATAAAAAGGAAAGTATTGAATATCTGTTCCGTAAGTCTCCTTTTGTAATCACAGCGCACTGCGAGGACGAACAGATAATCAGGGAAAATACTCAAAAATACGAGACTCTTTCTTCCTTGCCCTATAATATACATTCTTTAATCAGGACGGAAGAGGCTTGTTATCTAAGCAGCAGGTTTGCCGTTGATTTGGCCAAACGATACAATACACAGTTTCATCTTGCACATCTTACCACAAAAAAAGAACTTTCTCTGCTTACTAATGATAAATTGGAAGACAAGCATATAACTTCTGAAGTCAGTCCTAACCATTTGTTCTTTTCTGAAGAAGACTACAAAACTTTGGGAAATCTTATAAAATGTAATCCAGCCATCAAGACCTCAGAAGACAGGAAAGCACTCAGACAGGCTTTGAAGGAAGGATTTATAGATATGGTTGCTACAGACCATGCTCCACATCTTTTGAGTGAGAAACAAAAAGATTATTTCTCAGCTCCTTCCGGCATACCGTCCATTCAGTTTTCTCTGTTGATGATGCTTGAAATAGCCCAGGAAGAACAATGGGATTTGTCATTGATAGTGGAAAAAATGATGGAAAATCCTGCTTTGAGATTCAATATAAAAAAGCGTGGCTTCATAAAACCGGGATATTTTGCAGATCTTGTCTTTGTCAAGCTGGGCGAAAAGCAAACAGTAAGAAAAGAAAACATATTATCCAAATGTGCATTCTCGCCTTTGGAGAACCATTGTTTCAACAATTCTGTATATATGACCATGCTTAGTGGCAAAATTGTCTACAAAGACGGCAGGGTGGAAGAAAAAACAAAAGCAAACAAATTGGAATTATGAGAATAGACAAATGGCTTTGGTGTGTAAGACTGTATAAGACAAGAACCATTGCGGCTGATGCCTGCAGTGCTGGGAAAGTTTCCCTGAACAATGCCTCCACAAAACCGTCAAAGGAAGTGAATATAGGTGATATTGTTGTGGTTAATCAAAATCCTATTCATAAGACGGTAAAGGTAGTAGGTCTGCTGAACAACCGTATTCCAGCCAAAGACGTTCCAAAATACTATGAGGACCTTACTCCTCAGGATGAATACGATAAGCAGGAAATGATGCGCATGATGTATTACGAAAGACGAGATGCCCACACCGGCAGACCAACAAAAAGAGACCGCAGGGATATAGAAAGATTCAAGGAAAACAATTGGTAAAAAGATATAATTATGGAAAGTATTTTTTGTCATCAGACAGCGATTGTGGAAGATTTATCCAATATAGGCAAAGAAACAAAGATATGGCATTTCTCCCATATTATGAAAGGAGCAAAGATAGGCATGAAATGCAATATAGGACAGAATGTTTTTATTGCTCCGGAGGTGAAAATTGGCAATGACGTCAAGATACAGAACAATGTTTCTCTTTATACAGGAGTGGAATGTGAAGATGACGTCTTTCTTGGGCCGTCCTGTGTTTTCACCAATGTGATAAATCCCCGTTCTTTTGTTGAAAGAAAAACAGAATATAAAAAGACTCTGGTAAAAAAAGGTGCTTCCATAGGAGCCAATGCAACAATAGTCTGCGGACATACAATAGGCAGATATGCTTTGATAGGTGCCGGCTCTCTTGTAAGAGAAGATGTGGAAGACTATGCCTGTGTCTGTGGCAATCCTGCAAGGAAAATAGGCTATGTAGGAGAATATGGACACAGACTGACTTTCAATTCAGAGAATATAGCCATAGAAAAAGAAAGCAATTTCAAATACCAGCTTACACAAGACGGAGTAAAAAGGATAGAATAATACTTGTTTTTTTGCAGGTTTTGTTCTTCAATAAAAAAAACTTGATTTTTAGAAAAAAAAAGCAAGTTTTTGAGGTGTGAAGAGTTGATTTTTTAAACTAAAAACCAACTCTTTTTTGGGTCATAAAAACTGTTTTGTCGGACTTTGTTGATGCTATTTCTGATAAAGATTGTATCTTTGCAGACAAATATTCTTAATACGCTAAATATGAAAAACTTTGGAATAATAGGAGTGGGAGGATATGTGGCTCCACGACATTTGAAAGCAATAAAGGATACAGGCAACAATCTTGTTTGTGCCTTGGACACTAATGACAGCGTTGGTATTATGGATTCTTATTTTCCAATGTGCAGTTTTTATACAGAATATGAAAGATTTGACAGATATGTAGATAAAATATCCCGTACAGACAAGCGTTTGGATTATCTTTCTGTTTGTTCACCCAATTATTTGCATGACTCTCATATCCGTTTTGGTTTAAGAAACAGCTGTGATGTGATTTGTGAGAAACCTGTTGTTTTGAATACCTGGAATATAGATTCTTTGGAACTTATGGAAAAGGAAACAGGCAGAAAAGTCTATACGATATTTCAGCTTCGGTTGCATCCTGCGGTCAAGGAATGGAAAAGAAAAATAGACGCCTCTCCCAAAGATAAAGTTTTTGATGTTGATTTGACATATATAACTTCCCGCGGTCTTTGGTATTATACCTCATGGAAAGGAGATACTGCAAAAAGTGGGGGAGTGGCAACGAATATAGGAGTGCATTTTTATGATATGCTTGCATGGATTTTCGGCGATGTAAAAGAAAATATAGTTCATCTTGCTTCCCATGACAGAGTTGCAGGAATATTGTATTTTGAAAGGGCAAGGGTAAGATACTTTCTTTCTATCAATTATGATACCCTGCCTGAAGAAATAAAAAAGACAGGAAAGCGTACCTACAGGAAAATAGTCTGCGATGATGAAGAAGTGGAATTCTCTGATGGTTTTACAGAACTGCATACAGAAAGTTATAAACATATTCTTGATGGAGAAGGTTTTACATTGAAAGATGCAAGAAAATGCATAGAAATAGTAAGTTACATACGTACCGCAAAACCTATAGGATTAAAAGGTGATTATCATCCTTTGGCATCTCTTCCTTTGACAAAGCATCCTTTTGAGCTGTGATTTGTCAGATAAAAAAAAGAATTGTTATTCAATTGTTTAAAATAAAAAAAGATTAAAATATATATTTTTTTTCTTTAAAAATTTGGTGAGAATAAAAAAAGGTTATAATTTTGCAAACGCAAATCGGAAATGATTGGGCAGTTTTGGTCTGGTAGTTCAGTTTGGTTAGAATACATGCCTGTCACGCATGGGGTCGCGAGTTCGAGTCTCGTCCAGACCGCTAAAATAAGGGGAGAGTAAGGTACTAAGTTTAGTATCTTACTTTTTTTGTTCGTTTTCATACTGCAAAGTCTTGATTTCTGAGAAAAAAGTCTTGGTTTTTATTTCTAAAAATCAAGACTTTTTTTTTCATAAGTTCTTGTTACCTGAAAAACAATAGGACAACACGTATTTTATACACTCACTTCTGCCTTGATATGCGGGTGAGACTGGTAATTTTCTATTTGAATATCTTCGTATTTAAAAGAAAAGATATCCTTCACATCAGGATTGAGTTTCAAAACAGGCAAAGGCAAAGGCTCTCTTGTAAGTTGCAGCTTTGCTTGTTCAAAATGATTGTTGTAAAGATGTGCATCGCCAAAACTATGCACAAATTCTCCGCATTCCAATCCTGTCACCTGTGCCATCATGGCAAGAAGAATGCTATATGAAGCAATATTGAAAGGAACCCCAAGAAATATATCCGCACTTCTTTGATAAAGCTGCAGGGAGAGTCGTCCATTTGCAACATAGAACTGAAACAGGCAATGACAAGGAGGAAGTGCCATATCATCAATTTGAGCAACATTCCATGCAGAAACAATTAAACGTCTTGAATCGGGATTGGTTTTTATTTGATTGACCACATTGCTTATCTGATCAACAAAACCTCCATCCTTCTTATCCCAATGACGCCATTGATAACCATAGATAGGTCCCAAACTTCCGTCTTCTCTTGCCCATTCGTCCCAGATACTTACCTTGTTATCGTGAAGGTATTTTACGTTTGTATCTCCATTCAGGAACCAAAGCAATTCATATATAATACTTCTCGTATGCAGCTTCTTTGTTGTCAAAAGAGGAAAACCGTCTTGCAGGTTAAACCTCATCTGATATCCAAATATGCTTCTTGTTCCTGTACCTGTTCTGTCGCCTTTGTCTGCTCCTGTCCTCAGAACTGTATCCAATAAATCCAAATACTGCCTCATATTTTATATTTTTTACCACTTCCTGCTTCAAAGTGATATTTTACTATTCCTAAATCTATCTTTGTGTATATACCCAAGCCTTTTCGTTTAATCTCCACCTTGTCTCCGTTTAGAAATATTTTAAACTTCTGCTGATTAATTGCAGTTGGAGCAAGCAAAGCGGCCTTCACACCTTCCCTGAACCAATCAGGAGGATTTTTTACGCTGCAGACATCTTCGTATTCCTTGATTTTATGTCCCGAACCTTGCGTTACACCATACCCGAAACAAATAACACATACAAGTTTTTCATCTTCCGCAATAGTAAAAGCCTCTGGTATTTTCTTAAATGTAAGAGCTACCCAACAACTGTTCAATTCCAATGTCTGCATAAGAAGAACGAGTCTTTCGCCGTAGTAACCTGTTCTTTCAGACAAATCATCTGCTTTCTTGCCAGCGCAGACTATATAATTGTTTACACCAGAAAATTTCCCATAATGTGCAAGAGCAGATTGAAAAGCCTTGGGTTCGTTCAAAACAAGCTGAAAATGCAATCCGCCTTCTTCATTGCATCTTTCAACTTCTTCTTTCAAGATATCAATTTTCTCTTTCTCTATCGCTTTATCCAGATAAGCCCGTACGGAGTGTCTTTCCTTTATTGCTTCAATCAGTGTCATAAAATTATAAATCTTTGCCTATATCCTTACGGAAATACATTTTGTCAAAATAAATTCTGGAAATATTGTCATAACACTTGGTCAATGCGTCCTGTATTGTATTTGCCAGACAAGTAACAGCCAAAACTCTGCCGCCAGAAGTTAATATCTTGTCGTCTTCTCCTTGTTTTGTGCCTGCATGATAAAGAATTGCATCTTGACAATCAGCCAAACCTGTTATTTCTTTTCCTTTCTCGTAACTTTCAGGATAACCTCCTGAGCAAAGCATAACTGTTGTTGCAGTTTGAGGACTGATTTTTATCTCGTATCTATCCAATTCTTCTTTGTCCAGAAGTTTGAATGCTTCAACAATGTCTGAATCAAATCTTGCAAAAACACTTTCGCTCTCAGGGTCTCCCATTCTTACATTGTATTCAATAACGTATGGATTGCCTCCTACATTCATAAGGCCAAAGAAAATAAATCCTTTGTATTTCATTCTTTCCTGCTGCAAGCCATAAATTGTAGGTTTTATTATTCTGTCCTCTACCCTTTCCATAAAAGCTTTATCGCAGAAAGGTACTGGAGATATACTTCCCATACCACCTGTATTCAAGCCTTTGTCTCCTTCTCCTACTTTTTTATAGTCTTTGGCTTCAGGCAAAAGAACATAATGTTTCCCATCTGTAAGCACGAATACGCTGCATTCTATCCCACTAAGGAATTCTTCAATAACAACTTTGCTTGATGCTGTTCCAAATTTGGAATTCAAAAGCATATCGTCCAATTCTTTTTCTGCCTCTTCTATTGTGGAAAGAATAACAACACCTTTACCAGCTGCTAAACCATCTGCTTTAAGAACGTATGGAGGATTCAAAGTCTTAAGGAAAGCTTTTGCTTCTTTGATTGTTGCAGAAGTAAAAGTGTTATACCGTGCTGTAGGAATATTATATTTTTTCATAAAATCCTTTGCAAAATCCTTGCTTCCTTCCAACTGGGCAGAAAGTTTATCGGGACCGACAACAGTAACCGCTGGATTATTCTTTAGAAAATAATCTGTTATTCCATCAACCAATGGCTGTTCTGGTCCTACCACAAGAATATCTATAGCTTCTTCCTTGCAGAACCGTGATATTTCTTCAAAACCTTCAAGACTTATATTCTCTCCCCAAAGTTTCATGCCGGGATTCCCTGGAGATATATAAAGTTTTTCTGTTTGTTTGCTCTTCGCTATCACTCTCGCTAAGGCAGATTCTCTTCCACCGCTTCCTAATAATAAAATTTTCATATTATCGTGTGTTTTTGTATCTTATTTATGAGATTCTTTCAAAAGATCCACTATGGTTTTAACAGGATTGAATGTTTCCAGAGGCACTTCAACAAAAATAGTAAGCCAATCACTCATTGCACCATTCCAAAGTCCTGGTCTTTCCTGAGCTTTTATTGTCTGTCCCGCAAAACTCTTTTCAGAAATGAAACCAGCTTGCTTATCCACAAAATTCTTCAGTCTATATTTTTTGCCGTCTGCTTTTGTTGTGGAAATAACCAAATCTACAGGATTGAAATGTGTTGCCTGCATAAATATTTTGCTTTGCTCCAAAGAATTCAAATCAACCTGTGCCTTCTCAACTATTTGTAAAGAGACCTGTCCATCTTTTCCCACAAAGAAAGGTCCTCCTCCAGGTTCACCTTCATTCTTTACCATGCCGCAGACTCTTAAAGGACGGTCAAGGAATTTTTTTAGATAAAGTTTATATTGGAACAATGTGTTGAATTCTGTATAGTTTTTCACTTCGGAAATAAAAGCCTGCTTACGGATAATATTACATATAGAAACAAGTTCCTGTTTTGACACCTCTTTTTTCTCCAGTTTCTTTTGCAAAGACAGGATCTTCTTCTTTGCCGTCAAAAGAACACCTGCCAGAAACTCCTTGTATTCGTATGTTTCCTTTCTATACTTGGAAGAAACATTGTCTATATTCTTTATAAATACAACATCAGAATTCAGTTTGTTCAGGTTTTCTATCAAAGCTCCGTGACCTGCAGGTCTGAATAAAAGTTTTCCTTCTTTGGTATGAAACGGTTTGTTGTCCATATCAACAGCAATAGTATCTGTTGAATGCTGTTGAAAAGAAAAACCTATATCGTATTTTATTTTATATTGTTTTTCATACAAAGGGACAAGTTTATCACGCAAAGCCTTAAATCCTTTGGCATGTTCTTTCAATATGGAAAATTCTATTTTTGCCTCACCGTTGGAATTGCAGTATTGTGCAGCTTCCATAAGATGTTCCTCAAAAGGAGTAATCGCATCTCCGTTGTTCTTATGGAAGATAATCCACGCTTTTGGATACTTGCCATAATCAAGACCCTTTTCTGTCAGAATGTATTCCACTATTGTTTTATAATCTTTTTTCTCCAAACATTTCTCAACAGAAAGTTTATCTGCTTTCATTTTTTCTTCCAACGCAGGATAGAAAGCAAAATCTTTTATATTTTCTATAAGTTTTTTTACCAAAGGGAAAGTATGAAAAGGAGTCCTTTTTTCATCTTTGTATTCATCTACAAAAGAATAAAGATCTTTCATCATTCTTGTTGCAGCACCAGAAGCAGGAACAAACTTCATTACTTTTATATTATTTTTCTCATTCTTGTAAAGAGAAACAAACCCTTTTATTTCTTTTTTTGAAAACGAATTGATACCATCACCAATTGTCGCGGCCTTTTTCAGGTGCATTGGTTTAAAACCATTAATAAAATTATCTACCTGTTCTTCTGCTTCTTTTATTGTCAAGCCTTGTGCTTTTATCTGCTCAACATCTTCTTTTGAAAAAATCATACCTATAATTCTTTTTGTACATTGCAAAGATAGTAATTTTTTTTTGTCTGCAGACAATAAACAGAAAAAATAAAAAAATATCCATTTCTTTTTACAGAAACAGAATATTTCCCAGATACTTTAACACTACCTAAAAAAAATACTTATTCCCTTTCTTTCCTATCTTTTAGCAGATGCAAAATCTTAAAACAAGTCTTTAATGAATCTTTTTGTTCATAGTTGTGTTATCCTATATTCTTCAATAGACGTTTAAGTGGAAGAAATATTTTGGAGGAAAACAGTCTCACAACTGTTGGAACCGTGATATTACATATAAGATATACCTTATTATATTTCCTTCTTTGCAACCATTTCCAAAGAAAAGAAAGACTACCTCCTTGTTTTATCATAAAATCTAAAATTTCTTCTGCTTCGGGATGCGATCTTACTTGCTGCAGATAAGCAAGTTTTTGTTTCTTATCTTGTTTCTGGCAAAATACAGAGTAAAACCAAAGTTGATAGTTTGTTATAAACCAAGAAGCATTGCAATAGTTTGGATGATATTTTCTTAATTCTGCAACGATGGTGTCAAAATTCTTTATTTCTCTTTCAAAACTCTTTATAAATTTGCTCGGACGAAAATCATTCACATAATTATATGGAAATTCCTTTTCATTATAAACTACTCTAACAACAGCGCTAAGATAAGTCATTGTAAATACCTTATCATCTCCATAAAATATTTCATTCCTATACTTCAATTGTAATCTGTCTATAACAGCTTTTGAAAAAAGTTTTCCCCATGTTGTGCCATTTGCCTGCAATAAATCCAAAAGCTCTTGTGATTTATCTCCGCTTCTGTAAATATTTCGTTGAGGTTTCAGGTCTTTTGTAGAAAAACCTTCTTTCTCTCCTGTAATGTATAATGTATCTTGACGAAGAGTTTCTTTGTCCAAAAAAGACTGAACATAATTGTCATCTACCCAGTCATCACAGTCACAGAAAGTAATCCATTCGCCGTTGCAATTATCCAATCCGAGATTTCTTGCTGAAGACGCTCCTTGATTTTCCTGATACAAGGCTTTTATTCTTTTATCTTTTGCCATATACCTTCCTATAATATTGCCGCTGTTATCCTTGCTACCGTCATTCACAAGAATTATTTCAATATCAGTATATGTTTGACAAAGAAGACTCTTCAAACAACGTTCAAAAGTCTCTTCGCCATTATATATCGGAACTATTATTGAAATCAAATCCCTCATATCTTATTTCAGATAGTCTTCGTAATAGTGGAAAATCTTTTTATACAGTTCCACTCTGTCTTTTCCTCTTACATTGTGTTCGTGAGAAGTGTACATAAAGTAATCCACAGGTTTTTTCTTCTCAACACACTGTCTGATAAACTCCAATGAATGCTGAGGAACTACGGTATTATCCAAATAACCTTGCATAACCAGTATATGCTGACTGTCTTTTATATTATCAATAATATTTAATACGCTACTTGATTCATATCCTTTTTCATTGTTTTGAGGAGTTCCCATATATCTTTCTCCATACATCACCTCATACCATTTCCAATCTATCACAGGACCTCCTGCTGTTGCAACTTTAACAACGTCAGGATTGTTCAATGCCAAAGACAAAGTCATAAAACCTCCGTATGACCAGCCGTCTATTCCTATTTTTTCGCTATCAACAAAAGGAAGAGATTTCAAATAATTTATTCCTCTCATTTGATCCTGCATTTCCACTTTACCACACTGATGCCATATAGCACTTTCAAATTCATATCCACGGTTTGCAGAACCTCTTCCGTCCAAAGTCCATACTATATAATCTTGTGTTGCAAGGAAAGGAAGAAAATAACCTGCACCTGCTGTATAAGAATCAGTTATCAGCTGTGCATGAGGCCCATTGTAAACATAGACAATAACAGGATATTTTTTGTGAGGATTGAAGTCTTTGGGACGAATCATACGAGTATAAAGAACAGTTCCGTCTTCTGCATGAAGAGTATCCAAAATAATAACAGGATTATTACTTAACTGCTCCATAGGATTTTCGCAACGTTCCAACTCTTTTATTATCTCGCCTTTTTCATTTCTAAGCACAACTCTATAAGCCTCATCTGTAGATGTGTAAGTATCTATGAACATTGTTCCCTTTTCATTGAAAGAAACATAATGTGTCCCATGTTCTCTTGTTATGCGGGTAATCTTTCCATTTTTCAGGTTAAGAGAATAGAAATTACTTTCCAAAGGGGAATCCTTCGTTGCATAGAAATAGAGGATATTGCCCTTGTCGTTGAATCCAGCTATCTCATTAACCATCCAGTCGCCCTTGGTAAGCTGTTTCAGTTCTTTGCCAAGTGTATCATAAAGATAAATATGTTGCCAACCGTCTTTCTCCGAAAAGAATATAAACTTGGAAGCGTCTTTTGGCAAAAAAACAATAGGATGTTCTGGCTCCACATACTTGTCTGCTGTCTCTTCCAGCAGGATACGTTTCTTCAGACCTGTGTTTGCATCATATGCCTCCAACCACATATGGTTCTGAAGTCGGTTCAGTTTCTGGATATACACAGTATTACCATCCAATGAGAAAGCTATATTGGTAAGATACATCTCTCTTCCCTCCACAGAGTTGTTTTGGCGTGTTTTCAGTATGACTGTCTTGTCTGTATCAAAGTTATAGACATAAACAAGTACCTCATGTGATTTCATTCCTGCCATTGGATACTTTATTATCTGTGCCTTGGCTTCTCTTTCCTGAGTATTTACCAAAGGATAGTCTCCAACCATACTCTGATCCATACGATAAAAAGCAAGATGTTTTCCATCATTGGCAAAGAACAGGCCTTTTTCTATTCCAAATTCATTTCTATGAACACTCTGTCCATAAATTATGTTCAAAGAATCTCCGTCTGTGGTGATATGTCTTTCCACTCCTGTTGCAGAATTCTTTATCCAAACCTGATTATCTCTGACAAAAGCTTCATTTTTTGATTTTGCATTTACTTCAAGGAAATTCTTGTCCTTGCGATCTTCGTCACTTGCCTTTAAATCTTCATTTACTGTCCTGTCTTCGCCTTTTTTGTTCACAATATGTTTGTTCCACTCCCTGTCATAGTAGGAATATTCGTCGTTGTTTTCAAATCTAAAACTGTATTTTGTGGCTTTTGCTCTGTAAGTGCCGTCCATCAGATGTTCAATATCCATTTTGTTCTGAGCATTAAGCCCGAAAACAAATGATAAAACAACTGTCAGTACAAAAAATCTTTTATTCATTTCTATTAATTATTTTATTGTCTTTTTATTTATTTACCTAACTGATACTGTCTCTATGTGTCTTTAGAATAGGCAGAAAACAAGAAAACAAGACTCATTATGCAGACAGCAACAAACAGTGTCCTGTGTTTTCATTATATACTATTTTATCATTAATATTTTTTCCAATTTCTGAACTTTAAAGAGAAGATACCAAAGAAAGCTTCTTTGAATATCTTCATACTCATCTTGCTTTGTCCAAGTACTCTGTCCGTGAATATAATAGGAACCTCTTTTATTTTATATCCCAGCTTCCATGCCGTATATTTCATCTCTATCTGGAAAGCATAGCCGACAAACTGCACCTTATCAAAGTTTATCCTCTCCAAAAGTTTGCGTGTATAGCAAACAAAGCCCGCTGTTGCATCACAGACTTTCATTCCGAGCATTTTTCTTACATATACCGAAGCATAATAAGACATCATCACTCTTCCTATCGGCCAGTTCACAACAGAAATCTTTCCATCTAAATAACGGGAACCAATAGACATATCTGCACCTTCTCTACATGCGTTATACAAATCTATCAACGACTTAGGAGGATGAGAAAAGTCTGCATCCATTTCAAAAATATAGCCGTAATCTCTTTCCAAAGTCCATTTGAAACCATGGATGTAAGCCGTACCAAGACCAAGTTTGCCTTTTCTTTCTTCCAAAAACAACCTGTCAGGAAACTCTTCCATAAGCCTTTTCACAATTGCTGCCGTGTCATCGGGAGAATTATCGTCAATAACAAGAATATCAAACTCTTTTTCCAAACCAAACACATAGCGGATTATGTTTTCTATGTTTTCCTGTTCCTTGTATGTAGGTATAATTACCAAACAATCTGTCATAATTAAGTATGTTTTTGATTATTTATCATTTTTATATTTCATAAGCACTCCTGAAGATGGAAAGTCTATAGGATTTTCCTTTATCTCCCCTTTTTCATCCAACAGGACAAAGCTTGGGAACATTCTCAGATGAAATGCCTTGGTCATATCATAGTTATTGCTGAAATAAACGAAGTTCCAGCGATATTTGTTGCCTACTTTGTTGTTGCGTATAAAGTTATACATCTTCTCAAAACTGTTATCCAGACAAATAGTCAAAACATTAAGGTTGGTCTTTATGCTGTCGTAACAAAAATGTATACTTTCCAACTCTTTCAGGCAGGCTACATCATCCAAACGCACGAATGCAACCAATGTAGGCTTGTCATTGAAGAAAGATTTCAACTCTACTTCTTCCTGCTCCAAGTTTTTCACCTTATAATCTCCGACATTTGTATTTTTTGCGTTGATTGTGGACAAGTATTCTATAAGATTACCAGCAATAACCGAGTGTCTCTCAAATTTAGTGCTTACTTTGAATTTCTCCAAAATGTTTATTATAAGATTTTTATCAAAGATTCCGTCCAAATAGGCATCTTTCATCCCCTGCAAGAAAACCATTTCCCTGAAAACTTCATTGACAAGTATCTTGTCTCTTCCCAATGCGTCATTAAAAGCAGCATAGTTTCCTCCCAAAAGCCAAGATTCCATGTCTTTACGGGAAATATATTTATAACCTAAAGAGAAATAGCGCTCAAAAACAGTCTGAAAACAATCCATATAGCCGATATTGTCATAAAGAACAGGAGAATTTGCGAACATCTGTTCCTTTGTTGCAAGGCGGGATTTAAGATAAAAAGAATACATCACGCTTTCAAACTCATACTCTATGTATTTCTCCATATATTCATTGCCTTTGTACTTGACAAGCAAAGAATCCTTCAAGGAAAGCAGACCTGCCTTTACTGAAGAGTCCTTTACTGAAAGCATACGCCTGTTTTCATAAACATATTCCCCCAAGATGTTATCCACATCGTTGATTGGAGTGTTTAGACCGTCATATCTTTCCATCTCCAGTCTTGCCGGCAGACGCATTCCATAAAGAAAAGCCATATTGGAATCTTCTTGTGAGAAATTGAAGTCTGATATTTTCAAAGTATATTTTACTCCCGGTTTTGCTATAAAAGAATATTTCATCAAATCCACTTGAATCATAACTTCCTTTTCACCATCAATCAGAAAAGAAAGGGCAAAACTTGTATCATAGTTCTGCAGTGTTGTGGATGCACGCAAATTTACCAATCCGGAAAGTCTGTCTTCCACGCAATAAACGTCTATCTTCTTGCCTGCAATATCTTTTCCGCTTCCGCTGACAAAGACATTCTGTGAAAAAGCCAGCGCAGACAACGCAAATATTATATATAACTGTACAACTCTTTTCATTCCACAAAATTACAATATATTTCTTTAACTGCAATAAAAATTCTCTTTTTTATTTTTCAATCCTGTTTTCGCGAAAACCTGCTCTTTCTCCTGCCACTTGAGGTTTAAATTTTGCCAATCTCCGTTTCTGCGACAAGATAGCGGGTATTTTTACCAAAAAAAGCCCTGCAGTGGCAATGAAATATCCTGTTTTGGCTTAAAAAAACACTGACACAACGCAAAAAAAACAGTTTTTCAAAGTTTGTCTCCAAATAAATGCAATTATTTTAGCTTTTTTGAGTTATTATATCTGATTGAAAAAAACAAAAAAAGCACAGACTCATGAGCGAATTCAAGATTGGAGACAGAGTAAAGTTCCTTAACCGTACAGGAGGCGGAATAATAACAAAGATAATCTCACCTTTGGTTGTACATGTTGAAGAAGACGGCTTCGATGTCCCTACGCTTACCAAGGAAATCATCTTGGACCACGTTGAAGACAAAGCCGGCAAGATGTTTACCTCGGAGTACAAGGAACAATTCTCAGACAACAGAGAAGAAACTCCACAAAACGATAATAACCAACAAAACAATATAGAAAAAGTATTTCTTTCCCGCAAAGGACAACAAATGGACAAAGGTGTCTATCTTGCTTTTGTACCCAAGGACCAAGTCTGGATTCTTACACAAGGCTTTGATGTCTATCTTATCAACAATACCGACTACTACACCCTTTATTCTGTTGTATTAAGACAAGAAGACGGATCTTTCAAAGGAGAAGATTTCGGATCTTTGGCAAGTAAGGAGAGAGTGCATCTTGAAGAACTGAAACCGGCTCAAGCAGAAAAATGGTCTAATGGAGTTCTGCAGCTGCTGTTTCACAAAGACAACGACGACAAAGTTTTTTCTCCCATATCATATCAGCTAAAAATCCGCACAGGAAAGTTCTATAAAGAAGGCTGTTTTGAATATAATGACCTTATAGGAGAAAAAGCCATGGTCATTCCTGTAAGTATTGTGAAGGACAACCAGATATTTATGGAAAAAGATCAGGAAAAGAAACTTCTGGAGCAGATAAAAATAGAAAAACAGGACGTAAAGCCCATAGAACACAAAGTAGTTTCTTTCTTTGACAAATACATGATAAGCAGAAAAGAAGCCGAAGTGGATTTACACATAGAGGAATTAACAGAAGATGACAGTAAAATGCAGCCTTTTGAGAAGTTGAATACCCAAATGGAGCATTTCAGAAAATGTCTCGATGAGGCAATAAAGAGAAATCTGGACAAAATAGTGTTTATCCATGGCGTGGGACAAGGTGTGCTGAAAAAGAATATAGAAGACGAACTCAACAAATATTCTTTCTTGCATTACTTCCCTGCATCTATGCAAAAATATGGCATAGGTGCAACAGAAGTTATGATAGGACGAAGACCTTAAAAGATATTGTTCAGATCTATTCCGTCAAAATTGCCGGAAGACATCATCAAAACACAAACATCTTTCATCTCTATCTTCCTTAAGTCTGCCAACATGCTGTCTGTGTCTGTATAGACTTTCAGGTCTTTTTTGCCAAAGGCGGTATATACATCTTCTTTCTTCAAATCTGGCAAACGTTTCAGCTCTATTGCATGCTTGTTGTAATAGACCATGGAAATATCTGCCTTGTTCATTGTATCTTTGTACTGTTGCAGAAACTCAGAAGTAAGAGAAGAGAATGTATGCAGCTCCATACAAGCTACAAGTTTTCGTTTCGGAAACCAATCTTTCACTGCCTCTATTGTTGCTTTCAGTTTTGAGGGAGAATGTGCAAAATCCTTAAATACACTTACGCTGTCTGTTTTCTTTATAAGTTCAAGTCGCTTGCTTGCCCCCTTGAATGACTGCATAGACAAAAGGAAATCTTCGTTGCTTATGCCTACTTTTTCTGTTGCAAGCATAGCTGCATACATATTCATCAGGTTATGTTTTCCAAAAACCTGAATCTGATATTCCTTGCCCTTGTATATAATATAGGTATCGCTGTTTTTTATCTTGTAATCAAAAGCGGTGTAAGGCAGTTTCTCTATGTCTTTGCGGCTTTGCTCGGCTATCTGTCTTACATTTTCGTCTTCTGAACAATAAATCAAAGTGCCGTTGTTTTCTATCTTGGTGGTAAAGATTTTGAACTGCTCTTTGTATATCTCAAAAGTAGGAAATACGTTTATATGGTCCCAAGCTATGCCTGTGATTATCGCAACATCAGGCTTGTAAAGATGAAATTTGGGCCGTTTGTCAAGGGTTGAAGTCAAATACTCGTCGCCTTCCAAAACCATATACTGTGCTGTTTCGGTCATCTTCACCATTACTTCAAAGCCTTCCAACAAGGCTCCCACCATGTAATCAGTTTCCACGTTGTTGTGTTGCATTGCATGAAGAATCATAGCCGTTGTGGTGGTCTTTCCGTGAGAACCGCCTATGACTATTCGCTTTTTATCCTTGGACATTTCGTATAAAAACTCAGGATAGGAGTATATTTTCAAACCAAGTTGTCTTGCTTTTTTCAATTCCGGATTATCTTCCTTTGCATGCATACCAAGAATTACTGCATCTAAATCCTCGGTTATCTTTTCTTCTTTCCAACCTATATAATCGGGAAGAATATTGTATTTTTCAAGTCTTTCTTTTGCAGGAGAAAAGATCTCATCATCACTTCCGCTGACTTCATAGCCTTTTAGTTTCAAGGCTATTGCCAAATTGTGCATTGCACTTCCACCTATTGCTATAAAATGTACTTTCATGTTGTCAAAGATTTCTGCAAAATTAGTAAAATTTGGTATATTTTTTGCAAAACTGACAGAAGTGTTGCATTTTTTTTGTTTTTTTTATTGCACGTATCAAAAAATAGATTAAATTTGCAACCTGAATAAAAGTAGAAATTTAACCAACAAAAAATTAAAAGTACAATGAAAAAATTAGTATTAGTAATGGCTGTTATGTTGGCTTCAGTAGGCGTATTTGCCCAAGCAAACATGAAAGCTCAGAAATTGGATAGAGATGCTTTGGTAAACAAGCAAGTGTCTATTGACAGATCTCAAGTAAGACACGCTATCCCTATGAAATCAATCTACGAAGGCACTTTCGCTTTGTGTGATTTCAGTGACGAGGATGCTTACACTTTCGGTGTAACAGCAAACCACACTTCAATTCAACAATGGACTTTGTTGAATCCTTCAACAATGACTGTTTATCCTGATTGGTGGCCATTGGTTTATTGGAGATCAGATGCAGGAACAACTGAAGCAGCTTTTGCTACATGGGTTAATGGTTTTGAACCTAATGGTGACATACCAATGAGTGTTACAAACAACTTTGCAGGTTTTAGTCTTTACAATGTAGAAGGAACAGACAATGTTGAAGCTTACATCACAATCAATACTCCTATTCACACAACAGGTGATGGTATTGACATTTACTTTGTTCAACTGGTCCCTACTTTATGGAACAGTGACAAATATTACATCGATTGGTCTACAGATCCTACCTTTGCAGCAGGTAATTATGATTCTACAGCTATCAATATTAAAAACGTTGATGGTATAGCTGGTGATTATTGGGGTTCAACTGGTAACTATGATGATTTCACCAACGCTCTTATCGGTAGAAAATACGTAAACTTACCTGCAGGAACAAGTATTTGTGATGTAACTACTCCAGACCAAGATATATACATCCGTTTCAGAGTACAATCTCCTGCAGCAGGTACAAATCACTCTGGTTACTATTGGTTCTTGGATGATATTTCTTATGGATTCACTCCTGAAAACAGAATTGAAGTTTTAAGTTTTGACATAGCAGACGGCTATAGAGGAGTTCCAGAAATAATTATTCCAGAAGTATTCCGTACAAATGCTGTTGTTTCTAACACTGGTTCTTCAGAAGCAGAAGATCTTCATCTTGTAAACAGTTTCTATTCAGTTACTGCTGGTGCAACTGATGATGATCCTGATGTTTTCACATTTATAGAATCAGGAACATCTGACACAATAAATCTTGCTAACGAAGTATTTGCTGATACTACTCAATATAGTGATGGTACAATAGAAATCAACTATATAAGATATAAAGAAATGTCTGTTGGTGAGTATGGTGTTCCTCAATCAAACGAGGGCGCAGGAGTTTATGCTTACACTTCTGATTTGTTCTACAACATAGATGGAGAACAATATACAAAAAATCTTGATACTAGCTACTATTATGTATATCCAGAAGACGTTGCAAGACCAAGATGCTACACATGGCAAAAAGACCTTGGCATCTTATATGAAAGAGTAAGCGGTGTTTGGGATTATTACTATCCAGGTGAAAACACCTACGGTAGTGGAACAGGCGCTCTTTCTGATGGATACAGAGTTTGTATAGCTTACAATGCTCAAGGTACAATAGATGATAATACTAATGCTTACATAGCAGGTATTGAAGTTGTTCCTGCTGTTGACTCTTGTGAAGCAGGTGCTGTTATCAAAGGCTCTCTTTGGGTAAGTAATCTTGAAAATGCTACAGCTTGGAATGACGCTGTTTTGGAAGCATTGGATAATGAAGAAAATCCTGTTGAATCAGACGAACATATTGTTGTTGCTTCTGAATTAAACAATTCTTCAGATGCTTCAAATAACTATGAACGCTTCTCTGGAGACAACCTAAACACAATCTTTTTACCTTTCAGATACGCTGCTACTCCTTTGGAAAGCAACCAGACATACTATGCTTGCTACACCAAGATAGGAAACAATGGTAAATTCTATGTTGGAAAAGACTACGACTATTGGACAAGCTTCGGTTATGACAATGGTTGGTCAATCCTTGTATGGTCTAACAACCTTGCAACTTCTCAAAGACAATATGACTGGGGTTATATTTGGCATACAAATGCTTATTCTTCTGGTTCAGTTCCTATGATTCGTCTGATTCTTTCAGACATTCCAAACTCATCTATCAACGAAGTATCTGCAGAAGCTGCTTCTTACATAAATGCATATCCTAACCCTGCAACAGACAACGTTAAACTTTCTTATAGCCTTAACCAAAAAGGAAACGTAACAATCACTGTTACTGACCTTATGGGAAGAACTGCTCTTGTTCAGAACGAAGGTATGAGAGAAGCTGGCGTTTCTTACTCTACAAGAATCAATGTTAGCTCTTTGAATAACGGAACTTATTTCTATACATTGGAAGTAAATGGCGTTAAATCTACTAACAAGATTGTTGTAAACAGATAATAAAATAAAAATTATCAGCATACAAGACACGCACCATTGATTTGGTGTGTGTCTTTTTTTTATTACAAAACTTGCACACACAACAAAAAAATTATAATTTTGCACGTCAATATTGTAGATATACAAATTACACAGTTTGGTATATTTTTTGCGATAAAATAATAATAATCATAAAAATTTAAAACAACGATGTCTACACATTTAAAGAAAACACTACTATTGGTTGCAATGATTTGCTTAAGCATTGTAACCTTTGCTGTGCCGGCAAACAAACAACCGGTTACAATCAAGCAACCAAATGGCAAAACACTTACATTTATTCTTTCTGGAGATGAAAGATTAAATTGGGCAAACACTCTTGATGGCTATACTCTTTTGCACGACAAATCCGGTGCTTTTGTATATGCTGTAAGAGATGAATTAGGAAATATGGTTCCTTCTTCTGTTTTGGCTTCCAACGAGGAAGAACGTTCTGAGAGCGAAATAGCTTTCTTGAGCAACGTGGAAAAGAATATGTTTTTTAGCCAAAGCCAAATAGAAACAACAAAAGAAATAAACAAAAAGATATTCCCTGCTCCTATTATGGGAAGTACAGACATTCCTACTGTTGCTTCAGACAGTCTTTTGGTTATTTTAGTAAACTATTCTGACAAAACTTATCAATACACACAAGAAAACTTCCAAGATATGTTTTCTCAAGAGAACTACAATGGAACAGGAAGCTTAAAAGACTACTATTATTCTCAGTCTGGAGGTTTGTATGATATGAAAATAAGAGTTGTAGGACCTTACACTCTTTCTCATCCAAGTTCCTATTACGCATCAAACAGCGGACAATACCTTGCAAGAGATGCCATTATAGCAGCAGATCCTTATGTTGACTATTCCAACTTTGCAAATATCCATACTACAGGCGGAGACAAGGTAGGCTGTATTTTTATCATGTATGCAGGCACTCCTCAGTCTTCTACCGGTAACGCTGATGAAGTTTGGCCTCATCAAGGAGAGCCAAGTTCTTCTTTGGTAAGAGACGGCGTAAGATTTGCCCACTATGTCTGCGGTTCAGAAAAAGCAAGTACATACTCAATGACTTCCATTGGTACTATGTGTCATGAGTTTGGTCATGCTTTGGGACTACCAGACCATTACGACACTTACAACAATGGTACCGGAACAACTTCAAGTGTTGTCTCCACAGGTGATTACGACCTTATGTGTCAAGGATGTTACAACAACGGACAAAGAACTCCTGCCAACTGGTCTGCTTTTGAAAAACTTTACACAGGCTGGTTGGGCTGCATGGATACTCTTACCACAACAAGGGATTCTATCCTTGTACCTACAATAAAAGGAGCAAACGACACTGCTTATTTGGTTAAGATTGCAGGAACTCAAGAATTTTTCACAATAGAAGCACGTAGAAAAACAGGTTGGGATGCTTACATTCCTGCAGCAGGTATTTTGGTACATCACGGAAATATGTCCAAGATAAACAACTGGATAAACAATGACAGAAATATTATAAATGTAGAAGCAAACAACAGAGGCTGGTTTATTGAACCTTCTACAGGTACATACACAGACGGAGATAACTATAGAGCTCCTTTTGCCTCAAGTTCAAATATACATTACTTCACCAACTCATCCAATAACCAGATTTCCACTGTTGAAGGTACTGTTCTTACAGACATTGCTTTCACAGATATGAACAAGATAAATGACTCCCTTTATGTATTTAACTTCAACTCAAACACTCCTATGCTTGAAACAGGCAATGCTACGGGAACAACGATGTACTCTTTCAACACATCAGGCAAGATACTTTATCCGGGAAGAGAAAGTTTCACTCACAAAGGTATAGTTTATTCTACTGAGGAAGACTGTCCTTTCACTGAAGAAAATGCTATCTATGATGAAAACCTGAACGACACAATCAACATTGCTTCCACCACTATTTCAGGTTTGGAAAGAGGAGTAAGATACTATTTCCGCTCATTCATAAAGAATTCCTTGGGAACACATCTTGGACCAATCAAATATGTTAATACTGTTTCCGGTCTTGGCTCTGTTGCTATCCAATCTGCTACAAACATTGATACAACTTTTGCAACACTTAAAGCAACTATGTCTTCTGTTGGTATGGCAGACTTTGTTTCAAAAGGTTTTGTTTATACGGCAGATGGAGATATAACTCCAGATTTGGACAACTCAACAGTTATCAGCTTTACAGATGCTTCCACAGGTGTATTCTCTACTGTTCTTACAGGTCTGGAAAGCGGACACACTTATTACGCAAGAGCTTTTGTAACCAACGGATATGGTACTGCCTACAGTTCAAGAATAAGTTTCACTACTCTTTATCCTGCTATCACAAACAACACTATCACTGCCACAACTCCTCAAGTTTGTCAAGGTGTTCAGCCTGGTCTTATCCAAGGAGAAGAACCTCAAGGAGGATTTGGCAACTTCACTTATTTGTGGCAAGTAAGAAATGGTGTTAACTGGGAAGAGGCAGATGCCAACACTCCAACAGGCAACAACCAACAAAACTATCAACCAAATATACTTACAGACAGTACTTATTTCAGACGTGTAGTTTATTCTGACGGCATTATAAGCCACAATTCATCAAGCGTTCTTATTGACGTAAGAATTTCACGTGGTGGTAACCTGACTTTCGCTTATGACACTGTAGAAAAGAACACCAACGGCACTTTCTCTCTTTCTTCATACAGAGGAAGCATTGTTGATTGGGAAAAATCTTCAGACGGTGGCAACACATATTCTTCTTTAGGAAACACTTCTGCTTCCCTGAATGAAAACTTCTCTACTCTTGGTGCATTTGACTACAGAGTGAAAGTTCAGATAGATGCTTGTCCTGAAGCTTACTCAAATATCAAGCATGTTGTGGTAATCCCTGATGCTGGAATCAATGATATAGAAAACAATTTCCATTTCTCAATCATGCCAAATCCAACATTCAACGGAACATTTGCCATAAAATCTGAAATAAACAATGCACAACAGATAATAATCACCAACATACTTGGACAAGTTGTCTATATGGAAGAAAATGCAGACCTGACAAACAAGACATTCTCTTTGCAGAACATAGACAATGGAACATATAATGTCATCATAAAGGCAGACAACAAACTTGCCAAAGAAAAATTAATAATAAACAAATAAAAACTTTTTTGGACAATGAACAAAGTAATAAATACAAAAAATGCTCCTGCAGCAATAGGACCTTATTCTCAGGCTATTCAAGCAGGCAACGGTATGCTTTTTATTTCAGGACAGATTCCTGTAAATCCACAGACAGGAGAAACTCCTGAGGGTATTACAGCACAGACAACACAAGCTTTGGAGAATGTCGGTGCCATACTTAAAGAAGCCGGATACTCTTTCAACGATGTTTGCAAAACAACTTGCTTGCTTAACTCCATGGACGATTTTGCAGCAATGAACGAAGTCTATGCAAAATATTTCAAGGAGACTCTTCCTGCACGTGCTGCTTTTGCAGTAGTAAAACTTCCAAAAGGAGTATTGGTTGAGATAGAAGCTATCGCATACAAAAACGCTTAAAGCATTTTGTTCAGTACTTAAAAGGAATGCAGGGTACTGCATTCCTTTTTTTTGTTTATATATTTATTGTATTTAAAAAAATATATGTAATTTTGCAGAAAATTAATCATCGGTAAATAATGGAAGAGAGTAACGAAAAAGCAGATGACAATATACCCATAAAGAAGTTTCTTGTTATAAGATTTTCTTCTATTGGTGATATAGTTCTTACAACCCCCGTGGTAAGATGTGTAAAAAACAAGTATCCGAATTGCGAAATACACTATCTGACAAAACAACAAAACGTATCCATTCTTCAGAATAACCCTTATATAAACAAGATTTATGCCTTAGACGGCACTGCTTCTGGTTTTCATTCTTTGGTGAAAAGCCTAAGAAAAGAAGATTACGACTATGTGATTGACTTGCATAAAAACCTTAGAAGCAGAAAAATAATTCTTGCACTCAGAAAACCTTTCGCAAGTTTCCCAAAACTTAACTTCAAAAAGTTCCTTCTTGTGAAGTTCAAAAAGAATCTTATGCCAAAGGTTCATATTGTGGACAGGTATTTCGAGGCTGTGGAAAGACTGAAAGTGGAAAATGACGGCAAAGGTCTGGACTATTTCCTTATAGACGAGGACTGTATTCCAAATGACGCCCTGCCTATTGCTTTTCAGAACGGATATATATGCATAGCTGTGGGAAGCAGGCACGAAACCAAACAAATGACGGCAGAACTTCTTATTCGTATTTGCCAGAAAATCCAAGGTCAGATACTTCTTATAGGAGATTTGCACGACAAAACAAAAGCCAACAGAGTGGAAAATGCCATCGGCAGCAGGGTCTTCAATGGCTGTGGCTCATTTTCTATAAATCAGACAGCTTTCCTTATCAAGAATTCCCTTGGCATCATCACTCCTGACACCGGTGCCATGCATATTGCTGCTGCATTGAAGAAGAACATCATAAGCGTTTGGGGAAATACGGTGACAGATTTTGGAATGTACCCTTATCTGCCAAAAGATATGCAGGAGAAGTCTTTGATTTGCGAGGTAAAGGGGCTGAAATGTCGTCCTTGCTCCAAACTTGGCTACAAGAAATGCCCTAAAAAGCACTTCAAATGCATGAACATGCAGGACGTGGATAAGATTGCAGAAGCAGCAAACTCATGGTTTGAAGAGAATAAATACTGAATAATCAAGAAACACAGGCTTTTTTTCATCAAAAGTACAACACAGAAAACAAGCAATAAACTTCTCTGAAAAAAGAGTTGGTTTTTAGAAAAAAAGTCTTGATGTTTAGACCTAAAAGAGTTGGTTTTTGCGTTCAAAAACCAACTCTTTTTTTCGTTGATGTCAATAGTCTGTCTTTCAGAGAGGAAGAAACTCTCTTTACGTTCAAGCCCAAGAGAAAAGAAACAAAACTTCATATATCTGTTTTTTTTCTTATTTTTGCAATGGATAAGCATATATGTGTAACAGACTAAATTTTTCAGTAACCATGTTGATAAACAGAGAAGACACAATAGTAGCTCCGGCAACCAACAGCAACATCAGTGCTGCCTTGGGTATCATCAGGCTAAGTGGAAGCAGTGCCATAGAGACAGCTGACAAAGTCTTTGTACCCAAAAGCAGGAAAATAAGCAGCCTGAAACAAGCCGAAGCCAACCATACCTACTTTGGCACAATAGAATACGAAGGAAAGACAATAGATGAAGTGGTTTTAAGTATATATTTTGCTCCTCATTCCTTCACGGGAGAAGACCTTGTGGAGATAAGTTTTCATGGTTCTGTGTATATATGTCGAACTTTGCTTAATATATTTATAAAACTTGGAGCAAGAATGGCAGACAAGGGAGAATTTTCTGAGCGTGCTTTTCTCAACGGCAAGATAAACCTTTCACAAGCGGAAGCCATTGCAGACGTTATTGCTTCACGTAATAGTTTTTCCTTGAATATGGCTATAAACCAGCTAAGAGGGGGCTACAATGATTTGTTGCATACCCTGAGGGAAAAGTTTTTGAAGGTTGCTTCCCTGCTGGAGCTGGAAATAGACTTCTCGGAAGAACATGAAATCTTTGTTGACAGGGAGAATTTATTAAAAGAACTAAGCGAGACCCAAAACCTTTTAAAAGAACTCTGCAGTTCCTTTGAACAGGCCAACGCTTTCAAACAAGGTATTCCCGTTGCCATAGTGGGAAAGCCCAACAGCGGGAAAAGTACTCTGATGAACGCCATACTGAAAGAAGAAAGGGTTATCGTTTCCAGCATAGCCGGCACAACAACAGACACCATTGAGGAAAGATTTTTTATCAAAGGTGTTGAATACAGGTTTATTGACACTGCAGGAATAAGGGACAGCAAGAACGAAATTGAAAAACGGGGCATAGAACGTTCGTTCAAAGCCATAGAAAAGGCTATGTTTGTGCTTATGATTTCGGATATTGCGGGCAAAAAGGAAGAATGGGAAGCAGACCAACAGGATATTCTGCAGGGAATAAGTCTTGAGAACAAACAATTGATACATATCCTGAACAAAGAAGACAAAGTATCTCTTTCCAATGAGGAAAAACAGGCCTTGAAGAGCAAAGGTTATGTGCTTATCTCCGCAAAAGAGAAAAAAGGAATAGAGGAACTGATGAACAGGATTGAAGACCTGACCCCAAAAGAAGACTTCAACAACAAAGTATTCCTGAGTAATGCACGCCATTATGAAATTATGAACAAGGCTTTGGAGGAAGTCCGTCTTGCAATGCAGGGCGTGGAAATGGAAATATCCTCCGACCTGATAGCAGAGAATATCCGCATGGCCACAAACTATATCGGAGAAATCACCGGCGAGGTCTGCAACGAAGATGTCCTCAACAACATCTTCTCCAACTTCTGTATAGGAAAATAAGAAAAGGACGATGCAAAGCATCGTCCTTTTCTTTTTTTTATAAGCAGTCTTTAGTTGTTTGTTACCATTGAGGAAACTGTTATATTGGTAGAAGTGTTTCCAGTGTAGGTTGCTCCTGTGTAGTAACCGTTCCATTCTGTTCCGCCAGATATTGTGCCTCCTGTGTACAGTTTATATGTTCCTGTGGAAATCTCCGGAGAAGACAAAAGAAGAACCAGCCCACTGTTGCCACCAGGACCACCACCAGGACCACCACCAGGACCATAACTTGGAGAACCCCATGGATTACCGCCAGGACCTCCTCCTTGCGTGGAAGTTATTTCAGGTATCTGGAACATAATAATACTATTGTTACTGTTATCAGTAAAGTTTATTGCCTGGTTAGCACTTACACCACTCTTTAAAACAACTCTCTGAGTGCAGACAGAAGATGTAGGAGTGGAATGTTCGCCACCTATTCCAATAAGCGTACCTCCTGTGATTTTAAATGTGTTCTGGTCGCAATCAAATCCACCTTCAGGAGAAGTCTGTCCTATTGCTATGACCAGACCTCCGCTTATTGTCATCGTGCCGTTTGCATCTATGGCATCGTTGCCTGTTGCATGTGCATAGACCTGACCTCCTGATATTTCAATATGGTTTGCTGCGTTGATAGCATCATCATAGGTATTAAGGATTATTTCTCCGCCTGAGATAAACATTGTATCCTTGCTCTCCAATCCTTCTCCACCGTCATGTTGTGTAGAAACATTGATATATCCTCCTAAAACGTAGAAATTACCCTCTGCTGTGATGGCCTTAGGCTGAGCATAGTCTGTTTCATTTCCCCAACCATAACCTTGCACCTCTACAAAATGTTCACCGGTTGTGCTTGCATTGATTACAGGAGTTGTGTTTTCCCCTTCCATTATTGTTATTGTTCCATCAATCTTTATACACTTACCACCAGAACCAGATTGTGCAATGGTTATAGTGCCTCCATCTATAAGAAGGTTTCCGTCTGCTTTAATACAAGATGATTTATAAGAATCTGTTGCTCCTGTGCTGTCAATATATGTTGCACCATCTGAAGCAGCAGTTATATTTACAACAGGAGAACCTGTAATAGTTATATTGCCATCTGCACTCATTCCTCTACCTCCTGCATTAGATGAAGGGAGGGTTAGAGTTATAGTACCACCGCTAATAGTTATATTACTGTCTGCTCCTATTGCGCTACAATAAGAAGGATCATATCCGCTTCCAACTTCCTCTAATACCACCGTTCCAGCAGCTGTAACGTTGATATTTCCACCTGTAATATCAACATCTATATCTGACTTAATACCTTTTCCTGCATCAGCATTGACAGTTACATTTACTGTAGGTTCTGTAAAAGTCAAAGTATTGTCGGAAGAGATACCATTCTTTTTATTTGCAACACAGGTAAGAGTTCCTGCACCTGTGAAAGTGGTTTCTCCTTTTGTATTGATAACCGCTTTACCATCAGAAGAAGCATTATCTGTCAGTGTATTTATTGTTCCATCTACTATATTAAATGTAGTGGTTTTGTCTTTCTTCAAACGGATTGGTATGGTAGTAAGTGAAGTAAGGTCCAATCCACCCAAGGAAATCTTGAACTTCTTGTCGGATTCCAAGTAGAAAGAACCGTCGGAAGATGTACCAGACAAATAATATTCTATGTTAGTTATGCCTGCTGTTGTAAGAATGCTTACATTTGCACCGCTGACCGTAACCGCTATGTCCTCACTTCCCACATTATTGACCACATATGCAGTATCGCCGGCGTATGTTACATAAACAATATTGGAATATTCTGCTCCTGCTTGAGAGAATACAATACTGTCTATTGTGCTTATAGGCAATGTTACTGTATTGTCATCTTCTGTAATCAAAAGATTGGAAGTGTTGTCTGTCATTTTAAGAGTATTGATATTGGCTGCATTATTCTGATAAATAACACTCCCATTATAATACATCAACACTGTGTCTGTGGAATAACTTTCAGAGTTCTGTGCCTTTAAACCAAAAGAAATGAAAAGGCATACTGCTATCAAAATACTTATCTTTTTCATAGTTTTGAGAATTTAAAGGTTTTGTTACTACATTTCAACACATAGACACCTTTTTCCAAGGAAATGATGTCTATTTTCTCATCATCTGCATATTTTCCTTCAAGTAACAGTTTGCCGTCAAGACTATATATGCTTACATTTTGCCATGAATTGTCTCCACCTGCAGTCTTTATGTAGTCCTTTGCAGGATTTGGATAGACAAAGGCTGTTTTCTCCGCTTGCATTTCAGCAATTGAGGACACAGACCTGAAATAAATCTTCTGTATATCCTCAAAAAAGATAATGGTTGAACTCTCCTGTTCATCAACAATATTGATTAAACCCCGTGAATCCGAAGTAGCCTCAGAGACATAAATAGCTCCGTTATCACCCAAATCAAAAGTTTGTTCTGTTAAATCAGTCTTCTGCACAACCAGAACATTCTGTGCTTCCACTCCTATGCCTACAAAAAAGCAGAGGAGCAACATTAAAATTACTTTTTTCATTTTATTCTTGTTTTATAATTAATTATTTGACAGGCAAAGTTACAAAAAAAATAATTTCTCTCAACACAAAAATATTGAAAAAAATGAAGTATCTTTGCAAAACCTTAACAAAAAAGCCTTGAAGATATGAAAAAAACAACCATCCTTTTTGTTTTCACTCTTGTTTGCCTTACAATCACTGCACAAGACTTGCTTGTAGGCTCATACAACATAAGAAACAAGAATGAATATGACGTAAAACAGAACAATGACTGGAACATCAGAGTGGAGAAAATCTGCGAACTAATCAACTTTGAAAGACCTGCTGTGTTCGGAACTCAGGAAGCCTTGAACAGTCAGCTGAAAGATATGCTGGAACTTCTGGACAGATATTCCTATATAGGTGTTGGCAGAGATGACGGCAAGGAAAAAGGAGAATATTCTGCCATATTCTATGACAAAAACCAAATAGAACTTTTGGATAAAGGCGACTTCTGGCTGGCAGAACAAACAGACCAACCACAAAAAGGCTGGGATGCTGCCTGCATTCGTATATGCACATGGGGTAAATTCAGAGACAAAAAATCAAGGCAGGAGTTTTTCTTCTTCAATCTTCACATGGATCATGTAGGAGTAGTGGCAAGAAAAGAAAGTGCAAAACTTGTTGTTGAGAAAATCAAGGAAATAGCAAAATCAAAAACCGCCATACTTACAGGAGACTTCAATGTGGATCAAAACAATGAAATCTACAGTGTATTTACCCAGAGTTCTATCCTGCAGGACAGCTACAAGATTGCCAGATACAAGATGATACCAAACGGGACATTCAATTCCTTCAATCCTTTGTTGAAAACCAACAGCAGGATAGACCATATATTTGTTACAAACGACTTAATCGTGGAGAATTATGCTGTTATGACAAATATGTATTGGCTTAGCAAAAACAAGAAAGAAAATCTCAAAGGCCATGATGCTCCGGATGAAATAAGTTTCAAAGAAGGTGTGATACGCACTCCTTCAGACCACTACCCTATTTTTGCACGTATCAGATGGAAATAAAGAAAAACATTGACAAAACATTCTTTGCCGATTGGACAAGGAAAATGCAATACATAGAATCCGAAAAAGATTTCTTTGCTTTGTGCAAAGAGGCTGTGGTTTTTCAATACCAGAACAATAAAGTCTTCAAACAATGGTGCGACCGTCTTGGCTGCGATATAGAAAGGGTGGGAAACATTGATGAAATACCTTTCTTGCCTATATCTTTCTACAAGAATTCTGAGATAACCTGCTTTGAAGACTGCGAATACGAAGACTATTTCCTTTCCTCCGGCACAAATTCCATGCAGAGAAGCAAGCATCTGGTCTATAACAAAGATTTCTATATCCAGAACACTTTCTCCTGCTTTTCACAATTCTTCTCCAATGCAGAAGATTATTGTTTTGTATGCCTTTTACCAAACTATCTGGAACAAGAACATTCCTCTCTGATTTGTATGATGGATGCTTTTGTAAAAAAAAGCAAATACAAAAACAGCGGTTTCTATGCCCACAACTTGAAAGACGTGGTTGATACACTTCTATTTAACGAAAACAACAACATAAAGACTATTCTTTTTGGAGTAACATACGCTCTTTTGGATTTGATAGAAGCCTATCCTGAACTAAGACTAAAAAATACCGTTGTTTTTGAAACAGGGGGAATGAAAGGAAGACGAAAAGAACTTCCAAAAGCTGAATTACATGGAATATTAACCAAGAGTCTTGGTATAAAAAGCATCGCTTCTGAGTATGGAATGTGTGAACTGTTTTCTCAGGCTTACTCTCTCAAGGACGGTGTTTTCCATGTTCCAAAACAGATGCAGGTCGTAGTAAAAGAAATCAACGACTACAAGAACACCGTCCCGTTTGGCAGACGAGGAATTTTGAATATCATAGATTTATGCAATATAGACACGTGCTGTTTCATTCAGACCCAAGACGTGGGCAAGAAACTTTCGGACAATTCCTTTGAAATCATAGGCAGATTGGACCACTCCGACATAAGAGGCTGCAATCTTATGTACTGATATGCGGAATATCTTGGCAGAAACCGGGCTACACTTTTAAATAGCGGCGATGTGTCAGTGTTTTAAGTTCGTCAAAATCATTTACTCCCAGATATTCCACCTCCCTAAGAAAGAGTTCTGAACAGGCATTGGCGTCCGATTGGGCGTTATGATGGTTCAGACTTATGTTTTCAAGGTTGCAAAGGTAGTCCAGCGAATGTTTTGGGCTGTCTTTCCATACATCACGCGACAAAACGTATGTGCAAAGATAACGACTCCTTGGTTTTGGTAGATTATAGAACTTAAGCGTCTTTCTAAGCACATTTATATCAAAAGAAGCGTTGTGTGCAATAACCATAGTGTTGTCCAGATATGGTTTTATTTCTTTCCACAACCGAGCAAAAGTAGGCTTGTCTGCAACGTCCTCTTTATGTATGCCATGAATACGTTGTGCATAATAATGAAAGTAAGGAAAGCATATCGGTTTTATCAGCCAATACTTAACATCCACAACCTTATTATTCTCAACCTTGCAAAGTCCCAATGAACAAGGAAAATACTTGTCAGCAGTCTCAAAATCTATGGCAGTATAAGAAAACATCGTATATTCAATTTGTTATTTTTGAACTTGCAAAGTTACAAAAAATATCAGAATTTGCCGTTAAGATTATAACATAGAGAAATTATTTAGTCATTATTTTACAAGTTGTCCAATGCTTCTTGATTTAAGGCACCATTATCCCAAGGCTTTTGCATCTCTTTCTCAAGACGCTGAGCATAGAACATTCTAAGAACTTCCATTAAATCATTCAATTCAGATGTATATTTTTTTGAATATGAAAAACAAGATTTAATGACTATAGCTAATTTGTTAAATACAAATTAGCTATAGTCCCTAAATAATCACATATTCTTAGATAAAAACCATATAGAACCATTATGAGTCTGTCTATTTATAAAAAAAATCTCACTAACTACTACATGCCCGTATCAATAAGACTATAACGGAAATGATGACTGCACCAAAAATATATCCCTTCATTGCATCCCAAGCTGCATTGCCTGCAACGGCAGTCTCGTGTTTCAGTTCGTTCATAAACTTTCTTACGTACTCTGATGCTTCTTTGCGGGCATTGTCTATATCATTTTCCAAATCCTCGTTATGAACTCTGTATTCAGTTTCAGCAGTTGAAGATGCTTCTTGCTTATATAGAATATATTCATCATCATAACGCTGTTTGGTTATGGGATTTTTAAGAATATTGTATGCTTCGTTTATATCCTGCATAATAGAAGTAACATCCTGATTAGGATTTTTGTCAGGATGCCACTTCATTGCCTGTCTTTTGTATGCAAGTTTTATTTCTTCTGCACTTGCACCAAAAGAGATTTCAAGAATTTTGTAATAGTCTTTAAACACAATCTGCCTATTCTTTTTTCCAAATAGCACGTATTCCTGCAATGGCTCCTATAAGCAGGATGGTTCCAATAAAGCCAGGAGTAGAATACCCTTCATATTCTCTTACACCTATCAATAAGGCAAAAAGAACAATAAATACTATTACAATAACGATTGTTACTAATACTTTTGCTGATGTGTTCATAATATTATTAATTTAAAAATTTTTCAATGATGGTTTTTGTGTTTGCAGGCAAGTCTGTTTTTGCAAAATCCACATGTTTTATTCCCATTTCATTACACCATTTTGCCAATAAGTCTTTCATCTTGTTAAAATCAGAATCTTTCTTAGGATTGATTTCCAAGAACAGAACCTCCAAACCACTTAAATCTTCATTTGTTGAAATTATTTTTGTTTGGGAATCAATTGTTAATGGAGATATTCCTGTATATTCATTATTTCCTTGTTTTCGCCATGAGTCTTTATGATACAGATAGCCATCAGTAAGGATAACCAAAATATTTCTTTTAGCATTCTTATTTATGCATTGTACCTTCGCTTGTTTTTCAAAAAATCCCCAAATATCAGAACCGACCCAAGCTTTTTGTGCTATAGTATTAGCATATATTGTATCCAGTGCATTATGCCAAGTTGTTTTCATCCTATCAAGTTTATCCCTATTTGCAATAATAGCTTTTATTTTATCTTTTCCTTTAGCATGAACACTCATATCTATGGACAAATCTTCTTGATATTGATTAAGCCCTGCTATAGTTAGCTGAGGATAAAAGAAAACTTTTATTCTATCTCCATTTTGGAATATTGATGTTCGTGGCAGAGATTTTTGGTTTCTATAAAACCAATCTGCGAGATAATTAATCAAAAGCGTGTCTTTGTCTATTTGTTGTGGGGTCATCAATCTATCAGATAAATCTAATAATAAGGAAATATTGTAATCACAAGTAGTTGTATTATCAGCAATAGAATTATCTTCAACTCCCTCAACTGCTTTACTGTCTCCACAATCTTTACAATCCCTGCAAGTAACCACTAAGATTATAAGTAAAATCTCCAATGCGATAATTATACCATGCACAATTCTTGATTCTTTTTTATCCATTTTTATTCCTCCTTTTATTTATTTTCAATACAGTTCTCTAATACTTGCATTTCTTTATCATCTTTACATTTACAATCTCTGCAAGTAACTACTAATATTACAAGTAAAATCTCCAATGCGATAATTATACCATGCACAATTCTTGATTCTTTTTTATCCATTTTTATTTCTCCTTTTATTGCATTATTTTTTTATTTTCTATTCCGTTCATCCAATTTTCAACCTCTTTCATTCCTTTTCCATACCTGTCTGCTATGGCGCTGGGATCTCCTCTGAATAATGTTATAAAAGAAATCCAACCTTGATAGTACTCTGCAAGATATTTTTTCATTGCAGCAAAGTCATATCGTACAAAGGTAAACTGCGATTTTTTCTGCTTTATTTTTGCCTCTAAATTATTTAAGTTATTTTTTAGAGTAGTTATCGCCTGTTGAATACTTACTTGTTTTGATTGTAGTTTACGTAACTCTGCCTTTAAGTTTTCAAGTACGAATTTATTATTAGTCATTTTATCGTAATTTTCCATTACAAAACTAAAGACCAATCCCCATATAACATAAGTAACAAAACCGCAGAATATAACTATCCAAAAATCCATATCCGCAAGTGCTATTTTTAGAGAAAAAGGTGGCAGACCTGGATTATAAATAACTTCTACATCATATATTGCCTTACTTATTTTATATGCAAGCAAAAAATCAAAAGCAAAAGTTAAGGCATAAAGAACAATACTTTTAAAATAACGTTCAAATCCTTTTTTATTTACTGTAAATTGATGAATAACAAAACCCAAACCCATAAAAGTCATAGGGAAAAACAAAATAAATAATCCTTTAAATATACCCTCACTAAAAGATTTTGATACAGCAGCACCATCAAACATAGCTGTATAAGGAGTATCGCCCTCCCCAAAATCTTTAAAGAAAGCAGAATACATTGTAGATGAATAGAACAATAAAAGGAACAGTGTCATAGATACAAGAATAATACCTCCAATAATGAAGTTTGCAACAACTGTTCTGTTCTTTTTTATTCCATCCTCTTTTACCTTTCTTATTTCTTCTTCTTTATCTTTGATATCGGAATTTACAGATTTTAGATTCTCTTCTTCTAAATCTAATTTGTTCCTATCATTTTCTTTATTAGCCTCAAGGTTTGTGATCTCTGTCTGTAGATCTTCCCGCATTTTCCTTTGTAAGTCTTGATCCAATTCCTGCGATTTCTTTATTCCTGCATAAGCAGAGTCAAAGCCTGCTGAAAATGCATTAGGGTTTCCTTTTGATGCGCCTGCCTCCTCTACTCCTTTCTGTTGCCAATTAACCGTGGAAGCTACAATTATACTTCCATCTTTTGTTATACCCGTTACAGTTACTCTATCGGTTTTAGGATTATCATCTTTCTTCCCAAACACTCCATTTAAACTAAGTGCCATAATCGTTCCTTTCTTTTTTTATTCAGTAAATTCTTTTAAAAGTTCTTCATGCGTAAGTTTTTGTTCTGCCTTTTCCAATAAGAGGTTTATTAATTCGTCTCTTTCTTCATCCAATACTCCGAATTTTTTTGCATAAGTATTTAGAAGATGCTTTTCATCATCTGTTATCTTACCGTCAGCCCAAGCAACAAGAGCAAGATCATACAGATATAGAATTTTGTCTTCTTCTGTTTCCGGTATATAGAAAAGAATTTCATCGGCATAAATAACTTTATCGATTTCCTCTTCTGTTACACCATATTGTTCTTTACCTATGCGGTATAGCACAGCTTTTTCCGTTGGAGATATTTCTCCATCTGCTACCACCATGCAGTACAGATTTAAAAAATGTGATTTTAATGATAATTCCATAATTGTTTATTTTTTTAATCGTTCGTTTTAAAATATGTTTTTTTTGATAAACAAAGTTACTCTGAATGATTTTTTTGCCCAATATTCATCATTAAGTGTATAAATAATGATAGATCAAGAATTTATTTTAATTAATTTAAACAAAATAAAATTTCTCCCAATATGGTTTCTTTTAGGGAAAGATTGTCCTTAGCAATCTTTTATCAAATTAAGTTAATTAAGAAAGCGTGAAACCACATATGTTTGTTTTATATCTCCATTTAAGGTACCTGAGAAAAAACCGCGCAAAAAGATATAAATATAGCAGAATTCACGCCTATGAAGATAGGCTATGAAACAGCTATGCTTAAACTTGTTTGCTCAAAAGTTTCTCAGGCTTTTAAAATGCAAGTTATAAAAAAAGCATAACGCTTTCATATTTTATTTATTCGGTCAAGAAAGGAAACAAATGTTTCTCCCTTGACACTTATCCAATGATAAGCAGGTGCAAATTTAGAAAAAATTTTTTGATTACATAAAAAATCAAGGAAAAAATAATTCCATATATCCTAAAAAATACTTGATTTATAAAAAAAGACCTTTTAATTTGCATTAAAAAGCAAATTAAAAGGTCCCTATGTGCTGAAAAACTTAAAGTCGTTTTTCTAAACTATAGAAATATACTGTTCTCTGTCTGAAGTGTATGTCTTACTTTTTGAAGTTCTCCAAGCCTTTTTGCAGGAAGGAGACGAAGTTATTTACATTCTTGTCGTATGGTTGCGGCTTTTCTGTCAGAAGATTACCATCCCCGTCCATCAAAACATAAAGAGGCTGAGCATTGGCATGGAATTTCTCTATCTGATAGTTAAGGTTTCTTCTTCCAAGAGTTTTTATTGTCTTGCCGTTCATTTGAGTCCATTCTTCTTTTGGCAGTTCTATTGTGTTTTCATCGCAATATAATGACACAAGAATGTAGTCGTTTTGTATCATCTGCTTGACTGTAGGCACAGACCACACGGCTGTTTCCATCTCTCTGCAGTTTGCACAACTCTTGCCTGTGAAGTCAAGGAACAAAGGCTTGCCTACTTGTTTTGCATACGCTTTTGCTTCCTCTAAATCAAAGAAAGCCTTGAATCCTACAGGAACATGTTCGTCCAATTTGTCTGCATATTTTCTTTGAACAGGAAATCCGTCGTTGTTTATCTTTGCTGTTGTGCCTCCATTCTCTACAATAATCTTTTCAATATTGTATTCCTGCGAAGAAACAGGAGGAAGATAGCCAGAGATTGCACTTAGCGGAGCTCCCCAAAGACCCGGTATCATATAAATAGTAAAAGAGAAAGAAACAATAGCAAGGAACAGACGAGGAACACTTATATGCTGTAAATCAGAATCACCTTTGAATTTAAGTTTTCCCAACAGATAGAATCCTATCATTGCAAAGATAACTATCCAAATGCAAAGATAGGTTGTTCTTGGCAAGATACCCCAATTGCAGGCTTGGTCTGCAACCATAAGGAATTTCAATCCCAAGGCTAATTCCAAGAAACCAAAGACAACTTTCACGCTGTTAAGCCAAGAACCGCTCTTCATATTCTTCAAGAACGAAGGGAACATAGCCAAAAGAGTGAATGGAAGTGCAAAACCTATGGCAAATCCCAACATAGACACAAAGAATATAAATGAATTGGAAGAACCTGACGCCATTTCCACCAAAGCTGCTCCAAGAATAGGTCCTGTGCAGGAGAAAGAAACAAGAACTGTTGTAAGAGCAATGAAGAATGCTCCCAAAAATCCGCCTTTTTCACTTTCTTTATCTGACTTTGTCACCCATTTGCTTGGCATTGTTATCTCAAACAAGCCGAAAAATGAAAGGGCAAAGACCATAAAAATGACAAAGAACAAAACATTAGGAATCCAATGTGTGGAAATAATATACATGGCGTCCTTTCCAAATATCAATGTAAGCAACAATCCCAATACTGCAAAAATCAACACTATGGAAAGTCCGAAGAAATAGGCTTGTTTTCTGCCTTGTCTATTGGTTTTCTTGCCATGAAGGAAGAAAGATATAGTCATTGGTATCATAGGGAAAACGCAAGGAGTAAGCAATGTAATCAATCCTACCCCAAATGAAATCAGAAATACCATAAACAAAGACTTGTTTGCAAGGTCTTGAGTATCCCCCATTGATTTTGCTTCTGCAATAGTTGTCGTAGTCTGGGTTTTGCTTTGTTCTGTAGGAGTCTGTTCTGTGACTTGAGCCAACTGTTCTTCTTGTACAAGTTCTGTTGTCTCTGCATTAGGATTGCCTTTCACATCAAAAGCAAAATCCACGTCATCTGGAGGAATACATGAACCGTTCTCGCAAAGCTGGAATGTAACAGTTCCTTTTACTTTGAAATCTTTATCTGTTTTTACTTTTATCTTTTGACGGAAGAGAACATTGCCCTCAAAAGAGCGTGTAGTGTCTTTTGCAAACTTGTCATAATGTGCATTGCTTGCTGGTTCTTTTACTCCGCCTATCTTCTGATAGTCATTGGCTGCTTTGAAATTAAATTCTATCGGCAACTCTGTTCCTTTGGTATATTGGGAATAAATATGCCAACCTTTATCCAAAGAACATTTAAGCTGCAATTCAGCAACAGAATCATTGATTTTATTTGTTGTGAATGTCCATCTGGCATGATTTTGTGCCGAAACGCTGACACAAACCAGACCTATCAATAAATAAAAAAACAATTGTTGTACTTTTCTCATAATATATTGTATTTATATGTTTACTTTTGGGGATTTATCTTTTCAGCCACAAAGATGGATTCTGACACTTTACACCTTGACGCACCTGGAAGTTCATCTCACTTTCTCCATTCTCGTTTGTTGCAATTGTTCCTATGGTTTGTCCTGTTGAAACCTTGGTTCCGTCTGAAACAGATACACTCGCAAGGTTGGTATAGACTGTCATATATTCTCCATGTCTGATGATTACTATTTTATTCCCGTTTGGTCCTGGGAAAACCTTGCAGACCTCACCTTCAAAAACAGCTTTTATGCTTGCACCTTTTGTTGTACGGATATCCACTCCAAGATTTTCTATTTCAACACCTGCAATATCCGGGTGAGGATGCTTTCCAAAACCGCTGACAATTACTCCTTTTCCTACAGGCCAAGGAAGTCTTCCTTTATTAGTTTCAAAACTTTTGGACAAAGCTTCTTCCTTTGGAGTTGCAGCCATAACGTATGTTTTCTTTTCAGGAGTTTTCTTTTCTGTTGTAGTCTCTTTTTTTGTAGTGGCTGTAGTAGAAGCATTTTTTCTTTTGGTTTCTGCTATCTTTGCCTGCTTTTTTACCTCAGCAGAAATAGCTGCATTTATTTGTTGCTGAAGTTTTTTCTTTTTTGCTTCTTTTGCTTTTATTTCCTTAGCAAGTTGATTTTCTTGCTTTTTGATATTATTTACAAGTTTTTCTTGTTGCTGACGTTCTTTATTGAGATTGGCGGTATTTACTTTCTCTTGGCTGAGAAGCTTGGACTGTGACTTCTTCTGATTAAGCAAATCATCTGTCATGGAAGAAAGTTCTATGGTCTTGTTCTCTATCTTTGCCATCTGTTCTCTCTGCAATGAAGCATAACGTCTGAAAAATATGTAACGCTGATAAGCTTCGTGGTAATCTTTTGCAGAGAATATAAACAGAAGCCTGTCCATTACAGAACGATGTTTTTGTGCATAGCGAAGCATATAGGCATAATTCTGTTTAAGAATCTCAAGACTACGATAAGATTCCGTAATGCTCTGTTGTGTGGTTTTGATTTGGTTGTCCAGAATGTTTATCTGGGAAGATATATTATTGACAAGCTGCTGTCTCTGCTCAACTTTCTTTTTTATTATCTGCAATTCTGAGGCAGAAAGTTTTTTGTTCTTTCGTGTCTCTTTGAGAATAGCATTCATAGAAGATATTTCCTTCTCTATTTTTGCTTTTTCTTTTTCAAGACTCTGACGGTTCTGAGCCTTGGAACCAAAACAAAGAAACGTTATTATAAGTAATATGTATATGTATTTCCCTTTCACTGCAAGCAATTTTAATTTTGTTAAACCAACTGCAAAAGTAATGAAAAAAATTTACTTATATGTAATTATTCTTCCCAATATTTTTTGTATCTGACTAATAATTTATATTTTTGCAGAAAATTTTTTGGGAAAACAATTGATAATGAAAAGTATTACATTGCTGTTTATATTAGGGATGGGCTTGGTGCTTTTGTCTCTAAGTTCTTGTTCTACAAAAGATGACAGGGTAAAGCAAAATGAACTGAAAGATTTGAAAGATTCTGCTTCTTTTGCTCTTGGCTATCTTAACGGTTTGCAAGCCTCAATGGATAAAGATGCACCCGTAAATGCAGACCTTTATGCAAGAGGTTTCAAACAAGCTTACGTAAAAGATACTGACGGAGTATGGGATGCTGAGACAATGAAAAGTATCATCATGGAATATGCACGCAAAACACAAGAGAGCATACAAGAAAAATCTTTTCAACAGGCAAAACCTGATTTGGACAGAGCAACAAAATTCCTTGAACAAAACGCCAAAGCACAAGGAGTAAAAACAACTCCAAGCGGATTACAATATAAAGTAGAAAAACAAGGGAAAGGCAAGAAACCTGTTATAGGAAACGGAGACAGAGTAATATTACAATATACTCAGTATGAATTGACAGAAGGCAACGGCTGGGAACTTGTAAGGACAAACATAAACAAAGACGGCAAGCGTCCTGGTCCAACAGGAATTGACGGACTATGTGAAGGAGAAAGAGAAGGTCTTAGCATGATGAATGCAGGTTCTCATTACATTATTTGGTTTCATCCTAACCTTGGCTACGGAGATTCTCCTAAACTTCAGATGTTTGACCTGAAAGTCTTGGAAGTTTTATCGGAATAATAATTTTCTCTTGATTTATTTTGTCAGTAAAAGAAAAGTATGTAATCTTGCAACTTCAAAAATTGGACGAGGGTTGATGAAATATTTGCCGTTAGTTCTTTATGGTTTAACAAATAAAAGTAATAAAAAGATGTACAAAAGATTTCTATTTTTAACACTATTAACTCTAACAACTATCAATTTTGCTTATGCTGAAAAGGAAGACTATGTTTTTCAAGTTAATAGAGAAGGTGGAAAGATTGTAACAACACATAGCGGTTTTCTTGGTCTCATACATAAACAATATGTTGGCTTTAAAACGGTAGAATACAGAACAGAGAGAAATATTGTGTACGTTAATTGCTTGGACGAGGGCGTTAATAGATGTAGAGTAACTACTCCAGATGGGAAAAATCATTCATTTTACGTTGGAAGTAATTCTTTCTATTTTCAAAATTTTGAACTTCTATTTGATAATATGCTATTAGAAGTTGAAGACGCCATATCTGAACAGATATATAAAGGAGAAAATATTAAGAAAATTAGCACCACATCCATAGAAGGTAATGAGGTTATAATCGCCTTTAGATTAGTTTGGCTACTGGATAAAAATGGTGATGGAACAAATACAATGTATGCAGATAAAATACAGTTATGAAGACATTATTCCAATTAGGTCTGTTATGCATTCAAATTGTGATAACACAATCTTTTAACCTTTTCTCACAAACTTATACAAGAGATTTCTTATCTATAGATACTACTGTAGTATTTTCTGATATAAAAGAGTTTGCACCAGATGGTCAAAGAATACAATTAAGCATTTCATCTTTTGGAAATTGTTTTGATATTCTTCCTATAAAAAATAGTCTTCTAAAAAAAAGCGATCTTAAGATTAATAGATATAATTCAAAAACTGGAGAATTTTTAGAATACACTGTTAAAATTCCTCAACAAATATGTAGTTCTAAAGAAAGATATTATCTTGATGGAGTATTTTCTTTTAATGATAGCATATTGTTATATGCAAATTCTTATAACTACGAGAAAAACAAACGAACTATAAAATTATTGCTTTATAGCGTTCATGAAAATGAGACAAAAAATATTTTTAGTTTCACTGATGAAATAGATGATATTAATGATATAATTTATCTACCAAATAACAAATTGCTGATATGTTCCGGCTATTTAGGGCAGAAAGATGCTAAAGCAAAATTTATTAAATTAAGTATTTTAAATAAAGAAACAGGTAATTTGGAAAAAAGTATAAATTTAGGGATAGATTTGGCTGGATTATCCTATATTCAAAAAAATAAACAAATTACAGTTACTGATTCTTCAATTTTATTTACCGAACTTGGAGTATATAAAATATATGAATTTGATTTTAATCTAAACCTGATAAACACTATAGAAAAAAAATCAAAATGGTCAAAGTTTCCAAACGAAACAATGAAAAGTATTCTTAAACATAGTAAGGAACCAATAGATAGAATTTATAAATTATCTGAATATTGGGACAACTATCATAGAATTTTTCGCATTTATTCAGAAAAAGATACATTATATGTTTTTTATAATAAGCCTTTACAAAATTATGGAACCTTAGATATATGGCATAAAAAAGATAATTCTTGGATATTATATAAAGAGAACATAGAAGATTTTATTGATTACAAAAATACAAAAACTGCAAGAAATGCTATTAATCATACTTCAAAATATATTCTATTTAATGATAATAAATTATATACTTTTAACTTCGGCATACCACTATCTACAAAAAAATAAATACTCTAAAGGAGGAAGAAATAGATAAATTCAAAGAAAAGTATTTTACTGAAGATGATAATGTTCTACTGTTAGATATTTTTAATTTCAGATTTTAATATGAATAAGTTAAAATTAATACTATTCTTTTTTGTTTTATTTTTTAACCAATCCCTTCTCTTAAGTCAAAATATTATTTTTTACGATTTGAAGGGGAATAAAATAGAAATTGACTCTACTTTGACTAATATTTTTATATGTCTATCTACTAACAGTTGCCATAATTGCTATATAGAGTTGAATGCTTTCTTAAGGAATGAAAAAGTATATGACAATTCTAATTACAACATACATACATTATCCATATTGGATAAAAATAATTCTTCCGATATTGCGACAAAAAAGGCTATTTATAATAGTTCTAAATACTATTTCCCAAATGTTAACAAAAGATTATTTGTTATATCAGAAAATAATAAAAATAACTACATAAGTTCCTTAGATAAGAAACAATTCCCTATTATAATTATAGAAACTAATAATGGAATAAGGAAAATATATACATATAAGGATTTTATAAATGCAATAAAAACAAATCGTTTTACACTATGAAAAGAATATTTTTAATTATTGCCATATCGTATACAATCATATTTAGTGCTTCTATTTTAAAAGCAGATAATCCTCCATTTGAATTGAATGTAGTAAAAGAAGGAGGTAAATTAGTAAAAATACACAGCGGCTTTCTTGGCTTATATGTAATTGACAAATACTATGGTTTCAACATAGTAGATCAATATTGGGCTGTAGATAAAAATGGAACAAGAGTTTGTTATGTAGAATGCAAAGGAGAAGGAGTTTCTAAATGTGAAGCATATATCGATGGAACAACAATATCCCTTATTTTTTCTGGCACAAACGTGGATGTAGATATGGGGATTTTTCAAAAAACTATAAATGAACTTATCAGTTTATCAGACTTCATAATAACAGAAGATCATTTAATTCAAACTAAAACAAAGAAAATTGATGTAAAAGACAATAACGGAAATTCTAAAATCTTGTTATTTACTGCAAAATATAGTTTTTCCTCTATTAGTACTGGAATCATAAATATTTCTCTACATTTGCTTTAAATTTTACGTTAATTATTTTAGTAATTTTTTAGAATATTTTGTCAATTAGAAAAAAGGTTGTAACTTTGCAACTTCAAAAATTGGACGAGGGTTGATGAAATATTTGCCGTTAGTTCATTATGGTTTAACAAATAAAAAGTAATAAAATGTATTTAACAAGCGAAAAAAAACAGGAAATCTTTGCTCAGTATGGTAAGAATGCGCAAGACACAGGTAGTGCAGAAGGTCAGATAGCTTTATTTACTTTCCGTATCAAGCACCTTACTGAATATTGCAAGGAACACAAAAACGACAAATTCACAAACCGTGCTTTGGTTCTTTTGGTTGGTAAGCGTAGAAAAATGCTTGACTACCTTAAGAAAAAAGATATTGAAAGATACCGTGCTATCATCAAGGCTTTAGGTTTGAGAAAATAATGTCAAACAGACCAAAAATTTAGAAAATATTTTAAGGCAAATATGACAGAAGAGTTATGTCATATTTGCTTTTTTGTTATTTAATATGATTGATTTGAAGCCAGATGTTAAAATTTAAGAAAGGTTGAGCAACCTTGTTGTTTATGTTATATTATTCCAAGCAGGGCTTCACTTGGAAAGATGTTTAAAAAAAATAATTTGTATTAAGATGATTGGAACTAAAAAGATTTTCAACTTGCTTGACGGAAGACAGATAGAAATAGAGACCGGCAAGTTGGCTAAGCAAGCAGACGGTTCTGCTGTTGTAAAGATGGGCGATACTATGATTCTCGCTACCGTATGTGCTAAAAAAGAAGCAGGGGCAGATGTTGATTTTATGCCTTTGAGTGTTGATTACCAAGAAAAGTTTGCTGCAACAGGTAAATTTCCCGGAGGTTTTTTCAAAAGAGAAGCTCGTCCTTCAGAGTATGAAATACTTATCTCACGTTTGGTAGACAGAGCTTTGAGACCTCTTTTCCCAGATAACTACCACGCAGAAGTACAAGTACAGATAACTCTTGTCTCCGGTGATGAAAAAAATCCGCCAGACGCTTTGGCTGCTTTGGCTGCTGCAAGTGCTTTGGCTTGCAGTGATATTCCTTTTGAAGGTCCTGTAAGTGAATGTCGTGTTGCCTTGATAGACGGAGAATTCAGAATAAATCCAAACTACGAAGAACAGGAAAGAGCGGAACTTGACCTTATCGTTGCCGCAACAAAGGACAACATTATGATGGTTGAGGGAGAGATGAAAGAAGTTTCCGAAGAGACGATGCTGGAAGCATTGAAGACTGCTCACGAAACCATAAAGATACATTGTCAAGCTCTTGAGGAACTGACAGAAATGGTCGGAAAGACAGTCAAGAGAGAATATTGTCATGAAGAAGATGACGAAGAGATAAAACAAAAGATGCATGACGCTTGCTATCAGAAGTGTTATG
>CAZXEN010000014.1:0-3039 GCA_964639765.1 uncultured Bacteroidaceae bacterium
CTGTGAAATAATTTATGTTGATTTTATATAGACCTAAAAAATTTGTAATTAAATATATTTGTTTGCAGAAAAAGTTTTATCTTTGCAGAAATAAATTCAAAAAACATTTTTTTAAGGTTATGTATATTCACAAAGAAGGTTACAAGATTTCTATATTGGCAATTGTTTTTGCAGCTTTGGTAACAGCAATAATGTTTATTTTTGTCGGTTACAGCCATTGGATTGTTTATTTTTCTGTGGCTTTTTGCTGGCTTTTTGCTTTTATTGTTGTAAGATTTTTCCGTATGCCAAAAAGAGAGCTGGTGATTAACGAAAACAAGGTTATATCTTCAGCAGACGGTACTATAGTTGTAGTAGAACAAGTGTATGAAACTGAGTTTCTGAAAACAGATTGCATACAAGTATCCACGTTTATGTCGCCTAATAATGTCCATGTCAATCGTTATCCTGTTTCAGGCAAGATTGTCTACACAAAATACTATGACGGCAAGAAACTTTATGCGCGTAATCCTAAATCATCTTTCCTAAATGAGCGTACAAGCGTTTGTATAGAACACGAAAGCGGCAAACGTGTCCTTGTACGACAAATCGCCGGAGCCTTGGCACGCAGAATCGTATGCTATGCCAAAGAAGGTGAAACCATAAAGCAGGGAGAAGAAATGGGATTCATAAAGTTTGGCTCAAGAGTGGATTTGTTGATACCACTGGATTCTGAAATACATGTGGAGATAGAAGACAAGGTAAGAGGAGGTCAGAGTGTTATCGCTACATTATAATATATGGTAATATAAAATAAAATAACTTCTTTTTTGTTTATGCAAACCGATAACGCAGCTCAAAATCCAATGACGGATATATCCTCTCAGGTGCTTTACGAAGACAATCATATACTTGTTATCAACAAAAAGAATTCCCAGATAGTGCATTCCGACAAAACAGGTGATGTTTCCTTGGAAGATTTGGTGAAGAATTATCTGAAAATCAAATACAACAAACCCGGAGACGTTTTTTGTGGAGTTGTGCATCGCCTCGACAGACCTGTAAGTGGTGCTTTGATATTCGCAAAGACTTCAAAAGCTCTTACGCGTCTGAATGCCATGGTGAAGAATCATGAGATACAGAAAACATATTGGGCTATCACCCGTTCCAAACCACCAAAGACAGAAGATACTCTGAAACATTTTATCCTAAGAAACGAAAAGAACAACAAATCTTATATAACCAAGGATGTGAACAATGGTTTGTATGCTGAGTTGGACTATAAACTTATAGCACAAAGTGATTATTACTACCTTTTGGAAGTAAATCTTAAAACCGGGCGTCATCATCAGATACGCTTACAGCTTTCTTCCATAGGTTGTCCTATAAAAGGAGATTTGAAATACGGTTTTGGCAGAAGCAACAAAGTAGCATCTATTTCCTTGCATGCCCGTTATCTTTCCTTTGTTCATCCTGTGAAAAAAGAACGTATAGATATTACGGCACCTGTTCCAGATGAGCCTTTGTGGAAATATTTTGAGGAAGCCTTGACAGAATATTAGAACCAGCCTTTTCTTCTGAAGTAGAAATAAAATCCCATTCCCACAAAAAACATTACTGCTATAATGGAAATGAAAGCATACGGCGAATTCATTCCAGGCAGATTTACATTCATTCCATAAATACCAGAGATAAGAGTAAGAGGCAACATGATAGTGGAAATAAAAGTAAGAGTCTTCATTATTTCATTTGCCTTGTTGCTTTGCAGGGAGTCAAAGGTTTTTGAAAGACCTTCAATCAATTCTCCATAATCTTCCACAAGGTCAAACATCTTCTGATATTGGTCGAGTATGTTTCCCCAGTATTCTTCCATATCCTCTTCATAACCTTTGATGCCGCCTGATTCAAACTTATGAAACACTCTCAACTGTGGCTTGAATGAGGTGTTCATTGCGATAAGGTTCTTTCTTGTTACGCTTAAATGCTCCAGAACTTCTTTTGCTTTTTTTGAAAAGATGTCAAAGTTTATGTTATCCACTTCTGTTCCTATCCTAAGCACAAGAGAATATGTCTCCACCATCAGTCTGTCCAAAAGATTATAAAGCAGAGCATCGGAAGAAGAGGTTATATCCAAGGTGTTGTCGTCTTCCTCTTCATCTTCTTTCTTTTTTACGGGTTGCATGGCAGACAAACGTTTCATTTCGTTGAACATATTTTTTACAACCCAATGAGAAGAACCCATGGTAACAATATAATCCCTTCCCCAGAAAATCTTTACTTCCTTGAGACGAATAAAGCGGTTTTGTTTGTCAAAATAAGGGAAGTGGAGAATAATGAAATAGTAGTCATCGTATTCATCTATTTTCGGTCTTTGGTTAGATGACTTGCAGTCTTCTATGTCAAGAGGGTGGAAACCGAAAGTATCCATAAGCCAGTCAAAATCATCATCTGTCGGATTATAGACTTGATACCATTTTACTTCTTCAAAATTTATTGTATCTATCATATTCCATCCTCCTTTTTTTTGGGGTGCAAAATTAATAAAATTTTTTAAACTGACAAAAAAACAGTAACTACCTAAAATAAACCTATAGCAAAACAGAACCCCAAAACTACTGTTAGTATATAAAATTCTGTGTTACCTGATTGCCTGTATATATTGAGGGTATTTATCTCCCTGCTTGTGTAGCCTGTTATCTGTTTTCTTCTTCCTATTTATTTTTCTTTTACTCGTTTAATTCTTGCTCGCAAAATTCAATTACTTCTTTAGTTTGTTGGATACTTGGATGTGATTCATCAAAAAAGTTTCTATATATCTTTAATGCTTTATTTAATTCTATTAATGCTTTATCATATTCGCCTTGGTTTTTATAAACAAGACCTATATTATTATAACAATTAGCAACATCAGGATGATTTTCTCCAAAATTAGCAAGATATATTTTTAATGCTTTATTATAATAAGTTAAAGCCTTATCGTATTCTCCTTTGTCGTGATAGACAACTCCTATATTATTATACGAAGTAGCAATATCAGGATGATTTTCAGGTAAGACTTGT
>CAZXEN010000014.1:3139-53029 GCA_964639765.1 uncultured Bacteroidaceae bacterium
CATAATATCTAATGCTTTATTATAATAAGTTAAAGCCTTATCGTATTCTCCTTTGTTGTCATAGACAAGTCCTATATTATTATACGAAGTAGCAATATCAGGATGATTTTCAGGTAAGACTTGTTTCATAATATCTAATGCTTTATTATAATAAGTTAAAGCCTTATCGTATTCTCCTTTGCCGTGATAGACAAGTCCTATATTATTATACGAAGTAGCAATATCAGGATGATTTTCTCCAAAATTAGCGAGATATATTTCTAATGCTTTATTATATTCTATTAATGCTTTATCATATTCGCCTTGGTCATAATAAGTATTACCTGCATTAAAATAACTATCTGCTTGTTGTTTTGCATCTTCTGTCTGTTCTTGTGCAAATATTGTTGTAGTCAAAGACAATACTGCCAAAAAAAATAATATCTTTTTCATTGTTTTATTTTATTTTTTTTAACTATCCTAAATCCTTATAAGTTTTTATTGTTATGCTTTACCACTATATCGCTGTAAAGCCTGTAATGTTCCATTTTCTTTTGCAGTCATTTATACTCCTAAAACAATGTCTGCGTCTATATCCAATTTGCGGCTTATTTCCCTTCCGATTTTAAGAGTAGGTTCGCTTTTGCCTGACAGATATTCACTGACTCTGGAAGGACTTATGCCTAAAAGTGAAGAAAGTTTTACTTGAGTTAAGCCCATTTCATACATACGTAACTTCAGAACATCAACAAGAGACGGTTTTTGTATAGGATAATGTACATCCTCGTAATCTTCAATCAATAAAGAAAGCAAGTCAAGTTCTATATAGTTCTTGTCATCCTTGGAAGTTGTGTCATCAACCAAAGTCAACAATTCGTCTATCCTTGATAGGATTTTTCTGTATTCCGTTTCGTTTTTTATTGCCGTCATAATCCTAAATGTTTTTTATATCTTTTATTTTATCATATTCCGAATATGTTCCTACGAACCTTATACATACTGCTTTCGGCGTAAAGTGTATGACAACCACCAGTCTATAGTCATTACCATGTATGTTGAAGACATAATGTTGTTTTCCAACGCAACCCTGCTTTGTGGTTCCTTGTTGTAAAACTCTACCAAAGCACTTTTTGCAATTATTCTCATAGATAATAATTTTTGCAAAATTAGGTTATATTTTTTGAATTTCAAAATTTTATTTCAAAATATGTTTTTTATTGTTCTTAAATTTTGAGATAGCCAATAGCAGGATATTCTTTTTTTTATGCAAACAAAAATCCGTTCCCGCAGATGTTGCTTTTGAGGGAAGGATATAAGGTCTTGTTTGAAAAAGTCTTCGTTTTTGTGTGCGGAAACTTAGTCTTTGTATAAAAAGACTTGGTTTTCTTGGCTGGAAACGAAGTTTTATTGCCTTATATTTAGTTGATAATCAAGTAGTTTTTGGATGCTGAATTTCTTATGAAAGAAAATATACAGGGAGTCTTTGCTTTGTAGATAGTTTAAGGTAAATATGTAATGTTTCTGCAAAAACTTTACCCAAAACTACCGATTATCTGTGTGCAAAGTTAATACAATTTTTTGTAATATGCAAATAGTTTTCAAGGTATTTTTGTAAAATGGCAGTGAAATGTTGCAGAATGGGCTTTTTCTTGGAATAATGCTGTTTGCAAAAGCAAGATGAAGGGAAAGAATATCAAAATAAATGAAAAAAATGGCAAAAAATGTTGCAGATATGATAAAAAGTAGTAATTTTGCAAAAATTTTTTTGGATAGAAAAAATAGTGTTGCCTGAGGAAAGGCAACAAAGATAAAAAGAGTTATTAACAAATAAAAGACTTTAGAAAGATGCCAAAAATGAAAACCAGAGCTTCTGTAAAGAAAAGATTTACAGTTACAGCATCAGGTAAGTTGAAAAGAAGACATGCTTATCACAGTCATATTTTGACAAAGAAGTCTAACAAAAGAAAGAGAAATCTTTGTGCATACGGTACAGTTTCTTCTGCTGATGCAAAGGTTATGAACGAATTGTTAGTCAGATAAGTAAAGTTTTCTGGTAAGAGTTAAAAAAATGTTTAACCATTATATCAGCAAGATAAGAGCCTGAACAAGCAGGTCGCTGATATAAAAACAAAAAGAAAGGTAAAAAGCAATGCCAAGAAGTGTAAATGCTGTAGCATCAAGACAGCGTAGAAAAAAAATCCTTAACCGTACCAAAGGTTATTGGGGAAGAGGTAAGAATGTTTGGACCGTTGCAAAGAACAAATGGGAAAAAGGTCAGACATATGCTTACAGAGACAGAAAAGTAAAGAAAAGAGAATTCCGTTCTTTATGGATTAACAGAATCAATGCAGCTTGCCGTATGAATGACATATCATATTCTGCATTTATGGGTTTGTTGCACAAAAACAATATTGATTTGAACCGTAAGGTTTTAGCAGACCTTGCAATGAACAACCCTGAGGCTTTCGAAGCAGTTGTTAAGGCAGTTAAGAAATAAAGTGTTTAACCGTTTAAAAAGAAAGAAGTTTAGTCATGATGAATGAATTGATGAAATATGTAGAAAGCCAGCAAGTGGTTGAAAGAGACTTCCCAACTTTTAAGGCTGGAGACACTATTACAGTTGCATACAAAATCAGAGAAGGTAACAAAGAGAGAATACAGGCTTTTCAAGGTATCGTTATACAAATATCTGGACACAAAATGGAAAGAACTTTCACTGTAAGAAAAATATCCAACGGTATTGGAGTGGAAAGAATATTCCCAATGAACAGTCCTTTTATTGACAGTATAAAGGTTAATAAGGTAGGTTTGGTTCGCAGAGCAAGAATCTACTACTTGAGAAAACTTTCTGGCAAGAGTGCAAGAATTAAAGAAAAGACTATAATAAAAAAGTAGTCTGATTTGATAAAAGGCTCTAAGGGCTTTAAGGACAATTATGCCCTTAAAGCCCTTGTTTTATGTTTTAATACAAGGAAAAGAGAATTATGAGTTTGTTAAGTATTACATGGGATGTCTCTCCTACATTGTTTCACTTGGGAAGTATGGAAATAAGATGGTATGGATTGCTATACGCATCTGCTTTTGTTGTCAGCTATATCCTGTTGAAAAGAATATTCAAAAAAGAAGGCGTGGATGTAGCATACTTGGATAAACTTACTTTCTATTGTTTTCTTGCTGTTATTATAGGAGCAAGATTGGGACATTGCCTTTTCTATGATTTTACTTACTATTCTCATCATGTAGTGGAAATGATACTTCCTATAAGAGAAACTGCAGACGGCTGGCGTTTTTCCGGCTATCAGGGGTTAGCCTCTCACGGAGGTGCAATAGGTATTATTATTGCTTTGATAATATACAGCAGAAAAACGAATATACCTTTTATGTGGGTTGTGGAAAGATTGGTTATTGCCATTTGTTTTGCAGGCACTCTTATACGTTTGGGTAATCTTATGAATTCGGAGATTTATGGTGTTCCTACAAATATGCCTTGGGGATTTGTGTTTGTAAGGGATCATCAGACAATAGCCTGTCATCCTACGCAATTGTATGAAGCCCTTTCCTATTTTCTTATAGGAGTATTCCTTTATTCTCTTCTTAACTCAAAAAACAGGAAGGTACATCAAGGAATGATTTTTGGACTTTTCCTTGCTTTGGTGTTTGGAGTGAGGTTTTTGCTGGAATTTCTGAAAAACAACCAAGAATCATGGGAAGATGCCTTGCCTATAAATATGGGACAGATACTTTCCTTGCCGTTTATCTTGGCAGGAATAGTCTTGATAGTGCTTTCATGGAAAAAAGATTTGGGAAAAATAATAGATGTTAAACTTTTAAAGAAAAAATAATATATGGATAAAAAATTAATCTTAATTCGTCACGGACAAAGTGAATGGAACAGACTTAATCTTTTCACAGGTTGGAAAGATGTTGATTTGTCAGAACAAGGAAAACAGGAAGCAGTGCAGGCAGGACAAGCACTGTTGGACTACAACATAGAACCAGAGGTTTGTTTCACCTCTTATCTGAAAAGAGCGATAAAGACCCTTAACATTGTGCTGGATACAATGAATATGGATTATCTTCCTGTGTATAAATCTTGGCGTTTGAATGAGAAACACTATGGAAAACTACAAGGTTTGAACAAAAAAGAGACAGCAGAAAAGTATGGCGACGAACAAGTGTTGAAATGGAGAAGAGTTTTTGACTGTCAGCCCCCTGCATTGGAAGACACAGACGAAAGAAACCCAAGAAACGAAAAAAGATACAAAGATATAGATCCAAAAGATTTGCCTGCAACAGAATCTTTGAAGGATTGTATCGCAAGATGTATGCCTTATTTCAATGAAGTCATTCTGCCTGAATTTAAGAAACACGATACTGTTCTTATTGCTGCTCACGGCAATTCATTAAGAGGTATAGTAAAGAACCTGATAAATATGTCTGAACAGGAAATAATACAATTCAATATTCCTACAGGAGTACCTTATCTGTTTACTTTTGATGAAAATATGAATTTAAAGGAACATAAGTTTCTTGCAGATGAAGAAACGGTAAAGAAACTTATGGAGCAGGTGGCAAATCAAGGCAAAAAATAAGTTTGTTGTGAAAACCATTGCAGCAATTCTAAATCAGCAGACATTTGACAGAGACGATATTTTGACTCTTCTAAGTTTAAACAAGGAAGAGTCAAAACTTTTGTTTGCCAAATCTTTGGAGGTGAAACTGAAGAACGTGGGTAATACGGTACATCTCAGAGGTCTGATAGAATATTCCAATGTGTGTGAAAAGAATTGTCTGTATTGTGGTCTGAGAGCAAAGAACGAAAAGAAAACTCCCTACGCTCTTGATGATAAACAAGTAGATATTTGCATAGAGCAAGCAATACGTTTAAGATATGGTTCTGTTGCTGTCCAGTGCGGAGAAAGAACAGACAAGGACTTTACAGATAAAATAACCGGAATAGTAAGACGGATAAAACAACTTTCTGACAATAAGTTGGGTATTACTCTTTCCTGTGGGGAACAGACAGAAGATGACTACAGAGAATGGTTTTCTGCGGGAGCCCACAGATATTTGTTGAGAATAGAAACATCTAACGAGGAACTGTATTACAGGATACATCCAAAAGATAATAAGCATTCCTTCAAAAATAGAATGGCTTGTATAGACAGTCTGTTGGACATAGGCTATCAAACAGGTACGGGAATTATGGTTGGCCTGCCTTTTCAGACCATAGATGATATTGCAGGAGATATATTGTTTTTTAAACAAAAAGATGTTGCAATGATTGGCTTGGGACCTTTTATTCCTCACGAAGATACTCCTTTGTGGAAATACAAGGATGATATTCCTGATGATGAAGAACGTATGTTTCTTACCCTTAAGACACTTGCCGTTACCCGTCTTGTCATGCCTAAAATAAATATGGTTGCTGCCACGGCTAACCAGACAATAGACAAAACAGGAAGAGAAAAAGCCATAATGGTCGGGGCTAATGTTATAATGCCCAATCTTACTCCCACGGTCAATAGAAAAGACTATTCCATCTATCCTAACAAAGCCTGTGTTCAAGACTCTCCTGACGAATGCGCAAACTGTCTTGATATAAGAATGAAGACAATAGATCACACTGTTCTTTATGACGCTTGGGGTGATTCTATCGCTTTTCTTGAAAAAAACAACCCTGAAAGAAAACAAAAATAAAACTATCTGTATTCCACAGAGGAATATCCTACAAGTTCATCGTAGTCATCAGAGAAATTATGGTAATAGACAAATACCTTATACACGTTGTTTGTTTCATAATGATTGCCTTCCACTTCCAAAGAAGAACCTTGGCTGAAACCATTCGGCACAAACAGAATAAGATAGTTGTAATATCCTTGTTTTAAGTAAAGATAGGCACGATACTTTCCGTCTTGGAACTGGAATTTGTTCTGTTCGTTCATTCTCCAGTCAGACAAACTTCCCACAACATAGTAATTGCCTTCCAGATTGTAGGGTAGGGGAAGAGTAAAACAAACCCACGAATAGTCGCTGTAGGTGTTTTTGTCCTGATTGTATTCGTTTCTTATGTAGAAATTGCCGTTGATGTCTTTTTCTGTTGAGTATGGAAAAGATTTCTTCACTCTTTCCTCTCTAAGATAGACCAAATTCTGGTTGTTGTAAAAGTCAAAACCAGCAACATAATTGCTTTTTGTCCTTAAAGAAGTGATGTCGAAATTCCTGTATTCATTGCTACCCCAGAATTGATTGCTTTCGTCAAAAGAAAAATCAATATCCATTCCGGAGTTTCCTCTCATTTTTACTTGTCTTCTTGTGTCTTCCCTGCCATTTTGTTGTACGAATACTTTCATGTCATTAGCAGGATTCTGGAAAAAACGACTGCCTTTGCCTGCTACTTTTACATTTACTTCTTGATGAGTCTGCAAAAGAGAAGTAATTGAAGATTGACGCACTTCTGTTTTTATGTTTGTTATGTCTTCAACACAATAGAAACGTCTTGTAAGTATTACATTGTTTTCGTCTCCTTCTTTGAATACTTTTATAATATAGTTTCCGGATTTTAAAAGACGCATATTTGGAGAAGGTATGGTTTGTGAGTAATGAACATAACGCTGTATGGTGTTGAAAGAATTCTGATAATGTTCTATAGGTTCTGTCTCAAATCCTTCCAGATAGAGATTTACATCCAATGCACTTTGTGTCCAATCGCTGTTGCAATGTATGACAGTGTATTCATATTTATGGGTTTCTTCTGAAAGTTCATCAAACTGCAGAAGAAGTTTCTTGTGGGAGTTGAGATAAACAATGGGCTCTGAAAGAGAATTGCCTTGTTGTTCAAGTATTACCGTTTTTATCAAAGGAGAAAAAGTCCTGTTTTCAAAAACCGTCTGAGAATATGCAGCAGAAGAAAACAAAGAGAGTAAAGTAAACAGGACCATATACAACAGTCTGTTTACTTTACTCTTGTTTGTAACCATATTTGTCAGGTTCATTTTATCTTGCCATTTCGTTTTCCACCTCAGCAATAGTTTTTGGAATAGGTTTTCCAAGCAGTCTGCAGCCGTCTTTGGTGATAAGAACATCGTCTTCTATTCTTATGCCGCCAAAGTCTTTGTATTTTTCCACCTCATCATAGTTTATGAAGTCAATACATTTCTTTTCGGCTCTCCATTGGTCTATAAGTGCAGGAATAAAGTAGCAACCTGGTTCATCTGTTATTACAAATCCTTCCTGTAGTTCTCTTCCAAGACGCAAGGATGCCAATCCAAATTGAGTGGAACGAATGTTCTTTTTGTCATAACCTACATAGTTCTCACCATAGTTTTCCATATCATGAACATCTAATCCCATCATGTGTCCTAATCCGTGAGGCATGAACATACCCATTGCTCCTTGTTTTACAGCTTCTTTTATGTCACCTTTCATTAATCCTAAAGCTTTCAACCCTTCTCCCAAACGTTCTACGGCAGCAAGATGAACATCAGAGTATTTTACATTTGGCTTGCAAAGGGTAAGAACCAACAGCTGAGCATCTAAAACAGCTTCATAAACTGCTTTTTGTCGTGCATCAAATTTTCCTCCTACAGGCACAGAGCGTGTAATATCAGAACAATAACCCATATTGTTTTCACAACCTGCATCAGATACAACCATTCTTCCTTTCTTTATTTGTAGGGAATGGTCATGACCGTGAAGTATTTCTCCATGTGTGGTAAGAATAATAGGGAAGGAGACAGGACCTCCTCCTGCCAAAGCAATACCTTCCATTGTTCCTGCTATTTCATATTCAAATGTGCCTTCGTTTTTAGCCATGTGCATCATTGTTGTATGCATTTTGTAAGCAGTTTCAATAGCTTTTTCTATTTCTGCTATTTCTTCAGCAGATTTTATTGAACGCTGTTTTACACACGCTGCAATTAATTCTTTGGAAACATAAGCCTGAATAAATCTATAGTCCAAATGAAGAATATCTGCAATAAACTCTACATTCTCTGCTCTGTAAGGCGGGACAAAATGAACTTTTCTGCCGTCAAAGACCGCTTTATCCATAAGGTTTCTAAGGTCTTTTATGGTTCCTGAGTTTTTTACTCCTATCTCTTTTGCTCTTTCGCTTAGAGAAGGAATAGGACCTGTCCAGATAATATCAGCCATATCCACTTCCTCTCCAAACAGATATTCGTCTCCGCTTTCTGCATCAATAACACCAACCAATCCTTGAATATCATATCCAAAGAAATAACGGAAAGTACTGTCCTGACGGAATGTGTATTGATTTGCAGGGTAATTAAACGCAACATCAGAATTGCCGACAATAAGAATAAGTCCTTGCTTTACATCTTGTGCAAGTTGCTTGCGTCTTTGTATATAAGTGTCTTTTGAAAACATAATTGTGTATTTTTTTTATTTGTTTGTATTATTACCTGTTTAAGATTTTGCAATATTATAAAATATTATTTGACTGTTAAAATTATAAACTCTTTTTTTATTTTTTGCCAAACAGACCACCACCGAATATTTGGTCCATAAGATATAAGCCGACGAGAGTTTCGAGTGCAGAGGCTTTTTCTTTTGCATCAGAATTGTCGGGAACAAGAGTTTTAGAAGAATCAAAGTCTTTTTTATAATTGCTACTTGTATGATAATGATAAGTTGTTTTAACCTTTCCTTCTGGCTCTGACCAGTCTTTTTCACCCCAACATATTCCCCAAACAAAAAGAGAAACAAAAGATACCACTGCTACAGTCATCAAAGAGTAAGGTATATCTTCAAACTTAAACAACAAAAATATGCTTGCTATAAAAATAAAAAATGAAGACCAACCCCAAATACGATAAGATGTTTTTTTTCTTATTCTGCTCATAGATACTGTTTTTCCTATTAACGTTAAAAAATACAAAATAGTGTAAAAACAGTCTAATATTCTTTATTAAAATCGCTATATGAAATCTGAGTATTGTAACCACCTATGCTTTCGTTTGCATATCGGTTGATACCAACATATTGTAAGGAAGAGTCTTCATAGCGTTTGAATTTAAAGACAGCATCATTCATAAGACTTTCGTTGAACAAACCAAGACTCACAAGTAAAGAAAAGTCTTCTTTTGTCAAACCTGTAACTTTTTTAAACAGGTTGGGTTCAAGTTTGTTTATCACATCTTGTAAGGAGTATTCCCTGTAATCAGAGAGATACATAAATATAGGAATGCGGGTTGCAAATTTAATAAGTTTGTCTCTTATTTCTTTTCGTTTGGAGTTGTATTCTTTTTCTTCTTCAGAGAGTTGCCTCTTTTTCTTTTCGTCCAAGCCTTGTTCTCTTTTTTCCTTTTTAAGTTTTTTGATGGATTCAGATTTGTTGATTATTGTTTCTATGTTATCTTTTAAAGACAAGGAACGAAAACCCTCTATGTTCATAATAACGTTTATCGCCTCTTCGTTAGCGAGTAGTCTTTTAAGCATATCATTATCCACATTGACCAATAAAGCACTTTGCCATCTACGGGCCAAAAGCGTAGAAGTTGTGCCACTTAGGGCAATGTCCAATATCTCCGTTGCATTTACTCTTTTCATTGTACTGCCGTCGTAAGCCAAAACAGGAAGGAAAGAAATAAAGTCTGCAACTTTTTTTTCGTGATTCTGTTCTTCCACATTCAGTTTTGCGCTGTAATCAACAATTTGGTTTAATGCACGGTTAGGAGCAAAATCAAATATGTAACATTCTTTCTTTATTATTTCTTCTTTATTTGGAGAAACATCATCAGGATTTTTTATTGTCCAAGGACTTTGAACACGGAAAGCAGTCTGAAAATAAGTTTCGGCAGAGGTTGTGTTTCTTAGCATAAATACTCCTGTCCAAGGTTTTATTGTTACACCTGTGGTTAGTTTTCCACATGAAAGAGTAATTGATTTAGTTTCCAAAGGATTGTTTCCGAAAGCATCATTAACAGGTTTTAAAGCATCAACGCCTACACCTGCTTCAGTACCTGCAGCAACAACAATATTATAATCATGATAAAATGTATTTTGTCGTTCTTTTAGTAAGTTAAACATTGCATAACATGAAGCAACGTTAGGCAGAAACCAGAGAGTATGATTTAAATTGCTTAGCAAATCAGTATCAGAAAAAGGAAACTTAGGCTTTTTTGCACCTAATTTTAAATCGTCAAGCGTTGTTTCCAAGTAAGAACCACGAATGAGGTTAAGCCATTTTTGTACTTCCTCCTTATATATAAACTGTGCTTCTTCTTTTTCTCCTTCAGCTTTGAAGAATACATTCAAGTCAAACTCGTTGTATTCTCCTCCGTCTGCAATATTGCCTATGTCCTCAGGCAATTTATAGGTCATCATTACCATTCTTGGCAAACACAGATAAGGATTTTTCTCTTCTGGATACGTTTTTGTCCATTCTTCTTTCGCTCTTTGTTCATCAGAGTAAGTCCAATTAAATATCTGCTCTTCAATAAACTCTCCTGAAAGAATAGCTCTGAAAGGAGTACCCGATAAATACAGATAATGATTAGCTGTTATAGGAATGTTTTCTTCAAATTCTTCTGAACTTTGCTGTGTTATGTCTTTTTCAGATTCAATGTATTTCTTTATTTCTGTCTCGCTGTCAGTGTCTTCACCTATATCAGTAAGCGATCTTGCATTGTCTCTCCACGCTCCATAATGATATTCATCAAAGACAATACAGTCCCATTGTATTTTATGTACCCATTGGTTTCTCTTCTTTATCTTTCCGTTAGTTGTTCCCAGATAATCCTGAAAAGAACCAAAACAGACTATCGGTTTTTCTTTATCCGCATCTGCATAATTCAATCCATTCTGGCGAGAGATGAACTGCCAGCCAGCGAAATCAACATGAGAATTGAGGTCTTCCTCCCACGAATTTACGACAGCAGGTTTAAATGTAAGGATAAGCAGACGTTTCCATTCCATTCTTTCTGCTAATTTGTAGGTTGTAAAAGTTTTGCCGAACCTCATTTTTGCATTCCACAGAAAATGAGGAATCCGACCTGTCTCTCTTTCATATTGGTTAAAGTAATTGGATGTTTTCTCTATTGCTTCTTCTTGTTCTTTTCTTAGAGTAAAGTCTTCGTTTCGTCCAAACAGATTAGTGTTTCCGCTTTTTAGACTAAGGATTGCTGAACGTATATCTTCAACACTGCATTTAAACCATTCTCCCTTAGGGTTAGGAAATTTTTGTTTGCGTAATAGTTTATGAACATCGTGGTCAGAGAAAGATGTTCCGTTATATCGCATAGCCGTTTCTTCCAAAACAATTCTGTATGGTTTCTTGCCAGGACGGAGGGTAGGGTATTGTTGTTTTACTCTCTCTTCCACGTTTCTGATAGTATAACCTATTTTTAACAAACCTTTGTATTGTGGATCTTCATAGGCATATATCTTAGGCGTAGCCTCAGTTCTTGAAGGAAACAAATTATCATTCATATATACTTTATTTATTCATTGTTATTTGTCTTTATTCCATTGGTTTTATCATTGTTTCTATATATTCTATCTCCTCATCACTTAGATTATATTTTTTATATAATTCTTCGTCCGTCCAAGGTTTTGAAAAATCCTGCATAGGAATTAAAGAAAAAACATCTTTATTTACTTGCATTGTTCCCTTGCCGTGATATAATAAAAACTTAAATAAATTTGTTTTCATATAAGATAGGCAATTTATTTGCTGCTGTCTCGTTTCAAAAGGTCCGACCATAAGAAAAGTTTCTGTACAGACATCATTCGGTTCTCCTATTATTGTTTCAGGAGGTTCAATTGCGTTGGTAGAGTAACTTGTTGTGAAAAATAGTTTATATATATCTATGCTGTTTTCATTCTTTGTAATCAAATTTCGTGGAAAATATCCGATTTGTCTTCTTGCACCGCCCTTTATACCTTTAACACCGTATATTCTAACTGAATTAGGAAATACGTTTTCTTTCAATTCCGGATATTTATCAGGATTATTGAAAATGTCTTTTCTTATTCCGAATGGTTTTGTATATGATACAATATCAGAAAAACTATCTTTGTTGCTTAATTTTTCTATAATAGGAAATAATCTGCTATCCCTAATAACATATTTTGAATACTTATTTTTCAGATAATGAATGTCCGTAATTCGTTGTCCGTCATCAGTAATATATGTATATTTAACTTTCCCGTTATATTTAATATCCCAAAGAAAATAACATACACCGCCGTCTATATGTAATCCGTTAAAACATTCACTACTATTTTCATAATCCACCAATTCCTTAATGTGGGTATCTTCCATCATTTTATCTCTGAAACTTTGCAAACCTCTGCCCCCTACCATCCATTTAGAAGGAACAATCATGCAAAGATAATTTGGTTGTAATTTTATAGACTGTTCAATAAACTTATTATAAATAGGCATTGCACTATCAGTACTTGCGCCACTGCCGTCAGCAAGTTGATATGGTGGATTGCCTATAATAACATCAAATTTCATTTCTTTAAAAAAGTTTTTAGGTTTGTTTGTATGAATAAACTGATAAGCATAGTTTTCTTTTTTTTCATTGTTTGGATATGTGTCTTCGTTTGCCCCGCAAAACTCACACTTTCCGTTGATAAAACTATGACTAACTCTTTTGTAAATAATGTTTCCCTGTTCATCAGAGAAACAAGTTGCAATACTTTTTTCGCTGTTTGCTGTCTTGCAACAATAGACGCTTCTTCGTGAAAGAAGAGAAGTAAGCTCAGTAATGGCTATGCCAAAGACTTGTTTTGAAAGTATGTGGTTGATTCTTTCTTGAGTGTCAGGGATAACAGGTTTTAGTCCTTCGTTTAGCCGTTTTGTTATCTCTCTTGGAAATACTCCCGATTTAGAAAAAGGATCAAGAAAGGTGGCATCTGGATTTGTCCAAAGGTCTTTGGGCAATAAGTCCAACATATCATTGACAATATTTGGCGGAGTAAAAACTTCGTCATTGGACAGGTTGGCAAGACAGTTTAAAATATCTGGGTTATAGTCTATTCTCTTCATATTCTCCATGGATTTTTAAGAAATTTGCAATAGGAAAACGCTTTACTTCTTGAGCATCAGGAAAAAGACTGTCAGGGTCTGCGGCTAAGAGTTCTCGCATTGTGTAATCTATTCTCTTTACCTTGTTAGGAAAAACAAAACTCCATTCAGCAAAGATGATGTCTTTGTTTTCTGAAGTTTTAAGATTTAAAGCATCACCGCAGATAATGTTTTTCTGTAATAGATATTTGGCGGTAAGAATACATTCCTGCTTTATCTTCTTTTTGTATAAAGAAGCATAGGTATCTGTGTAAATATCTGAAAGACGTATTCTGCATTCTTCACAGTTATCTTCCAGAATATCTATGCCGTATATAGAAGATAAAGCATTAAGGGAATAAAACTCCCATTCGGATTGGTGTTTTGCATACTTTTCTGTAACGACTTGCAGTTTCCTTTCCAAGATTTTGACCAAGAAATTGCCGTTACCACATGCAGGCTCCAAGAAACGAGAATCAATCCTCAAGGTTTCGTCTTTTACCAAGTCAAGCATGGCATTGACCTCTCTTTCATTGGTATAGACTTCCCCATGTTTTGAGACACGTTCTTTGGATTTTATCTGTACATTCTCCTCATTGCTCATAAAGTGTCTTACTTTTGAGCATTTACTTTCTTATTCCAAGAAACAAACGATTTGACCAAGCACCAAAAATGCGGACTTTTTCTTATCCGACACTTCAGGTGCTTGGTCAAACCTATGTAAGAAGATAAAATGTCCGCTTATGCAAGCAAACATTTGTTTATTATTCTTCTTACGTCTTCTTTAGCGACAAAGCTTTTGAAGTGTTCTTTTTGAATAAATAGCAAACGCTATATTATAATATGTTAATTTATTTCTCTTTTGCCTTTCTTTTTCTTATAAAATCTGTGTTATAAAATTATTCTGTTAACAAATTCTCAATCTCTGTCTTTAATTTTGGTAGATGATTTATAATTATTCCCTCAGATATTATTCAAATCTGTTTTCTTTTCACTGATGACGTCGTTTTTCCCAATTTTTTCTTTCAACTCAATTTATTTTGCAAAGATATACAAAAAAATGAAAGTAAAAAAAGAATTGTTGTTTTTTCAATAAATTAAGTTTTTTGACGTTTTTTATCTTATGAAGAAAATAGTTGTTGTTGCTCCTGCGTATCCTTACAGAGGAGGGCAGGCTTTGGATGAAGCTTATCTGTATCACATCATTACATCTTTGGGAATGGATTATGCTTGTGTGTCATATACTCTTTTATATCCAAGTATGTTTTTTCCAGGCAAAACGCAATATGATGATTCCAAGGTGATACCTTTTGAGCATAATGACAAAATACACAGGGTGATATCTTCTGTAAATCCTTTTACATGGTGGAAAGCCTACAAGAGAATAAAAAAAGAAAATCCTGATATGGTGATATTTCTTTGGTGGATGTTCTTCTTTGCACCTTGTCTGTGGAGTATTGCCCGATTGTTACGCATTGGAGCAAAAAAGACCAAATTGTTCTTTCTTGTGGATAATTATATTTCACATGAGAATCATATATGGGAGAGAGTGTTTGTGAAAACAGCATTAAGGACTGCACACTCCTTTATTGCACCTTCGCAGTTCATAGCAAAGGAAATACAAAAGGACTTTCCAGACAAAGAAATCTGCATAACCACTCTTTCAATCTATGATTGCTACAACCTGAACCGCTATAACAAAACCTCTGCACGGGAGTTTCTGAACATAACATCAAAAGAAGTCATATTGTTCTTTGGATTGATTAGACCATACAAAGGATTGATGAAACTTATAGATGCATTTCCACAGATAAAACAGGAAAGGAAGGACATAAAACTTCTTATTGTAGGGGAGTGTTATGGTGATATAAACGAATATGCCGACAGAATAAAATCATTGGGTTTGGAAAACGATGTAATACTTGTCAATAAATTTGTGGCAAACGAAGATATTGAGCCTTATTTTGTAGCAAGCGATGCAGTTGTTTTACCATACGAGTCTGCTACTCAAAGTGGAATAGTTATGACAGCATACGCTTTCAGAAAACCTGTGGTTGTTACGGATGTAGGAGGAATAAAAGAAGAAGTGCTGCAAGGAAAAACAGGAATAGTCATAAGTTCCAACAGCAAAGAAAATATCCTTCAAGGAGTAAGTACTGTTCTTGACAATGCAGAAGCAGAAGACTATTCACAGAACATAGAAAATTTCCTTGATACATTCGGAAATCAGAAACTTAAAGAGTTTTTATCAAAATAAAGACGAAGATATTGCGTTATACATACAATAATACAGTAGGCGAAAAGATGACGGAGAACTATAAAGCTATAAAACAGTTGATGCAAAAGAACATTGTGAAGGCAGTAGGTTGTACAGAACCTGTAGCGGTCTCTCTTTGTGTCAGCAAATGTAAGGAAGTCTTGGGAGAAAAATGCAATGATATACAGCTTCTTCTAAGTAAAAACATAATAAAGAATGCTATGGGAGTAGGTATTCCTGGAACAAATATGATAGGACTTCCAATAGCGGTAAGCCTTGCAGTGGTATGCGGAGACAGTTCAAAAAAACTGGAAGTACTTTGCAATGCCAAGGAAAACCTGTCTGAAGCAAAACAATGGCTGGCAACACATACCATAGACATAAAGCCAAAGGATACGGCAGAAAAACTATATATAGAATGTATAGCAAAAGGTGATACTTCCACAGCAAGAGTGATAATAGCAGGAAACCATACCAATTTCATTTATGTAAGCAAGAACAACGAAACACTTTATGAAAAAGAATGCCATGTCTGTTCTGATGACCAGAAAGATGATGCAGGCAGTATTCTTTCTGCAAAGGTTGTCTATGATTATGCTCTGAATGAAGAATTGTCAGAATTGGAATGGATAAAAGATACATATAAACTGAATACTGTTTGCAGTGAAGAAGGACTGACAAATGACTATGGACTAAGAATAGGAAAGATTTTGTTGAATGATTATGATAAAAGCATAAAGAGTGAAGTCATTGCCAGAACTTGTGCTGCCTCGGATGCAAGAATGGATGGTGTCCTGTTGCCTATTTACAGTAATTCCGGAAGTGGAAATCAAGGTATAACATGTACTCTTCCTGTGTATTATTATGCAAAAAAGATGAATGCAACAGATGAAAAGCTTACACGGGCTTTAACACTTTCCCATCTTATGTCAATATATATAAAAGGTAAGATAGGAAGACTGTCTGCAATGTGCGGACTTATTAATGCTTCCATGGGAGTTGCTTCTGCATTGGTTTATCTTCAAAACGGAAGCTTTAATCAGATATGTTACGCTATTCGTAATATGATAAACACAATAACAGGTATAGTCTGCGATGGAGCAAAGCCTTCCTGTGCGTTAAAAGTCTCTGCCTGTTTGTCTGCTGCCTTTGATTCAGTAAAGTTAGCTATGAACGACGTTGTTGTAGATGATACAGACGGTATTGCACAATCGGATATAGATCTTTCCATTGACGGATTGTCAAAAATAGGTAAAGATGCAATGAATGAAACAGATGAAGAGATTCTTTATATTATGACACATAAAAGGCATAATTGAGGATTGAACGCAAAACAAAAGGATGTTTGTTTAACTGCTGCAACGGCAGACACAACAAAATATCTTTATAAACGTTAATATAGGACATCAAAACTTAATGGGATTTTACAGAATGAATAAAAAACTTAATATATTATTGCTTTTCGCAAGTTTGTTTTTCTTGTTTTCCTGCAGTGATTTTGAACAGGAACAGGAGATTCCTGCTTATATAAAATTTGACGGCTTTCGTGTTGTCGCCAATCCAAACTATTCTTATGAACAAGGAGCAGATTTTCTCACAAACGAAATAACAGATGTCTGGGTATATGTAGACCAAAAATACATTGGAGTTTATTCTCTTAACAAAAACGGCTCTTCTGTTTATATCCCTATCCTGAAAGAAGGAAACCATACCATTGACCTTCAACCCGGAGTAAAATATAATGGTATGGCAGGAACGAGAGACTATTATCGTTTCTATACATACCACACACAAAAATATAATCTTAAACAAGGGAAAACCATTGATGTAGGAACAGTGGATGTGATGTATAATTCGGATGCAGAGATTGAATTTACATGTTTCTTTGATAATGGTTTGATACCTTTTGAAAATGCTCCTATTACCGGAGTTACAGACCTTGGAGAAAACAACTTTAAACTTATAAACAACGACAGTGTGTTGTTTGGTAATGCTTTGGCTTTTTATTCTTCTTCGTCCAGCGATGACTATAAGATAATAATGAAAGACAGTGTAGCCAGCACAAACAGAAACGGTATTGTTTTAGAGCTTGATTATCATTCAAATATTCCTTTTGAAATAGGCATATATGGAAAACAAAGCGGATATACACAATACAGATATATAAGTTGTATGAGGCTTAACGAAAACACAGCATGGAAGAAAATGTATATTATTCTTGGAAAAGTATGGTCTCAACTGGGTTATCAGCCTTTTAGAATATATTTTCAGCCATTTAATACCAAAGATGTTGCCAATGGTTTTGTTCATATAGATAATATAAAAGTTGTCCACTATCCAGATTAAACTGCACAAGACTATAATGAAGAACAAAAAAATACAAGTGGCTAAATATGTCGTTGCTGACTTTTTTGCAGCAATGATAGCATGGATACTGTTTTTTATCTTTAGAAAGATTAGCATAGAGAACGATTTGTTTTATGACATAAACAAGGTATTCAGCGATGTCAATTTCATAAAAGGAATAATATTCATACCGATATTTTGGTTGATATTGTATTACGCACAAGGCTTTTATCAAAAGATTTACCAGCGTTCGAGACTAAAAGACCTGGCACAGACGTTAGTTATCAGCATCATTGGGGTTATAATCATATTCTTTGCATTCCTGTTAGATGATTATATATACACATACAAAAGTTATTATCTGTCTTTTGCTATACTTTTTGCCCTGCATTTTGCTTTTACATACATACCTCGTTTTGTTATTACCACCATAACGGTGCATAAGGTTCATAAGGGCAAGCTTACTTATCCTACTTTGCTGGTTGTGTCAGATGAAAAGAAAGCTGTCGGAATATGCAACGAAATTCTTTCACAGGCAATCTCTTCTGGAATGGATTTTATCGGTTATGTGAGCCTTGACGGTCAAGAAAAGCCAACGCTGAACGAGATGAACATCAGTTATCTCGGCTCTGTGGAAGACGTGGAGCAGATAATAGAGCAGAAAAACATAGAAAAGGTTATCATAGTTCTTGAACAAGAAGACGAAAACAGGATATACGACATAATATTCTCTATCCAGAAACCAGAAATAGAGATGTATATGCCTTCAGACAGAAAAGACCTTCTGACAGGAAACATAAAACTGAAGGCAATCTTTTCCGTTCCGTTGGTGAGAATAGCACAAGAGCAGATGGAACCTTGGGAATTTGTCCTGAAAAGGCTGTTTGACATCGTGGTTGCTTTGATTGCCATGATTATTCTTATACCTATATATACAATAGTATCCATTATAATAAAGACAACTTCCAAAGGACCTGTAATATACAAGCAGGAGCGTATAGGAAAGAACGGGAAGCCTTTCTATATGTACAAATTCCGTTCCATGTATGCAGATGCTGAAAAGACAGGACCGATGCTTTCTTCCGGAGACGAAGATCCGAGAATTACTCCTTTCGGCCGTTTTATGAGAAAGGTGCGTCTGGACGAGACACCTCAGTTTATCCATGTCCTGAAAGGAGAGATGAGCATGGTGGGGCCGAGACCTGAACGCCAGTTCTTTATTGATCAGATAGTAAAGCAGGCTCCTGAATACAAACTCCTGCATAAGATAAAGCCAGGCATGACTTCTTGGGGACAGGTGAAATTCGGCTATGCTGAAACGGTGGATGAAATGGTAGAAAGGCTCAAATATGATTTGATATATCTGGAAAATATGTCAATGATAACAGATATCAAGATTCTACTCTATACCTTTATCATTATTCTGCAAGGAAGAGGAAAATAGCAGAAACCTGCTGTTTGAGGGTTCGTCTTCCTTGATTATTTTTGTCCTGACATCAAAGATGGAATGTATGTTTTCTTCCGTAACGACTTCCTTTGTATTGCCAAAGAATATCTTTTTGCCGTCTTTTATTGCAAGAACCTTTGTGGCATATTGCAGGCATAGGTTCAAATCGTGCAGAATAAGAAATATTGTCTTGTTGTGTTTTTGATTTATCTCCTTGAGCAAATCCATAATCTCAAACTGATGTTTGATATCTAAGTTTGAAACAGGCTCGTCCAAAAGCATCAGGTCTGCGTTCTGACACAACGCACGGGCAATCAGCACTCTCTGTTGTTCTCCTCCCGAAAGCAAATGAAAACTCTTGTCCTTCAGGTGCAAGGTGTTGGTGTCTTTCAGGGCTTGTTCTGTCAAGGCCATGTCTTCCTTGCTGTCTCTCTGCCACAACTTCTGATAGGCCATTCTTCCCATAAGAACTATATCCCAGACCTTGAAACACAAATCGTTGTATGAACTTTGGAAGACTATGGACATCTGTTTTGCTATTTCTTCCCTGCTTAGCGTGTTAATGTCTCTTTGTTTTATGAGAATGTTTCCAGAATCGGGTCTTACAAGTCTTGCCATGGTCTTCAGAAGAGTTGTCTTTCCGCTTCCGTTTTTGCCTACAAGACACAGAAAATCACCTTCCTCTATCTGAAAACTGATATCTTGCAATATCTTTTTATCCTTGGTTTCTACGTTTATATGTTCTGCTTTCAGGATTTGCATAGCCTTAGAAATGAAGTTTTTGTTTTGCGTTATACAACAGGTAGATAAAGAACGGAGCTCCTACAATGGAAGTTATGGAACCAATAGGCAGTTCATTAGGAGAAGCAAGAGTACGGGCAAGAATATCTGCCAGAAGCATGAATATTATACCTCCAAAAACAGAATAAGGAAGTATTTTACGGTTGTCTCCTCCTACGATAAGTCTTACAATATGCGGAACAACCAGACCTACAAATCCAATCACCCCACAGTAACTTACAACGGCAGAAGTCATAAGAGTGGAAACGACAAGTATGGTTTTCTTGGTTTTCTCAACGTTTATGCCTATGCTTTGTGCGGATATGTCTCCCAAAAGCAAGGCATTCATTCTTTTTGAGAGCATTCTCAGGACTATATACCCCGTAATGCCAAAGAAAGCCACGACAATGATGTCCATATACTTGATTCCAGACAAAGATCCCATAGTCCAGAAATAGATTTTGTGCATATCTTCCCTGTCAATGAACATTATTATGGATATTATTGCTGAAAAAAGGAAGTTGAAACTTATGCCTGCAAGAATAAGAGTTGTGGTGTGCATACGGTTGCCTACACGTGAGAGGGTCATGATAAGAAATACCGTAGCCAATGCAAAGGCAAAAGAAACCAAAGGCACTCCTATGACCAAAACATCCAGTCCCAGTATTATGGCAACGGAAGCTCCGAGAGAAGCACCAGAACTTACTCCAAGAATATACGGGTCTGACAAAGGATTTCTAAAAACTGCCTGATAGGAAGCACCGCATACAGCAAGAACAGCCCCTGCCACCACGCACATCAGAACTCTCGGCAGACGTATGTCATATAATATGTATCTGTCTGCTGAGGTCAGTTCGCTGATGTCCACACTTCCGAAGGCACATGCAAGAAAACATAACACCAGTACAAGTATGCAGAGAATGATGAAAGAAAAAGTCTTTTTCACTTTTTGGATTGTGTTTGTTATTTTTTGCAAAGTTACTATATTTTTTGGAAATGAAAATATTATCACGGATTTGCAGGGACAAAACTTTTGTTTTTCATTCCTTAGAATCTCTTTTTATTTTTGCTGAATTTGTTTTTCTTTCCGCTACTTCAAGAGTGAAATTTGCCAATCTTGGTTTTTGTGGCAAAAAAAATAGTTTTTTTGCATGAAAAAAATAGTTTTTTTTGGTCAAAAAAATAGTTTTTTTTGGCTTAAAGACTTGAAGTGGCAAAAATCATAGGAAGATTGGCAACTTTTACCCTTGAATCGGCGGGAAGAAAAACTGTTCTTTTTGTTTTAATTTTTGTTCTGTTTGGGGAAAGTGTAATTTTTTTTGTCCGCAAAGTACTGAAATTTATATCAAAAAAGAGTTATTAACATTTTTTGTTAAAAACTAAAGAAAGGAAACGGGACCCACCTTATATCTTTTTTCTACTTTTGTATGCTGAAAAGATAACAGACAACAATAATATAAATATTTATAAACAAAAGATAATGAGTACGATATACATTAACAAAAGAGACGGAAAACAGGAAGTATTTTCTTTGGACAAAATTAAGAATGCAATAAAAAAAGCTTTCCTTTCGGTGGGCGGTTTTGCGACCGAGGCAGACCTTACTGACGTTCTTTCACGCGTAAACATAAAAGGCGGAATGTCTGTTGAGGAGATTCAGAACCAAGTGGAAGTTGCTCTTATGGCAGAGAAATATTTTGCTGTTGCAAAGTCCTATATGCTATATCGTCAGCGTCATTTGGAAGACAGGGAGGTGAAAAGCAAGCTGGAATTCCTTATGAACTATTGTGAAGCCGAAAATGCTGCAACAGGAAGCAAGTTTGATGCGAACGCAAACGTGGAATCCAAGAACATAGCCACCCTTATCGGAGAACTTCCTAAGCAGAACTTTATCCGTCTTAACCGTAGAATGCTTACCGACAGACTGAAATCAATGTACGGCAAGGATTTTTCTGATCGTTATCTTTATCTTTTGGAACACCATTTTATATATAAGAACGATGAAACTTCTTTGGCTAACTATTGTGCTTCAATTACCATGTATCCTTGGCTTTTGAACGGTACACAAAGCATAGGCGGCAACTCAAAAGCCCCGACAAACCTGAAATCTTTTTGCGGAGGTTTTATCAATATGGTGTTTATGGTCTCTTCTATGCTTTCCGGTGCTTGTGCAACTCCAGAGTTCTTGATGTATATGAACTATTTCATTGGCAAAGAGTATGGTGAGGACTATTATCTTAATGCAGATAAAGTGGTGGATTTGTCCAAAAAGCAAAGAACACTTGACAAGGTTATCTGTGATTGCTTTGAACAGATAGTATATTCAATAAACCAGCCTACAGGAGCAAGAAACTTCCAAGCAGTGTTCTGGAATGTTGCTTACTATGACAGATATTATTTTGAAAGTCTGTTTGGTGAATTCTTCTTCCCTGATGGCAGCAGACCACATTGGGAATCTTTGTCTTGGTTGCAGAAACGTTTCATGAAATGGTTTAACAAGGAAAGAACAAAGACTGTTCTTACATTCCCTGTTGAAACTATGGCTCTTTTGACAAAAGACGGTGATGTATTGGATAAGGAATACGGCGATTTTACTGCAGAAATGTATGCAGAGGGACACTCTTTCTTTACCTATATTTCAGATAACGCAGATTCTTTGTCTTCTTGTTGTCGTCTAAGAAACGAAATTCAGGACAACGGATTTTCTTATACTCTTGGAGCAGGTGGTGTTTCCACAGGAAGCAAGTCTGTTCTTACAGTCAATCTTAACCGTTGTATCCAATATGCAGAAAAAGAGGGAATACCTTACCTGCAATATTTGGACGGTATTATTGATTTGATGCACAAGGTACAGACAGGCTACAACGAAAACCTTAAGATGTTCAACGAAAAAGGTATGCTTCCTTTGTTCACTGCTGGATATATCAATATTTCAAGACAATATCTTACCATAGGTGTAAATGGTCTTGTTGAAGCAGCTCAATTCCTTGGCATAGAAATAAATGACAACCCTAAATATGAACAGTTTGTTGCAGATATTCTTGGCATAGTTGAAAAATACAACAAGAAATACCGCAGCAAGGACTTGATGTTCAACTGCGAAATGATACCTGCAGAAAACGTAGGCGTAAAACATGCTAAATGGGACAAAGAAGACGGTTATCAAACTTTCCGTGACTGTTACAATTCTTACTTCTATATTGTAGAAGACAATTCTTTGAACGTCTTGGATAAAATGCGTCTGCATGGAAAACGTTATATAGAACATCTGACAGGTGGTTCTGCCCTTCATCTTAACATGGAAGAACATCTTTCTCAGGCTCAGTATCGTCAATTGCTTAGAGTCGCAGCAAAAGAGGGCTGCAATTACTTTACATTCAATATTCCAAATACAATTTGTAATGACTGCGGACATATAGACAAGAGATATTTGCATGAATGTCCTCACTGCCATTCCAAGAACGTGGATTATCTGACAAGAATTATTGGTTATATGAAGCGGGTAAGCAATTTCTCTCTTCCGCGTCAAAAAGAGGCTGCAAAGCGTTTCTACATAAATGCAACACAAAGCAAGTTTGAATCACCGCTTCCAACACGACATATAGAAACAGAGCCAATAAAAGCCACAGAGTTAGAAGATGTTAAAATTTCATAATTATGATATTGTATTTGCAGAGATACCCGATGAGGTATCTCTTGCTATTAATATCACTAACTGCCCAAATGCCTGCAAAAACTGTCATTCTCTCTGGTTGTGGAAAGATGAAGGCGAAGAACTGAACAAAGAAAGTCTTTCCACTATTCTTAATCAGTATGCCGATGTTACTTGCATTGCTTTTATGGGTGGAGACAGAACACCAAAAGAAGTGAATGATTTGGCACATTTTGTTAAACACAACTTTAATAAAAAGACAGCATGGTATTCTGGTAAAGAAGAAATAAGCAAGGAAATAGATACAAATAATTTTGACTACATAAAAATAGGTTCCTATCAAGAAAATCTTGGTTCATTAAAACAAAAGACTACTAATCAGAAGCTTTATAGACTTTATAATGGTGAGATTGTAGAAGATATTACTTACCGTTTTTGGAAGAAATAAATATTTTTTCTTTCTCTTTGCAACAAAAATCTCTTTTTATTGTCTTATTTATCAGAAGAATTTACTAACTTTGCAGTTTGATTTTATAATATACAAGATATGAAAAGGATATTTTTTGTTTTTGTTGTAGTGCTTTTATGCTTTGCAGGTTCTGTTTTTGCACAAGTTGCAAGTTCAGGCTGCGCTCAAGACTCTGTGTATAGATACCACAATGGTGTGAAGGTAAAATATACCGACAGTGAAAAACAAAACGGAATACAACTTGACTGTCAGCGACAGAAAGATACAATAACTGTTTCTGTTTTTGCATGGGGAGATACAGATGCCGGCTATGTTTGCGAATCCATAGATTTTGATGAGACATTGAACTATCAATTGGCAAACGAGGTTATCTTGCCAACAGATGATGTTTGGGGAAAGAAGTTTAATTTAGGTTTTAATAATCCTACACCTCCAGGAGTTCCTTCTTTTACTTTCCATTTTTATGATCAGGAATATAATACCGTTGTTCCAAATTCCAATGGTTCCCTTCATTTTTTAAGACCTGGAGACGATGCTCAATATGTAACACCTGATGGGGCTTCAAATGCAAGTGATTATCTTTATTGTAGTTATTCAACAAGTCAGACACTACCAGATACAAGAGCTAGTTGGGGAACTCACGGAAGTCCTGTTCTTAATGCTGTGATGACACCTTTTCACGATATACACTTTACATCTAACTCATCTTATACATATAATGGACACATGTATTTTGAAATACAGGGAGAGTATCCTTGTAGAAAAATCTTATTAAGTTATTATCAAGTACCTTTATTCCCAGCAGGTTCTCATGATAATCTTCAAGGAATAGCAACACATATGGCTGTTTTGTATGAAACAACAAACGTTATAGAATTTTATATAAAAGATAAACCAATAGAAACATCTACCAATGGCGGTAATTCAGTGCTTGGCATACAAAACTATGATGGACAGTATGTGTGTCCTCCAGGAAGAAACAATGGACTATGGGCAACTCATAATGAAGCTTGGCGTATTCGTCCAACAGGAGCTTTGGAATCTGATGTACAATGGTTCAAAAGAACATCACAAGGGCCTCATGCAGGAGAACTTCAACAAGTAACATCTGAGGTTTCAGGTTTGCCTAATGGTCTTCGTGCAATAGTTGCAGCACCTACAATGGAAGACGGATCAACAACATATATAGCACGCGCTCAAATATGGCGTTTGGATGACAGGGATTTCTATGTTTATGATTCAATAACTTATCATCCTTATCAAACAGATCCAATGGAAATAGTCGGTTCATTTGATTCTATCATAACATCGCGTTTAGATACGATATTCTATGACACTGTTTGCAAAGGAGACTCTATCACATTTACATTTAAAGGTGCAGACAGATACTCTATAAAAGAACCTGCAAACCTTGCCAATATTCCTATTGTTCTTGATTCTGCAATCGTAGAAGGTAATAAAGTATATACAGGAAAAATTACATTTATGAACAATCCTACCTTGGAAGATGTTGAATATGAATTCAGCTTTATAGACCTCGGCTTTGCGTGGGATACTGTTTGTGTAAGAAATCTGAAAGCAAGGATACACAACAAAGCATTCAATGTAAATATAGGAAACGATATAACTATCTGTAGAAATGAAACAGCTGTTTATGAAGACTTGCTTAAAGAAACTTCGGGTGTTTATACTTGGTCTAATGGATACACCGGAGTACAGACAAGTTATCAGCCTCAGGAATCAGAATGGTTGAGCTGTACTCTTACAGACAGATTTGGTTGTACAGCAACAGACAGTGCAAGAATAACTGTAAATGATGCTCCAGATGTAACAATAGAGGGCGTAATGTCTATTTGTGCAGGAACATCTACAACACTGAAGGCTGTTTCTTCTGAACCTAATTGTATATATGAATGGTCTAACGGAGAAGCAACAGAAAGCATAACCGTCTCTCCGGAATCTACAACGGAATACAGTGTAACAGTCAAACTTCCTCCGGCAATGTGTGAAGTAACCGTATCTGCTACTGTGGAAGTAAAACAATCTCCAGACATATATGTTTCAGAAGACCAGAAAATCTGTAATGGTGAAGAAGCATACATAGAAGTCTTTGCCAATGAAACATATAATCCTCGTTATGCTTGGATTTCAACAGATGAGTCTGTCAATGGTTCAGGAGAAAGTTCCCATGTGGTTGCCCCGTATAGTACAACACAATATATTGTTGATGCTTACAACGATATAAATTGTAAGTCTTCTGATACATTGACAGTATTTGTAGAACAAAAACCTGTACCAGTCATTACACTTAATCCAAAAGTCATAGATGCTCTTACTCCTATAGTTATTTTCACAGACAGCACAGAAAATTCTGCAACAACTCTTTGGGAGATAAGTGATGGTTCTGTTTCAGAAGACAGAGTGTTTGTGCATGAATTTGAATTAGGTGATACCAACCTTTCATACGGAGTGAAACTTACTTCTTCCACTTCTTTTGGCTGTGTTGATTCCACATCGATGCTTGTAAGGGTAAAACGTCAGCATTATCTTTGGGCTCCTACTGGTGTTTATCTTCACGCAACAGACCCAGCAAACAGAACATTTGCTTTACATATAGACAATGTTATTGAATACAATCTCAAGATATATAACCGTTGGGGAACACTTGTTTTTGAAACAGATGACGTGTCTTATCCTTGGGATTGTACCTATAAAGGCAAACCTGTTCAGCAAGGTGTCTATATCTGGAAAGCAACATTCCGTCACAACGACTCTCCAAATCGTCTTCAAAAAGACTCCGGTGAGTTTATGATTTATGAATAATCAACTCAGGTAATTTACTATGCAAGACAAATATCAACAGATAAAACTTCTTACAGAACAAGAGCATTATAATGATGCTCTTGATTTGGTGGAAGAGTTGCTACAAGCTAATGCACAGGACGATATGCTTTGGTATCTTAAAGGTAATATCTACAAAAAACAGGAACTGTGGCAGTCGGCAATAGACTCCTATACTCAGGCTATTGATATAAACAGGGAAAATCCTGCCACAACCATGCGAAGAATGTGCATTGATATTCTCAACTTCTATGACAAGACGATGTATAATCCATGATGTGATATTGTTATCTCGGATATAAAACAAATAATATCGGTTTTGCACAAGGAAAAACAAAAACTTATGCAAAACCTGTTTTTTTATATGAATGCGAATCATTACATTCACTTACTTCTATGCAGTCTGCCAAAGAAAATATTGATTTTGTGTAGATTGTTATGAATATTTTTCTCTATTTCCTTTGTTATTTCAAAATAATTTCATAACTTTGCATACATTTTAATTAAAAAAACATAAAAGAGATGAACAATTTAGAAAAATTAGCAAAGATGTTATTTTTATTCTTTGCGGTAATAAGTTTAGGTTTAGCAACTGTTAGTTGCAGTGATGAAGACGAAGAGAAATGTTCATGTTCTTCTGAGGTTGATAGTGATTCTGTAAATATGGGTTTTCCAAATGCAACTATAACAAAAATTGGGGATAAATTTTATCTTCATGCTGAATATAATACAATGGATTTTCATTATCAAATATGTAATTCAAAAAAAGTGAAAGATTATTATAACAAAGGCAATATTAAAGTCGATTGTACAATAGATGTGATAGGTTGTGATATTGACGAAGACCATTGTACAAATGGTCACTCTTTTTTAGGTCTTGCTATTGTTAAATCTATAAAAATAAGTAATCAATGAAAAGAATATTTATAATGATTATATGTGTGATAAGTCTTAACTTATCAGCGCAAGAGATAATGTATTATATTCAAGATAATGATACAATATCCTTTGAAGTAACGGAGGATGATTATCAGGTGTAGAGAATTTAATAGATTCCGGATTAATTAGCCTTGTTTTCCAAATTACCGATACAAGTGCTATTGTATCAATACAAAATATTACAGGATCTACATTTATACAAAGAAAACATATTGTAGATTCTATGTTTAATAATGTTTTCTCTTCCATAGAACCTGTCTTGATGTATGAAGACAGCATCAAAAGAGTTTTGGGAACAGTATATGCAAGACTTCTCGCCAGAGGATTTACCAAGAGTTTGGGCAGCAGGAGCTTAAGTGTCAAAGGCAATACATTTAAAGTAACACAAGTTAACGGCTCATTATTCCACGATATTTTTGAGGTAAACAGAAACTATCTGCAAAATGGTGAATTTGTAGATTTGCATGACAATTATGACGATTGCAAATGTTTTCTTTCAGATGATGGCTTGTGTAGTTTTGCTATTGAGCCTGATGGGAATTTGGTTTCTGTATTTTCACTTAATCCGTCAGACAAAAAAGGCTATCTTTTACACCTATCATAAAGAAAACAAAAGTGCCGACGGTACGACATCCTATTAACCCCACACGTAAGTGTGGGGCAATAAACGTCTTCCTCTCCCTCCCCAGCGTATCGGATAGACGCTACAACATATTCTATGCTAAACAATAAATACACACTGTATCCTCTTTTTGCGACTTTTTGTAGAGGATGTATTTATCATATTTTCAGAGTTTTAGATATTCGTGAAAAAAGACTTCGTTTTTAATTTTTAAATCTTCGTTTTTAGGGTACAAAAACCTACTTTTTAGGGTATAAAAACTTCGTTTTTTTTCACGAAAACGAAGTTTTTTTTTCTGAAATCTTGATGTTTTTTTTAAAGACTATTTCTTTGATACCGGACTTTCATAAAGATGTTCTGCAGATGAGGTATTTTTGTGAAGAAGCAATTTTTTTTGAAGATTTATGCTGTTTTTGTAGAAAGTAATTGTTGTCTGTAAAAATAAAATATCGTAAATTTGCAGAGATAAGATTAATAAAAAACGCAGAAAGAGGTATGGCAAATTTTACTCATTTACACGTACATACACAGTATTCCATTTTGGATGGTGCTTGTGAAATAGGCAAACTGGTAAAACAGACAAAGGAATTGGGAATGGACTCCTTGGCTATTACAGACCACGGAAATATGTATGGTGTTCTGGATTTCAGGAACAAATGTGTGAAAAATGGAGTAAAACCCATACTCGGCTGTGAGATGTATGTTGCTCCTGGTTCCCGTTTTGACAAGAAACCTATGCCGTCAGGAGCAAGACAGAGAAACAATCACCTTATTCTTCTTGCAAAAAACATGGAAGGCTATCAGAATCTTATAAAGTTGGATTCCCTTGCTTTTGAAGATGAGGCCTTTCACTATAAACCGCGTATAGACAAGGAACTGCTGTTTAAGTACAGCAAGGGTCTGATTTGTTCTTCGGCTTGTCTGGCAGGAGTTATACCACAGTTGTTGCTTAATGGGGAAGATGAGAAGGCAGAAGCTATGGCCCTGGAATACAAGGAGGTTTTTGGCGATGATTATTACATAGAAGTGCAGCGTCATCTTATCAACGCAGACCAGAAAATAGTGGATCCCAAACTTATAACCTTGGCTAAAAAGCTTGATATTAAGTTGTTGGCTACAAATGACGTGCATTTTATTCATAAAGAAGATTTTGAGGGACACAGAATTTTGTTGTGCGTCAATACGGGCAAGAAACTTTCGGAAGAAACCAAGATGACCTATACAGGAGAGGAGTGGCTGAAATCTCCACAGCAGATGGAAGAACTTTTCAAGGATATTCCGGAGAGTATAAGCAATACACAGGAGGTGGTAGATAAGGTTGAGGTCTATGAATTGGAGAGAAAACCTATCCTGCCTGTGTTTGACATACCGGAAAGTTTCGGAAAATTAGATGACTACTATGAAAAATATCCTATAGACAAGGTTAAGGAGGATTTGGAGCAGAGCCTTATAAAGAGAAACAAGCTAAGTCTTGATGCAACACAGGAAGAGAAAGCCAAAGCCGTGGATAAGACTCTCAAGGACAAGGGCGGTTATGAAAAACAGGTAAGGACTATATTTGATTTTGAATATCTCAGGTATCTGACCTACGAGGGTGCGAAGAAACGTTACGGCGAACCATTGACAAAGGAAGTCATAGAAAGAATAGACACTGAGCTGGATACTATAGGCTGGATGGGTTTCCCAGGATATTTTCTTATCGTGCAGGACTTTATAAACTATTCGCGTAACAATCTTGGGGTTGTTGTAGGACCGGGAAGAGGTTCTGCTGCAGGAAGTGTTGTTGCTTATTGTTTGGGTATTACGCAGATAGAACCAATGAAATATGATTTGTTGTTTGAGCGTTTTTTGAATCCAGACAGAATATCCCTGCCGGATATTGATGTGGATTTTGATGATGAGGGAAGAGAAAAAACCCTGCATTATGTGCAGCAGAAGTATGGAGTTACACATGTGGCACAGATAACGACCTTTGGTTCCATGGCAGCAAAAAGTGCCATAAAAGATGTTGCGAGGGTGCTGGATTTACCTCTTGCCGACAGCAACAGACTGGCAGGTTATGTTCCTTCAAAGCCAGGTACTACATTGGAAAAGGCTATTAAAGAATCCTCAGACTTGGCAAATGTCCTGCAAAACGGCACAAAGCTGGAAAAAGAAGTTCTTAAATATGCACAACAGCTTGAAGGTTCGCTAAGAAGTACAGGTGTTCATGCCTGTGGTATTATCATTGGACCTGATGATATTTCAAATTATGTGCCTCTTACCAGACCTAAGGGTTCAGATATGATGGCTACCCAGTTTGAAGGCAAGCTTATAGAGAGTGTGGGAATGATTAAGATGGATTTTCTTGGGCTTGCGAACCTTTCAATCATAAAGGATGCATGTGAAAACATAAGGAAATCACATGGAATAACGGTTGATATAGACAATATTTCGCTTGAGGACAAAGAAACTCTTGAACTTTTTGCACGGGGAGATACTACGGCAACATTCCAGTTTGAAAGCGAGGGAATGAAATCTCATCTTCAGAACCTGAAGCCAGACAAATTTGAAGACCTTATTGCTATGAATGCCCTTTATAGGCCAGGACCAATGAGTTATATTCCATCTTTCATAGACAGAAAACACGGCAGGGAAGAGATAAAGTATGATTTTCCACAGATGCAGAAATATCTCAGCGACACATACGGCATTACTGTCTATCAGGAACAAGTGATGCAGCTTTCACGTATGCTTGCCAACTTTACTCCTGGTCAGGCCGACACTCTAAGAAAAGCTATGGGAAAGAAAAAGCTTGACCTTATGGCTGAACTGAAAGAGAAGTTTGATACAGGTTGCAAAGAAAACGGACTGGATAAAGAAAAAACGGATAAAATATGGGCGGATTGGGAAAAGTTTGCTTCCTATGCTTTCAATAAATCGCATGCCACTTGCTATGCTTACGTAGCTTTTCAGACAGGTTATCTTAAAGCTCACTATCCTGCTGAATATATGTCTGCCGTTCTAACCCACAACCTGAAAGATATAGCAAATATTACCAAATATATTGCGGATTGCCAAAAACACGATATAGAAGTTTTAGGACCTGACGTAAATGAGTCAGATGTAAACTTTATGGTTAATGCCAAAGGGCAGATTCTTTTCGGTTTGGCTGCAATAAAAAGCGTAGGTCTTTCTGTTGCTCAAGCCATTATTGCAGAAAGAGAAAAGAACGGGCCTTATAAATCCGCAGTTGATTTCATAGAAAGAAATACTTTTGCTTCAAACACTGAAAGACAAACCATAAACAGAAAAGAAATAGAATCCTTGGTTAAGAGCGGAGCCTTTGATTGTTTTGGAGATATACACAGAGCCCAATATCTTAATGTTGATCAAAATGGAACAATGTTTATAGAGAAACTTATAAAATATTGTCTGAAAGAAAAAGAACACAGTCTTGCTTCCCAGACGTCTTTGTTTGGAGGTATGGAAGAACAGGATGAGGCTCTGTCCATAACTTATCCGGATTGCGAACCTTTGACGCAACTGGAGAAACTTAAATTTGAAAAAGAGATGATAGGCTTTTATATTTCCGGTCATCCTTTGGATATTTATGAACACGAGATAGAGACATTTGCTCACAGCACTTTGAATGAGTTGGACGACTTGGAGAATCTTCTAAAGACACAAAAAATAGAACATTCTTTTGCAGGAATAATAATGGATGTTGGAGAATCTGAAGGGAAAAACGGCAACAGATACGGCTATTTTACTTTGGAGGACAAAGAAGGCTCCCATCGTTTCTTGCTTTATGGACAGGATTATCTGAATTATGCCAAGTTTTTGAAACAGGGCTTGTATATTTATGTGAAAGGCATGGTGGTGGAGAGGACATTCTCCAACAAAACCACAGGAACGCAGGTGCGTAGAGTGGAATTTAGAATATCCAAGATGGAACTGTTGGAAGATATGTTTACCAAGTATGCCAAAGGAGTACAGATGAATGTCTTTACAGAAACTATTGATGATGATTTCATAAAAGATATAGTACAGTTGGCAAAGAAAAATGGCGGACAGTCAAAATTGTCTTTTAATATCTATGACAAAGAAAACGATATTTCAACAACCTTGCAGGCACATAAGCATAAAGTTGCAGCACATGAGTTTTTGCAGACAATAAAACCAATGATAAAGAACGGCAGGATTGAAAGTATAAAGATAGAAGCAGCAAAAGTATAGTCATGGCTTACCTGCCTAAGAAAGAAATAGAGGAACTTGCCTGTTTGGAGGGCTTTTGTGGGACAGGAGCCGTAGAGATAAAGGAAGTGGAAAGTGATTTTCTGTCTCAATGGCTGGGAAAACACTTCCATGCTTCCATGTCCTATATGGAAAACTATCAGGAGATAAGAAAAAATCCTGCACTTTTGACAGAAGATGCCCAAACCGTTGTTTCTTTTCTTTATTCCTACAACGATGAAAGGGCAGACAAGGATTCCTCCTTCAAGATTGCCCACTATGCACAGAGAAAAGACTATCATTATGTTTTGAAACAGAAACTTAATGCTATCATACTTAAACTGCAGACAAAGTATCCTGATTTCAAGGCAAGGGCTTTTGTGGATTCTGCTCCCGTTTTGGAAAGATATTGGGCAGAAAAATGTGGTTTGGGCTGGATAGGCAGAAGCTCTCTTTTGATAAACAAGGACTATGGTTCAAAAGTTTTTATAGGGGAGATTGTCTGTAACTATGAGACAGACTATAACCACAAAGAGGCAGAAAATCTTTGCAGACAATGCACTCTTTGTCTGAAATCCTGTCCAAATAATGCCATAACACAAGAAGATGTTTTCAATTCCAGAAAATGTATTTCCTATCAGACAATAGAAAACAAGGAGAACATTCCAGAAGGTTTTGAGACAAAAGGATATATCTATGGTTGTGATATTTGTCTGGAGGTATGTCCTTGGAACAAGCAGGCAAAGAAAGCGGAAGAACAAGACCAAGAGACAAAACTCCTGATAAAAGAAGTTCTAAACAAGATAGAACAAGGTGTTTTGGAAAAGAAAGATTTCAAACAGCTTGCAAAACTTTCCCCTCTAAACAGGATAAAGTATGAGAAATTTCTGGACAATATCAACAAAGCAGCAGCAAGGAGTTAGACCTCTGCAACAACTCCTTTGATTATTCTTACAAGATTTTTGTTGGCTTTTTCTGTGTTTTGGAGAACTTCTGCATGAGTAGGCTCTTCTTCCACATCTTCGTTGAATACGTTGCTTATAACAGAAAATCCCAAGACTTTCATTCCAGCATGTGCAGCAACAATTACTTCCGGTACGGTGGACATTCCAACAGCTGAGAGACCAAGGTTGCGATACATTATATATTCTGCCTTGGTTTCAAAACTTGGCCCTGGATTTCCTACATATATTCCTTCCTGTAGAGAGATGTTTTCCTGTTTTGCAATCTCTTTGGCAAGACTTATAAGTTTTTTGTCATAAGCTTCGTTCATGGAAGGAAAACGAGTACCAAGACGGTCATCATTTTTTCCTATAAGAGGATTAGGCATACGCGAAATATGGTCAGTTATAAGCATAATGTCTCCTGTTACGAAAGATTTGTTTACTCCTCCTGCTGCATTGGTAACAATAAGGGTCTTTATTCCTAAAAGCTGCATGACCCTTACAGGGAAAGTAACCTGCTGCATTGTATATCCTTCGTAATAGTGGAAACGTCCTTGCATGCAGACTATGTCTTTGCCGTTTAATCTGCCGATAACAAGATTGCCTGCGTGACCTTCCACCGTGGAAACAGGGAAATTTGGTATGTCTTTGTAGGGGATCACAGTTCTTTCTTCAATATCTTCTGCCAAGGCACTTAAACCGCTGCCAAGTATTATGGCTGTTTCGGGTCTGTGGCTTATCTTTTGAAGAATGAAATCCTTTGCTTCAACAATCTGATTGTAATCCATGAGCCTGTTATCTTGTTTGGAATTTGCCAAAGATGTTATTGTCTTCCCAATGACAAAGGAAAATGATATGTTTGCTGTTGGTAAGGAAGAGGGTCTTGAAGAAAGGCATCTTCATATCGTGGGTTCTGAAAGCCTGTTGCCAGTTAAAGGAGCCGTCAGAATAGACTTGTATGAAATTAACCTGTGTTCTGAGTTTGTCGGAGTTGTATTGGCGTGTGGCTTTGAACTTTCCGTCTGAATAGTTTGCGATATGGTCGTTGAACATTATGTATAGTCCGTATCTGTCCCTTGTTATTGCGTAGCCATTGTAGGAATCGTTGTCGTTGTATATCTTTTGACGTTTGGCAATGTAGGCATTTCCTTCTATCATTCCGTTTTTGTCTATGTTGGTAAGCACAAGATCTCTGTAGTAAAAGGCTTCCTCTCCTGTAGGTTTCTGACCTCTACGTTTAGGAGGTATAAGGTGGGAAGCAAATCTCTGTTCTCCCAGCATTATGACATTGCCTCCAATCATAGGCACAAGCTCTTCTATGTATGTGGTGAAGTTGCTCGGAGCAGGCATTTCTTTTTTCTTTGCAACCATTTCGTCTGTCTCGTATTCCTTGAACTCTTTCATGGAAGAAGACTTCTGATACAGACGTCTTTTGTCAAAACTGTATGCAAAGGTACCTGCTGCCAAGTATGGTTTGTCGTTGGTTATTCCGTAATAGCCTGCAATCATGTGGTCACCTTCAAGATTGAAACAGCATTTCATATCTGTTGCCCATGCATCTTCAAGTTTCAGGTCATAGGTCTTGTTCTGATATTTCGTAAGATGAACAAGATATGCCACATCGTCCTTATGATTTACCTTCTTTCCTTGAGCTACACCTTGCAAGGCCAACAATGCTTCATCGCCTTCATTGTTTACCATTACGTCCTTGACCTTTATCTTCAGACCTTCCACGTTTTCTATGGAATATGTTTTAGACCAAAGCAAGCCCATCTGATTGTTGTAAATCTTCACTTCTGCTTCACGGCTGTTTTCTCCGCCTTTCAGGATGCAGAACACCATTTTTGTCTTGTTTTCCGAGAAAGAGAAAAGGAAAGGTTTCTGTGCTGAATCCACAACATAGGAATAATTCATAAACAGTTCAGGCTGGTCTATCAGACGCATATCTTTCAAGTGAAGATACTGGGTGTAGAACTTCTGGGTGCCTGTTTCCGTAGGGACGGTCTTGTTTCTTGAAGAACGTTTTGTCTCTTTTGGTTTGTCAGCCTTGGTTTTTGAAAGAATAAAGCCTACCAGTGAGTTGTTACGCCAAGTCTGTTCTATCTTGTAGTTGGGAGAACCGAAGTCTATCTTTGCCAACCTGTCCACATTGCCTTCAGTATCTGTGTGACCAAGGTAATATTTGTATTCAAACTCTCCCTCTCCCTTGTATTCATTCATACAATAGTAGAAATAATAGCCTGAAATATCCTCAGCTATTATCTTTGCATCAACGCAATCGTCTTTTATGTCGTAGAATCTTTTACCATAGGATATGTCCATTTGGGCAACTGCGCTCAAAAGACAGAAAAACGTTGCGAAATATAAAACAAACTTCTTCATATCTAAAATTATTCTTTTTACTTTCAAAGTGCAAAAATACAAAAAAAAGTAAATGTGTGCCTATTTTTTGGCAACACATTCACTATTTTAGTTTTTACCTAACAGGGCGAACATTTTTTTCTTGTAGTTCTCAACTCCCGGCTGATTGAAAGGATTTACATCCAGAACATATCCGCTTATTCCACAGCAAAGTTCAAAGAAATAAATCATCTGTCCTATTGTTTTTTCGTCAATCTTTTCCACTTCAAGGGTTATTTGGCTAACATCTCCTTCCAAATGCGCCATACGTGTTCCCTCTTCCGCCTTATGGTTGATGTCAGTCAAGGAAAATCCAAGCAGATAATCCAGTTTGTCATCATTTTCCTCAAGTTTTGGAATGCCAAGATGCTTGTTGCTCTTCTTTACATGAAGAACGCTTTCAAACATAAGGCGTTTTCCTTCCTGAATATATTGACCCATGGAATGCAAGTCAGTTGTGTTGCTTACACTTGCAGGAAACAGTCCCTTAAAATCCTTTCCTTCACTCTCGCCATAGAGCTGTTTCCACCATTCTGAAAGGAAAACAAGGTTAGGCTGATAGTTTACCAGCAGTTCTATGTCCTTTCCTTTGTTGTATAGTACGTTTCTTGCTACAACATACTTGATGGCTTCGTTGTTTGTGCTGTCCTCAAACAATATCTCCTTTCTTTCCTGTACAGCACCGTTGATTATCTTCTTTATATCAAAGCCTGCCACTGCAATAGGCAGCAGTCCTACAGGAGTAAGCACGGAATATCTTCCTCCAACGTTGTCAGGAATGACAAAAGTGTCGTATCCTTCTTTGTCGGCCAAGGTTTTCAGTACACCTTTTTCCTTGTCTGTTATGGCAACAATACGCTTGGCTGCTTGTTCTTTTCCATATTTGTCTTCCAAGTGCTTTCTCAGGATACGGAAAGTTACTGCCGTTTCTGTAGTGGTTCCGGATTTGGAGATAACAGCAAGGGAATAGTCCTTTTTGTCAAGAACCTCCATAAGATCTGCCAGATAATCTTCGTTCATAGTGTTGCCTGCATACACAATTGTCGGATTTTTCTTCTCCATAAGAGTGTCAAAATTGTGTTTTAGCGACTCTATGACCATTCTTGCCCCAAGATAGCTTCCGCCAATGCCAGCTACAACAAAGATATCGCTGTTTTGTCTTATACGTTTGGCGACTTTGTTTATCTTGTCAAAATCTGCCTTGCCTATCTCTTCAGGAAGATTTATCCAGCCAAGGAAATCATTGCCTTTTCCTTTCTGTTCCCTAAGCAATTGCAAAGATTGAAGGCTTTTTTCTTCCACCTGCTTCACTTCTACATAGTTCGGCATGTCAGCCTGTGCGTAATTTACCTTTACTTTCATAATGTTTCTTCTTTGTTTATACTTATATAACTTATATTTTCTGATAATATTGTTTTTTTTCTTCGCAAGTGTTTATTTTTATGGTAAATAAGAACAAAAAAATCAGCCTGCAGCCTCTTGCAAACAGGTTTTGTCGGATATTTTTCAGGATGTTTTCCGTCCGATCTTCGTTTTGTTGCAGCCAATAGATGAGAAAAATTTGCCACTCTTGGTTTTCTTGCCGAAAAAAATAGTTTTTTTGCATGAAAAAAATAGTTTTTTTTGGTCAAAAAAATAGTTTTTTTTACCTCAAAGACTTGGAGTGGCGAAAAAATAACGGCGATTGGCAAGTTCTTTTCTTCCTGTGGCGGATAAAAAACATGCTTTTCTTGCATATCGGTCAGGGTATTTTTAGTAATTTTGCCGTATGAAAACAGAGAATATAAGACTTACAGGACATATTGTAGATGTTGTGGAAAAAGAAGTGTTTGACGGAGAAATAACTGTGGAAAACGGTAGGATAAAATCCATTCTCCGCCTGCAAGGACTTGACAGGCAAGCACCATATATTATGCCCGGTTTTGTAGACTCTCATATCCATATAGAAAGTTCAATGCTTTTGCCTCATAATTTTGCGGACATAGTCGTAAAACATGGTTCGGTGGCTTGTGTCTGTGATGCTCATGAGATAGCCAATGTTCTCGGCAAACAGGGTGTTGAATTTATGATAGAAGATGGAGAAAAAGCGGATTTCTATTTCTTTAATGGAGTACCGTCTTGTGTTCCTGCCACGTGTTTTGAGACTTCCGGAGCCACAATAGGCAGCAAAGAGGTGGAAGAATTACTGAAAAACGACAAGATTACCCATTTATCTGAGATGATGAACTATGTCGGCGTTATCCAAAAGCAAGAAGAGGTGATAAGAAAGCTTGAACTTGCACGCAGATACCACAAGCCCATAGACGGACACGCTCCTCTGTTAAGCAAGGAACAGCTGAAGGAATACGTTTCCTACGGTATAGGAACAGACCACGAATGCAGTAGTTTGCATGAGGCCGAGGAGAAGATAGAATGTGGTATGAAAATTCAGATAAGGGAGGGTTCTGCTGCAAAAAACTTTGACAGGCTGCTGCCTTTGATGAAAAACCATTGCGACAGCCTGATGTTCTGTTCAGATGACAAACATCCCGATGATTTAATTCACGGTCATATAAACCTGCTGGTGAAAAAGGCTATAAAAGAAGGCTGTCCGTTAATGGATGTCCTTAGGGTTGCGAGCCTTAATCCTATAAAGCACTATAGACTTCCTTGTGGTCTGCTGCAAAAAGGAGACAATGCAGACTTTATTCTTGTGAACAATCTTGACGATTTTGAAGTTCTTGCCACATATATAAAAGGCAGGAAAGTGTATGATGAAAAAGAGGGTAGGAGAGAGGGTTCTAAAGGCGAGACACCTGTATATAACAATTTCCATGCAGAAAAAATAACATTGGAAGATATACAGACAGAGTACAAAGGAAGAGATATCAACATTATAGAATGTTTTGACGGTGAATTGTTTACAAAGAATATCACTATAACGCCCAAAACAGACCGGGGATTGATGATTACAGACGTGGAAGGCGATATTTTGAAGATAGTTGTTTTGAACAGATACACCAAAGCCAAGCCCTCTGTTGCGTTTATCAAGGGTGTGGGACTGAAACAGGGTGCTATTTGTTCCACAGTGGCACATGATTCACACAATATCATAGCGGTGGGAGTGGAGGATAAAGATATTGTGGAAGCAATCAACCTCGTAATAGAAAACAAAGGAGGTATTGCCTTTGTAAACAAGGAAGACAAGGATATTTTGCCGCTTCCTGTTGCTGGACTTATGTCATACGAGACGGCAGAGAAAGTTGCCAAGGACTACGACAGGATTAACAGGAAGGCAAAAGCCTTTACCGATAGGCTGTCTTCACCTTATATGACTTTGGCTTTTATGTCTTTGCTTGTGATACCGGAGATAAAACTATCGGACAAGGGACTTTTTGATGCAAGGACTTTCTCTTTTATATGAATTTCAGTATAAACAACAAAAAAACATAGAAAATGAAAAAAAATAAACTGACTGTTGTTGCCTGCCTGCTTACCATTGTTGCTTTAGGCTTGTCCTGCAAGGAAAAAAACTCTTCCCTTATGGGAGCAGACAACTATGCTGTGTCCCAGAAGAATCCTCTGAAAAAAGAAAATAAAAGGATTGTTTCCGTATCCACACAGGTAACGGAAATAATATGTGATTTGGGTTGTATGGACAGACTTGTTGCAAGAACGGATTTTTGTGATTATCCCAAAGAAGTAGCAAAGATACCAAGCATAGGAGGAGTCAGCAATCCAAATATTGAACAGATAATAAGCCTTCGTCCAGATGTTGTCATAACTTCAACAATGATGCCCAAGAAACTGTTCTCTCTCTTGGAGAATGCAGGTCTGCCCGTAATGTCTTTCAAGGAAAGCAACAAGGTGGAAGGAATGTATAAGGTGATAGATATACTTGGCACACTCTTGCAAAGAGAACAGCAGGCAGACAGCCTTATAAACGATTGTAAGCAAAGACTTCAGAAAACAAGACTTGCCTGTGACAGCATACAAAAGGCCAAAAATATCCCCAAACCAAAAGTCTATTACGTTGTAGGCTATGGTGCGAGCGGAGATTTTTCAGCCGGTAGGAATACTTACATAGATGAGATGTTCAGATTGGCAGGAGCCGACAACATAGCCAAGGAAAGTTTGAACTGGACTTTCACAAAGGAACAGCTGTTCAAAGATGAACCCGATTATATCTTTATCCGTAAGGAAGATGTAAAGAATTTCTGCAGCCTTTCTCCGTATAACAAACTCAAAGCGGTGAAAAACAATCATGTCATAGGCGTTGAGGGAATGGATGCCCAGACTCCGCGCAGTATATCCTTGATAGAATTCATTGCAAAAAAGATTTATGAATAAGAAAAATTGCTTAAAATTTTAGATTATTACAATTTTAGACTATTTTTGCAAAGTTATTTTTTAAAATATTTAATCGTTATAAGCTTATGAAGAAAGTTTGTGCTACAATTACATTGTTCTTGTTTGCATCATTGCTGATGACCAGCGTTTATGCACAAGTCTCCAAGCAGACTATTCAGGAAAAGAAAGCAGAACTTTTGCGTCAGAGGGAAAATATGACAAGTGAAGAGATTGATAAAGAATATCAGACTATGAGAGTATCACGTGTTCCTGTTGAAAGAGATTTGTCCAATATAGAAAAAAGAAAAGTGGAAAACACTTCTGCAGGTTTCAGACAAAAAAGTCTTAACTCTTTGTCTGAGATACCGGAAGATGCCATATTTCCTATGGAAAGTGATGAGGTACAGGCAATACTTATGACATGGTCTTATATAACCAAGACGGTAAGTGGAAACCAGATAGCAGAACAACTTTTTGACGGTTTGGGAGTATCCTATTACAGTACAAACTATGCTTTGGTTCCTGTCTACAGTGTTCCGGATGTGGCAACAAACAGCAGTTATGCCAAACTGTTTGGAGACCTTGCCAATGCTATACAGCAACATACTCAGGTATGGATAAATGTCTGGGCAGAAGATGATATTCTTACTATCAAGAATTTTATGCAGCAGAGAGGAACACCTTTGACCAATTACCGTTTCTTTGTTCATCCGGGCAATGCTTTTTGGTTTAGAGACTTTGGTCCTATAGCTTTCTACTATGGAGACAATGACGACATAGGTTTTCTTGACTTTGAATACTACGGAGGCAGACCTTTGGACAACGATATCCCTGTAAGGATTGCAGAAGACTTGGGTTGGCCTGTCTATACTTCAACAATAGAGTATGAGGGAGGAAATATTCTTGTAGATGGATTGGGTACTTTAGTAACTTCCACAGCATTGTATTCAAAAAACTCAGACAATGAAGGTCTGTATATACAAGATGAAAATTCACAGTATGGATATTATTTGCAGGAAAAGGAGCCTTTGACAAATGCACAGGTGGATGACAGCTTGAGATATCTGATGAGATTGTCCGAACTGAAAGTCTTGCCAAAACTGAACTATGACGGTGGCACAGGACACATAGACTTGTATTGTGATATGTGGGAAGAAACAGGTTTTGTTGTTTCACAGTATCCTCAAAGTCTGTCAAGCTGGACCGATGCAGTAAAAGTCAGCAGCAATCTTGAAACACTTTTGAACTCAGATAACTATTTCGGAAGAAAATATTTTGCTTCACGTATCCCTTTGCCTGCAAAGAATAACGGAAGTTTCTATACTTCACAGACAGATTACAACAGAAACTACACAAGAGCTTTTTCCAACCATACATTTGTCAATGACGGAATAGTACAACCTGTATTCTATGATACAACAGCAACAACTTCTTCACAAAGAGGTGATATCAGCGGCAACCTTGCAGCTTTGGATATAATGGGACAAGTATATCCTGGCTATACTTTTGAAGAGATTGACGTAAGAAGCTTTGACGGCTACGGTGGAGCAATACATTGTATAACAAAACAAATACCTGCTGAAAATCCTGTAAGAATCTATCACCAGCCTATCCGTTATATCAACACAACACAGACACCTATGCAATCAGTAACCCTTAATGTCCTTGCACAAAACAAGAGCGGAATAGAAACAGTCAAGATTTATTACAGATACAAGGAAGAAACTTCTTTAACAGAGTTGGATTGCTATTCATTGGGTAACAATATGTATGAAGCAAGTCTTCCTTTGAGGACAGATATGACAAAAGACACCATAACATATTTTATTCTTGCAACTTCAAACAATGGGAAAACAATAACAAAACCTATGACAGCACCTGCAGGATACTATGTCTTGCCATACGGAACAGAGGTAGAAGGAGTAGAAGAGGCAGATGTCTATGGCGATGGCATACATCTTTGGACTTCTTTGGAAGATGCAGTAGAAAATACCTTGGACAACATAGGTGAAGTTTATCCTAATCCTGCAAAAAACAAGGTTACAATAACCATACCTCAGACAAAAGATTTGTATTATACGGTCATGAATCTTAAAGGACAGGTTATTATGAGAGAAAAGATAGACTCTGGAGCAAAAGAGTTGAATTTGGACATATCTTCTCTAAGAACCGGTAACTATTGGATAAGCTTTACAGATGGAAACTTCTCCATTGTAAGAAAACTTGTGGTTGTGAAATAAAAAAAGAAAAAACAAAAAACAGAATATCTCATGGGCAGAATAGGAATGTCAGAAATCATCATTATAGCTTTGGTCGTCCTGCTTCTTTTCGGAGGCAGGAAGATACCGGAGTTGATGAAAGGATTGGGCAAAGGAGTAAAGAGTTTCAAAGATGGAATGAACGGAAAGCTGGATGAAACAGAAGAAGATTTAAAAGCTAAAGACCAAGAGTCTGAAAAAAAATAATATGCTCACTCTCTTGACGTTCATTCTATAAAAGAAAAGAATATCTTGTGGAAATACAGAAAACTTTTTGGGAACATTTGGACGACTTGCGGGGAAACCTTATAAGGATTGGTATTTGTCTGATTATAGCCTTTGTTGTTTCGTTTGTTTTCAAAGATATTTTGTTTTCCGTGGTGTTTTATCCGACAGAAGAAGATTTTCTTACCTATAAACTTCTGGGAATACAGCCTGTAAAGGTTCAGATGATAAGCACCGAGATAACAACACAGATGATGGCACACCTGAAAACAGCATTGGTGTTTGCCATTATTTTGTCTTCTCCGTATATTATCAGGAGCTTGTTTTCTTTTGTTTCACCGGCCTTGTATGAAAATGAGAGAAAATATTCTTTTCGTATCATTCTTGCCTCATATCTTTTGTTTGTCATAGGAGCAGGAGTGAATTACTTCATTATTTTCCCTATTACCTTTAATTTTCTTGCAGACTATCAGGTATCTGAAAAGGTTGTTACCCTTGTTTCCTTGCAGTCCTATACTCAAACACTGCTTATGATGACCCTCGTTTTTGGTATTGTGTTCGAAATACCTGTCCTTTGTTGGATGTTGGCAAGATTTGGATTGTTGAAATACCGTTTTATGAAACAATACAGAAAACATGCGGTGGTGACAATTCTTATAGCAGCAGCCGTAATAACACCTACAACGGATATTTTTACACTTTCTGTTGTTTTCTTTCCTATATGGCTTTTGTATGAAGCAAGTATCTGGATAGTACGAAGTATGGAGAGAAGGAGATTAAAGGCTTAGTAACGTTTCTTTTCTGATTGGAAGAAATAAGTAACACCAAAGCTGAAACCTCTCCAACGGTAGTTGTTCCATCTTCCTGTATTTACAAAACCCATTGTATATTTTGCTTCCAACTCCCAATGGTGGTTGATGTCATAGCCTATGCCAAACATATATCCTATGTCTTCCTTGTGCAGGTTGCCGTCATCAAAGGTCTTTACGGTCTTGCTTGTTCCATTGGTATAGTTTTCTGTGTCGCTTGCGTCGTTGTTTGTCCAAGTGGTGTTGCCGAACATTCCGTAAGTAAAGAACGGTGTAAGTGAAAAGATGAATCCTCTACCCATTCTTTCGTCTCCGAATTTCAGTTCCAGACCTGCCTCAAAATCCAGAAAGTATCCATCCACATCCACTGTGCCTTGTGTGAAAGAAGACTTGTAGCCCTTTTTCCAAAGGTTTAGAGCGGGTTTGAAATACAGGTTATACACAAGGTGTTTTTCTCCTGCTACCCCCACCTTGGCTCCAAATTTTTTATCTATGTACTTAGGTTGGTTTACCCAGTCGTATGTTGCACCCACATTTATACCAAATTTCCATGGGTCTTTGCTTTCCTTTACAGTGCTGACTTCCATTTGTGCAAAGAGAACAGAACAAAACATCAGGATAGATATAAACAATAAGGCCTTTTTCATCATATTCTTGTTTTTTTATTACAATAATAACGTAACTGAAAGAAATTTATTTTAATAGAGTCTGCAACATTTATAAAACAGGATAAAACCAAGTTTTTTTCGGCAAACTTCAGGGAAGGAACAATAAACATTCCATTGTGGCGTTAGTAATGCGGAATTTAATATGCAACTATGGGAAACATAAAAACAATAGGTGTTCTTACTTCCGGAGGAGATGCTCCTGGAATGAATGCAGCAATACGTTCGGTTACTCGTTCAGCAATCAGCAGAGGTTTTGCAGTAAAAGGTATCTACCGAGGCTGGGAAGGGCTTATAAACAATGAAATAAAAGACTTTACAACCGAAAGTGTTAGTGGTATTATCAGACAAGGTGGCACTATACTCAAATCTGCCAGAAGTGAAAAATTCAGGACAGAACAAGGAATGAGAGAAGCTTATAACAATATGAAGCTAAATGGTATAGATGCTTTGGTTGTCATAGGTGGTAACGGTTCTTTGAAAGGAGCAATGGAGTTTGCCAATATGTTTGATGTGTGTTGTATAGGCTTACCTGGTACTATAGACAATGATCTTTACGGTACAGACTCCACTATCGGCTATGATACAACGCTGAACACTATTGTGGAGTGTGTGGATAGGATAAGAGATACAGCCACAAGTCACGAAAGAATATTCTTTGTTGAAGTTATGGGCAGGGATGCAGGCTTTCTTGCACAGAATTCTGCCATTGCAGCAGGAGCAGAAGCAGCTATAATACCAGAAGATTCCACCGACAATGACCAATTGGAACTGTTTATGGAGAGAGGTATAAGAAAGTCCAAGAAAAGTTGTATTGTCATTGTCTCAGAGAACAAAGACAGAGGCGCATACTACTATGCTGACCGAGTAAAGAAAGAGTTTCCTGAATATGATGTAAGAGTTACCATACTTGGACATCTTCAACGTGGCGGTTCTCCTTCTTCGCATGACAGAATACTTGCTTCGCTTACAGGCTATGGAGCAATAGAAGCCATAACACAAGGACAGAGAAACATAATGGTTGGAATCCGTAACAATGAATTGGTCTATGTTCCTTTTTCAGAAGCGATACGCTCAGATAAACCTATGGACAAGAAACTTATTTCAGTGCTGAAAGTATTGAGTCTGTAAGTCTTTAAAACTTTATGGAACTTTCAAAGAGTTTCAGGATTTAGTTGTTCTCCCATTGAGACCAGTTAGTCTCATTGAGGTATTTTTCTATTTGTTTTTGTAGAAGAGGAATGTCGTTGGTAATTATATTCCAAAGAATGAAAGAATCTATTTGATAATATCCATGTACTAAGTGGTGTCTCATTTCTTCAATGTCTTTCTATTGAGTATCATTGTGGATTTCTTTGAACTCTTTACTGAGTTTATAGCTTGCTTCACCAATAATCATTGTGTAATATATGACGGCACCATAAAGTAATTTGTTGTTTATAAAATTGTTATAAACAACATTCTTAGTATTGTCTATTACAAAATCAATAGCCTCTTTTATATGTAAGAGACGCTCTTTATCCCTAATTGGTTCTCTCATAAATTAAAAGTTTATCTCTTTCTACACTTTCTTTTGCATATTCTTTTAGATTGCCTTAAGTAACCAAATCCACTTTACGACCAAGTAATGATTCTAATTCAGACCACATTCCAAAGAATTTAAATCCCATAGGCTTGCTATAGTCCAAAGAAAGAATAATGTCTATATCGCTTTCTTCCGTTTGTTCTCCACGAGAATAAGAACCAAAAAGCCAAGCCTTTTCTATTGGCTGAGTAGAAAAATACTTCTTGATTGTATTTACAACTTGTTCGTCCATAAATAACTGTTGAGCTTTGGTTTTTGCAAAAATAATACTTTTTTTTGAAAATCAAGAAGATTTTATTTCAAGAGTTTAAGGATTTCTTCTTGTGAGGAGATTTTGTAACCTTGTGAAAGGTAGATGATATCCTGTTTTTCTATAAGGGAGAGGATAGGGTAGTTGCCTTGGAATTCCATGTTGGTAATCTTTATTATCTGTTTTTCTATTTCTTTGTTTTTATCCAGAACTATTACGGTATTCATTGGCAAGGCTGGGAAAATATCTGTAGAAAAGTCTTTGTTGAGCAGGCTTTCATCCAAAACTAATATTAATACAACATCTTTTTTGTTGAAATCTTCTCTTGATTTTGAAATATCCACCAAAAGATGCCTTGAAGGTTCTTTGTAAGGGTCTATAACAGCAAGAATGACAGCCTTGTTGTTTTCTTGTGCATTGTTTAGAAGATAATCTTTGGCTATGTTATTCAGATTGGAGGAGATAATCTTTTTTCTTTCTGGAAGAAGTATTTTTCCATAGCTTTCAACATCTTCTTTTACCTTTGGGATACTTACTGTAATATTTGTTGCTTTGTCTTTCTTCAGTGTGAAATAAGTCTCTCTTACGGTTACTTTTCCTTTTGAGTTGCGGTTACCTGCTATCAAGCGATATTCTCCTTCAGACAGAGAAAGTGTTTCAGGAAACTTCTCAAACTTAGGGTCATATTCATAGTCCAGAGTTACGAACTCATTGTCTATAAGTTTTTGGATAGTGAATTGAGAATAGTATTCAGGCTTGATAGTGTTGTTTATATCGTTTTCTACTATAAGAGTACAGTTGTTTTCTTCCTTTGTTTTCTTCTCCTGAAAAGCATAGTGCCAAGTATCTTTGTCATCTTTTCTCCATTGGCTTCTGCCTGTAGCCCATTCGTAACGTGCTTGGATATTGAACGTTCTGCATATAGCAACGAATAGGATTTCTATTGATTTTTTGTCCGATTCTTTTGCTTTTAACACTCCTTCTGGTGAGATAGGAACATTATAATAGTTGTCAGTGGTGTTGATTTTTATATTTTTTTCTATCCAAGAGGCAACTTCATTTCCGTCTTTGAAAGGTTGTTTAAAGTATTTGAATATAAAGCTTCTCCATTTTGTGAGTTTCTCTAAGGCAATACGAGGATTGATGATATATTCCGATTGTTCATCTGCTGAGGTATAGTTTATATGATCAATGATTACCTTTGCTTCAAGGTCTCTAAGGTCTTTTTCATACACAAGGTCAAGTATCTTTTTGCTTAAAGGATTTTTGTAATCCAAGACTTTTTGAACTTCTTTGTAGTTGCCCCATGAGTTTTTTATATGTTCCTTATCTGTCTGCGGAAAGGTGGATATATAGGCATTGCGTATAGAGTCTTCTTTTACCAGACGTTGGTTGTTTTGTTTTACCAAATCTTCTGGAAGAGTCTCAATAGGAAGTTCTTTTGGAGGAGTAATTGTAAAGTTCTGGTCTTTTAGTTCATTGTCTGTCAAGGTTACGTTTATGTTAGTAGAAGCAGCAGGAACATGAACCTGTTTGAAGAGTTTGTCGGTTTTTATCCAAATAACTAAGTCTCCATAACCTGTAGTAAGAGAGGCTTTGCCCTCAGAGTTGGTCTTTATTTTCGCCAAAGGATAGTATTCTGCATAGTTGTAGAGTCCAAAACTTACCTGTGCATCTTTTATTGGCCTGTGGTTTTTGTCAAAGACATTTATGGTCAGTTGTTTTGTAGGAGCATAATTCTGGAGAAGATTTATTTTGGAGTATTTTTCTGCTTCAAAGTTCTTTTCTTCTTTTCCGTTGTACTTGCCAAAGACAGTAGTATGTACCATCATACATCTTTTTGACGGTGCATCAAACCAGCCTACATTCAATCTTGCTTCCGGTTCACACGCCCCAAGAAAATACCATTTGCCATCTATCCATACTTCAACCCAAGCGTGATTATCATCTGTATGAGCCCAGCGAGGAGTATAGCATTGTCTTGCTGGGATACCTACACTTCTGAGGGCAGTAACAGCAAAAGTACTCTCTTCCCCACATCTTCCCCATGAAGTTCTTAGAGTTGCTAAAGGTGCAGATGTTCTTCCATCAGATGCTTTATAATTTACTTTCTCATGACACCAATGATTTACTTCCAAGGCAGCATCATACATGGATAGGTTTATTACTCTGTCTTTTAGTTCTTGTAGCATATACAAGCGAGCAGTGTCAAGGTTTTCATTATTCACCCTATAGACCAATACAAAGTGTCTGAAGATGTCTTCAGGTATATTTTTACACCAAGTGAAAGTGTTCTTGGCCTCAATAGATGAACGTACTTGTTTTACAAAGAAAGAAGTATCATAATCCAGCCTGTCACTAAGCGGCATATACTTGTAAAGAAATTCAAGGTATTCTTTTTCCTGTTTTGTTAATCTGTTGTCTTGTGCCTGTAAAGAAAACAAAGCAAACAACATTGCAAAGCAAATAGCTATCTTTCTCATACTGTTTATTCGTTTATATTGGTTTTTCTGTTACTTTTACGTTTTATTACCCTGCTTGTCCAATAAGGTAAGACCAAAAGACCTACAATAATATAAGGATAATAGGTGAATAGTCTCCAAAGCATAGCAAGAATACCTTGTAATCCTTCAGGCAGAAACTCAGTAAAGAACAAAGGAAAAGTAAATTCAGCAACGCCACTGCTTCCCGGTGTAGGAGAAATACATAGTACTATCCACATAACCAACTGCCTGCAGTAGATTACAAGATTATCAAATAAAGTGTTTATGCCTGTATTGAAAGCCATAAGTACAAAGTTCATAACAAGAAACCTTGAAGACCACGAAAACACTGTGACACCATATACTTTAAGCCAATAGGTGAAGCTTTTTCCTTTAAACTCTTTGCTGGAAGTAAGTATATCATCACCTGTCTTTTTAAACTTATGCTCCCAGCGTCTTAATAGGCGTGTTTTTCCTAAGCGATAAAGAAAGTTTTTGAACTTGTTTGGATAGAAGAATATAGCTACAAGTATGAACAGAGTCAATAGCATCATAAAGGAATAGCCTATAAAGAAAACGTTTATTTCAGAAAATCTCCAGCCTGCTACAGAAAAACGGAATTCTGTGGCAAAAGCAGTCTGAGAACCTATTAACAATATGATTATAGGGGTTACTATTATGTAAAACAGCTCATCCATAAGAGTGGCAAGCATAACAATGGCAGTGGAACGTCCTACAGCTATGCCTTCCATTGGTAAGATAAACAAAGCAGCAGCACTTCCTCCTATGGATGTAGGAGTAACAGTGGAGGAAAACTCCCAAAGCATTATAATCTGGAAACATTTTCTCCATGACAGTTTATCATCGGTTAACAAACGAAGTCTGTACATATACATAAACTCCCTGTTACATTCAAACAGAAAAGCTATAAACAGACATAGAAACGAATAAGAGGTAAATAGTGAAGCAAGATTTGAGAAAACGGATGGATTCTCCGAATATTCTCTTGCTATCATAAAAACACCCACTCCTAAACCAATAAGTATGGGTATAAGTATTCTGTAAAAATTAAAAATCTTTAGCGGATTATCTTTTGTTTGAGTCATTGTCAGTTAGTTTATTCTTTTTGTTCTATAGCCCAGAGAAGAAAGTATCTCTACAACTTTTTCTCTAAAATCTCCTTGTAGAAGTATTTCACCGTCTTTGATACTTCCACCTACAGAGCATTTTGTTTTCAGTGTTTTTGAAAGGCTGACCAAGTCCTCTTGTTTTCCTATAAAATTGCTTATAAGGGTTACTTTCTTGCCTGCACGTTGTTTTTTGTCAAGGGATATTCTCAGTGTCTGCTGGTTGGGAGCA
>CAZXEN010000015.1:0-52983 GCA_964639765.1 uncultured Bacteroidaceae bacterium
TGTGGAAAAATTATCAAGATTGAAAATATCTTGTGCCACTTGGGTAATTTCCTGCGATGTGATGGTGTCAATATCAGAAAAAGTTTCTTGTAGGCTTTGGACCTTATTATAATTCAACAATGCCTTGCCGATGGAAAGCATCTCTTCACGATTGTAATCGTTTTGTATTGACAGTTGTCCTTGAAGCTGCTGCTTAGCCTTATGTATCTGCGATTGAGTAAGACGGCAAGAGGTGAAATGTCTTAGAGCTTTTTGTATAAGGTTAAGGGTCTTGTCTATATATTGCGGTTCTGTGCCGGCATAGATTTGAAAGATACCGTTATCGCTATAAGCATTGTATGAAGACTCCACAAGATAAGCAAAGCCATATTTCTCCCTTATGTTCATATTCAGATAAGAATTCATGGCAGTAGAACCTAAAATGTTGTTAAGCAAAGAAAAAGCGACCTTTTTGTCATTATTGTAGTCATAACAAGGACAACCATAGATAATATGTGCCTGATAGGTGTCTCGGTTTTCTTCCTTGTATTGCGGACGGTAGCTATACGTAGATTTAGTCCTTTGCCTTGAAATAGAAAACAGAAGGCTATTGAAATACTTCTCTGTAAGTCTTACCCATTTATCAAAATTTATATTTCCCACAGTGGAAACAACTATAAGATTATTAGCCCAATTTCTTTGGATAAAGGCTTTCACTTGTTCGGAAGTAAAAGTCCGTACTCTTTCTTCAGTACCAAGAATCATTCTCCCCAAGCCTGTATCCCTAAAAACAAGATGTTCAAACTCGTCGTATATAAGTTCCATTGGAGAATCTTCGTAAGAGTTTATCTCTTCTATGACTACAGATTTTTCTTTCTCCAATTCCTTTGGCGGGAAAACAGAGTGGAAGATAATGTCTGCAAGCAACTCTGTCGCCCTTTCATAGTGTTGTCTCAGAAAGGTACAAAAAACAGTTGTCTCTTCCTTGGTAGTATAGGCATTAAGTTCCCCTCCTACTCCATCAATACGGGAAAGTATGCGGGAAGAAGAACGTTTCTTTGTTCCTTTGAAAATACAGTGTTCTATAAAATGAGCTATACCGTTTTCTTCTGGAAGTTCATCACGGCTACCTACATCAATAGTTACTCCAAGATGAGCCACTTCGGAGTCTGTATGCTTGTGTATAAGACGTATTCCGTTGGACAGAGTATGTATTCTGTAAGGATATTCCATCTAAATCTTGTCTCGCAAAAAAAGAAATGTTGTCAGTAGATTCAGCGTCATTGTTTGCGGAAAGACTATACTCTATCTTGACATTACAAAGTATGAACCGCCCATTTTATTAACCATACCTTGCATCAGGTCTGTGGCCTCTTTGAAAGTACGTCTTGAACCATAGCTGACGTAATAGATAGGGTTGCCGTTCTTTATCTTGGATATAACATAACCGTCATAGCCCAAAGAACGTGCTTTTCTTGCTCCAGCCTCTGCTTTCTGCTTGCTGTCAAAAGAACCTCCTACAACATCAAAGCCAAGTTTTGAATGTCCTTGTACAAGCACAGGAGAATTATCTACAACAGGTGCTTCCTGTTCTGGTTTCTTTGTCTCAGGTGCTTTTGGTGTAGCAGCAGGCTTGGTAGTTTTTGCTGTCTGTTTCTTTGTATTCTGCTCTGCATTCACACCTTCCGGATTAAGTATCTCGGCATTCAGCACTTCTGTAGGAGAAACTTCCACAGGTTCATTGTCCGTTGTTTCTGTAGGTGTAGCAACAACAGGTTTAACCGATGCTTTCTGAGGTACTTCCCTGACAGGAATGTAATAAGACAGTTTTTCTGTTACAGGTTTCAAAAAGTCTATATTTTTCAACCAGCCCATATAATGAGCTCCTACAAAACCAGCACACAACAGCAACAAAGCCAGAACAATCCAAAAGATAACAAACCAGACTTTCTTTCTATTTTTAGAATGCTTCTTATTTTTCTTTACTGATTCTTCAGAACGGTCATAACGACTAAGAATGTCCATAGCCTCTTGCTGTAATTCGTCTATGCTTTGTTCCTGTACGTTATCAGAAGTTTCAGAAACAGGAGTATTCATCTCTTCAGGTTCTGCTTGAGGTTCCTGATATGTTTCTGTTTCGTTTTCCAAAGCAATGTCTGTATGCAAAGGCTCTATTTCTTCACCTGCATTTGTAGGAGTAACGGAGTCTATTTCTATCTCTTGGTGTTGGGAAATACGTTCTTCTGTCTGTTGTTGTGTTTCCTGTATTCTGTCTTCTTCTTTTATTGTCTCTGAGTGTGCTATTTCGTTGGCAATAGCATTGGTTTCAAGATTTTCTTCCACCACAGGCTCAACCACAGGCTCTGTCTTGGTATGGATAGGCTCTATTTCTGTATGAGACTGATAGGTTTTTATATTTTTCAGTTCTCCAAGGGCAAAAACATCGTCCATCAGATTAAGATTATCCTGAGGGGTGAAAGTATATTCTCCCACATAGCCTTGTTTCAATGTACCAAGTTTGTCAAGCTGAACAGTTTCTCCTTTCTCCAACTTGGCAATCAAAGAAGAAGAATATTGTTTTATCCATGTTTCAGCGGTTTCTGCAGAGATAAACTCCCGCTTTGCCATAAAATTGATAAAATCCTTGTTGTCAGCAAGTCTTTTCTCAAAAACAACCTTACGGGAAGGAGGTATGATAGTGCCTGCTGATTCATTTATTTGGGCAGAAGATGTCTTAACACTAAAAGTTCCCAAGCCAGGTATTTCTGCATTGGTATTGTGTTTTAGATATTCGTATAAATTTTCTACAACGTTCATATTATATCTTTATTTATTGATTATTCTTATTACATTTTCCAAGTCCGAAGGCGTATCTACTCCTATGGAATCTATATCTGTTTTGTTTACTATTATGTTGTATCCGTTTTCCAACCAGCGCAATTGCTCAAGTTTTTCAGTTTTTTCCAACAAGCTTTCCGACAAGAGACATATTTCCTTCAAAACTTTGGTCTTATAACCATATATGCCTATATGCTTGAAGTATATTCCTTTGCCGAGTGTTTCGTTTTGCCTTTCTCTGTCAAAAGGAATTGCCGAACGGGAAAAATACAAGGCTTTGCTGTATTTGCTGCAAACAACTTTTACCACGTTAGGGTCTGACACATCTTTGTAATCCGTTATTTCCTTGCAGAGAGTTACTATATCGGCTTGACTGTTTTGAAAACCCTCCAAGACTTTCTGTATCTGTTCTTTTCTGATAAGAGGTTCATCACCTTGTATGTTTACGGCTATATCAAAAGTTTCTCCTCTTTGCTCAAATAAATTCACAACAGCTTTGCATCTCTCTGTCCCACAAGAAAGGGAAGAGGAGGTCATTATCGCTTTACCGTTATGAATATTCACGGTTTGGAATATTCTGTCGTCGTCTGTTGCAACCAATACTTCGTCAAACAGTCCGGAATTCTTGACACTGTCATAAACCCACATAATCATCGGCTTGTTGTTTATGAGTGCCAACGGTTTCCCCTCAAAACGGGAGGACTGATAACGTGCTGGTATGATTGCTATTGTTTTCATTCTTAGAATAATCCGTTAATATTTGCATTGATTTTCTCTATCACGGTGCCCAAATCTTCTGGTTTGTCTATAATATTCAGGGAATCCACATCAATAATCAGTTTATTGCCTTGATAATCGGCAATCCATTCCTCATATCTTTTGTTCAATGAAGTAATATAATCCAAACGTATAGAAGATTCATAGGCTCTTCCTCTGTTGGTTATAAGATTTATAAGAGTAGGTATTGACGCTCTGAGGTATATAAGCAAATCCGGCTTTGGAGTAAGAGAAACCATAAGGTTGAAAAGAGAAATATATGTGCCGTAATCCTTGTCTGAAAGCAGCCCCATGCTGTACAAGTTTGGAGCAAAGATGTAAGCATCTTCGTAAAGAGTACGATCCTGTATTATGTCTTTATACTTGTTGTAGCAATCTATAACATTGGCAAAGCGTTTGTGAAGAAAATATATTTGCAGATTAAAAGCCCAACGTCGCATATCTGCATAAAAGTCTGAAATATAAGGATTGTCGTCCAAATCTTCATATAACGGAGTCCAAGCAAAATGTTTAGCCAACATATTTGTCAGAGTAGTCTTTCCACTTCCTATATTTCCAGCTATGGCAACATACATTTTTATATAAGTCTTTTAAATTTAAACGGCAAAGTTACAAAAATATTTAAAAACTCAAAAGAAATATCAATTGTTTTGAACTTAATTACATTTTTTTTTCTACTTTTGCCACACAAATAACAGAAATATCATGAAGATAATTTTAGTTTTAGGCTTGGTTCTCATTATTGTAGGCTTAACAAAAAGAATTAGTGCAAACAAAAAGATAAAAAATGAACAATATTCAGAAGAAGAGGTAAAAAAACTCCTTAAACAAAAAGTAAAATGGACATGGGTTCTTATATTAGGTCTGTTGCCTTTTGTGTTTATGGCTATTCTTCTTATGTCAATTGCCTACAGCTGTTCCAATCATTCCTATCATGAGCCAAGCCAAGAGGCTGTCCTTACAGAATATCTTCTTTATTTCCCAAACAATGACAGCATAAATGTCTGCATAGAAACAGATGCTGATTCGCAGGAAGGATTTGTTACTTTCTACACAAAAAAAGAAGACACAACAGACAAAGGGTTCAAGATAAACACCCTGAACACTTGCTACCAAATAAAGAAAGACACTCTGTTTTTGTATTACCTGAACACCGACACAGAGATCGTACAGGAAATTCCAGAGAAGTTGGAGAACATATTTATCAAAGCCAATGGATTAAGCAAGGAAAGATTTGAAAGCATCAAAAACGACACCGGCTTTATCCTGATAACAGACGGACAAAAAAAGACAGAATAATGAAAAAACTTTTACCTATACTTGTTTTGTTGATGTTTGCAAAGATTTCCATTTCACAGGAAACTGCAAAGGAAAACAGTCTGTATTTTGACCTTGAGGCTCAGGGAGTATTCAACAATCATGAGTTCAAAAGACATATTGCATACGGCTATACTCTTGGAGGTTTCAGACTTGTTCCCAAACTATCCTACAACATAACCAATGATCTAAGCCTTGATGCAGGAATCAATGCTTTAAGATATTGGGGTGCAAACGAATATCCTTTGTATAATTATGTCTCAGTGCCGGAATATGACTCTGTGAAACAACAGAAATATCTTCATGTCCTTCCTTATTTCCGCTTTACTTGGCAGATAAACGACAAAACATCGCTTCTTGTGGGAAATATAGACAACAGCGACGGACATGGCTTGGATATTGCTCTTTGGAATCCGGAACTTGGGTTTTCCATGGACAGTGAAGAGGGTCTGCAACTAAGATACAACTCCAAATACTGGCAGAATGAAGTATGGGTGAATTGGCAGAACTTCAATTTCAAGAACGATATAGACAGAGAAAGTTTTCTTTTGGGAATAAGCGGCAGTATAATGGGCGAGTACTCCAAAAAATCAGCCACGGAACATATGTATTCCAACACTCATTATCTTGTTTTGGATTATTCGTTTCTGTGGCAGCATCACGGAGGCGAACTGGATACACTTTCCTCTTTGGATTTGGACCACTGGATTAACGGAAATATAGGCTTGAATTATATGATATCCCTTCCAAGAAGCAAAGTCTATGGCCTGATGTTTTCTCTTGACTGGCTGTATTGCAAAGCTTTGAAGAATGACACTTGGTTTTTTAAGGCAGGCAATGCTTTATTTGCAAAAGTCTCCTTGTTTGGCCAGAGATATTCGGCACGTCTGGGTTACTACTATTCCAAAGATATGATAAGTTTCTACGGTTCTCCTTTCTTTTCCAACATTGCACAAAGAAACACCATGGAATATTATCCTGAGAACAAACTCCTGTATGCACATTTTGACTATACTCTCTACAAGAAGAAAAATGCCGACATATCCGTTTTTACTGATTTATACTACAAGCTGGATAAAAACACCAGCCTCGCACAAGAGACAAACCAACTGAGCTTTTCCTTGGGTATAAAGACAGAGATAGGCACAAGACACCTGATTGGTAACTTCAACCGTTAGACATCTTTATTACACAGTTTTGGCTTGTTTCTCCTGTACAAAAAAAGAACGGAGGTTTCCCCGTTCCTTTGTTCATAAAGTGTTTAAACAAGTGCATTGACCCTTATTTCACCACAATATTGACTATCTTGCCGGGAACAAAGATAACCTTAAGGATTTCCTTGCCCTCTATATGTTTCTGCAATTGTTCATTGGCTAAAACGTCCTGTTTGATTTCTTCAGCATCTTTATCCAAAGGATATTCAATAAAGGCCTTTGTCTTTCCATTGACCGAGACAGGATAACGATAGGCTGTGTCTTTCAGATACTCCTCCAAGTATTCAGGAAACTTGGCGTATGTTATTGTATCTGTTTCGCCCATCAAGTGCCACAACTCCTCTGCTATATGCGGAGCAAACGGAGAAATCAGGACACAGACAGGCTTCAATATCGCCTGCTTGTGACATTTCTTGTCGGTAAGCTCATTGCACATAATCATAAACGTGCTTATGCAAGTATTCAAGGAAAACCTTTCCACATCGTCCTCTATTTTCTTTATACCCCTATGAAGTATCTGCAGTTCTTCTCTTGTAGGCTCTTCATCGGTAAGACATATCCCATCCTCGTTCATAAACATACGCCAGAACTTTTTCAAGAAACGGCTTACTCCTTCTATACCTTGAACGTCCCAAGGTTTGGACTGCTCCACAGGTCCAAGGAACATCTCATACAAACGCAGGGTATCTGCACCGTATTTTTCAACCAATGAATCCGGATTGATGACATTGTACAGACTCTTCGACATTTTTTCCACTTCGTTGCCACAAATATACTTGCCGTCTTCCAACACAAATTCTGCATCTTCAAACTCTGCTCGCCATTTTCTTAGGGCGTCAATATCAACAACATTGTTTGCATCAACCAAAGAAATATCTATATGTATAGGGTCTGTATCCCCGTAAGAGCCTTTCAGATTATAGGAAACATAGGTATCCTTTACAGGTATGTTACCTTCGTTTCCGTTGTTCTTGTCCTGCTTTACCCTATACACAAAACAGCTCTTTCCTTGTATCATGCCCTGATTTACAAGACGCTGATAAGGTTCGTCCTTGCAACAAAGACCTATGTCAAACAGGAACTTGGAAATAAACCTTGAATAAAGAAGATGTCCTGTGGCGTGTTCTGAACCTCCCACATACAAATCTACATTCTGCCAGTATTCGTTTGCCTGCTTGGAGAAAAACTCTTCTTCGTTGTCAGGATCCATATACCTCAAAGAGTAAGCATTTGAACCGGCAAAACCCGGCATTGTATTTGTCTCGTATGGATAGCCGTCAAAAGTCCAATTCTCTGCCCTTGCCAAAGGAGGCTCACCGTTTTCCGTAGGAAGATAGGAAGACACCTCAGGCAAAAGCAAAGGCAGGTCTTCAAGCCTCAAAACATTTGGTATTCCATTCTTGTAATAAACAGGGAAAGGCTCTCCCCAATATCTCTGACGTGAGAATATTGCATCTCTCAAACGATAGTTGGTTGTGGCATATCCAAGTTTATGCTCTTCTATATAGTTGATCGCTTTGTCTATTGCTTCCTTTACATTTAACCCGTTCAAGAAACCCGAGTGAATCATTTTACCTTCTTTTGCATCTCGGCTCTCCTTCCATGCGTATGTGTTGCTCTCCAGTTCTCCTTCAGGCAGAACCACCTCAAGAATAGGAAGCATAAACTTCTTGGCAAAAGCAAAGTCCCTACTATCATGAGCAGGTACAGCCATGATTGCTCCTGTTCCATAACCCATAAGAACATAATCGGAAATATATATAGGTATCTGTTTCTTGTTTACAGGATTTATGGCGTAAGCCCCTGTAAACATTCCACTGACTTGCTTCACATCGGCTTCCCTCTCCCTCTCAGAACGGGATTTTGTCTGCTCTATGTAATGTTTTACCTCTACCTTGTAATTATCCGTAGTGATTTTCTCCACCAAAGGATGCTCCGGAGATAGAACCATGAAACTTACTCCAAAGATAGTGTCGGCTCTTGTGGTAAAGACTTCCAAGACGTCATTAAAACCCTTGATGCCAAAATAGACTGCACAACCCCTGCTCTTTCCTATCCAGTTTCTTTGCACTTCCTTTATGCTGTCTGTCCAGTCCAAGGTGTCCAAACCTTTGAGGAGTCTTTCAGCGTATGCAGTTATCCTCAAAGACCATTGTTGCATAGGCTTTCTTTCCACAGGATAACCTCCTCTGACACTTACACCATTTACAACCTCATCATTGGCAAGCACTGTTCCAAGTTTCTCACACCAGTTAACCATGGAAACAGAAAGATACGCCAAACGGTAGTTCATAAGGACATCGCTTTTTTCTTTATCTGAGTAGTTGTTCCACTCTTCTGCCGTAAAGGAGAGTTGCTTGGTCTGTGCTGCGTTGATGTTTGCAGAACCCTCTTTTTCAAAAACTTCTATCAGTTCCTGAATAGGACGGGCTTGATTGCAGTCATTACAAAAATAAGAGTTGAAAAGTTGGATAAAAGTCCATTGTGTCCATTTATAATATTTTGGATCGCACGTTCTTACCTCTCTGTCCCAATCGTATGAAAGTCCTATAAGGTTCAGCTGTTGCTTGTATCTTGCTATGTTTTTCTCGGTTGTGATGGCAGGATGCTGTCCTGTCTGGATAGCATATTGCTCTGCAGGTAATCCGTATGAGTCAAAACCCATAGGATGCAGGACATTGAAACCCTTTAACCTTTTATATCTTGCAAAAATATCAGAAGCTATGTAACCCAAAGGATGTCCCACGTGCAGACCTGCTCCACTTGGATAAGGAAACATATCCAAAACATAATATTTTTCTTTATTGTTGTCTATTTCAGTCTTGTAAGTTTTGTTGTCTTGCCAAAACTTCTGCCATTTTCTTTCAATCTCGTTAAAATTGTATTCCATTATGTGCAAATTTTCCGCAAAAATACAAAAACTTTTAAAACTGACATATACTCCAATCTGAGAATGGCCGATTTTATCTTTTGGCATTTGGGAAAAGTCTTCGTTTTTGAATCCAAAAATCAAGACTTTTATATAAAAAGACTTGGTTTTTGTTTTTAAAACTTGATGTATTTTCCACGACTACAAGAGAAGGAAATACAGGCCTTCCAAAACACAAAAAAAAGAGGAACAAATCCAAGACTTGTTCCCCGATAGGTTTGTTTACAAAAAGGTCTTTATCTTAGACGGTCGCTTGAACGGACAAGCTTTTCATCTTTTCTGATACCGTTTCTTGCAAAGATAAGACACAATATCTGGGCAACACAGAAATATGAGCCGACTCCGTAAATGGTCTTGGCAGATTTCAATGCAGGCTCTATCATATCTTCCTTGCCTTGCAGGAAGTATTGTAATATTTCCTCAAGTCCGGCATCTGTCTGATACAGGAACAACACCAAGGTATATGCAACCTCCACCAAAAAGGCGAAAGCCAACACCTTCATCTGCAATCCTCTGTTCTTGTACAAGAAAATAGTTACAAGAGTCAAAGCAATAAAAACGCAGTTAAGTATTATCAATACTATTGCGGAAGATTGCTGATAATAATTTGGCTCGTTTATATTAGGAGCCTTCTTGACAAGATTATAAATTATGTCCTGGTCTTGCAAAGAAAAGTTTGCCAGAGGGAAAAAGAAAGTCAAAACAGCCAAAAGCACTGCCAATGAAAGCCACAATGTCTGAACTCTTTGTATCATATTGCCTATATTTGTTTATAATTTTGAAACTAAAAGATTATTTTCCAAATTTCAATGAAAGCTTAGCAATCATATCTTCTGTCATCTTTGGCAAATCATATTCAGGCTTGAAACCCCATTCTTTTCTTGCGCAGGAATCATCCATCCAGTTTGGCCAAGAATCTGCAATTGACTGCATGACGCTATCAACTTCGTATGTCATTTTGAAATCAGGGAAGTGTTTTTTCACTTCATTGTAGATTTCTTCCGGGTCAAAGTGCATTGCTGTAACATTAAACGAGTTTCTGTGAACGAGTTTTGTTGCATCTGCTTCCATAATGTTGATGGCTGCATTCAATGCGTCAGGCATATACATCATATCCAAAAGAGTTCCTTTCTTTAGTGGACAAACAAAATCTTCACCTTTTACTGCTGCATAATAGATATTAACAGCATAGTCTGTAGTACCGCCTCCCGGAGGAGTAACGTATGAAATCAAACCAGGAAACCTTACGCTTCTTGCATCTACTCCAAAACGTTTGTAGTAATAGTCTCCCAACAATTCGCCTGTTACTTTTGTTACTCCATATATTGTTTGAGGTCGTTGAATTGTGTCTTGTGGGGTGCCGTCCAATGGAGTACTTGGTCCAAAAGCTCCAATGGAAGAAGGAGTAAACAAAGCACATTTCTTTTCTCTTGCTATTTCCAAGCAATTTATCAAGGCTCCCATTCCTACATTCCAGCCAAGCATTGGATTTTTTTCTGCCGTAGCACTAAGAATAGCAACCAGATTATAGATAGCATCAATATCGTATTTGTCAACTATTGCTGCTATCTGCTTGGCATCACAAGCATCTATTTTGTCTGTAGGACCTGTTTCCTGAATCTGTTTTGTCAATCTTTCAGGATTTAAATCTGTGGCTACAACATTGCTGCCGCCATAAACTTCTCTAAGCCTTACCGTAAGTTCAGAACCTATTTGACCACCTGAACCCAATACCAATATTCTTTTCATTATGTGTTATGTTTAATAAACGTTTTAAAAAATTTTTGCAAATTTACATCTTTTTTTTCAAACAAGATATTCTATTAAAATATTTAGTAACTATGAATAGTAATAATATTCTTAAAGTTTTGTTATTTTTTATTTTGAACGTAGAGGAAAAAATTATAATTTTGCAAATTAGATAATAAAGAGAAGATGAATAATAAATACTATAAATATATCTATTATCTAATTCTAATAGTCATCATTCTTGACTTGTTTCATAGTTTTAGACAACACTATTACTATGAAATTGATGGTGATGTGCCCGAAAGCACTCTCCCTTTTGAGTCTGTAAAACCAACATTACAAGACCCATTCGGAATAAAAACCATTATAAATCAAAAAAAACATTGGGGACCTAATCGTTTCTTTTCTCACTATTTTGAAAACCGTTATATGAATATTGCTCCTAAAGTTTTTCAAACAATATCAGACCCTTTGCATAGCATATATTTATCTTGTGCTTTTTTGAAAACAATATTACAAATTTTGCTTATATATCTTTTAGCCGTCTTTACTTTCAACAATTTCTTTCCTTTCAAAAAAATAGAACATCTTTTTATCATTCTTCTATTCTCTTCTTGCTTTCAAACAATGGGGAAAGTGAGAGAGATGGGAATTATTGACCCTGCTATATCTTATACTTTCTTTTATGCTTTACCATTTTTGTTTTTACTTTTATACTTACTCCCTTTTATATTCAAAGAGTTCTATCACCGAGATATGATAAAAAATAAATGGATTAGAGTTCCATGGTGTATCGTATTTCTTTTGCTTAGTCAATTATCTGGTCCTACAAATCCCGGAATTACCGTAGTATTTATATTTGTCGTATTGATTAGATACTCTATTATTTACTGCAAAAATAATGCAAAGCACTTTAATATAAAATCATTCTTTCAAGATATACCAAAGAATTATTACATTTACCTTCTTCCTTTACTACTTTTAGCTTTATATTCGTTGTATCTCGGAACTTACAATTCTGCATATGATGAACCTCCTTCTTTATTGGAGAGATATAAACTTTTATTAAATGGAATATATGAGTATTTCTTTAACAACAAGAGTATGTCTATATTGATAATTACCTGCATAATAAATAGCGTTCTAATTAAAGTTTTTTCAAAAAAGGAAAATACTACGTCCCTTAACTTGTTCTATTATATACTTCTTTTTACTGTAATATATATTCTTCTGCTTCCTTTGGGAGGTTATCGTCCTTACAGACCATATATAATAAGGTATGATTCTGTTTTAGCAATAACTTTTTCATTTATTTTCTATTGGGGTTTTTCTTTCCATATTTTGCTAAAAAATATATTAACCTCCAAGCCTTTGAAAACAACATTAATAATATATACTTCAATCATCGTTTGTTACTTTCTTATCTTGGATATAAAAACATTGAAACTACATACTCCAGAAGTAAAATATATAAAACAGATTAAAAAAAGCGAAGAACTTATCATTCCTTTAAAAAGTGACTATTGGACATCAAACATCATATCTTGGGAACCTGCTTACGAAATTTGGCAAAGCGAAGGTCCGTCTAAATGTTTACAACGATGGAGAATTATAGATAAAGATAAACGTTGGTATTTTAAAAAACCAGAATAAAAAAACATAATATATTATACTATGAAAAGAATCTATATACTTTTATTTATTGCAACAATACTTTATTCTATTGTTGTAAATGCACAAAACGAAGAATATGTTAGTGGAACTAATAATCCTCTATCTTGCACAAGTATCATGGTTGGCAAAAAGGCTTCAACTGATGGTTCAGTTATAACTTCACATACTTGTGATTCTTGGTATAGAACATGGATGAATATGGTTCCTTCAAAAGATTGGGAAGAAGGAGATAGTGTTTCTATTTTTGATGGCAGAATGCATACACAAAGTCCTTTAGATAGCACAAAGATGTATTTAAAAGGTAAGATACCACAAGTAAAACACACTTTCCGTTTCTTAGACTCTGCCTACCCTTGCTTGAATGAAAAACAAGTTGCAATGGGCGAAACAACCATTTCTGGTAAAGACACTCTTGAGAACCCTAATGGTATGTTCAAAATAGAAGAGTTGCAAAGAATAGCACTGCAAAGAGCAAGCTCAGCTCGTGAAGCTATAAAGATTATTGGAGAATTGGTAAAACAGTATGGCTACGGAGATGCTGGAGAATGCCTGACCATTGCAGACAAGAACGAAGTATGGATTTTTGAAATCTTTGGAGAGGGCAAGGAAAAGATTGGAGGAGTATGGGCTGCCCAAAGAATTCCTGACGACGAAATAGCTGTTTCTGCAAATATTTCACGTATTTCCAAGATAAACAAAAAAGACAAACAGAATTTTATGTATTCTGACAATATCTTTGATGTTGCCAAGAAACTTAATCTTTGGGACGGTAAAGAAGATTTTTGTTTCTGGAAAGTATTCAGCGGCGGCAATTATTTTGGAGAAAAAAAGAACTACAGCGTAAGGGAACATTATATAATGAGTTCTTTGGCTCCGTCTATGAATCTCAGCGATACCGTGGAAGAACTGCCTTTGAGCGTAAAACCCGACAAGAAAGTCAGTGTTGAGGAAGTCATTCGTCTTCTGGGCTCTTATTATGAAGGTACTAACCTAAATCTTAGCGGAAGAAATCTTATACCAAACCCTAAATACAAAGACAAGAATGGAAATATAAACGAGAATGAGCCGGACAGTGTCGTATCTCCTTTTTCAAATCCTTGGATGAGACCAGATGAAATCAATATGTATTACGCAAAAGGAGATTCTGCGATGAAGAATATTCGTACCGTAAGTGTTTCTTGGTGTGCTTACAGCACTGTTATTCAATTAAGGAATTGGTTAGATGATGATATTGGAGGAGTTGCTTGGATTTGTTTAGACAATCCTGGAGAATCTCCACGTTTCCCTATCTTTAGTGGGACGACAGAATTGCCTCAGATGTTAAAAATATGTGGACAACACAGCGAAAGAGACGATGCTGCTCTTTGGCATTACAGAAAAGCGAATCGTTTAGCAACAGTTAGATGGGGTAATTACCGTAAGATATTAGAGCCAGCAAGAGATTATTTCACAACAAAAGGACAGAGAGAACTTTCTTACGTGGAGAATACATACAAACTATTGAAACAAGAAGATAAAAACAAAGCAAAAGATATGCTTAACGGGTATGTTGCTGACTTTTTTGGTGCAACGATAGTAAAATGGGACGAACTTTCCCGTATATTTTGGAGACAAAGCTGGACCGGATTTTGATATAGTTGAACAACATGAAGATTACCATAGATAAACATGCAGGGTTTTGTTTTGGAGTCGTAAGTGCCATTGACACCTTGGAAAAGGAGTTAAAGAAAAACGAGACTCTTTATTGTTTAGGTGATATAGTTCACAACAACAAAGAGGTAGAACGTTTAGAAAAACTTGGCTTAAAGACTATAGACAAAACAGAATTTGAGAGTTTAAAGGATTCGCGTGTAATGATAAGAGCACACGGCGAACCACCTCAAACCTATGACAAGGCAAAGGCTAACAATCTTGAAATCATTGACGCCACTTGTCCTATGGTGCTTAAACTTCAGAAAGATGTCCGCAAAGGATATGAACAAATGCAGAAAATCAACGGACAGATAGTTATCTATGGCAAAAAAGGTCATGCAGAAGTTGTCGGTTTGGTCGGACAGACAGAAAACACGGCAATAGTTGTATCCAATGAAGCAGACCTTGACCAAATAGATTTCAACCGACCTTTGCATATCTTCTCTCAAACTACCAAAAACAGCGAAGACTATCAGAACATAATTTCCATAATAAAGAAAAAACACACGACAAAGGAAGTATTTGTAACCGACAGTATTTGCAAGAAAGTATCTTTAAGGGCAATAAACATAGGCGATTTTGCAAGAAGTGTGGATTGTGTTTTGTTTGTTTCTGGTAAAGATTCTTCCAATGGCAACTATCTTTTCAATCTATGTGTAAAGGTAAATAGAAATACATTTTTCATTTCTGACATACAAGACTTAGATTTTGAAAAAATAAAACATTTTGAGCATATTGGCATAAGTGGGGCTACTTCCACTCCTATGTGGTTAATGAAAAAAGTTGAAGAGTATGTTTATAGACAATTTGAAAATAATTAACTTCAAGAACTTAGAAAACGTGGAGCATGAGTTTTCCCAAATCAACTGCATAGTAGGTAACAATGGCGTAGGGAAAACCAACGTACTTGATGCAATATATTATCTTTCGTTTTGCAGAAGTTTTCATGCTTCAAATGATTTCAACACAATCAGACATGGTGAAGACTTCTTCGCTTTGTTTGGCAGCTATTCATTTGAAAATTCTACAAAAGAGAAGTATTCCTGTTCCCAAAAAAAAGGAGAGAAAAAGAAATTCTTCCACGATAAGAATCCATACAAGAAACTTTCCGAGCATATAGGCAAACTTCCTTGTGTAATCTTGTCTCCATACGACAGCCTTTATATAAACGGTGCAAGTGAGCATAGAAGAAAATTTATGGATATAGTTCTTTCACAGACCGACGTTGTTTATATGGACGCTCTGTTAAACTACAACAGGAGTCTGGAACAAAAGAACAAACTCCTCAAACTTATGCAATCAACACAGCAGTTTGACATCCTGCAACTTGATATCTGGAATGAGCGGCTGGACAAATACGCACAGATTATACAGGCCAAAAGACAGGAATTCTTTGATAATTTCCGTTCTTATTTTCAGTTCTACTATGATTTTGTTTCCGAACAAAAAGAAAGTCCAAGCGTAGAATATCATACCTACAAAGGCTCTTTGCTGGATAAAATGCACGAAAACTATGAAAAAGAAAAAATTCTTGGCTATACTCTTTCCGGAATACACAGAGACGACCTTGTCTTCCGCCTGAATTCATACAATGTGCAGGATATAGGTTCACAAGGTCAGCAGAAAACTTTCACCCTTGCCATGAAATTAGCCCAATACTCTTTTCTCAAAGACAAGAAACACACCACGCCATTGCTTTTGTTGGATGATGTCTTTGACAAGTTTGATTTCTCCCGCGTTGAAAAAATACTGAAACTTGTGTCCGAAGATTCTTTTGGACAAATATTCATTACCGACACCCAACTGGACAGAGTAAGACATATCATTCCTCAATCACATAAAGAACAGACAAATATCATTACTCTTTAGGTTGATTTATTTTAGATTATAAATACACAGAATATGGCTGGATTTAACCATTATTACTATCTGGAAAATAAACACCGAGGCAAATCAGAGGCAAACGAACTTGCCTTGAAAGATTTCTTGCAGCTCTTTTTCAAGCGTTGTCATATCGAATATAATCCCTATGAAAAAGAAATAAAAACTCAATGGAAAAAGATAAGCGGAAAACTAATTGAGAAATATACCAAGGATTTATATATCAACAAAGATATTCTATATGTAAGACTTTCTTCTCAGGTGGCAAAACATGAGTTGTCTATGGTGAAGGGTGCTATGAAAAACAAGATAAACAGGGAAATAGGGAAAGAAGTGTTAAAGGATATAGTTTTATTATAAATTTTTAAAATAAAGAAATACGATGCCGATGATAAACAAATTGTCTATGGAATTTTGGGCTATAATATGTGATATGGCTCCTTATCTCTTACTGGGGTTTCTTATTGCTGGAATACTACATGGGATTGTTCCCAAAACGTTTTATCGTAAGTACCTTTCCAAAAATAATTTTCTTTCTGTGCTTTATGCCACCCTGATAGGGATTCCTCTTCCTCTATGTTCCTGTGGAGTTATCCCTACAGCCGTGAGCCTAAAAAACGAAAAGGCTTCAAAGGGTGCTGTGGCTTCCTTTCTTATTGCAACACCGCAGACTGGTATAGATTCTATTCTGGCGACATTTTCTTTAATGGGTTTAGGTTTTGCTGTGATAAGACCTGTCGCTGCATTGATTACAGGCATATGTGGAGGTCTATTAGTGAATATGTTGTTAAAAGAAAAAGCTGACACAAACACAACAGCAACAAAAGCCGATGAAAAACCTAAGAACGTCTTGTATGGAATATTGCACTATGCGTTTTTTGAAATGCTTCAGAATATCGGGTTCAGGCTTTTGACAGGTCTGGTTCTTGCAACCGCAATAAGTGTGTTTATCCCTGATGAATTCTTTCTTAGGTTTGCCGAGTATCCTTGGTTGCAGATGATTATAATCCTTGCTGTTTCTATACCTATGTATGTATGTTCCACAGGAAGTATTCCTATTGCAACTTCTTTGATTCTGAAAGGACTGTCTCCAGGTGCTGCCCTTGTATTGCTAATGGCCGGTCCTGCAGTAAATCTTGCATCAATGCTTGTGATAAAGAAAACCATGGGAAAACACTTCACGATAATATACGTTATGAGTATTGTTTTGGGTGCCGTATTGTTTGGAGGACTGGTAAATATGTTTCAAAGTTTCTTTATAGAAGGTGTCCATTGTACTTCCGATGCGGCTTGCTGCAACAATAGGTTTGATAATATTTCTTGGCTGAAAATTATCTGTGCAATAATATTCAGCGGGTTACTTATAAATGCACTGCTTATGAAATGGTTTTGTAAATATAGGAAAACAGAAAAAAAGACAGAAGAAAAAATATACAGGGTAGAGGGTATGAGCTGTTCCCATTGTAAAAGAAGTGTTGAATCGGCGGTGATGAGTCTTGAAAATATACTGTCCGCTGATGCAGACATCAACAAGCATACCTTGAAAATAACAGGTAACGCTCAAACAAATGAGATAAAAAAGAAAGTGGAAGAAGCAGGATTTACTTTCAAAGGAGAAATACAGTAATCGTCATCTTGCTACTTGCAATACTCTCTTGTATTGATATTGTCTTATGGAGTTTTGTTTTTTTAAGAAACGGAACACTACAATATTTGGGATAAAAATTCGTTACTATTGTTGATACTAAAAATATAAGTGTATATGCTTGAACCGTTATCAGCTTACAAGTATTTGTTTTTGGACAGGGACGGCGTTATCAATGAAAGGATAATAGATGGTTATATCTTGGACTACAAGGATTTTCATTTCAAGACAGGTGTTTTGGAAGCCTTGGAAGTCTTCGGTCATCATTTCTCCAGAATATTCATTGTGACCAACCAGCAATGCATAGGCAAAGGTCTTCTGTCTGAAGAGGCTTTCCTGAACATCACTCAACAGATGCTCTCTGACATAAGCAAAAACGGAGGGAGAATAGACAAAGTTTATCATAGCCCATACCTCAAGACAGAAAACTCCCCTATGAGAAAACCAAACACAGGCATGGGGTTGAAGGCAAAGGAAGAATATCCAGAGGTTGATTTCTCCAAAAGCATAATGATAGGCGACAGCAACAGCGATATGTTGTTTGGCAGTCATCTTGGAATGAAAAACGTTTTTATAGATAATCACACCGGAGAACCTTTTGACAAGAGTCTTATAGATTTGACGTGTGACAGCTTACTTGAATTTTCACACAAATTAAAATTAAAGCAATCATGAAAAGAAATTCTGTTTTCACATTAGTCATTATATTTACTTTATTGTTCAGCAACGTCCTTTTGTCCCAGAACAATGTTACCGATAAACAAGGCCGCAAACAAGGTCATTGGGTAAAGACCTCCAAAAACGGCCAGAAAATAATGGAAGGCTCCTACAAAGATGATATTCCTGTGGATACCTTTTATTATTATGACAGCAAGGGCAACGTTACCATAAAGAATTATTTCACCAACCATGGCAAAAACACTCATACATGGCTTTTGTTTCCCAATGGCAAAGTACAGGCAGAGGGAGACTATGTAGACCGTAAAAAACAAGGAACATGGCTATACTACAACGAACAAGGCAAACGCATAACCGAGGTGGAGTACAAAGACAACCAAAAGAACGGACAGGAGAAACTTTATACTGATGACGGTAAAGACCTTCTGCAGGTAACAACATATGCCGAGGGCAAACGCAATGGGCAGTTCTATAAAAGCCTACAGTCATACGGATACTATACCGCAACATATAGGAACGATGTGCTGCAAGGAGAATACAAAGAATACTTCCCGACGAAAAAAATACGTGTCAAAGGAGATTATATTCAAGGAAAGAAAGAAGGTCTGTGGTCTATCTATCATTCGGACGGAAGAATTGCACAGGAATTTACTTATAAAAACGATGAATTGGTTGAGGATGTTGTTGTTTTCTCTACCTCAAAAGGAGAACAAAGAGTCAAACAAACCGATATCTCTATGATTACCTGCACAAAAGACAAGATAAAATTCTTTGACATGCAGGGACATAGTACCCTCGCCAATGACAATTTTGAAGAAATGCTGCAGTTTTTCAACGGAGACCGCTTCATGCGTCTGGAAGAAAAAAACAATATATATATGAATGTAGTTGTCATCAAAGGAATCAATGCTGACGGAAGTGTAAAAACAGATATCAGTTTCGGTTTCAAAATAACTCCTGACGAAAACGGAAAGCAGGTAATAAACTCTCTGACAAGAGAAGATTGATATTTTACTTACAAAAACCAATACACAACGATGTTAGACAAATTAGAAGCCATACACAAAAAGTATCTTGAGATAGAACAAAAAGTTCAGGACCCCAACATAGTCAATGATATGAAAAACTATGTAAAACTGAACAAGGAATATAAGGATTTGGAACCCATAATCACGGCTTATCATCAATACAAGGATATATTGTCCAATATTGACAATGCAAAGAATGTCCTTGAGACAGAAAAAGATGAAGACTTCAGGGATATGGCCAAGGAAGAACTTGGTGAACTTGCCCTCAAGAAAGAAAAAATGGAAGAAGATATTCGTCTTATGCTTATACCAAAAGACCCTCAAGATGACAAGAATGCTATCTTTGAAATCCGTGCAGGAACAGGCGGAGACGAAGCAAGTATCTTTGCCGGCGACTTGTATCGTATGTATATGAAGTACTTTGAGAAAAGAGGCTGGAAAGCAGAGATAGTAGATTACACAGCTGGAACCTCAGGAGGATACAAGGAAATTGTTATCAACGTAAGCGGAAAAGACGGTGTCTATGGACAAATGAAATATGAGAGTGGGGTTCATCGTGTTCAGCGTGTTCCTCAGACAGAAACACAGGGAAGGGTACATACTTCTGCCGCAAGCGTCGTTGTTCTGCCGGAAGCTGAAGAATTTGACGTTGATTTAAAAATGAGTGATATCCGTAAAGATATTTTCTGTGCTTCAGGTCCAGGAGGTCAGAGTGTAAATACAACCTATTCTGCCATTCGTTTGACACATATCCCTACAGGTATTGTTGTTTCCTGTCAGGATCAGAAATCACAGGTAAAGAATCTGGAGAAAGCTATGACAGTCTTGCGTACCCGTCTGTTTGAGAAAGAATATTCAAAATACTTGGACGGAATATCTGCAAAACGTAAGACCATGGTAAGCACAGGAGACAGAAGTGCAAAAATCAGAACCTACAACTACCCTCAATCAAGAATAACCGACCATAGAATAAACTACACAAGTTACAATCTGCAGACGTTCATGGACGGAGATATTCAAGATATTCTGGACGCATTGCAGTTAGCTGAAAATGCAGAGAGACTAAAAGAAAGCATAGAATAAAAAAATCTAAACATAATGAAAAAAGGATTGTTTATAATATTGGCTTTATGTTCTGTATTATTGTATATAGACAATGTTTTTGCTCAGAACAGAACCCAAAGCATTGAAATAGGAAAATGGAGAGAACATCTGTCCTATTACTATACACATAACGCAGTAAAAGCAGATGAAGAAATATTGGTGGCATGTCCTTCTTCCATGTTCTATTACAATCCCAAAACAGGCAAGTCAAAAACTCTTTCCAAGGTACAAGGCCTTTCAGATGCAGGCATTGGTATTGTAGGATATGATACTGATACAAAAACAACAGTGATTACATACGAGAATGCCAATGTTGACATACTTCAAAACGATGTTGTATATAATATTCCTGATATTAAGAACCGGTTTATAGAAGGCAACAAAACCATCAACAGCATTTACTTTGTTGACAACAAAGCTTTTCTGGCCTGCGGGTTTGGTGTAGTTGTCATTGACCTGACCAGACATGAAATATACGATACTTGGTACGTGGGTGAAAACTCTTCGGCTATCGGAGTAAATGGTATTGTAAGCAATGACACAGCTTTCTTTGTCGGCACACAAGAGGGATTGCTTTGGGCTTACAAAAACTATTCTACCCTTGCAGCCAATCAATCTTGGCACAAAATGTTGCTTGGTGGGGAAAATGCAACAGAATCTTCCTCAAAAAAAGAAATAAAATTCATCGGCAAGCTTGGAAAAAACAAAATGCTTGTCAGTGCCTATACAGGAGTTGATGCAGAAGCCATGATACTACGTTATGACGGCAATACTATGGATACTCTTATCAGCTCAATGTATATGCCTTTCATAAGGACTTCTGAAGATGGTGTGGTAGTTGCAACATGGGACGGAGCACTAATATATGATACCAACTTCAATCAGCAGTTTTATATCTCGGAAACAAACCACCCTGTAAAAAACTCAAAAGTTGATTACAAAGATATTGTCCTTGACAAAAGTAATATGTGGATTGCGCACACATATCAGGGACTTATCTACATACCAAACTACATGGACTATCGGTACAGCGACACTATTGTTCCGTCAGACATAACTTTCCCTATAGGTCCTTTTACTGTGGATGCATACAATATGAAATTCACAAGCAATGGCAAGCTATATGTTGCACCGGGTGGAAGAACTGCTATCTTAAGCAACAGATACCTGGAAGGAAACGTTTATATCTACAATTGGGACTACTGGTGGAGAGTGGAAACACAGTCCTATCTGAACAATAGCAGAAAATTGTATGATGTTGTGGACATTGCCATTGACCCGAACGATGAAAATCATATCATGGCCGCTTCCTGGCATGATGGTATTCTGGAAATCAAAAACGACACCCTGATAAATATATTTGACAGCACAAATACCAACAATTATATCTATCCTTATTACGGAAGTTATCGTATTGCGGGAGTAGAATATGATAAATCCGGCAACCTGCTTGTTGCAAATTCATTGGTGGATTATTGTTTCTCATACCTGAACTACAAAGGTGTATGGGGAGGATTCAACACTACAAACTTTTTTACTACAAATGACCAGATAAAAGGGCTGATAGAAGACAAATGGCATCACTATCGTTTGATTTATGGCATAAACGGCAAGTGTATAATCGTGAACAATGACAGTCTTGACATAAGAACAATAGACCCTAACAATGGCTCTCTGCTCAAAACCGACAAGCTCAACTGCATGGTTCAAGATCTTGAAGGCGAGATATGGATTGGGACGGAGAAAGGTATAAAGGTTATATATTCCTTGGACAATGCTTTCTTGGGAGCAGGTACAAGTTCTCCTGTAGAGTGCAACAACATAGTATATACTGAAGGCATTGAAGCACAATACTTGCTTAGCTTTGAGAATATTCAGTGCATTATGGTTGATGGTGCCAACCGCAAATGGATTGGTACTGAGAGAAACGGAATCTATGTTCTTTCTGCCAATGGAGATAAAGAAATAAAACACTTCACAGCAGAAAACTCTCCGTTGCTGTCAAACAAGATTATATGTATGGCTGCCCACCCTATAACGGGAGAAGTATTCATAGGAACAGACAGAGGTATTGTTTCCTACAGACCGGAAGCCACTCCTGCATATGAAGAAAAAGAGGAACTTATTGCTTTCCCTAATCCTGTAAGGGAGAACTATTATGGTACCATTGCCATAAAAGGCTTTGTAAAAGATTCAGATATAAGGATAACAGATGCCAACGGCAGGGAAGTAGCCCACCTTAAATCCATGGGAGGTCAAGCAGTATGGGACGGAAAGAACTTTAATGGACAAAGAGTCGGCACCGGTGTATATTATATCTTTTCATACGCAGACAATGATGGAGAAATCACCAAAGCAAACGGTAAAATCCTTATCATAAAATAGGTTTCACACCATGATAAAAAAGACTGAGGGCATAGTCCTAAAATCTATCCCATATAAAGAGAGCAGTACCATTGTCAGAATCTACACAAAGGATTGGGGACTCAAGTCTTTCATCATAAAAGGCGGAAGAAAAAAGAAAGCAAGCATACATTCTTCTCTTTTTCAGCCACTGCAACTGCTGAATATCATAGCATACGTAAATACAAAGACCTCTATTTCACAAATCAAGGAAGCAAGCATACTTCAAAACTTGGACAATATATATTGCAATATGGTAAAATCCTCCTTGGTCTTTTTTCTTACCGAGGTTATCATCTGCTGTCTAAGGGATGAACTGCAAGATGAGGCTATATATTCTTTTCTCTCTTCCTCCATTCTTGACCTTAATGAAAAAGAAGAAAAAGACTTGAAGGACTTTCATCTGTTTTTTCTCTATGATTTTGCCAAGGTCTTAGGCTTTGAACCCGACAATCTCTCTCCTCTTACCAACAACAAACAGGAACGCAACGACAGACTGTCTCTGTTTGTTGACTTCTACCAAGAACATATAACCAACCATAAGCCAATCCTATCACAAGAAATACTCAGAGAGATACTGTAACCGACAGGATTATTCTTAAAAAGAACAGAAAACTGCTTGCAGGGGAAACAATACAAACATTATATGTCTGTTTATAATGTTTTCATATTTTTAGCAATAATATTACTGTAATAATTCTGAAAATTATATATTTGCAAGACTAAGATTGACTGCTAATATTTTTTTGAATTTGCCTGCAAAAAAGTCTGTCAAAAAAAATATCCTTGTTTTTAAAAAAAATATCGCCGATTTTTTTATTATTAAAAGCTCATTCACTCAATGTAGCGTCTCTCCGGGATTTTTGCAAATACCCATTCAGGACATTACGCTGAGATTTCTGTAATATCAGACTTCAAAGTAGTAATACTTTCTGATGTATTTTGAAAGGAAGTTTTTGTCCAGCTGGTCGGAGGCTTCATATATTTCTTTTATCTGTCCGTTTCTATACAGGATATTTATCTTTCTGTCATCAAAGCTATAGGCTCTGTTGTGCAGTTCATTGGTTGTCGAAAAGTAGTCCCCTATTTCCTGCATGGAGAAAGCATTGCTATATTTCTTTGCCAAAGCCTGTCTTTTTTGCTGCAAATCCTCTTCAGAAAAAATGTTCTCCTGTATCTTCAAATGTCCGAGGTTTCTGTTCATCAGCTTGAGGGAAAGCATGGAAAGTATCTTGTCTTTGTGTAAAGTCCATGTCTTGACAGAAGACCAGATGTCTGTATCGTCCAAAAGAATGAAGTGCTGTATAGCTTCTTTGTCATCTATGCTTCTTGCCCCGTTTTCCAAAAAGTATAACAGGTGCTGTGTTATAGGATACAAGTCCGTATGTAAATCATTGTTGAAGGCAAGATGCCGAGCCCTTCTCAATATGCTTTGCAACAAGCAGTCTGCACCCACAACCGTCTTGTGCATATATACTTGCCAATACATCAGGCGTCGCGAAATTATAAACTTTTCTATGGAGTATATTCCTTTTTCGTCTATCACAAGTTCATCGTTATAGACAGAAAACATCTTCAGTATTCTGTCTGTTCCTATAACGCCCTCGCTTACTCCCGTGAAAAAACTGTCCCTTGTAAGATAGTCAAGCCTGTCTGTATCCACCTGAGAAGAAACAAGTTCGTGAAGAAAACGTTTTTTGTACCTGTCTGAAAAAATATCTGTAACAATATTGTCAAGATGCAGTTCTTTCATAAACTGCAAGGACAGTTCTTCATGAGAACAATTGAAGAAAAAACTTTCCAGACAATGGGAAAAAGGAGCATGTCCTACATCGTGAAGAAGTATTGCCTGCAAAGAGGCTGAATACTCTTCTTCGGTTATGAGTTCTCCTTTCTCCTGCAGAACACTCAGAGCTTGGTTCATAAGATACATGGCACCAATGGAATGAGAAAAACGTGTATGTTCTGCTCCGGGATACACAAGATTGCTAAGTCCAAGCTGTTTTATTCGTCTCAATCTCTGAACATAGGGACTCTGGACCAAATCATATAACTCTTCACGCGGAATGTTTATAAATCCATAGACAGGGTCATTGATTATCTTGCGTTTGTTGTGCATATAAAAGTCTTAAAAGGTGTATTTGATTACAAAAGATATGTTTCCAATGAAATCACTCTTTGGTACAAGCCTTAGTTGTGGCATCCAGTCCAAGGCAAGGCTAAAGTTTGTCAATGGAATGAAGTATTCCACGCCCAAAACTCCGTCAAAGCCAAGACCCAAGTCATTATCGTAATCACCCACACTTGCTCCATAGCCATAATAGAAGTCAAAATGACGGCAAAATCTACTTTTCCACTGATAAAGAAAAGTAAATTCAATATTGTTGTTGTCATAATATGTGCCGATAAACTCCAATGATGATGAAGGGTTATATTTTTTCACATCCAAGGATACGGCTGCATCTTCCCAATAGCCGACTCTCGCTCCAAGACCCCAGTTCTGAGCCTTTATGTTGGGCAATACGAATAAAAATGCCAAGACTGTTATAATTACTTTTCTTTTCATGCTGATTTGACTTTATTTTTTTGAAAACAAACTTATTCTACTGTTACAGATTTTGCAAGATTACGCGGCTGGTCTACATTTCTTCCCTTGGCTATTGCAATATAATAGGAAAGAAGCTGAAGAGGTATTATCGTAAGCAATGGAGAAAGGCATTCTTCTGTTTCAGGTATTTCTATAACATAATCTGCCTGTTTCTTTATATCTACGTCTCCTTCTGTAACGATTGCAATAATTCTTCCCTTTCTTGCTTTCACCTCCTGAACATTGCTAAGTATCTTGTTATACATTTCATAGTGAGGGGCAACAACAACGATTGGCATCTCTTCATCTATCAATGCTATTGGACCATGCTTCATTTCTGCTGCAGGATAGCCCTCAGCGTGTATATAAGATATTTCTTTCAGCTTCAAAGCACCTTCCATGGCAACAGGATAGTTGAATCCCCTTCCAAGATAAAGGAAATTTCTCGCATATGTAAAGATTTTTGATATCTCCTTTATCTCTTCTGTGCGTTCAAGTATCTTTTCTATCTTGGTTTCTATGCTGCATAGCTCACCAACTATTCTATGATAGTCTTCTTCGCTTATTGTTTTCATCTTTTTTGCCAAAGCAAGAGCTGTCATTGCAAGAACACATACCTGAGTTGTAAATGCCTTGGTGGAAGCAACGCCTATTTCCGGACCTGCATGAGTATATGTTCCTGAGTCTGTAAGACGGGCTACAGAAGAACCTACAACATTGCAGACACCATAAATAAATGCTCCTTGTTTTTTTGCCAGCTCCATTGCAGCAAGAGTATCTGCTGTCTCGCCTGACTGTGAAATAGCAATAAGAACATCATCTGGATAAATAACAGGATTTCTGTATCTGAATTCTGAAGCAACTTCCACCTCAACAGGTATTCTGCAAAGTGTTTCAAAAAGATATTTTCCTATTAAACCGGCATGCCATGAAGTACCACAGGCACTTATAAGAATTCTTCTTGCATTGGCAAACTTGTCTCCGTATTCTTGTATGCCGTTAAGTATTATTTCTTTCTGTTCTCTTTGCAAACGGCCGTTCATACAAAGATTCAGACTCTTTGGCTGCTCAAATATTTCCTTAAGCATAAAATGGTCAAAGCCTCCTTTTTCTATATCGTCCAAAGAAAGCTGTATCTGCTGGATTTCCGGTTTGATAAGCTCCTCATTGTCCAAAGAATGTATCTCTATTTCCTTGTTTCTCTCAATCTTTATCACCTGTTTGTCCTCAGGATAGATGACATTCTTGGTATATTCTATTATAGGTGATGCATCTGAACCAAGAAAAAACTCCCCCTCTCCAATTCCTACAATCAGAGGGGATGCTATTCTGGCCGTGATAAGAACATCAGGATTGTTTCTTTCAATAACTCCTATAGCGTATGCTCCTGTCACTTGGGTCAATGCCTGATATACGGCTTCAAACAACGGAAGTTTATGTTCATTCATCATATATTCTATAAGCTGAACAAGGACTTCTGTGTCTGTTTCGCTCTTGAATGTATATCCTTTTGAAACAAGATATTGTTTGATAGTAAGATAGTTCTCTATAATTCCGTTATGTATAAGTGCAATATTTCTGCTCTGGGAATAATGTGGGTGTGCATTTTTATCGGAAGGCTCTCCGTGAGTTGCCCAACGGGTATGTGCGATACCAACAGTGCCACTTACATCTTTGTCTCTACAATATTCTTCCAGATTTACAACTTTCCCTTTTGTCTTATATACATTAAGTTTACCGTCTTTATCCACAAGGGCAACACCGGCAGAATCATATCCTCTGTATTCCAACCGATGCAATCCTTTTATAAGAATTGGAAACGCTTCTTTTGTTCCCAAATAACCAACTATACCACACATAAGTTATATATTTTTATTATTATTTTAAATTTTTCACCTGCAAAAATAATAAATAAAACTCAATTTCAATAACAAAAATCAAAAAAATATGAAATCAGGACAAAGAACGCAGAAATTTATATGGTATTGCAAAGCATTTCCTGTTTTTTTTCATAGTGGAACGATATAAGGTAAAATTATATGTTTTTTCTTTGATTTTTTTGCATTACAAAAAAAAATCTTTAACTTTGCAGGCTGAATAAAAACTATGAGAAATAAAAAACACTATTTTATATGAGACCAGATTTTACAAATGTGGACTTCAAGAAAGCAAACAACCACAAGGATTTCAGAAAGTGGGAAGAAGAAGTTCATAATGACAAGAATTGGATAACTCCTGAGCAAATACCTGTTAAATCCGTTTATGGCGAAGAAGACTTGTACGGCATGGAACATCTTAACTATGCTGCAGGTGTTGCTCCTTATCTCAGAGGACCTTATAGTACTATGTATGTAATGCGTCCTTGGACAATAAGACAATATGCCGGTTTTTCAACAGCAGAAGAAAGTAATGCATTTTATCGTCGTAATATAGCAGCAGGACAAAAAGGTTTGTCGGTTGCTTTTGATTTGCCTACACATAGAGGATATGATTCCGACCATCCAAGAGTTGTGGGCGATGTAGGAAAAGCTGGTGTTGCAGTAGATAGTATTCTTGACATGAAAATACTGTTCAATCAGATAGATTTAGGAAAAATGTCTGTATCCATGACAATGAACGGAGCAGTGTTGCCTATTCTTTCTTTCTATATTATCGCAGCAGAAGAACAAGGCGTAAAACAGGACCAGCTGGCAGGTACTATCCAGAACGATATCCTTAAGGAATTCATGGTGAGAAATACTTATATCTACCCGCCTAAGCCTTCCATGAAAATCATTGCAGATATTTTTGAATACACTTCAAAGAACATGCCTAAGTTCAATTCCATTTCTATCTCAGGCTATCACATGCAGGAAGCAGGTGCAACAGCCGACATAGAAATGGCTTACACTCTTGCAGATGGTTTGGAATATCTTAGAGCAGGAATAAATGCCGGTATGAGTGTAGATCAGTTTGCTCCTCGTTTATCTTTCTTCTGGGGTGTAGGTATGAATCATTTCATGGAGATTGCAAAGATGCGTGCTGCAAGAATGCTTTGGGCCAAGATAGTAAGTCAATTCCATCCGGAAAATCCAAAATCCCTTGCTCTTAGAACTCACTCCCAGACATCAGGCTGGTCTCTTACAGAACAGGATCCGTTCAATAATGTTGCCCGTACTTGTATTGAGGCTATGGGAGCAGCCCTTGGCCATACACAGTCCCTACATACCAACGCATTGGATGAAGCCATTGCATTGCCTACTGACTTTTCTGCACGTATAGCAAGAAACACACAGATATATCTTCAGGAAGAGACCAATATCTGCAGAAGTCTTGACCCATGGGCTGGAAGTTATTATGTGGAAAGCCTTACCCATGAGCTTGCTCACAGAGCTTGGGGACACATACAGGAAGTTGAAAAACTTGGAGGTATGGCTTCTGCTATAGAAAGCGGTATTCCAAAGATGCGTATAGAGGAGTCTTCTGCAAGAAAGCAGGCAAGAATAGATGCAGGAATAGATACCATACTTGGAGTCAATAAATACAGATTGGCACACGAAGATGCTATTGATACACTTGAAGTAGATAACACCGCAGTAAGGGAAGCTCAGATAAAACGTCTGCAGAAACTGAGAGCAGAACGAAATGAAGATGACGTACAGGAAGCTTTGCGAAAATTATCCCACGTTGCCCAGACAGGAGAAGGCAATCTGCTTGAAATGAGTATTGACTGTGCAAGAAAACGTGCTTCATTGGGAGAAATATCTGATGCTTGCGAGAAACATTTTGGAAGATATAAAGCAAAAATAAATTTGATTTCAGGCGTGTATAGTAGTGCAACAAAAGACAGTGCCAAGTTCAAGAAGGCACAAGAGATGGTTAAAGAGTTTGAAAAACTTGAAGGCAGAAGACCAAGAGTAATGATTGCCAAGATGGGACAAGACGGACACGACAGAGGAGCAAAGGTTGTGGCAACAGGCTATGCTGATATAGGCTTTGATGTTGATATGGGTCCATTGTTCCAAACTCCAGAGGAATGTGCTAAGCAAGCTGTGGAAAACGATGTTCATATTCTTGGAGCATCTTCTTTGGCTGCCGGACACAAAACTCTTCTTCCTCAGGTTATAAAAGAACTCAAGAAACTCGGAAGAGAAGATATTATCGTAACTGCCGGTGGCGTTATCCCGCCTCAAGACTATCAGTTCCTGTATGATGCAGGTGTTGCAGCAGTATTTGGTCCTGGTACGGTAGTTTCTGATTCTGCCATCAAGATGATGGAACTTTTGTTTGAACAAAGAAAAGAAGATTAAGGAATACTTCTGTTTTAATCTTCGGCTTTTTAACCGTCAGGACTGATGTCCTTGGCGGTTTTTCTTTGTGCTGTAAAGATTTTCAAAATGGCTAAAACTTAACATACAATAAGTAGGATTTCTTTCCAAAAAGAGTTGGTTTTCGCAAAAAAAAACGAAGTTTTTAGGGTATAAAAACTTCGTTTTTGCAGGGTAAAAACGAAGTCTTTTTTTTCAGAAACGAAGTCTTTTTTCTCCGCTACGGAAACCCAAAAACAAAACAGCGGATATACAAGATATATCCGCTGTTCCATCGTATTTTTTTCTTGCTATCTGTTCAAAATGTGCTGTCTGTAGAAGTCCTTGTCATAGGAAACAACCCAAATCTTGTCGTCCTGCTGCAAGGTTGCCAAGACTCTTTCTCTTTTGAGCTGATGCATCTGTCTGTATGTAGCAGCACTCAAATCAGAGGTCTCAAAGACCATGATGCTAATATTCATGTCTTCTCCGCCTTGGTAACTTTTTATGTCCTGCAACACCCTTTGTCCATACTCAGAGTTCTTCTTTATGGTGGAAGTGAAATAGACATTCTGGCTTTCCAGCTTGTTGATATAGCAAGCCAAGACTATATTCTCCTGACTGTTTATTGCTGCAGGATAAACATTCTCATAGTTATCCACACTGACACTGTTTGCGTTAAAGCCCAAAACTTCGTTTGCCTGCTGTGCAGAAACACCGTACATTGCAAAGAATGCAAACGCAAATAAAACTATTTTTTTCAATGCTTTCATAATGTTCTTGTATTAAATGTGTCTGCAAAGATAGTGATTTTTTGAAAAACAGGAATATTTTCCAGATTTTTTTTTACAATAATGTTTTTCTTACAAAATCCCAAAGAACTATTCCGCAAGTAACAGAAACATTGAAAGAATGTTTTGTTCCAAACTGGGGTATCTCTATTGTATCGTCTGAAATATCCACAACGCCCTGTTCCACTCCATCTACTTCATTGCCAAGGACAACAGCACATGGGGTATTGTCCCGCTGAAAGTTTTGAAGCATGGTGCTGTTTTGTGTCTGTTCTATTGAATATATTCTATAGCCTTTGTCCCTCAGTTCCTCTATACATTGCATAGTGTCTTCATAATAAACCCAATCCACACTTTCTGTTGCACCCAAGGCTGTCTTGTTTATCTCCCTGTTTGGAGGCGTTGCAGTTATACCGCACAGACAAAGCCTTTCTACACGGAAAGCATCACAAGTTCTGAAAATGCTTCCTATATTGTTCATACTTCTGACATTATCCAGCACAACCACTATAGGATTTTTCTCTGAATTCTTGAACTCCTCCACACTTATACGGTGCAGTTCTTCCATGGACAGCTTTGCTTTATTCATCTGTTGGTTTTGATTTGTTCACTATTCTTAGTCCAAGCTGCATATATATTTCTTCATCATAGGGATAAAGAGGTAGAAAATAATGTACTCTTTTCATTATCTCAAGAGTGGCAGGGTCTATGCTCCATGTCTCTGCTATCCTTATGGCTTCAATATCTTCCGGCACAATGTCTGTATATACCGTTTTGGAAACATCCTGTCCGCTTTCTTCATCATATATACTGACATTCTTTGAAAGAACAAGCAGGTCATCTATCTCTTTTGGAGCCTTGAACTCTTCACCGTTGGGACGATAGAACGTCATCTTTTTGTTTTGAATGTTGTCAAACAAAGAAAAAGTGAAAGGCATCTTGACAGGATATTTCAATGGCAGAAGACTAAGCACCGTGTCCGGTATGGAAAGCCTCTGACTGACAGCAGGAGTCTTTTTGTCTTTGATTTCCAATTCGTTCTTGTTCAGAAAAATCCAGAACAGGGGCATTTGGACGCTGTCGGTTTTCTCTCCATTGAAGTGTTTGTAACGCACAATGTATGGACAATAAGCCAAGACTTTCTTTTCTATGGAAAGAGTCTTGTAATCGTATCTCACACCTTCCTCAAAATCGTATGCAGAGATATATGGCACAATATAATCCAGAACATCTTCTTTCTTCAGTGCTGTTCCAAAATTGTTTTTTTCAAATTCCATCACTCTGTTTATCACGGTATCAAGGTTCAGTTCCCGTTTTCTTTCGTCATATATCTTTATACGGTTTTCCTTTACTGCCGAAAGGATAGTCTTTGCCAGCTCTTCCCTGAAAAAACCTGTGATGTGTTCAAACTTCTTGGGATTAAGGCTGTGGTTTATTTCCTTTTCGGGATTGAAGACGCCGACTTTGTGCTTTTCATATTCAATGCTGTATGTCTCGTTCTGTGCTTCCAAGCCACAGGACAACAAGATTGCAAGCAAATATATAATCTTTTTCATATTGTTATTTTTTTCTGATATAATAAACAGGATAATAGTACAGGAAGTTGCCCTCCTTGTCCCTGATGCTTACAAGTGGAGCAACATAGTTGGTATGTTTGACAAAAGACAAGGTGTTTTTACTGAAATATATTTCTTCCCCAAACCTCAAGTGTTCAAAATCCTCTGACTGAAACTGCATATTGAGTGTGGTGTCTGTTTCTTTCAAGTTGTTGTCTCCCAGATCCTCTATGATGCTTTCTGTCTTGGAATACTTTCTACGCTTAATAATGTTGGACTTCTGCAAGGCTTCCGTCATGTCTGGATTTTCAAAAACAGGTATCTCCATATTCTCCGCCATATATATCAGTCTGTCAAAATAAGGTATGGAATACTCCTCTTCCAGATTGTTGTCCCACCACATATATGGAGTATAGTTGTAGATAGGTATGGTATAATGGATATTTCTCGTAATCAACAGCAGGTCTTCGTTGCTTTGCGTCTCCTTTTGCCTTATCCAGCCAAGAGAAAAACTGAAAGCCTCCCTTGGTTCAAAACCTTCATCGGTCAGATACAGGGAATCCATACTCACTACAGGGCAGTAAGCCAAGACTTTCTTGCTTATAAGCATGGTCTCTGTGCTGTATGTCCATTCTTCCTTGAACTTTATCTTGGTGATGTTGTTCTCCAAGATATTCTGCACCTCTTTCTTGCTCATTTTTTTGTGGTAGTAGACGGACAGACTGTTTGTCAGCTTGGCAAACATAGTGTCCCAGACAACGGGCTTGCCTTGCTGGTCAAGAACTTCAAGCTTCCTGTTCTTCCAACTGTCCATAAGCAAATCCATTGCTTCCCAAAAGAAACGTTGGTTTACTTTATAGTTACAGACGACTGAATCTTTTGTCTTGTCTGATTTGACTGTGTTTTCCGTAAGGTCTATTTTGTAGACTATTTTCTTGGTCAGCAGTCTCTCTTGCGAGAACAGCAACGGAGAAAGTGCAATAAAAAAGATAAAAAAGATTTTTCTCATAACAAAAGTCTTAAAAACTTCTGCAAAAGTAGTATATTATTTATTCTTGAAGGTTTAAGAGCGGATTTTTTTTCATAATGTATGCGTTTTTCTTTGCTGTTTTTGAATTTATATATATTTTTGCAGGCCGTAAAAAGCCAAAGTAATTGACTTGAATGGAAGAAAAATCAACAAAGTAACAAAGTCGGATAGAAAAAATTTTTGCAATGAAAAACAAATACATTGACCTTATAGAACAAACTTTTGAGTTCCCACAAGATGAGTTTTCTGTTGAAGACGAAGAACTGAATTTCCATGACATACCTCTTATGGATATTATAAAACAATACGGCACACCGCTAAAAATCACCTATCTGCCAAAGATTTCTTCCCAGATACAGAAAGGAAAACGTCTGTTCAATGTAGCACGTGCAAAGGTTGATTACAAAGGCACCTACAACTATTGCTATTGTACAAAATCTTCCCACTTCGCTTTTGTATTGGAGGAGGTATTGAAGAACGAAGTAAATCTGGAGACTTCCTCTGCCTTTGACATAAACATCATAGAAGAATTGTATAATCAAGGCAAGATAACCAAGGAGCAGTTTATTATATGCAATGGCTTCAAAAGACCTCAATACATTGAGAATATCGGTTCATTGATAGACAACGGCTGGAGCAATATCATACCTATCATAGACAACATAGAAGAGTTGGATGCCATGGAAGACCATATAGCAAGCAAATGCACCGTTGGAATACGCATAGCCACAGAGGAGGCTCCTCAGTTTGACTTCTACACCTCCAGACTTGGCATCCGCTACAACGAAATCATAAACTTCTACAAGACAAAGATAAAAAACAACAGAAAATTCAAACTGAAGATGCTCCATTTCTTCATAAACACCGGCATAAAGGACACTGCCTACTATTGGAGTGAGCTGGGAAAATGCGTCAATGTGTATTGTGAGCTGAAAAAGATAGCACCTGAATTGGACTGTTTGAACATAGGCGGCGGTTTCCCTATAAAGAATTCCTTGGGCTTTGAGTATGACTACGAATATATGACCGAAGAAATCCTTGCCCAGATAAAAGAGAACTGCAACAAGAACGGCGTGGAAGAACCCAACATCTTTACTGAGTTTGGTTCGTTCACCGTGGGAGAAGCAGGCTGTATCCTCTACTCTATCATAGACCAAAAGAGACAGAACGACAGAGAATTATGGTATATGATTGATTCTTCTTTCATAACAACCCTTCCTGACACATGGGGAATAGGACAACGCTTCATACTTCTTCCCATAAACAAATGGAACAACGAATATGGCAGGGTCTTTCTTGGAGGTCTGACTTGTGACTCACAGGACTATTATTCAGCAGAAACCCATTCCAACGCAATATTTCTTCCCAAGTTTCAGAACGGAGACAACGAACCCCTGTATATAGGCTTTTTCCACACAGGAGCCTACCAAGAGAGTTTGGCGGGCTACGGTGGAGTGCAGCACTGTCTGATACCACAACCAAAACACGTGATTTTGGACAAAGACGAAAACGGAGAATGGACAACAAAGCTGTTCGCCAAGGAACAAAGCCACAAATCCATGCTGAAGATTTTGGGTTATTAGAAAAGAGTCCTCTGTCTAAAACTTCCACAGCAACTGAGCACTGACAAACTGATTGTTGTTGGCAGATATTCTGTCGTTGCCCGATGATATTTCTTTTCTGTCTGAATATCTTATGATGGAATACCTCAAATACAACTCAAAATACCTTGAAATATGCCAAGAAACCATTGCATAGAAACCTTGCCCTTTACCATACAGCATAGAGGAAGAATATGACAAAGGCAAGGAATACTCATAAACATAAAACCTGTTGTCATAATCCATTGTATTAAACAAGGTATATCTAAGCCGTAGCTTTAGCATGGAGAGAATGTTGTACATTCCTTCAAAAAATATGAATTTGCCTTCCTGTGTTTCGCTCTCATGGGTAAAAGAACGTGAATAACCACCTCTGACACTCAAAGAAAAAACATCGTCCAAGGAAAATCTATACTGAAGATGAGCTTGGGCAACAGTGTTCGCAAAGGGAACTTTCGTACCTTTGCCTATTGTATAGTCATAATAGCGGTTGGTATATCTGCAATATAAAAGAAAAGAATTTCCCTTGTTCATATTGTAATTGATTTGCAGCTTCGCTTTCTGCCCTTGCACGGCTGTAGAAGAACGGTAACTCATAAAAGGGAAATAAAACAAATCTGCACCTATGTAATATGAGAATTTTCTGCTGAGATAATGTGAAAAATCCACATACACTCCGCATTCATTGTTGTTTAGGGAATGTATTCCTACGGCATTTGCATAATAATTCTGAAATTTCTTGTCATAGTTTCTAAAAGACAAAGTCAAGGATGTCTTATATCCAAAATTATATTGAGTTCCCAGAATATAGGCTCCTGCCCCGTTGGCACTCTGTGCAAATTCAGAGAAAAGCAAAAGATTCTTCAGATAATAAGAACCGTTGAAAGCAACAATGTTGTTGTCTTTCCCTGAGAAATAATATTTCTGATAAGGATAGGATTTCACGTTTGGAGCAATGGAATCTGAAAAATGATACTTCAAGAACGTCGCTCCAAGCTGCAAACCTTTGTAAGCATACTGCACACTTGTACCTATCATCGCTTGAGTTAAGGAGTCTTTGTATGAAATCTCCTTTTCTGTCCTGTGATAACCTGTCTGCTGGATACTGCTGCCGTTGAAATCCAAAGAATTATAAGAACCAAAAAGAAAAACATCAACATTCTTGAAATTCAAAAGAAAAGCGAGTCCTTTATTATAATTATACTCTCCAGCAGAACGAAAAGGAGTAATCCTGCCTGTTGAACGTTTGATTCCATAGCTTGAAAAATAACCTACGTCAAAGTTCTGCCTTATCGCCAATCCTTCCCCCAATGAAACCCTGTAGTCTCCCAGCGTTATTTGTCTTATATATTTGTTGAGATCGTAAAGAGACAGTGAAAGATTGTAATGATCATAGCCCCAAGTTTTTCCTTTATACTTCAAAGGCTCTCCTGCATCTTTGTCTGCAACAATAGAAAACTCCATTCTATCATAATACTTCATCTTAAATCTCAAAGACGAGGCAAACTTGTCTCCTAAATAGCCTTTGTTGTCTTTTCTTGTGTATCCAAATGGTTTGTGCAGGCTCTCCTTATACTGGAAACGAAGACTGTTTCTTGAATTCCTAAATATGGAATCCAATTTCAGCGGACGTTTGTATTCAACTGCTTCTGCAAAAAGAAAAGGGCTGATGCGGTTTATTGTCTTATCGTCAAAGCCGTTGATGAATTTAAGTTCATTAAGCGAATAAATCTGTCCGCTTTGTTGAATATAGGTCTGCAAAGCGAGTATCTGAAAATTGTTAAGTCCGAGCAGAAGCATCTGCTCCTTGGTAAGAGTATTGACATTAATGAGTCTGGGAAACAAAACATCGTCCATGGCTTCAAATTCTTCAAGCAGTTCTTCCTTGCTTTCCTCCGACAAATCTTCATCTTCCAGAATGATATTCAAGTCATCCACCTGAGCATAGACGACAAAGACTCCAAAAAACACAATAAAAAAGACAACAATTTTTTTTATCATTTTTCCATTGCCTTGTTGATTGTTTCAATGATTTTGTTTTTGTTGAAACGGGTATTTTTAAGTTCTTGGGAATTAAGATAGACTTGTTCTCTGTTTTCGAGGGTGTATGTTTTGATTTCCTTGAAACCTCTTGCTATATCATCTACATCGGATGGGTTGGCACAGAGACCTATGTTGTTTTCTTCTATAATGTTCTTGCAGGTTCCTTTGAGTATTCCGAAAATCGGTTTGCCTACGGAAAGATATGACTGCAGTTTGAGAGGTTCTGTTTTTTCTATCTCCTCATTATCCAGCAGTGGCAACAAAAAGACGTCACTATGGTGCAACAGGTCATCTATCTGGTTGTATGGTATCCGTTTATGCAGGCGTACGTTAGTCATATCATGCTGTTCTATGAAGGATTTCACCTCATCATAAGCGGAGCCGTTGCCTATGATATTGAGTATGGAGTCTTGGAGGTTGGCTTTTTTGAAACCTTTGAGGGTGTTTATCATATTTTGGTAAATGGATATATTGCCTGTAAAGGTAAAGTTGAACTTGGATTCATCAAGTTTCAACTCACTAATGGCAAAATCCACAGGCTGAAGCCAATTTGGAGCATAGTGAATGGTTTTGTGTGGTACATATTTTTGTATGCTTTCCCTGAAGCCTGAGGATGACACTATGATGTTGTCGCAGTTGTTGTAGATATGATGGACAAAACGAGTGAGAACAAAACGAGTGAGAAGATTGTTTGGGAAACCATACATATAAACAACATCCGGCCATATGTCAAAGGTCCATATTGTAACGGGGATTTTATATTTTTTTCTAAGTCTTATGGCTGGCAAGGCAACGGTTAGGGGCCCTGTCTGGGAAACGAAAATCATATCATAGTTTTTTGCGATACGTTTGCCTATGCGTGTGGTTCCTCTGACATATTTGAAGTAGTTTAAGACTTTCTTCATAACGCTCGTCTTGTATCCTTCAATAAAAGGAAATCTATAAATCTTGCTGCCTTCCCAAGACTCTGTTCTGTATCCTTTGTTGGTGTATCCTGGATAGACATAGCTCTCTGGGTAGGAAGGATACTGGCTTATAATATCCACAACGAAGCCTTGTCCCTTCCATTCTCTGACTAAATCGTTGATGAGAAAGTTTTCAGGATAAAAAACCTCAGATATAACGAGTATTTTCATCATTGTCCATATGTTAAAAAAGATATAACGGAAAAAAGTCTGTTTTATTGCAATAAAAAGAGTCATATTGCGTTAGATAGTCTATATTAACAAAAAAAATATCAAGATATATGAAACTGAGATTAGTATTATTTGTGTTGGCATGTGCTGTTTTTTCGTTCAGCAATGCACAGAGAGAACAACAGTTAAGAAAACATGTGTCTTTTCTTGCTTCCAAGGAGCTAAAAGGAAGAAGTGCTCAGTCAGAGGGTTCAAAAAAGGCTTTTGAATATATAAAATCTGATTTGGAGAAAGCAGGATTGAGTTGCAAGGATTTCTATCTTCCTGCTGACTCTCTAAGAGACGGAGAGAGTGAAGCTATGTATGAGGGAAATTATCATGCTCTTTATACCGTAATAGAAAGCGGTAGAGCGGACAAGTCCGATGAATACGTAGTGGTTACGGCAGAATACACAGGATATGGAACAGACACCATACAGGGGTATGAGATAATAAACTATTCTGCTCATCATACGGCTTCAGCTGTTGCCATTGCTATGGAATTGGCAAAAAAGCTTGACAAGGAAAGAGCTAATCTGAAACGAGGAATAATCTTTCTTTTTCCAGAAGATGGATATACAAGACCTTTTGCCAAATATCTTACGAAGGATTACAAAAAAATTGTGGCAGGTTTTGACCTTTACAACTTAGGCTATCAGGAGAAAGACTCCTTGGGCAGCTATTCTGAGGATGAATACAACATCTACTACAAAATATCTCCAAGGTTCAACAATGCCAGCAGCATCATTACTCCTTTGGTTTTGAACAACACAGAGATAAATTCCTTTGTGGGTAAAGATTATTCCAATGAGAATTCCAACATTCCTTTTATCTTTGTCTCAAATGAATATTTTGTAAGCAAACATGAGGACAGTGCTGACACTTTGGACTATGAAATGATGGCAAAGCTTAGCGAACAGATACAGGAGGTTGTAGCAGGTATTGCCAATGCTGATTTGGATATAGAAGAATATCAAGAGGAAGTGGTGGATGAGGAAGAACATGACTATCTTTTAGGAGAGAAGTTATCAAGACGTCATAAACACAACAGTTATTTTGGTATCAGCCTTATGCCTTTGGGTAGCAATAGACATTATTATGAATCAGGCAATATGACAGGAAAGGATGCTTATGCTTTTGCAGCTGGCTTGTTCTACAGATGGCAGTTTTCCAAGTCTTGGGCTATAAAGCTTGATGCAAACTATGAACATATAAACGCAAAGAGACATGACGGAAAGTATCATGCAGATGTTGTTTCCGTACCTCTTTCATTGATGCTTACGACAGGAGGAAGGTCTGCCTTGGAGTTTGATGTGTATGCAGGAGCTTACTATGACTATATACTAAGTGGAAAGATAGCAGGCAAAAAACTTGACTTTGACGATTTCAAACGTGATGAATGGGGATTTCAATGGGGTTTTGATTTCAGGTTTTCCCATTTTATCATCGGAGCATACTACAAAACACCTTGGAACAGCGTAAATACAGAGCAATACAGAAAAAACAGCGGTGTAGGAAGAATAAACGAAAGTACGACACACCTCAAAATTGGCTGGAGGTTTTAGGGATTTAGAAAAACTACGATTTATAAGGATGTAGAAGTTAAATCAAAAGGTGTGCAGAATGCATTAAGTGTTCTGCACGTTTTTTTTATGTAAAAAGAACCTTACGCTTCACAGCGTAAGGCTCAACAAATTAAAATAAAAAAAATGATAAACCCTATGAGGTTTAGTTTTCTCTTTTTTTGTTGTTTCTCACCTTATAGGCAACAACTCCCACACCAAGACTAACAAGCAATGCTGTTGCTGTTCCAATAGGACCACTTGACGAATTCATAGGATTTTCGATATTTCGTGTATGACCGTCAAGGTCTGTTCCTGTTTTTGCTTGGTCATTTACTTTGGGTGGTTGAGCAAATGCACTCATTCCTATAAACAATACAGCTGTTATTGTAATTATTTGCTTTTTCATTTCTTTTCTCTCCTTATCTTATTATTATTTTTTCTGTTTTACTTGATTTGTTATCTGAAACCTTTACTATATATGCACCATTGTTTAGGTTTGTTTCTAATGCAACACTGTTTGTATTCAAATTTTTTGAATACACGATTTGACCAAGTGTGTTGTAGATTTCAATATTCTTTAAGTTTTTACCTGAAACATTAATAACACTATTAGTGTTGAAAATCTGTATAAAGCTCTCTTCTCTTGCTACTTCATTAATACCAACATTCTTTTTGGAGAAGCGTACCTGATAACGTCCTTCGTTTTCGCCTTCACTTACATTTATTTGTATTGGTTCATTAACGTTAAGGATGGTTTCTCCATTATTGCTAAGGTCTATTAATGCTATTTCTATGTCTTCCTCTGTGTTTAAAAGAGAAAAGTCTATGATGTTGCTTTTTTGTGCGTGAAAGTTGATGTCAAATGTTGCAGGTAAGGTATTGAAACGATTGTCTAAAATATCTCTGCCTTCTATTTTGAAATATGGATTTACAGCGTTTTCATTGTTAGAGAACATTATGTAAGAATCTTTGTTGTCAAAACCATTCTGAGAATCCTCCTCTATTTTTACATACATCTTCTTTTCTATTCCATTGCTATTTGCAGCAAAAGTAATATTTTGATTTATATCACTTGAGGAACTTTTCCAATAGGTATAAGAAGGGCTATGACTATAGACAACATTATAAGCATATTGATCAGGAGAAAACTTGAAAGTAGTGTTGCCATTTACACCTGCTACCATAAAGCCAGTACTTGGATATAAAGCTCCAGTACAACTTTCACTATTGATACCAGAAATAGTCTCCCAATCATTACTTCTCTGATCCCATACGTATGCAACCGTTCCTTGTATTTTAGAGCTGTTTTGATTGTAAAATTTATATAAGCTTAAATCACATAAATAAGGATTACATAAAGCGAACCATTTTGCACCTGCCCCTGCTTCCTGATTGTTTATTGTAACATTAAAATAATCACAAAAGTCAACCAAAGGGAGGCCGTCTTCGTCTTCAATAGACCACTTTACAATTGTTTCGTCTGTTTCGTTGGCAGGGACTATTTCTTGTGTGTTTCTGTCTATATTTGTAGTATATACAAGGAAAGACTCTCCTCTTTGAGGAGTAGAAGTACTTGCTGAAGTTATCCAAGAGCCCCAGTTATTACTTGTGTAATCGTAAGGCACTGCCATCATAGCAAAATTATAACCGGTGCCGTTATTATGATTAAGAAACTCATAAGTGCCGGTATTCCCTAAATCACCCATTAAAGTATAGTTCTCTACTTTTAAAGGCTCTTTTTCAAAGATAAAAGAAACTACTGGATCAAGGCTCCCGCATATACCATACGGAATGTATGTTGGTCTTTTAATATTATATGCTATATCAACATATACGTTGCCAAGCAATGAAAGATAATTATCTTCTAAATACGTTACGAGGCCATAACCAACATAAGCAGATATAAAAATAGAATCTAAAGAAATGCAGCCGTCAAAGACACCTGTTCCAATAGTTCCTTCAAAAGGATCTATATTATTCCATACTATTGTTTTAAGGTTTGTGCAGTTTTTGAAAATATTATTACCAACACCATCAACACCACAACCAGCATACGCAGCATCTTCAAAGATTATCTTTGTTATACCTGTACAATTTGCGAAGGCATTATCGGCGATGTATGTGCATGCAAAAAGATAACCTGCATAATTAATTTTAGTATGTACATTTATTTCTCCAGAAATAGATGTATTAACGGCTTTGCATGATACAAGACGATAATCATCATCAAGACGTTCGATAGTGTATGTAATATCCCCTATGGTGAATTCATCACCTTCTTGTAGTGTTTGAGCAAATGATTTTTGGCTTATCATTGCACAGAGAAAGAATAACAAGAGTAAAGAAACTCTCTTCATAACAAAATTTTTAACTTTGGGATTTCTGCAAAGTAAGGGCAATCCTTTTTACCCTATTTTTAAGTACATAAAAAAAAGCGTGAAACCGCAAATGATTTACATCTCTATCTAAGGTGTGTGGAAGGGACCCGTACAAAAGATATAAACATAATACAATATCACACCGCAGGGTATAATATTAATCATGACATCATAACTTGTTGTACTTTAAAGCTTCCACACTTTTAGATACAAGTTATAAAGCATAACGCTTTTATAAAAAAAATTTATTTCAAAGAAGTTTGTAGTAGAGTCATTAAGACCTTTTCTGCAAACACTTACCCTACGATAAGCACTGCAAAATTAATACTTTTTTTTATGCTGGCAAATTATTTATTAATTATTTTTACGTGATGTTATATCATACTTAGTGTGCTAAGTTCTGTATAAATCCTATAAAAAAAACACCTTAGATACGTAATTTATCTAAGGTGTTTGATAAATTTAATACTTTTTAAGTTCTTATTCTTGCCAGCGAATAACAAGATTTCTATCACCGAAAGCATCATCTACTCTTCCACTCATTGGCCAATATTTGTCATTGTAAGGAAGAGGGAAGGCTGCTTCTTGTCTTGTGTATGGTCTTTCCCAAGTATCTGCACAAATAACCTGCATTGTGTGAGGAGCATTCATAATAAGGTTATCCTTTTTATCTGCTTTCCCATCTTCTATGTCTTTTACTTCTTTTCTTATCTGTATAAGAGCATCACAAAGACGGTCTATTTCGCTCAATGGCTCGCTTTCTGTTGGTTCTATCATAAGAGTTCCATGAACAGGGAAAGCAACTGTAGGAGCGTGGAAACCATAATCCATTAATCTTTTTGCAATATCACCACATTGAACGCCACTGCTCAATGAGAATTGGTTGCAATCTAAAATGAACTCGTGAGCACACATTCCTTGAGCTCCATGATATAATATGTTATAATGGTCTTTTAATCTGCAACGCATATAATTTGCATTAAGTATTGCATATGCTGTTGCCTCTTTCAAACCATCTCTACCTAACATCTTTAAGTAAGCATAAGTGATAGGAAGAAGCATAGCACTTCCAAAAGGAGTTGCAGCAACAGGAGTTCCTTTTTCTTCTGTAGGAAGATAATCTACAAGTTCCTTTTTGCAAGCTATAGGACCAACACCAGGACCACCTCCACCATGAGGCATTGCAAAGGTTTTATGAAGATTCATATGACATACATCAGCACCGATATAGCCAGGACCAGTCCAACCTACCTGTGCATTCATGTTGGCTCCGTCCATATAAACCAAGCCTCCGTTAGAGTGAATGATATTAACTATATCAAGTATTCTCTCTTCAAAAACTCCGTGAGTAGATGGATAAGTTATCATCAAGCAAGACAGGTTGTCTTTATTCTCTTCTGCTTTTTGTTTAAGGTCATCTACGTCTATTTCTCCGTCTTGTGTTGATTTGACAACAATAATATTCATGCCAGCCATTGCTGCTGAGGCAGGATTTGTTCCATGTGCTGAAGCAGGAATAAGACAAACGTTGCGGTTTTCCTGTCCGTTCTGACGTTGATAGTTTCTTATCGTGGAAAGACCCGCATATTCTCCAGCAGCACCGCTGTTAGGCTGGAAGCAAACTTTTGCAAAGCCTGTGATTTCCGCAAGAATATCGTTCATATTGTCTATCATTTCCTTATATCCCAAGGTCTGGTTTTGTGGAGCAAACGGATGTATGTTTGCAAACTCAGGCCAAGTGAAAGGAATCATCTCCATTGCGGCGTTAAGCTTCATTGTACAAGAACCCAAAGGTATCATGGCACGGTTCAAAGAAAGGTCTTTTACTTCCAATTTCTTCAAATAACGCATCATTTCTGTCTCGGAATGATACAAAGAAAAGACTTTTTCTGTCATAAATGAAGAAGTTCTCTTCAAATCACCACTTATAACCTCTTTTTCGCAATAGCATGTATCTGTCTGCTTGAACTCCTTGGCGTTAGCCTTGGCAAGGACACAAAGAATATTGTTCACATCTTCCAAAGAAGTGATCTCGTCCAAAGAAACAGAGAAAGTCTTGTCATCAATGTAGTTGAAATTCATCTCCTGCTTCAAGGCTTCTTCTTCTACCTTCTTTGTACTTACAGGAGAAACGAAACATAGGGTATCAAAATAAACCTTATTAACTTGTTTGTAGCCGTAGTTCTCTGCCTCAAACGAAAGTTTCTTTGCCAAACAATGTATGTTCTGTGCAATTTCTTTTATTCCATCTGCACCATGATAACATGCGTACATAGCACTTACTATCGCCATAAGGGCTGTTGCAGTACAGATATTGGAAGTTGCTTTCTCTCTCTTGATATGCTGTTCTCTTGTCTGCAAGGCAAGACGAAAGGCTTTGTTTCCTTGCATATCCACGGTCTGACCTATAATTCTGCCTGGAAGATTACGTTTAAACTCTTCTGTTGTCGCCATAAATGCAGCATTAGGTCCTCCAAATCCCATAGGGTTTCCAAATCTTTGGGAAGTACCTGTAACAGCATCAACACCCATTTCTCCTGGAGGAGTCAAAAGAGCCAAAGACATCAAATCACAAGCAACGGCCACTCTTACACCATTTGCCTTGGCATCTGAAATAAACTGTCTGTAATCTGAGACTTCTCCTGTTTCGCTTGAATATTGAAGTATTGCTCCAAAGAAACCATTATCAAGTTTCACTTCTTTTGCGTTGCCTATAACCAATTCTATGCCTTTTGGCAAAGCTCTTGTCTTTATTACTTCTATACACTGGGCAAATAAGCCTTTATCTACAAAGAATTTATTTACATTGTCTTTTTGTTGCCCACGAGAACGAGAATAGTAGAACATAAGCATAGCTTCTGCATCTGCTGTTGCTTCATCCAAAAGAGAACAGTTGGTCAATGGCATGGCAGTCATTGATGCTACAAGAGTCTGATAGGTAAACAAAGCCTCAAGTCTTCCTTGTGATATCTCGGCTTGATAAGGAGTGTAAGAAGTATACCAACCTGGATTCTCCAAAATGTTTCTTTGCAGCACTGCAGGCAGGATTGTATTGTAGAAACCCCTGCCTATATAGGATTTATACGTCTTATTCTTGGCTGCAATAGCTTTTATATGATTAAGATATTCAAATTCGTTCATTCCCAAAGGAAGATTCAGGTCTTGTTTCAGACGAATTTGTTTTGGAATAGTTTTATCTATAAGTTCCTCTACTGATGATACACCAATAGTTTTTAACATTACCTCAACGTCTTTAGCCTGTGGTCCGTTGTGACGCTTTGCAAAATTATTTGTTATCATTGTTATTAAGTTTTATATTTATCTTTTGTTATATACTTGCAGAAGACAAAACAACATCTGCAAGAGTTTTCTTTATCATTCCCTGAAGTGCTGTACCAGGGCCTACTTCTATGAATTCGTTTGCTCCGTCCTTGCCCATATTCTGAACTATCTTGGTCCAAAGAACAGAAGAAGTAAGTTGTCTTACAAGATTTTGTTTTATTTCTTCCGGATTGCTATGAGGCAAAGCATCTACATTCTGATAGACAGGACAAACAGGAGTCGCAAATTCTGTATTCTGAATACCTTCTGCAAGTTCTTGTCTTGCACTTTCCATAAGTGGTGAATGGAAAGCTCCTCCTACTTTCAAAGGCAAGGCTCTTTTTGCTCCTTTTTCCTTAAGTATGGCACAAGCCTTTTCTATTCCAACCATAGAACCGGAGATAACCAGCTGTCCAGGGCAGTTATAGTTGGCAGGAACCACAACTTCGTCTGCTATACTCTTGCAAACTTCTTCTATAACACTGTCTTCCAAACCTATGATAGCAGCCATTGTGCTTGGATTTTTTTCACATGCCTTCTGCATTGCATTGGCACGGATGGAAACAAGTCTTAAACCATCTTCAAATTTCATAGCTTTGGCTGCAACAAGGGCAGAAAATTCTCCCAAAGAGTGTCCTGCAACCATATCAGGCACGAATTTTTCTCCCATAGCTTTTGCTAAAATAACAGAATGAAGAAAAACAGCGGGTTGGGTTACCTTTGTCTGTTTCAATTCCTCCTCTGTGCCTGCGAACATTATATCTGTAATTCTGAAACCAAGTATTTCATTGGCTTTTTCAAACATTTCCTTACATTCATTATTGGACTCGTATAAGTCTTTGCCCATTCCTATAAACTGAGCACCCTGTCCAGGGAATACAAATGCTTTCATATATCTATTATAATTTTATTTTGACTTTGCAAAAATAATACTTTTTTTACAAATTCAAAGTTTTTAGATGAATTATAAGTGTTTGTATGGAGAATAAGCAGGATAATTTGCATATATCATCAAATTTCGTAACTTTGCAAACTGAAAAAATCCTAATAGAAGATGAAGACTTTTAGACTTGTTGCTGTATATTCAATATTGTTGCTTGTCGGTCTTGCAGCAAAGGCTCAGTTGGAGAACATGCGTTTGAACGGTTATGTACAGACAGACTTTGAACTTGCAGGAAAAGACGGACAGACTTATCTGGGACCTGCCTATTCCAAGGCAAAAGACGGAGATGTGGATTATTTTTTCCGCTATGGTGTCTACAGAGGACTTATCCGTGCCACTTTTGAAAAAGACCAAGGATCCGGAGCCTTGGAAATAAATGTAACGGAAGGAGGAGTCATTCCATTGGTTGCCTTTTTGCAGTTTGACCCTTGGGACTGGCTTTCTTTTCAAGGAGGTCTGCTTAATGTGGATTATGGTTTTGAGCTTATGTATCCCTCCTCCTTGCTGGAAACGGTGGAACGGACCAACTACACCCGTCTTTTGTTCCCAAAAGAACACGATTTAGGATTCAAATTCACTCTTTACTACCCTTTCAAAGACAAGAACAATCATCTGACTCTTTCTTTCGGCATGATGTCTGGCAATGGTATAAACAAGATTGCTGACAAGAATATGAACTTCCTTTCCCATTTGAAATACGATTACCAAGGTGATATATTCTCTTTTGGCATTGGAGCATCATATTACGAGGGTTCCACAAACAATGCCGATACCGTGATTTACACGGTAAACAACGGTGCTTGGCAGGCAGAGAATGTTGAAGCCAATAGAAAAAACGCAAGAAGATATATCGGTTTTGAGTTTCAGTTAGGCTATGAAAATGCCTTGGGTCTGTCTTCCCTCAGAGGAGAGACAACTTTCGGCAGACAACCTTCAAGGTCAGACAACTTCGCTTCACAGGACGGCAACTCATATAACCAGAATGATGCCTTCTCCTTTCAAAGAAATTTCTTCGGATACTATCTTTGCTTTATCCAGAAGCTGGACAAACTGCCTTTGTCCTTTGTTGCCAAGTACAGTTATTTTGACAAAAACACTGACTTGTCTGCTTCCAAGGTTGCAAATTGGAACGATTTGACAATGCATGATATAGGTTTAGGAGTAGTCTATGAATTCAACAGACACATAAAAGCCCTTCTGTTCTATGACAAGATATTAAACGAGACCAACACTTTGTTCAAGCAACTCAATGACGACGTTGTTCATCTGAGACTGCAGTATAAGTTCTGATTATCTTTCGTTCATAAGGAACATATAGGCACCTTGGAATATCATTGTAGTTAATTCTTCTACAGACATTTGGGGTATATTTTCATTTTTGTTTGGTTCTTGTGAAAAAACTCTTGATTTTTGCACCCTAAACACTTGATTATTTTCTTCAAGAACTTGATCTTTGAGTTCAAAAACCAACTCTTTTTCAGGGAACTTCTGAGCATAGAGTTCCAAAGCCTTTTTTGCATTGATAATTCTCAGCATCTGTTTGTCGGAATTATCACTACAATCCACTGACTCATAATACATAGGATAAAGACTTAGACTTCTTTCGCTATGAACCACGGTATTGTCTGCATTGTCAAAGGCTCCTGAAGAAAACATCTGCTGTATTTCACTTGGAGTGCATTGCTGTTTGAGAAAGTCAAAATCTTTTCCTTTTGAACAGCAGGCAACGAAACCAATTTTCTGATAAAACTTCTTCAAATCATCGCTTGCCACTACAAGACCACAAAGTATTTTGTCTTCATAATATGATTTCAGCAAAGTATCCTTGATTAAACGGGAAGAATAGCCTTGATTTCTGTAATTCTTTATTGTACATATTCCTGCAAGATAGACAAAAGGAAATATATTATTGTTGTACTTCCAATAATATTCACAGGCTATAAGCATGGCAACAAGAGTCTCGCCAATGGACATGTAACAAAGATTTTTATCTGCGTTGAATACATAGAAATAGTCACATACATAGTCTTCCCCGTCGTTAAAATACTCTCTCCATGTCTGTATTGCATTGATGATGATTATCCTCTTTGTAAGCAACATATTTATCTATCATTTTAATAGGGTAATAGGACTGCTTGGCTTTCCTAAGTCCCATTATACCTTTGTCTTCTTCTCTGTTTATATATTTGATTTGCTGTGGCAGATGCTTGGCTGTCTCCCTGTTGATTATGGTATAGACTCCCTCAAATTTGCGGTTGGCTTTTTCTATGTTTGTGTTGAAGGTATCCTTTCTGATGAAAGAACCCAAAGAATAAGCCACAATCTGACCATTGACTTTTATAGCACCGCCATAAAGTCCCATATCCTTGAAATTATCAAACAGAGTCTCTATCACTCTGCGTTCTGTAGCATAGTCTTGCTTGAACTGAGGAGAAAGATTCAACTCCTGCTCCAGCCATATATCCGTAAGCATCAGGCAATCCTGCTTGTCCTGTCCGTTTATCTCCACATATTCCCAAGACGGATAGAGAGAAAGAAACTTGTTTATGTGGTTACGTTTGGGTTGCAGTTTCCTGCCCGAAAGAGTCTCCAGTTTTTCTCTGCTATATACATATTCTGACAAAGTATCTGTATATTCCACAACAAAACCCTCTTTCTTGAAAAACTCCACACTCTCCTTGTATTCAAGGATAAATGACAATATGTTTTTTTCTTTTTTGTTCAACTCCTCTATCTCGGGCAAATAAGCCAGAATGCTCCTGTTCTGAGGCTCGTAATAGGATATATGATTTTCCTGAAGACGTATGCGTGAAAGAATAGTATCGTCTATTTGTGCTATTTCGGCAGGATAGATAAAATCATAGGCAAACAGATTGGTAAAAGAACTGCCGGCATTCTGAGAAATCTTACAGTCAAAGAAGTTGTCAAAAACTTTCTTGGTGTCTATATCCACTTTTTGGAAGTCAAGCATAGTTCAACCCTCCTTTTTTTTATGACTTGCCATAATTCTCTGACCTTTCACTATCCATGCTACATAGTCAGGCAACTGATCCAAAGGCATATAATGTTGGTCTTCAAAATCTTCTGGCAATGCCACAATATCAAAGTAGTCTATAAGGGTGGAAGCATTGTATTCTCCTATCATCTTTTCTATCAACAGATAGGCACAGACTTTGAAATCGTCTTGCTCTATATTCTTGCGGACACCAAGACGGATACCTATCTTACTTTCGTCTTCCTTATTGACCAAAGGCACAAAAAACATCTCCCAACTTCTAAGGGTATAACCATTGTATTTCATTGTCTGATGTTTGCCTTCAGGTTGCAGATAACCATAAAAAGTCCACAGGTTGTATTCTGGGGCATATTCCATCAGACCTTCAACAAATGTGAAATATTCTTCATCGCCGTTGGCTGTAATGGTAAGCGTCCTGCCCTTTTTGGTCAAGTCTCCTAAGACAAAATCCAAGCCTTCGGCGTATTTCTTCAATTTCTTGTCCAAATCTCTCAAAACCTTGTCAGCCTCCTTGTCCGACAGGGAATCAATATCCATCAAAACATCCTTTACTTTGTCAAATTCCAGCCAAAAGACTTCCGCATCCAATAAATCTTTACTCATATCTTGCTATCCTATTATATGTGCCTCTATATTTAAATCAATATCAAATTTCTCTTTCACGCTTTTCTGTATCTCCTTTGCCAGATACAACACATCACTGCCTGTTGCCTTGCCATAATTGACCATAACCAAAGCCTGTCTGGAATGCATTCCCACATTTTTAATCTGTTTCCCTTTGTATCCGCACTTTTCTATAAGATATGCGGCCGATATTTTCTTGTCCATACCGCTGTCAAAAGCCACAATATCAGGAAATTCAGACAAAAGTCTCTGATAATGCTGTCTTGTTATCACAGGATTTTTGAAAAACGAGCCTACATTGCCCAAGACTTTATAATCGGGCAACTTTTCATCACGGATTTGTCTCACTGTCTGGGCAACAAGCTTGGGACTCAGAGTCTGTCCTTTTGAGAATAACCTCTCTTGAAGACCTTTGTATGTCAGATTAGGTTTAAATTCTTTGCTTAAACGAAATCCCACTTTCCAGATAAGAAGATTGCCTTTCTGATACTTGAAAACAGAATTGCGGTAAGAGAAACAGCAGTCCTCGTTTTTCAGGGTCATAAACCTGTTTTCCTCCAAATCAAAGACCACAACATATTCAAGAGAGTCTTTCAACTCCATTCCGTAAGCACCTATATTCTGTACAGGAGCGGCACCTACGCTCGAAGGAATGCCTGACAGGTTCTCTATGCCTGACAAAACTTTTTCACAAGCCCAATCCACAAAATCATTCCACACCTCTCCTGCTCCAACCTCCACGATGACCTTCTCTTTATCTTCTTCTTTTACGCTTATGCCTTTGTTCTCCAACTTCACAACAAGACCGTCAAACTCTTTACCCGCAAAGACAATATTGGCACCCAAGCCCAAAAAGAGTATCTTCTTTTTCCCATATTCCTTATGCAGAAAAGACAAATCCCTCTCCTTCTCAATCCTGAGAAACTCCTTGGCTTTGCAATCCAGAGAAAAAGTATTGTAAGGTTTCAGTTCAATATTATGTTCCATCGAAAAGAGAATTGTTAAACGAAATGCAAAATTATGAAATATTGAGAAAATAATGTATAAATTTTGTTGTAACTTTGCCAAAAAGTAAAAAAAACTATGGACATAACTCTTGAAGAACTTCTGTTGAGCAGAGACCACAGACAAGCCACTCAACGACGTTTGTTGGAAGAATACCAAGACCACTCTCTTCTATGCCTTACTGTCATTATGCCCGGCAAGGAGAAACGCAACGAAGACACCCTCTTTGTCGCCCAATGTGCTGTAGAAAGCATAGAACAACACTTCTCTTCCTCTATCCTCCACAACGAAAAGAAAGACCTGCCGACAGGTTTCGAAGCCTACTACATAATAGACCAAGACCCTCTGGAACTAAAAAAACAAACCTGCCAGATAGAAGAACAACACCCTCTGGGTCGTTTGTTTGACATAGACGTGATAAACTTTGACGGCATCCCTATAACACGCAAAGCCATAGGCTTTTCCCCTCGCAAATGTCTTATATGTAACAACGAGTCCCGCTTCTGTATGAGAAATTTCTCCCATACGCAGGCAGAACTTCAACAAAAGATAACCCAAATGATAACCGATTATAAGGCATAATACATTTTGTTTTTGTAATTTTGCAGAAAAATTATAAGTGTGAAAACGAAAATACAATGAATGAAGAACGAGCTTTAAGACTGGGACGAGAAAAAATAGGAAAGCTTTTGCGCCAGTTTGCTATTCCTGCCATTGCTGCAATGATTGCTTCGTCATTATACAATATTGTTGATGGTATTTTTATCGGGAACTTGGGACCATATGCTATTGCCGGTGTAGGAATTACTTCTCCTTTTATGAACCTTGCGGCTGCTTTCGGCAGTTTGGTTGGCGTAGGTGCAAGTGTGCTTTGCTCCATCTATCTTGGAGAAAAGAACTATGACAAAGCAAGACAGACTCTTTGCAATGTAGTTATTCTAAATCTTATTATGGGTTCTTTGTTTTCTATTGCAGGACTTTTGTTCTTGGAACCTATACTTTTGTTCTTTGGTGCAAGCGAACAGACTCTTCCGTTTGCAAAAGAGTATATGACCGTTATTCTTTTGGGAAATGTTTTTACACACATGTATCTGGGATTGAACAGCATCTTCCGTGTAAGCGGTTATCCAAATACTGCAATGTATATCACCTTTGTTTCTGTTCTTATCAATATTGTTCTTGCTCCTGTGTTTATCTTTGTTTTCAATATGGGTGTTGCTGGTGCTGGATTGGCAACCGTTGTAGCGCAGGTTCTTTGTTGTCTTGTACAGTTCTATCTCTTTCTTCGTAGAGACAGGGTCGTCTATATGGAGAAAGACAAATTCAAACTTGACAAGACAATAATCAAACGTTCGTTTTCCATAGGTTCGCCTAATTTCTCCATAAATGCTGCCGGTTGTTTTGTTGTCGTGCTTCAGAACTACAACCTTTTGAAATATGGAGGGGATTTGTATGTGGGTGCTTTCTCCATTATCAACCGTATTTCCTTTTTGTTTTTTATGGTAGTTCTGGGATTTTCCCAAGGAATGCAACCTATTGTAGCATATAACTATGGTGCCAGGAACTATAAACGAATATGGGACACTTTTTATCTTACGGTCAAATGTGCTTTGTTGATAACCACGGCAGGATTTCTTACGTGTGAGTTGTTTCCTTATCAGATTACACGTCTTTTTGCTTCAGGAAATTCAGCAATGGACACTAAACTTGTAGAGATAACAATAGATGGTTTCAGAAAGAATATGTGTTTTTTCTGGGCAGTAGGTTTTGCTGTCATAGGAACCAACTTCTTTGCTTCCATGGGACAATCAAAGAAAGCACTTTTTCTTTCCCTTACCCGTCAAATCATCTTTCTTATCCCCATTCTTTTGTTTTTGCCGTCTGTTATAGGAACTGATGGAGTATGGTTTGCCACTCCTATAGCGGATTTTCTTTCTGTGTGCTGCACAATATACCTTATCTGGCGAGAACGCAGGCTTCACACAAAACTTATATGAAAAAGAAGGAAAAATATTTATCCTTTCCCGTACTATTCTTTATCCATATCATATATAAGGAGTAAAAAATAAATGGGACTTCTCGGTTCATATGAACTTTGTTTCAGGTAAAGTGAAATCTGCACACAAAGATTTTAGTAATTCTAAGCTATATATA
>CAZXEN010000016.1:0-51765 GCA_964639765.1 uncultured Bacteroidaceae bacterium
TGAAGTTGTGTGTATTTGCGGCAATGAGGAATGGATAACAGGCAACTCCACATTGGCAAAGCAATACGATGTATATCAGGTAAGTCCTGCTGAATTGGAAAGAATAAGCAGCCTAAAGACTCCTGACAAAGTCCTTGCCGTTGTAAGACAAAAGCCTTTTTCTCCTGCTTTTGACTACAAATCATATCAAGACAGTCTTACCCTTGTTCTCGATGACATAAAAAATCCCGGAAATTTAGGAACTATTATTCGCTTGGCTTCATGGTTTGGAATAAAAGATATCGTATGTTCAAAAGAAAGCGTGGAATGTTACAATCCCAAAGTCGTGCAAGCTTCCATGGGGGCCATATTTCATACAAATATCATATACACAGACATTTATTCCTTCCTACAATCCTTTCCAAAAGACTTTCCTGTCTATGGTGCAGTGCTAAACAATGCAAAAAACATCTACACAGAACAGTTAAGCAGAACGGGTATAATCGTTATAGGCAATGAATCCACAGGTATTTCTGCCAAAGTCCTGAAAACAGTCAATCAACCTGTCACAATACCTACGTTCTCAAAACAGAAGGAAGTGGAATCACTTAACGCTTCCATGGCAACCGCTATCATTTTGTCGGAATTTAGAAGAAGAGAAATTTAAACGAAGTCTTTTTCTACAAAAAGCAAGTTTTAAGCATATAAAAAGCAGGATTTTAGCATATAAAAAGCAAGTTTTTGTTCACAAAAAAGCAAGAGTTTATAAAAAAAAAGCAAGAGTTTATAAAAAAAGAGCAAGAGTTTTTTCTCCTGCTCTTCTGTTTTCAAGCATTAATAAACGATGTCCGTTTTTTTTATTTTGTCTTGTTGATAACTATCTTTTCAAAGTTAGCCCATTTTTCAGCATCTTTTGGGAAGATGTTTATATTTACTTCGTAAACCATTTTTTCACCTGCTTTCTTTGTAACAGATTTTTGATTATCTCCCCAACCTGTTCCCCATAATGTATGAGGGAATAGAACCAAGCTTTCAGCGTATTTGCAATCCTGACCATTGTTGTCTACAAAGTGGATATATCCGCTCCAATCAGGATAGACTGCAGACTGTTTCTTTACGGTTGATTCTTCGGTGAATTCCAATTCTACCTCTGCAATAAGATACTGTTTGCTAATACTCAATTTCTTGATTGTAACGTTCTTGGAAACTTTTACAGGAAAGTCCTTAACCTCTGTAGGTATTTCTTTTCCTATCAAAGATGTAAGTTCTTTTTCAAGAGCAGCGCTCCACTCCTCTTTGAACTTGTCGTCGTTCTTTGTGATTTTTGCAACATCTTTCTGGCTTTCAGCATATCTGTATGCCTGACGTACCTCTTCTTTGTGTTTAGCTTGGTCAGCCATCAAACCTGGATACTTACCCAAGTGTTTGTTTTTAATACCGCTCTTGCCGACTCCGTTGCCACCACAAGAAATCATAAACAAGCCTAATGCTGCCACTGCAACCATTGTCAAAACCGTTTTTTTCATAGTCTAAAAATTATTTTTATGTTAATATTAGAAAAAAATTTTTCTGCAAAGATAGAAGACTAACTCAGTTTTCGTACTTGCAAATGATAAAATTTAATTTGCAAAAAATAAAAAAATAATTAAATATTTGATAATTAAGTTAATTAAATAAACAATAATTTGTATCTTTGCAAGTACGATGAGTTATGAATTTTACATATTGCTATTGTGTTTCAGTTCCGGAATTTCTTTCGGAATTATGGTTTTATGTGCCAACATTATGCTGAAACATTCACATTTATTCAGATTTCAGAAACTTTTTGCCACCGTTGTTCTGTGTCATTCCCTGTGTTTTCTGAACAACTTTTTCGTGCTTGCTTTCAATAATCTGGAATCAATAGAATATATCAATACCTTGTTGATTTCATACGATTTCTGTGTTGTGGGAGGGTGGTTTATCTTTATTGTGGATTTGATTTACCCAAACAGATATAAACTCTGGCAACTCTTATTCATTCTTGTTCCGTTTGTTGCATTTGGAACCCTGTTCATTTTGTCAGGAAATGACATCTATTATACACTTAATGTGAGTTTCACCATTGCACTTGGCCTGATACTTTACACGACATTTGAGTTTGCAATCAAAAAACATCAAAGAATTCTCAAGAACAATATCGCAAACCTTGAATATTTTGACTTGCAATGGACCTTGAAGATTTTAAGGGTTTTGATTCTATTGTGTGCCTTGTGGGAATTTGAGAGTTTTTCTCAAAAAACATGGTTCAACGGAGGAGGAAACATAAACTATTTTGCTGACAGTCTGTGGTGTTTTATCTGCTCTTGGATAGTAGTTTCTTTCACAAAAGGAGTTATTAATCAAAAGGTTTTGTCATTTGAGCCGACAAACAAAGACGAAAAGAGCGAAAAGAAGGCCTTTTACAAGGAAGCCATCAACAAAGACATAGACAGCATAATAGAAAACGAAGAATATTTCCTCAACAAATCTCTCAGCCTTTCCATGCTTGCAAATCTTCTGGGAACAAACAGACAGTATCTTTCCAATTATATAAACAACGAGAAAAATATGTCGTTTTATGATTACATAAACCAGTTTCGCCTGAAACGTGTTGAAAGGCTCTTGGAGGAACAGCGAAAAACAGAGAACCAGCACTCTTGGGAAGAAATATGCTCTTTGGCTGGTTTTAACTCCTATGCGACATTTCTGCGTTGCTTTACAAAAGCCTACGGCACAACCCCAAGCAAATTTCTCAAAAACAAGAGCAATAAATAAAAAAAGCAAGGAGACTGAAACAATCTCCCTGCAAAAAACAATTAATATTTAAAAAGATTTAATTAAGCATTCTTCTTTTCAAATTCCTGCATGCAAGCAACCAAAGCTTTAACATCTTCCAATTCGCAAGCATTATACAAAGAAGCACGGAAACCACCAACAGAACGGTGTCCTTTAATACCTATCATGCCGTTAGCTTTTGCAAATTCCATAAATTCTTTTTCTTTGTCTTCGTAACCTTTTGCCATAACGAAGCAAACATTCATCAATGAACGGTCTTCTTTTGCAACGGTTCCGACAAACATTTTATTTCTGTCTATTTCATTGTAAAGCAAGTCAGCTTTTTCTTGATTGCGTTTCTGTATCCATTCAACACCGCCGTTGTCTTTTAACCATTTTAGTGTTTCATGCATAACAAAGATAGAAATTACAGGAGGTGTGTTGAACATAGAGTCTTTTTCTATGTGAGTTCTGTAATCTACCATTGTAGGAAGAACAGGAAGGTTCTTTCTGTCTGTTATCTTGCCAAGGACATCTTCTCTTACGATAACAAAAGTAACACCTGCAGGACCAACATTCTTTTGTGCGCCACCATAGATAAGAGCATATTTGCTTACATCAACAGGACGGGACATAATATCTGAAGACATATCAGCAACCAAGTTGATTGGGCAATCCATATCTTCTTTTATTTCTGTACCATAGATTGTATTGTTTGTTGTAATGTGAAAATAATCTGCATCTTTTGGAATTGTGTATCCCTTAGGTATGTAAGAATAGTTCTTATCCTCAGAAGAAGCAACGATTTCTGTTTCACCGAATATCTTAGCTTCTTTTGCAGCTTTCTTTGCCCAAACACCTGTTTGAAGGTAAGCAGCTTTTTTGTTCAAAAGGTTTGCAGGCACTGTGAAGAATTGAGTAGAAGCACCACCACCAAGGAATAATATTTTGTAGTTCTCTGGTATATGAAGAAGATCTCTCCATAGCTGTACTGTTTCACTCATTATTCTTTCCCAACCGGGAGTACGGTGAGAAATTTCCAAAACTCCAACACCTGTATTGTCAAAGTTTTCTATTGCTTTTCTTGTAGCCTCTGTTGCGGCTTTTGGTAAAACGCAAGGACCTGCGTTAAAGATATGTACTTTTGCCATCTTTTGTTTTATTTTTTTAGTTTTCTATTTTTTTACCTGTTACTTTCTAACGCAAAAATCTTCTTTTTATTATTGCTTTAGAAAGAACACGGTGCAAAAATATAACATTTTTATATACTAAAGAAATAAAACAGGAATTAATTTTTGGTTATTTATGACAAATCGGCAGAGAAAATGACTTTTTGACCCGTTTTTGTCTTTTGGTATCATATTTGTCCGTCAAGTATTCTGAAACTTGAAAACAAAAACAGTCAAGAAACAGAAAAACAACAAATATTAACAAACAAAAAAATAGGAGGAAAAAATTATGTTACCATTAATGAGAAGAACAAACAACTGGATGCCAAGTGTATTCAATGACTTTTTTGACACAGACTTTATGCCAAGAATAAATGCAACAGCTCCTGCAATCAATGTTATAGAAACAGAAAACGACTATAAGGTAGAGCTTGCTGCTCCTGGTATGAAAAAGGAAGATTTCTTGGTTCATATAAACAACGAAGGAAATCTTAGCATAAAAATGGAAAGCAAAAAAGAAAACGAACAGCAGGAAAAAGGCCGCTATCTGAGAAGAGAGTTCTCTTACTCAAAGTTTGAACAGACACTTATCCTTCCAGACGATGTGGAGAAAGATAAAATATCTGCAAAAGTAACAGACGGAGTTCTTACGGTTACTCTTCCGAAACAGGAAGTCAAAGTCTCCGACCCTACACGTCAGATTATGATTGAAGAGTAAAAGACTTACGACATCAACAACAAGTGAATAGGACTATTGGTCTTATTCACTTTTTTTTGTTTCCAAGTTCCGCAGAGATATGAGCATTTTTTGTGTTATCTGTCTTTTGAGGAAGAATATGCAGTTCTTGTCATTTTGTTTGTGAATCAGGATTTTTTGCTGCCAAGATATGAGTCTTTGCTGCCAAATCAAAAGCAGAATTTGCCAATCTTGGTTTTCGTAGTGAAAAAAACTATTTTTTTAACCAAAAAAAACTATTTTTTCATGCAAAAAAAACTATTTTTTTCGCCATAAAAACTTGAAGTGGCAAAAAACATAGGAAGACTGGCAAATTTTTCCTTTGATTTGGCTTTGCAACATCCAGCAAAATAACACACAAATTCTCCATACACCCAATAAAAGTCTATATATAATCAATAAAAACCGTGGTTTGACCAATAAAAATTCTCTGTCCAGCAAAAAAATTTTGTCCTTGTCATAACAGCATTTAAATGGCGTCAAAAAACTTTTTGAACATCCTTTACAGTATGTAATCTTCTTGTTACAATAGTATCTATTAAGCTCTATTTATTAGATTTTTAAACATTTTATACCACTTTTTCAAAAAAAAGTATTACTTTTGCCGATTATTTTATAGGAAATTTATAATTTTTATTTACTAATAACACATTAATCTATTATGGCGAAAAAGTATGTTTATACCTTTGGAAATATGCAAGCCGAAGGTGATGCGAAGATGAAGAATCTTCTTGGTGGTAAAGGAGCAAATTTGGCTCAGATGTGTCGTTTGAAATTACCTGTTCCCGCTGGATTTACTATAACAACCGAATGTTGTACCGACTATTATGCTAATGACTGTGAACTTCCTCAAGAACTTAACCTGCAAGTATGGAATGGAGTAGAACATATTGGCAATATTATGGGAGCAAAATATGGTGACAAGAACAATCCTCTTTTGGTATCTTGCCGCTCTGGTGCAAGAATCAGTATGCCTGGTATGATGGATACAGTTCTTAACATCGGTCTTTCTTCTGCAACAATTCCTGGACTTATCAAGCAAACAAACAACGAACGTTTTGTTTATGACTCATACAGACGTTTGATTATGATGTATGCTGACGTTGTTATGGAAAAAGCCGAGGGAAAAGCTCCTGCAGACGGTGTTGGTATCAGAAAAATACTTGACAACAAACTTGACGCTTACAAAGCAAGCAAAAAATATAAGTCAGATACTGACCTTACAAGCGATGATTTGAAACTATTAGCCGAAGATTTCAAGAGAATAATCAAGGAAAAACTTGGAGTAGAGTTCCCAGATGATGCAAGAGAGCAATTGATTGGCGGAATTAAAGCCGTTTTCAAATCATGGATGGGAGATAAGGCTGTCTCTTACCGCAGAATAGAGAAAATACCAGAAGACTGGGGTACTGCTGTCAATGTTCAGGCAATGGTATTCGGTAACATGGGAGAAGATTCTGCTACAGGCGTTGCTTTCACAAGAGACCCTGCTACAGGAGACAACAAATTCTATGGTGAATGGCTTATAAATGCACAAGGAGAAGACGTTGTTGCCGGTATTCGTACTCCTAATCCTTTGAACAATGCAACAAAGAACCGTCATAATGAGCATATGCTCTCATTGGAAGAAAGTATGCCGGAGGTTTATAAAGAACTTGACAACGTAAGAAATATTCTTGAACGCTGGTATCACGATATGCTGGACATAGAATTTACTATTCAGCACAAAAATCTTTACATGCTTCAGTGCCGTGTTGGAAAACGTACGGGTACTGCTTCTGTCAAGATGGCAATGGATATGTTGAAGGAAGGCTTGATAACAGAACAGACTGCCATCATAAGAGTAAGCACAGATCAACTTGATGAACTTCTTCACCCAATTCTTGACAGCAAAGACGAAGAGAACTTTACCGTAATAGGCAATGGTCTTCCTGCTGGTCCTGGTGGTGCTTGTGGAAAAATAGCTCTTTCTTCTGAAGAAGCTATTCGCATAAACAAGAAAGGTGAAAAAGCTATACTTGTAAGAGAAGAAACAAATCCAGAAGATGTTGAAGGTATGCGTGCAGCAGATGGTATCTTCACTGCAAGAGGTGGTATGACTTCTCACGCTGCCCTTGTTGCAAGAGGCTGGGGAAAATGCTGTATCGTAGGAAGTGAAGATTTGTCCATAGACAATAATACCAAAGAAATAACTATTGGCAGCAAGAAATTCAAAGAAGGTGATGTTATTTCATTAAATGGAACCAAGGGTACTGTTTATGAAGGTGCTATCAAAATGGTTTCTCCTACTGAATCACCATTGTTCAAAGAGTTTATGAATATTGTTGACAAATATCCTACAATAGGTGTTGAAACAAATGCAGACAATCCAAAAGACACCCAACAAGCTCTTGATTTTGGAGCAAAAGGTATTGGTTTGTTCCGTATTGAACACATGTTCTATGGTGAAAACTCAGAAGAACCATTGTCTATCATGCGTAAGATAATTCTTTCTGACACAACAGAAGACAGAAAGAAATACTTGAAAGAACTGCTTCCTTTCATGAAAGAGTCAGTTAAGCAGACATTAAAGATAATGACCGGCAAACCTGTTACTATCCGTCTAATGGACCCTCCTCTACATGAATTCACGCCAAAAGACAATGCTCAACAGAAAGCAATGGCTAAAGTTCTTGGTATTACAATGGAGCAGCTTCATGAACGTATTGACGCTCTACAGGAAGTAAATCCTATGATGGGTGTTAGAGGTGTTCGTCTTGGTATTCTTTATCCTGAAATTTCTGAACTTCAATTCCGCGCTTTGTTTGAAGCTGAAGCAGAAACAAGAAAAGAAGGTTTTGATCCACATTTGGAAATAATGATACCTTTAACAATAAGCGTAGAGGAATTGAAACATCAGAGAATGCTTTGTGATAAAATGCACGCAAAAGTAGAAAAAGAACAGGACGCTACAATCAATTTCAAGTTTGGTACAATGATAGAAATACCTCGTGCTACATTGGTTGCTGACCAGATAGCAAAGATAACTGATTTCTTCTCATTTGGAACAAACGACTTGACTCAAATGACTTTTGGTTTCAGTAGAGATGATGTCAATTCTATCCTTGCAGACTACACTACCAAGAAGATTTTGAAATATGACCCGTTCCAGACTATAGACTTTGACGGTGTTGGCCGTTTAGTTAAGATGGCTATTGAAAACGGTAGAAAAACAAATCCTAAACTTCGTATAGGAGTTTGTGGAGAACATGGTGGAGATTCACAAAGTGTCAAGTTCTTCTATCAAAGCGGTGTTAACTATGTTTCATGCTCTCCTTTCCGTGTTCCTTTGGCACGTTTGGCTGCAGCTCAGGCTTCTATAGAAAGAGCAGAATAAAAAAAACTTACATAAGAATTATTTACAGAGGATTGAATATTCAGTCCTCTGTTTTCTTTTACAAAAAAAAGCGGGAAGTTTCAAACAATCTCCCGCCTTTATATTGATACATTATCTTAGAGATTAAGCAATCCTTTTTCTATCATATCAAGTATTTGTGGCAAACCTTCCACAGAGAGATTCTTAGCAAGTATTTTATTTTTGTTGTCCAAAAGATATATCACCGGAGTCTTTTCTATATCAAAATATTCTCTCCAATCATAGTTGGCATAAAGACCGTTTGTAGTAATCCAGTTGATATTATATTTCTGACAGAACTCTCTCATCTGCTTTAAATCGCCTTCTGTATGCACTCCAAAGATTTCTAAATCGTATTTTTCTTTGTTTGCGTTGTAAAACTCTGCAAGCTTAGGCATTTCCTTTGTACAATGACCGCATTCTATTGACCAAAAAACCAAAAGTCTGTATCTATTGTTCATGTCGTCCAAAGAATGCCACTCAGATTTATCATCTTCCATAGGACAAGCAAGATTTGGCACTGTTTCTCCTATCAGAAGATTTTTCCACTTCTCTGCTCTGTTTATATTCATTTCAACATCTGACGGACTCATCCAAGTAACTTTCCCTGACTTGAAATATTTCATTATCATATGGACATAAACCTTATCATGTCCCATGATATTATCTGTCAAATAACGTCTTGAAACATCTTTTATGAAGTATTTATACATTTCCCCTCCCTCTTTAGTCTCTGCTATCAGACTGTCAGCATAAGATATCAGACTGTCAGCAATGTCATACTTCATCATATTTTCCCAAAAATTGGAATAGGCCTGAGAAAAGATTTCTTTGGGAGTCCTGACCAAAGCATCGCAAGTAAGATCTATGTTATCAAACCAATGACGTTTGTAATAATTAAACGATTGCAGTCTCATTGCAAGAGAATCTATGGTTCCGTCTTCCTTATATATATTATCTATTGCAGGAGGATTGACAGGTTTTGAACAAAGAAGAATTTTTGAGAACAGGTGTTCAGGATATTGTATAAGAAAGTTTTCTTTCAGTGAATCGTTCTGAAATCTAAGGGCGGCAAGCCGTTTATTGTATTCTTCTTTGTTATCGGTTTGGGTAGAAAGGCTTTTAAATTCCTTTCCAAGTTCATTGGATTTTTTCAGATAATCAAAGTAGATACTCTCTTTCTTTGAACCTTTCACTGTCATGTTTGCAGTCAGGTCTTCATTGCTTGTTGAAAAACTCATCTTCGTTTCCTTATCCACAATAAATTCAACATATCTCCCTTTGGTATCAGCAAAGAAATACACACCATCTGGCATGGGTTTCTCCTTGCTTTTAAATCTGAACTTACCTTTTTGATTTATGCATGTATCAAAAGAATATGTGCCTCCCATATAAAAGTAACCAATAAACATGGTATCACTTTCAAAATTTTTAATTTCCAGACTAATATCGTATTGAGCCTTTAGTGTAAAGCTAAAAAACAGAACCGATACCAGAAATAATATTTTCTTTTTATCTCTCATCTTATCTACTCTATTTGTTTACCTGTCTTCGTCTCCAAAATAATAGAAATATACAACATCCATGTATTTTTGCATTGATATGTAATCTTTTGGATACACAAAGAACAGATAATTGTTTATATAAGCGTCTTCATAAATTCCTTCTGCCAAAAGATAGCAGGTATTAGGGTTAAAATCCTTTATGTCTTTATAAGCTATTGAGGCTATCTTCACAGTCTCGTTTGCATTCAATTTTGTTTTATTTTCTATAAACTTGTAATGCAAGGAATCTTCTTGGTCAAGTATCTTTATAGAATAATCCAAACTGACTTCCCTGTCAATATCAGAACAAGCATAGACAAAAACACTATCTGTATTGGAATATTTGTCTATAGAGAATATTATAGGCTGAAAAGACAAGGCTGCTGTATAATATATGGGCTTTACATCTCCGGAATAATCTATACAACCCCAACCTATGCAAGGATACAATTCGTTATACTGCCAGAACAATGTTCCCATACAATATGGTTTTGCCCTACGATGCGCTTCTATTGCAAGTTTCAATCCTTCTGCGGCAGTAAGACTTGTATATGTAACATAGTCTTCATCTGTTTCCACAATATCTCCAAACCATTCTTTTAGACGGCTGTCTATTAGTTCAAAACCTCTGTCATGTTTTTGATGAACAGCAAAAGCCTTGTTGTCTTTTTTATAAGGAGAAGAACAATATGTTTCTGCTGTTGAAAGGTTCATTGCACTTTGAAAACCAAATTCAGACATAAATCTTGGAACTTTTCTTGTGTATGTCTCAAAAGTTGAGTCTCCCCACCAGACACCCCAATAATGACAATCGCCTATCTGTCTGCTTTCTTCGTGTCCCCAACCATATTCCATAGGAGAAGAATGTATATAATCTATTGTTGGAGCATATTTGGAAACAAGACTTGGCAACAAATCCTTAAAAAGCCTGTCATAATCTTCCACTGCTTTGTTTGTGTCTTTTACAACTTGCTTCCATCCCCAATTATTCCAACCTTCCCATATTTCATTGTTTCCACAGAACAAAGCCAAAGAAGGATGAGTGCTGATTCTCTGAATATTTTGTATTGCTTCTTCTTTTACACTCGCAAGAAAGGCACTGTCGGCAGGATATAATTCACAGGCAAAAGGAAAGTCCTGCCAAACCATTATACCATATTCATCGCAAAGATTATAAAACTCTTCATCACCATAATTAGCTCCTCCCCATACTCTAAGCATATTCATATTTGCCTGTTGGGCAAGAATAATATCGGAAACCTTTGTAGTCGGTCCGGCAATAAAGTTTGCTCCTTTACAAAATACAGGCTTACCATTCACTTTAAAATAAAAACTTTCTCCAACATTGCCTTTGTGTTTTGGGTTAGGAGGACTGACAAGAGTATCTTTTTCTCTTACCAATTCAATAGTTCTTATTCCATACTTTACATCACAACTGAACTCATTGTCTATTAATATTCTGCTTTTATAAACATATCGTTCTCCGCTACCATTTGGCCACCAGAGTTTAGGATTTGCTATTGGGAAACCAAAACTATATTCTCCATTTTCGTTTGGCTTCAAAGGAAAGTCTATATTATATTCTTCCAATTCCAAGGTTAATCTATGCTCTTCCTTAAGCGGATTTCTAAACTTCAGGTTAAGCATCATGTTGGCATTGTCTCCATTGATGCTCTTTGTCTGTATATTTTTATAATCCAACAAAGGCTTGTCTTCTTCAAAACTCAAATATATCGCACCAATACTTGGAGCAAGAGTCTGAGGATACCAGTCCCAACCATATAAATACTGAGGAGAACGCTGATTCATTCTTATGCTGTCTTTAGGAGTGAATACCATTCTAAGTTTATTCTTACCTCTTTTCAGAAAAGCACTGATATCATCTCTATAGGTCATAAAAGAATTATGATATTCTCTTACTTTTTTATCATTTATATATAATGTACAGTTCCCATTAATATTTTCCACATTCAAATATGCAAAGTTTTTTTTCATTTGTTTTCGGCTCACACTAAAATTACAGGAATATATCCACGTCATAGTGTCTATTGCATGCATCTGTTTTTCGTTTTCTCTCACAAATATTGAATCCAAATAACCATTGGCAAGAAGTATTTCGTATGTATCTGTCTGAAAACTTAAATCAAAACCATCTGCAACGATACCTTTCCCATTTGTAAGCGTTACATCATAGAAAAAAAGAATATGAGGATTAATTTCCATTACCTCTTTCTTTGAAAAAGGGATACGAAGATCAGTGAATATCCCCTCTTGTGCTATGGATAATATTGAAACCAAACATAAGCATAAAAGCAAACAAAGATTTCTTTTCATATTTCTTTCTATTTATTATAAACACAAAGCCGCAGCACCTAATATTGCAGCATCGCTTTCTTTTAAGCCTGACAGTTCTATAGAAACACTTCCTTTGAAAACATCAAAAACATATTCTTCAAAATACTTCTTCAACGGTTTTAGCAACAAATCTCCGCTCTGAGACAAACCCCCAAACAAAAATATCTTCTCAGGTGAAGTAACAGCCGTAGCATTTGCCAATCCAATAGCAAGCATTTTGGCAGTATAGTCATAAACTTCCAAACACAGTTTATCGTCTTTTAAGGCACATTGGTAAATCAAAGCTCCGTTTATTTCTTCTTTGGAATATTCTCTCAAAAGAGACGGTTCAGAGGATTGAGAAAGTTTTTCCAAAGCTGTAAGAACAAAACCCGTTGCAGAACAATACCTCTCTACACAGCCTTTTCTTCCACAATTACATTGTCTTCCGCCTTCTTCTATTATTGTATGTCCTACTTCGCCTGCAAATCCCGTACTTCCATAAACCAATTTACCATTTATTACTATTCCGCTTCCGACTCCTGTTCCCAAAGTTATCATTATAAAATCCCTTACCTTCCTTGCATTGCCGTAAATCATTTCTCCCATAGCAGCAGCATTGGCATCGTTTGTAAGAACCACATTGAAATTATATCCTTTTTGAAGTAATTTCTGTTCCAACAGCTGTTTTATTTCCAACACTCCCTTGAATTCCAGATTGGGTGCATTGTCGATTACGCCTTTGTAATAGTTCCCATTGGGAGCGCCTATTCCTATTCCTTGTATTTCTGCATCTGTGTTGGAAACTTCCCTGCAAAAATCAGCAATATTCTTTACTATTGCATCAAGATAGGCTTCAAAATTCTTGTGTCCTCTTGTACTTATCTTGTTTGTCAATACTATCTTTCCTTCTTGAGAAACCAATCCAAAAACTGTATTTGTTCCACCTATATCTATACCTATGGAATATTTCATAACCTTTCTCCTTTTAACAAAATCAGTTCAACATATCATTCATTGTGAATACACCCTTTCTATCTTTCAGAAATTCTGCTCCCAACAAAGCACCCAAAGCCAAACCTTTTCTGGATAAGGCTTTATGTTTTATCTCTATTGTATCTTCATTGGAATTGTAGTCAATAACATGTGTTCCAAACTCTTCTCCCTCTCTAATGGAAGTTATCTTCAATTCTTTTTCATCTGTTGTCTCTCCAAGTTTCCATGAAGTCTTGTGGGGATATTCATCCATAAGCTCATTGGCAAGAGTTATTGCTGTACCGGAAGGAGCATCTAATTTATGTATATGGTGTATCTCTGTTATGGAAGGAGAATAACTGGAAAAGTTTTTCATAAGTTTTGCCAGATATACATTCAGTTTTCTAAACAGATACACTCCTATTGCAAAATTAGAAGAATACATCAAAGCTCCATTATATTCTTTTACCATGTATTCCACTTCTTTGAGAGAATCATACCAACCTGTAGTTCCCACAACAACAGGAATACCTCTCTTTAAACATTCCTTTATATTGTTCACTGCACTCTTAGGAGTGGAAAACTCTATTGCAACGTCAATGTCTTCCCTCTTTATACTATCCCAAGAATCATTTATATCAACAACCCCAATTATATTATGATTTCTTTCCTTAGCGATGAGTTCTATCATTTTACCCATCTTTCCATAACCTATGATAAGTATATTCATTTGAGTTTATTTTTTGCAAATATACAAATTCTTTCAAGTATTTAAAAATATATTCTATTTTGGAGCTTTTTTTATCAGGAACACAGCAATGAATGAGAATATTATTAAAGGTATGGTTACTCCAAGAATAGGCAACAGATTACCATTTGTAGCAGAAGCCACCATAACTTTCATTAATAGTATAAGAGTAAATGCAAGAGCTATACCCAAAGCAAGATTTGCCCCCATTCCTCCTCTTTTTTTCTTGCAGGACAGTGTAACTCCTATTATAGTAAGAATAATAAAGGCAAAAGGATTAAGCAAACGCTGGTATTTCTCTATCAAAAGTTCAGAAACAACATTGCTTCCTTTCATTGTTTCCCTGTCTATTGTTTTGTTTAGTTCATAGAAATCCAGCACATCAACCTTAAACAACTTGGCATTGAAATCCAAAGGCTTCAGTCCAGTATGAATCTTCATTACAGAACCTCTTTCCATATTCTCCTCTTTGCCGTTGATAGTGCGGACAGTGTAATTTGTCAAAACCCAGTTGTCGCTCAATGAATCGTATTTTGCTTCCTCTGCTGTTATTTTCTTTACTATCGTCTTGTCCTTAAAAGTCTCCTCTGTAAAAAAGCGGCCTATATTGGTTTCGTTGTCATAACTTTGAACATATACCTGTTTGTTCTTATCACTCTGGATATGGATATTGCTTTGAAAGTTTGTGTATTTGTTTCTATAATAGGTCTGTTCAAAGTCATATCGCTTTACATTCATTTGTGGGATAAGAAAATTGGAAAGATACAACATAACTATTCCTACAAAGACTGCACTGACAATATAAGGTCTCAACAGTCTTCTGAAAGATATTCCTGCAGCAAGAATTGATATAATTTCACTACGGGTTGTCAGACGTGAAGTAACAAATACAATGGAAATAAAGAAAAACAGATGTCCAAACTGATTGGTATAGAAAGGTGCAAGATTAAGATAGTAGTCAAGTATTATGGCTCTTAAAGGTGCATTGTGGTCTATAAAGTCATCTATCTTGAAACTTAGGTCTATTATGATTATAACCAAGTCTATCAAAAGTATGGAAACCAAGAAAGTAGAAAGAACTTTCTTTATTATATACCAATCTATCGTATTCAAAAAATAAGATCGCCCCTTTTTCATAGCCTTCTTGACAGTTTTTCTACCATAGTGTTTTTCCAAGACAAGAAATTTCCCTCCATGATATGTTCTCTTGCCATTCTCATCAGTTCCAGATAAAAAGCAAGATTGTGAATGGAAGCTATTTCCAAAGCAAGTATCTCCTGAGAAACAAACAAATGTCTAAGATATGCCTTAGTGTAGAGCCTGTCAAAAGAAGTTGTTCCGTTTTCATCTATAGGAGAGAAATCATCTGCCCATTTTTTGTTTCTCATATTTATTGTTCCCTCCATAGTAAACAACATTGCGTTTCTTCCATTGCGGGTAGGCATAACACAGTCAAACATATCTATTCCCAAGGCTATACTTTCCAAAAGATTTTGCGGAGTGCCTACTCCCATAAGGTATCTTGGCTTTTCTTTTGGAAGAATATCCGTGCAGATATCTGTAATCTCATACATTTTCTCTGTAGGTTCCCCCACTGAAAGTCCTCCTATTGCATATCCGTCCATATCATATTGAATAACATTCCTGCATGCCTGTTTTCTAAGGTCCTCATATACGCTACCTTGCACGATAGGGAAGAGACTCTGCTGATAATCATACACAGGATTACTCTCATTAAACCTTTTTACACATCTTTGCAACCAATCGGAGGTGATTTTCAAGGATTTTCTTGCATAATTGTATTCGCAAGGATAAGGAGTACATTCATCAAAAGCCATCATTATGTCTGCTCCGATTGTTCTCTGTATGTCTATTACACTTTCCGGGGTGAATTTGTGCAAAGAACCGTCTATATGAGAGCGGAAAGTACAACCCTCTTCCGTTATTTTTCTAATCTTTCCCAAAGAATAGACCTGAAAACCTCCACTGTCTGTGAGCATTGGTTTGTTCCATGAGTTAAATTTCTGTATTCCGCCGGCTTTCTTTATTATTTCTGTTCCCGGACGAAGATACAGATGATATGTATTTCCAAGTATTATCTGAGCTTTTATTTCATTGTTGAGATTGTCAATACCAACTCCTTTCACACTTCCTACAGTACCAACAGGCATAAAAACAGGTGTCAGAATATCTCCATGATCCGTACTTATTTTACCTGCTCTTGCCTTACAATCTTCTGCTATAGAATTGATTTCAAATTTCATAGTGAGTTTTCAACAATTTTTAGTAAAGAAAATTTTTTACAAAAGTACTTATAAATAATGAATAATGAATAAATTTGCACAAAATATTTTTTCAAACTATGCTTGATTTTTTGAATTATAAGTTTACTACTTTGTCTTTGGGCCTTGCAATCTTTGCAGGACTGATTATTCTGTTCCAGATTTTGCATTATATACTGATATACGGCAAACTCCTTTTCAAAAAAAAGAAACAAGACAACCCAGCCTCGTATAATGATGAACCAAAAGGCGTAAGCGTCGTCGTGGTGGTGAATAACAACAGCAAAGCTTTGCAGGAAGAACTGCTGAAGCTTCTGGAACAGGATTATCCTTTGTTTGAAGTCTTGGTTGTAAATGAAAACTCTTCTGATGATACGGAATATATACTTACAGTACTGAAGAACGCTTACCCACACCTTACCATAGTAAATTTAGGCAAAAATGCCAATAAATTTTCAGACAGAAAATTCTCTGTAGCCATAGGCATCCGTTCCGCAAAATATGACACCATAGTCCTAAGCGACATAATTGCGGACGTAAAGGATTTCAACTGGCTAAAATCCATGGTCGTGCCAATGAAAGACAAAAAGATTCTTGTCGGTTTCGTAAACATCGGAAAACGAAAAGGGCTTTTGAACCAATTTGTCCAATACTATCATGCCACATGGTCAATGAACAGTCTCGGATATGCTCTGATGGGCTTCCCGTTCTCAGCAGATGGAAGAAATATGGCTTACAGCAAAGAATTCTTCTTTCAAAAAGGAGGTTTGATTGCCCAATACAGGGAGAATTGTCATCAAGAAGACTACTTCCTTTCCCGTTTTGCCAACAAAAAGAATACATTTATCAACCTTGATCCTGACTCCTTTGTAACATATCCTGCATACAAGGACTATAAATCTTTCAAACGCATGGCTTACTCCCAGTTTCTTTCCCATAAGGCTTTTTCCTTCTCCACCAAAATGAGATTGGCTCTCATACCCGTTACCTCTTTGCTGCTATACCTTACTGTTGCCTTTATGATATACATAGGTTTTCCGTGGCAATATCTGGTTCTACCTGTGCTAATCAAATGGACTGTACAGATTATCTACTACAACAAATGCACAAAGAGACTCAAAACAAATATCAACAGCATATTTGCTCCGCTGTACGAGATTTATTTCATTTTCTTCAACTTCAATTTAAGGGTCAAGAAACTATTCTCACACAAAAAGACGCACAAAATAAAATGGGATAAAAGATAGTGTTTCAATCAATTAGGACTTACTCAAAAAAGAGTTGGTTTTTATTAAAAAAAACGAAGTTTTTATACCCTAAAGTCTTCGTTTTTATACCCTAAAGTCTTCGTTTTTTCAAACAAAAACGAAGTTTTTTTTCATCAAAACAAAATCTTGGTTTTTCGGCATCAGAAAAACAGACCTCAACTTTGAAAATCCTTTCAGAACAGACTTGTAAAACAAAAATATACCTACCTTTTTTGCATTTTTTCTTTTGAAAGAATACAATAATAAAAAACTTATTGCGTTTTCTAATCAAATATTGATACAAAAACAATGGCAATAATAGGCAAACAACTGACAGAAAAGGCTCAAAGAGATTACGAGCTTGTGCTTTTGGCAAGAGAGAAGGGCGACCAGAAAGCATACGCAGATCTTTTGGCTACATACAGAGAGCCTGTGTATTATATGCTGTTGAAAATGACTCATAATACTTGGGACGCAGATGATTTAACCATTGAAGCTTTTAGCAAGGCTTTCAAATCCTTGGATGACTATACTCCTGAATATGCTTTTTCCACATGGCTGTTTCGTATAGCCACCAACAACTGCATAGATTTCATAAGAAAACAAAAGAACTACACCGTTTCCATTGATCAGGATTCCAACAATGCGGAGAATACCGCTCCCATGACTTTGAAAAACCTTGTTGCAGAGAACAAATCTCCTGAAGAAGAGTATATTTCTGAACAGACAAAGCTATGGGTGAGGGATATAGTTCAAAAGCTCAAACCTCATTACAGGGTTCTTGTGGAAAAAAGATACTTTGATGAAATGTCCTACGAAGAGATTGCAGCAGATTTGGATATGCCGCTTGGCAGTGTCAAGGCAAAACTGTTCAGAGCCAGAAATCTTTTACTGAATATCATCAATTCTGGCAAGGGTTCTGTGTAATATGGAAACTGTGGCTGAAAATACGGAGCAAGTCCTATAAACAATAATAAGAAACCTTTTATTTCTTCACCGCCAGCATAAGGCCGTCACGTATAGGCACAAGGATATTCTCTACCCTGAGGTCTTTATTCACCTTGTCATTGAACTCTCTTATTGACAAGGTGCGCTTATCGGTTATATTTTCATCATCAACTTTCCCGTACCACAAGACATTGTCGGCAATAAGCAAGCCTCCTTTGTTTAACTTGTCCATGCAGATGTCATAGTACTGAGGATAGTGTATCTTCTCTGCATCAATGAATATCAAATCAAAAGAATAATCCAGCGTCGGCAAGATATCAAGACCCTCTCCAAAGTGTATGTTTATCCTGTCTTTGATATTATTCTTCTGAAAACTGTCTTTCAGAAAATTTTCGTACTCCTGCTTTACCTCTATAGTGTCTATTATGCAGTCATCTTCAGAAGAAAAAGCAAAACAACTTGTGGCATATCCCGAAAATGTTCCTATCTCAAGAATACGTTTTGGTTTCAACAGACGGCATACAACAGACAGAAACTCTCCTTGCCAGCCTTCTGAAAGCATATTAGGTTTTACAAACTTCAAATGGGTCTGTCTGACTATCTCATTCAGTTTGTTGTACTTGGTTTCCGACTCTATCTTGCGGATAACGTTGGTTGTGGAATAGCCTTCTAGAAATTCTATGGTCTTTACTTCCCCGTTGTTCTTGGTTACTATGTCATAACCGACAATATCCTCTTTTTTGTAGTCCGCTCCTTTGACCAATACGTCTGGTTCTATCGCTTTTATCAGATTATAAGGTGTATCTTCATCAAACAATACGACATAATCAACAAAAAACAATGAAGCCATTATATAACTTCTGGAATCTTCATCTTGTACAGGGCGGGTCTTGCCTTTTATTCTTCTTACGGAACTGTCGCTGTTCAGTCCTATAATCAAAACATCTCCTTGCTGCTTCGCCTTTGCAAGATAATCTATATGACCTTTGTGTATAATATCAAAACAGCCGTTTGAAAACACTATCTTTTTTTTGTCTGCCTTCAAATCCGAGACAACTTTTGCCAGTCTCTCTTTGGTCAGGATTTTATTTTCTATATCTGCATTCATTGTTTGTTGTTTTTTCTTTTTGTGGAAAACAATAGAAATCCGACAGGTCCAAGTATTACCACTCCAATCTGGGAAACTATCCAAGAAATCCAGCCTAATGCATAACCGACAGAAAGATTTATGCCATAGATATTAAGAGTTGTTGCAAAAATAGAAGGATACAGTCCCAATCCTCCCGGAGTAATCATCATACCTATTGCACACAGAACAGTAACTGTCATAGCCTGTTCCATATTCAAAGAAAAACATTCTGTCATTGACTTGAAAACAATCCATGTTCCAAATATCCACAAGAACCATATCAGCAAGGAATAAAAAACAAACAAAAACGGCTGGTCCAACTTCAATATGCTTTTCATACCTTGAAGTATCCCGATGACAAAGTCTTTTATCTTCTGATAAAGTTTATTGTTTTGAAGCCGTTTTCTGAAGGCTATAAACAAAAATACCAGCAACGCCACCCCTGCCAAGCCCATAACAAGCAATATTTTATACTTGGCAACATCAATGTTCAGGTTGCTCGTAAGGTAATCATAGAATAAACTGTATTCCAGCAGACAAGCACAGACAAAAACAACGACAAACAGCAATAAGTCTATTGCTCTTTCCGTTATTATTGTGCCAAGAGTCTTATCAAAAGGTATCTTGTATTTGGAACTGACCATGGTACATCTTATAACTTCACCCAAACGCGGTATTGCTAAGTTTGTAAGATAGCAACTCACTATAGAGAAGAAAAGAGACAAAGAGGAAGCCCTGAAACCAAAGGTTTTTATCATCAGCTGCCATCTTAATGCCCTGATATACATGGATAATATAGAAACAAATACAGCAAGCAGCACCCAAAAGTAGTTTGCATCCTTAAAAGAGAGGGTTATCTCTTTTCTTTCTTCGGCTGAGAGTTTGGATAAGAAGAAATAGACAAAAAAGACAGCCAACAATATAGGTACTGTCCTGAAAAGTATATGCTTTATTTTGTTTTTGTCGTTCATCTATGATTACAGGTGATTGTTTTTAGGGAATATCACGGTAGGTTTAAAAGTCTTTGCCTGTTCAAAGTCCATGCTTGCAAAAGAAACAATAATTACCAAATCATTTATTTGTGCCAAACGTGCAGCAGCTCCATTTAAACCGATAACACCTGAGCCTTTTTTACCCTTTATTGCGTATGTATCAAATCTTGCTCCTGTATTTATATTGTAAATATAAACTCTTTCGTTTTCTATGATATTAGCTGCTTGCATCAACTCTTCATCTATAGTTATGGAACCTATATAGTTCAAGTCTGCCTGAGTAACTTTTACTCTATGTATCTTTGATTTTAATACCTCAATGTTCATCTTCTACACAAAAATTTTGACCTGCAAAATTAATATATTTTTTTTATATACAATATTTAGGCTGTATTTTCATAAACTTTGCTTTCTTTCAGTGCCTTTCAAAGGAATATATATAAAGAAAACAAGCAAGCTGTCAGACAAAACAAAAATCAACAAAAACAATAAAAAAACACTTTCTTCGTTAAAAGAAAAAATAATTGACAATGGATAAGATATGGAAGTTAAAAGACAGTGGTGATGAAATTTCCGTGGAAAGACTTGCCGAAGAACTTACAATGCCTAAAACAAATCCCACTAAACAAGATAAAAGATGCTATAGTATTATTGCCAATCTTTTGGTTCAAAGAGGAATAAGAACTTTCTCCCAAGCCAAGACTTTTTTCCGTCCGGATTTAAACCAGCTGCATGATCCTTTTCTTTTGAAAGATATGGATAAAGCCGTGGAAAGAATTCTGTTTGCCATAAGTGCCAAGGAAAGAATTTTGGTTTATGGAGACTATGATGTTGATGGAACTACAGCCGTTGCTCTTGTCTACAGTTATTTGTCAAAATTCTACAACAATATAGATTACTATATTCCTGACAGATATGAAGAAGGATATGGAATAAGCTTCAAGGGGGTTGATTATGCTTATGATACAGGTGTGTCTCTTATTATTTGTCTTGACTGTGGCATAAAAGCAACAGAAGAAATCAGGTATGCAGGAGAAAAAAACATAGATTTTATTGTCTGTGACCATCATCTTGCCGGAAAAGAACTGCCCCTAAGCTATGCTATCTTGGACCCTAAAGTAGAAAACTCCACTTATCCATACGATGAATTAAGCGGCTGTGGAGTAGGTTTTAAACTTATACAGGCGCTGCAAAGACGTAGAGGACTGAAAGGTGATGATATTATTCCTTATCTGGATTTGGTTGCGGTAAGTATTGCTGCCGATGTAGTCCCTCTTACAGGAGAAAACAGAATTCTTGCCTATTATGGCTTGAAAGTTCTAAACCATAAACCCCGTATAGGATTGGAAGCAATACTGTCCTATGCAAACATAAAGCATGTGGAAGGGAACAAACTGTATTTTAATAGGGAACTGACAATATCTGATTTAGGTTTTTTGATTGGGCCTCGTATAAATGCTGCCGGAAGAATGGATAGCGGAAGAAGTGCCGTGGATTTGCTTATAGCAACAACAGAAGAAGAAGCTGCCCGTGTTGCAGGCAAGATAAACGACAACAACGAGGATAGAAAAAACAAAGACAAGGAAGCTACCCTACAAGCACAAGAGATGTTAAAGACAGAAAGAACAGAAGACAAGAAAAGTATTGTTCTTTATAATGAAAACTGGCACCAAGGAATAATAGGTATAGTGGCTTCCCGCATTGCTGAAGAAGAAAACAAGCCTACAATAATATTTACAAAAACAAACGGTTTTATAACTGGGTCTGCCAGAAGTGTAAAAAACTTTGATATATACACTGCCATAGAGAAATGTCATCATCTTCTAACCCACTTTGGAGGACATACCTTTGCAGCAGGACTATCGCTAAAGGAAGAAGACTTTGCCCAATTCAAAGCTCTGTTTGAACAAGAAGTGGAAAAGACTATTCAGCAGGATGAACTTCTGCCTGAAATACCTGTGGATATGGAAATAGAACTAAGCGATATTAATGACAAACTGCTTAGACTTTTAAACGAATTCCAGCCTTTTGGACCAGAGAACACGGAGCCTGTATTTGTTTCAAATCAAATATATGATGCCAACAGAGTAAGAAAAGTAGGAAAGAACCATCTAAAATTCTCTGCCATACCTATCAAAGAAAGTATGATGCCTCTCTCCTGTATAGGTTTTTCTCTCGGCGATTACTATGATTTGCTTCACAACGGCATAAAGATAGATATCTGCTACACAATAGAAGAAAACAACTATCAGGGACATAGAGAACTGCAGTTAAATGTAAAGGATATAAGGGAAAGTGAATAAAAAAAGAGACCCGGATATAAACTTCCGGGTCTTTTTTCTTTTTATTTTACTGTGTTTCCTATTCTTCTTTGTTGTTTTCGGCTGGTTGCTCCAAATCAACAAGATTGTTCTTTAAAAGAATGTTATACCAAGAGAACAGCTTTTTCATATCAGAAAGATGTACTCTGTCTTTGTCATAGTCTGGAAAAACTTTCTCCATATAATCTTTTAATTCCTTTTCAGAAGATTTGTGAGACAAGCATTCTTTGCCATCTTCCAACTTGTATATGTTCTGGAAAATTTCTATCAAAGGCTTATCCTCTTCCATTCCAAACATGGTTATATCTTTCAAAGAGGATATTCTCTCGTGAGCAAAAGCGGGCATACGCCTTTTATCCAAAAGAGATTCAACCAAAGCTCCTGACTTGGTTTGAGAGACAAGTTTATACAATCCTGGCTTTCCTGTTATTGCCAATATTCCTGTTAGGTCCATAATTAATTCCTGTATTTTTTAGTTTTATTTATTTAGTTTTTCTTTCTCTGTCTTTTTTTTTGAAAACAACCTCAACAAAATTACTCAATATTTATCGTTTGTCCCAATACTTCTATTGTTTCTCCTCTTTTTATCTTGGCACGTTTTCTCAGTTCCACGACACTGTTTCGCTTCACATCTCCATTTGTTACCAAAATTTGTGCCAAAGCTCCACTTTCTGCAATATTTAAGACTTTCAAAAGCTTGATAAGTTCTATATATTCCTCTCCCTGCTTTATGAAAAATGACTTGTTTTGTGACATAGCTTATCTTCTTCTTTGATTTTTCTGTCTTTCCTGCATAAGTTTTCTGTTTTGTTTTTCAAGATTCTCCATACGCTGTTGCCACTTTGATTTCTTCATAGGCTTTTTGGAGTTCTGTTGCAGACGAGCAAGAACTTTGTTTTCATCTATTGTCTTTCTGATAATATACATTTGCAAAACAGAGATAAGCAAAGAAATTAAATAGTAATAATTCAACGCAGCGGAGAAATTATTAAGGATAAACAACATAAATATAGGCATTCCATACATCATAAACTTCATTCCAGGCATTGCATTGTTCTGTGTTTGCTGGCTCATTGTCATTTTTGTATATATAAGTTGGGCAATAGTCATCAAAAGACAGAACAAAGAAACATGATTACCATAGAACGGAATATTAAATGGTAAATCCAAAATACTGTCATAGGTAGAAAGGTCATCAGCCCAAAGGAAAGACTGTTGTCTAAGTTCCACTGAAGAAGGGAAAAACCTGAACATGGCAACCAAAATAGGAAACTGCAAAAGCATAGGGAAACAACCCATCATAGGATTAATACCTGCGCGTCTATACAATTGCATGGTTGCTTGCTGTTTTTGCATAGCTTGGTCTTGTTTTGGATATTTCTCGTTTATCTTCTGGATTTCGGGTTGAAGAACTTTCATTTTTGCAGTTGAAGAAAATGATTTGTAAGCCAAAGGAAACAAAACAATCTTAACCAAAAGAGTAAGAATAAGAATAATAAGTCCTATATGAAGATTGAATCCTTGCAAAAAGTCAAACACAGGAATAATAATAAATCTGTTTACCCATTGCAAAAGGAAAAATCCCCAACCCAAAGGAATAGTTCTTTCAAGTGCGATATCATAGTTTTTGAATATTCTGTATTTGTTTGGTCCAAAGAATATATCCATATTGTACTCTGTATAGTTCTTCTCATTGGAATAATTGAAATCCAAAACAGAATGCATATTTCTTATATTAGCGGATGCTGTATCTGTTTTGGTAACCATTGTTGCTGAATTGAAATAAGAAACGGAGTCTTTTGCTATCAAAACAGTTGAAAAGAATTGTTGCTTGTAAGAAATCCATTTAATAGGTATACTGCTGCTTTCACTGACAGAATCATCTCTTCCTTGTTCTTTGAGGTTTTCTACTTCATCATCCAACATATAATATATGGAAGAGTTCTGTGTTTCTATCTTTTTGTCTTTTTCTTTTAAGCAAAGAGGAGAATCCCATTGAAATTCCAGATTACCATCATCTTTGATTATATCCTGCATATTATTTAATGCAATTTTATAACCTAAACGATAATCATTTCCTCTGATAATATACCTATATTCTATATATTGTTTTCTGTTTGAATAATAATCTTCATCGGATATATTCAAAGTATCTGCTTTGTCTGGAAACAAACGAAGTGAAATAATCAAAGAATCTTTGCCACTAACCTTTAAAGGAGCATCTGATGTATATAATTTGTTATTAACAAAAACTTTAAAATTAAGTTCCTCCGTATTTACAATTGTACTTCCAACTGTAAGATGAAGACCATATTTATTGCCTCCTTGGTCAAAGAATTTTACTCTTTCTTTCCCTCCATAAGTAGTATAATCTTTCAATACCACGTTTGAAACCATTGCACCAAGAGAAGAAATATTTACCTTAAAAACATCATTTTCCAAAACAATATTTCTGTTCTCGCCACCAGCAGAAGCAGAAAAAACAGAGTACTTGCCTTTTATTAATTCATTAAGTGCTGCTCTTGCAGAATCATTTTCGCTTGCTGCAGCACGTAATGAATCTATTGTTGCTTCTTCTTCGTTGTCATAGGTCTTGGTTTTTGCCTGTTTTTGTGTTTGCCGTTGTTGTAGCTTAACTATGGAATCCTGATAACGTTTTTGTGCCTGGCGTTGTTCTTCTGTCGGGCGATTTAATAAACCAAATACAACAAACACTAAACATATAAGTACTAATCCTATTATTGATTTTTTATCCATAATAATTTCTTTTTGTTTTTATTTTTGAGGGTGCAAAGGTAGTATTTTTTTATCTAATAGCAAAAGAATATAAAATAAAAAAAGGGTTGAACTCCCTTTGGAAGTCCAACCTTTTTCTTCAATCTATATTGAATGAGTACTACATAGTAGCGTTTGTTACTCGACGGATAGCGTTAGCAACACGTGTTTTGTACTCTGGGTTTGAAGCACAATCTTTTATTGTTGCTCTTTGAGCATCTGCTTGTTTTTTCAATTTAACAAAAACAGTCAAACCATCAGGAGTATCTTTGTGTTTTTTAGCGTCAGCTACTTGGTCAGCATATTTTTCGTATGCTTTAACTGCAGCTTCACAAGGATCAGCCTGTGGTGTAGCTGGTTTTGCAGTTTCTTTTTTTGCAGTTTCTTTTTTTGCTTCTTTCTTAACAGGAGCTTCTTCCTTAACCGGTTCTTCTACTTGTTCTACAGCAGGAGTAACTTCAGCGGCAGCTGGTTCTTCAGTTGGAGTTGCTTCTGTTGTAGGAGAAGTTGTTTCTGCATTCTTTGTGCAAGCTGCCATAAGAGCAACCATTGCAAGACCTAAAAATAAATGTTTAATCTTCATTTTTTGTTTGTTTTAAATTAATAATTATTAATTATGTACAAAATGTACCACTTTCAAATGCAAAAGTACAATAAAATTTTCACAGTATATTAAAAAATTTAAATAAAATTTGTTTTGATATATATAATTTTTTGATATACAATTTAATAAAACAAAATATAATTATTCAGAATAATAAAATACTTCTTCTTTTATTGCACTTGTAAAAAAAATGCTTAACTTTGCAACCTATTATTTTGATTAATACAATATAATTCTAAACAAATAAACAATAAAGATTAATGAAAACAACACCATTTACACAAAAGCATATAGAACTTGGAGCCAAAATGGCTGAATTTGCAGGTTATAATATGCCAATTCAATATGTAGGATTGATAGAAGAACACAACAATGTCAGAAACAATGTTGGAGTTTTCGATGTTTCACACATGGGAGAATTCAGAGCCAAAGGCCCAAAGGCTCATGATTTTATTCAATATTGTACATCTAATGACATAAATACTTTGTTTGACGGCAAAGTGCTTTACACCGTACTTCCAAACGGAAATGGCGGCATTGTAGATGACATGCTTGTGTATCGTGTCAGCGAAACAGAGTACTTTATGGTGCCAAATGCTGCAAATATAGAAAAAGACTGGAACTGGATGTCTTCTATTGCAAAGCAAATGGGTTTGGAACTTGACAAAGAATTCATTAATGAAAGTGATAACTATGGTCAGCTTGCTGTTCAAGGACCAAATGCGCTTAAAGTTATGCAAAAACTTACTTCTACTCCAGTAGAAGATATGGAATACTATACATTTAAATATCTTACTCTTGCTGGAATAGACAACGTTTTGCTTTCAACAACAGGATACACTGGAGCTGGTGGTTGTGAAATATATTTTGATAAAAAAGATGCAGATAAAATATGGGATGCTGTTTTTGAAGCCGGAAAAGAATTTGGAATAATGCCTGCAGGTTTAGGTTGTAGAGATACATTACGTTTAGAAATGGGTTTCTGTCTGTATGGTCATGAGATAGATGATGAGACTTCTCCTATAGAAGCTGGTCTTAATTGGTTGACAAAGTTTGTTGATGGCAACAATTTCATAGACAGAAAATATCTTGAAGAACAAAAAGCAAACGGAGTGAAGAAAAAACTTGTCGGCTTTGAAATGGTTGGCAAAGGTATTCCTCGAAATGGATACGAAGTATGTGATGCTGAAGGCAACACAATAGGAAAAGTTTGTTCAGGCTCTCCTTCTCCTTCTACGGGAAAGAACATAGGAACAGCTCATGTCCAAACTGCTTTCTCCAAAAAAGACACTCCTATATATATAAAGGTAAGAAACAAACTTGTGGAAGCAAAGGTTGTAAGAATGCCTTTCTATAAACCGGAATAATTTTTTCTTTTCATAGGTGCCTGCACGGAGAATATATTTTTCTGTGCAGGCTTTTTTAAAACAGTATCAATGGCTAAAACTCAAAAAAGACATAATGAAGCAATAAAACACGGAAGACTAAAAAAAATAGGTCTTATGCTGTGTCTCTTGCCAAATCTTGTCCTCGCACAAGAAGATATTATTGTTTTTCATAACACAGAAAATCTTTTCTTCCCAATGGATGACAAACAAACATTGGACGATGAGTACACATCGGAGGGAAAGAAACACTGGACTTTCAGGAAATACAACAAAAAACTTAATGACCTTGCCAAAACATATATAGCCATAGATGAGAAACTAATGCCTTCCATCATAGGATTGTGCGAAATAGAAAACGACACTGTACTAAGGGCTTTGACTCTTTCTACTCCATTGAGAAAAGTTGGTTACAAATACATACATTATCAATCCAAAGACATAAGAGGAATAGATGTTGCTCTACTGTATAATCCCAAACGCTTCAAAACAGAAGAACACTATACCCTACCCTCTGTTTCAGACAAGGAAGAGGACAGGACAAGAGACGTTCTTTATGTTAAGGGCTGGTTAGGAAATATTATGATTAACATATATGTTGTTCATGCACCGTCACGCAGAGAAAACAACATAAAAAAAGAACTGAGGGAGGAAATTTTTTCCCAAATCTACTCACACATAAACAATCTGTACTCAAAAGGAGAAAGAAATTTTCTTGTTATGGGAGATTTCAACGACAACCCTTGGGATGAGACTATAATAAAAGGCTTTCATTTAAACAAAGACAAGGCTTCTGAAAATATAGTTTTAACAAATCTTATGCAGGACAACAAAAATGTTACAGGTTCCTATGTTTATGGCCATGAATATTTTAGTTTTGACCAATTCATTATGTCGGAAAACCTAAAAGAAAGGCTTGTATATGGGAAGAACTTTAATCAAAGCCATATTTTCAAGCCATCTTTCCTGATAGACAAAGACAGACACAACAAATTGGACAAACCGTTTCCTGCATACAAAGGTCTTAGATATCAAGGTGGAATAAGCGATCATTTCCCTATCATTATGAAATTATCAAACAGATAAATCAAGTTTTGGCACAGGTTTTGTATAAAAGGAAACGAGAGGCAAAGAAAAAAAATAAAATACAAAAAAAAATAAAAAATTTATTCACGTATTAATATTTTTTTATAACTTTGCAACTGATAAAACAAATCAATGGAGAAAGCGAAAATCCATTAACAGAGTAGCAAAAATTGTTTAACTAAAAATTATAAAAAATGAAAAAGACATTATTTACATTAGGAGCTTTTGCTCTTGTAGTATTAGGATTCGCAGCTTGCGGTAACAGTGATTGTACTTGTGTTCCAGCCCTTGAAGGTGAAAAATTGGACTCTTCAATTAAAGTTGAAGACTTTGATGGAGATTGCGACGAAGTTACTTTCAAAGATTTAGGCGCAACTTGGGTAAATTGGGCTAACCAAAATACTGCAGACGGACTTGAAGTTTCTCTAACTTGCGAAGAAGACTAATCTACAAAGATTAATTTCGAGTAAGGTTGTAGGGAGTGCTTTTATTTATAAACACTCCCTATAATTATATAAAAAAGAATAACAACAAACAATAAATAAAAAGACTTATGAAGAAAATATTTTATGTAGCCTTTGCGTTAGTATGTGGTGCAGCTCTTTATTCTTGTTCTGATACGACAGATTGTATTTGTCCTGTAAATACAGATTCATTAAAGAAAGCATCTACTTCTGTTCCTGTTAATGATTGGGACGGTGATTGTTCAGATATAACAAGCAAAGACATAGAAGGAAAAGTTCTTGACGGCAAATGCACTGAAGAATAATAAACAAAAAGAAAAACAGTATAAATATGAAAACAAGAAACGTTATTGGTTGGATTGCAAGAATTTTTGTAGCGGTTGTATTTATGGCTTCCGCTGTTACAAAGTATATTTCCATAGATGCGTTTGACCAATTTATCTATGAGCATCAGCTTTTCTCATGGATAACAACGACAATACTGACCCGTATCCTCATAGCTTGTGAGTTTGGTCTGGGATTGCTGTTACTTGTTGGCATAAAACCAAAACTTGTCAAATCCCTGATAATAGCGTTTCTTGTTTTCTTTAGTATTTATATAATAGCTAAGCCTTATCTGTTCCACGTAGATAAAGAGAATTGTCATTGTTTTGGAGAGGTGTTGATAATGTCTGATTCACAGACCTTGATAAAAAACATTGTCCTCCTGTTTTTTTCTTATTTTATGTTTTGGAACAAAGGTGTTGTCCCTAACGACAAAAACGAGGAACCTGTATCCTCTGTTCCCGAAGAGAAAAAAAGCAAAACAGCCACAATATCTTCTTTCATAAGAAACAACACAAACTATCTGTTTGTGGTTATCTCCGTTGCCGTTTTGCTTCTATCGTTCGGAATAAATATGCCCGACAGTTTAAGGTACAAACTATATGGCAAGGCTGCCAAAATCAATGAAGAAAAGTTTGAATACCTTATAAGCAACGAAAGTTTAGAAGATTTACATATCAAAGAAGGCAAAAAAATAGTCTGCATGTACTCTCCTGTATGCAAATTCTGCAAGAAGACTGCCAAACGCTTGGATGTCATGCGGCAAAAATACAATATCAAAGACGAAAACTTTGCTCTTATCTTTTGGGGTGGCGAAAAGGCGATAGATAAATTCTTCACCAACAACGAAATCAAGCCTCTGCCTTTCAAAAACGTGCCTGCTCCTGTCTTTTTGGAAGCAACCAAGGGCAGACAGCCTGTCATCATTCTTATGAACAATGGCAAGGTGGAGAAACTCTTGAAATACCCAAACATCATAGACGAAGACATTGTCAAATTTCTTAACAAATAAATAAATTCATTTTAATATGGTAAAGGTTCTTTGGGCAGACGATGAAATAGACCTTTTGAAACCTTATATACTTTTCCTTGAGGCAAAAGGTTATAAAGTTATCCCTGCAACAGACGGTCAGGAGGCGTTGGATATTCTGGAAAAAGAGAATGTGGACATAATATTCCTTGACGAAAATATGCCTGGGCTAAATGGTTTGGAGACTCTTTCAAAAATAAAAGTCAGGTATTCTTCCATTCCTGTCATCATGATAACAAAAAGCGAGGAAGAAAACATCATGGAACAAGCCATAGGTTCCAAAATATCAGACTATCTTATCAAACCTGTCAATCCTAACCAGATACTTCTTACACTTAAAAAACATTTGGACCAAAAACGTCTGGTAACTCAAACTTCCACTCTCAACTATCAGCAAGAGTTCAGGAACATGAGCATGCGTATAAACGAAAATCTTTCCTGGCAGGAATGGATAGATTTGTACAAAGACATTATCCGTTGGGAAATAGAGTTAAGCACTTCCAACGATGAGAGTATATTTGAGATTTTAAAGGAGCAAAAGTCCTCTGCCAATGAGAGATTCTCCAAATTCTATCAAGAAAACTACATTGACTGGATAAAAGACAAGACTGAGGCAACGCCTTTGATGTCCCACAAGATATTGGAGAGGAAAGTTTTTCCTCTTTTGAAGACAAAACAAAGACCCGTCTTCCTTATCGTGCTTGACAATTTCCGTTTTGACCAATGGAGAGCCTTGAAACCGATGATAGAAACCTATCTTCACACAGAAGAGGAAGACATATATTACAGCATACTGCCTACCACCACTCAATATGCAAGAAATGCCTTGTTTTCTTCTCTTATGCCTTTGGATATAAAAAAATACTATCCTCAGTTCTGGTTAGATGAAGACAAGGAAGGAAACAAAAACCAATATGAACCGGATCTTCTGCAGGATAATCTTGTCCGTCACAGAATAAAAGCTTCCCAAACCTATCACAAGGTTTTGAATGCCAACTACGGAATGAGAATGATAGACATATTGCCTAACTTTTTGCAGAACGATATAAATGTTATTGTATATAATTTCATTGATATGCTTTCCCACGCCCGCACAGAATCGGATCTTGTCAGGGAATTGGCTTTCGATGAGAACGCTTACAGAAGTGTTACCCGCACATGGTTTGAACATTCTCCGCTTCGTGAGGTCTTGAAGTTCTTGTCTGACAAAGATGTTGATGTTTTCATCACCACAGACCACGGAAGCGTAAAAGTAAACAAGCCTGTCAGGATAAAATCAAACAAGGAAGCATCTGTGAATCTTAGATACAAAATAGGAAGACTGCTGGATTTTGACGCAAAAGATGTCTATCATGTTAAAAATCCCGAAGAGATAATGCTGCCTCCTCTGTCTATTCTCTCACCAATGGTGTTTGCAAGAAGCACAGGCTACTTTGTCTATCCGACAAACTACAACTACTATGTATCATACTACAACAACACTTTCCAACACGGAGGTATTTCCATGGAAGAGTGCCTGATACCTTTCATTCACCTGACAAACAAAAGATAAAACAAAAATGGTGAAGGAAATCATTGTCAAAGATTTGGACAGTCTTACTTTAGCTGCAAAAGAATTTGTTGATGCCGTGGGAGAAAGAAGAGTTGTTTCTTTCAAAGGCAGCATGGGAGCAGGAAAGACCACATTCATAAAAGCAATTTGCGATGTACTGGAAGTGGAAGACAATGTCTGTTCCCCGACTTTTGCTATCTGCAACGTGTATTATTCAAAAAAAGCAGGAGAAATATACCATTTTGATTTCTATCGTCTGGAAAATGAAGAACAAGCCTTGGATATAGGCGTGGAAGAGAACTTTTACTCGGGCAACTATTGTTTTATGGAATGGGCGGAAAACATTCCTTCGCTTATCCCTTCGGATTGTGTGGAAGTTAAGATAAAAGAAATAGAGAAACATCAAAGAAAAATAACCCTGATACTTTGATTTCAAGACAGAATACTTTCAATATATGGCAAAGATTCTGATATGTTTTTTCAAAACTCTTTGCAACGAAAAAAAAGTCTTGATCTTTTTGAAAAAAGTCTTGATCTTTTTGGTATAAAGAGTTGGTTTTCGTCCGTAAAAACCAACTCTTTTTTTTACCTTTCTTTTTATCTGTCTTTCAAATAATTATAAAGATCAAAAATCTTCTTGAAAAACTTTTCATCATACAGACCGTCCGAGTGCAGACAGAGGACAAGAAACTTGTTGAGGAATGATAAAATTTCTTTGGAAGATTTTTTGGCAGATAAAAAAAAAGTAGTAATTTTGCAGACTCAAATCATTAAATAAAAAAAACAAATGGCAGTAAAGATTAGATTACAGAGACATGGTAAAAAAGGTCAGCCTTTTTATCATATAGTAATTGCGGATGCTCGTGCAGCACGTGACGGAAAATTTATTGAAAAATTAGGAACCTACAATCCTTTGACTCAGCCTGCAACTATTGTTGTAGATGCAGACAGAGTTTGCAAATGGTTAAGGAATGGTGCTCAACCTACAGACACTGTACGTTCTTTGCTAAGATACAAGGGTGTTTTGTATAAATACCATCTTCAAAGAGGAGTGGAAAAGGGTGCTTTTGCTCAGGAAGTAGCAGACAAACGTTACAATGATTTCATTGAACAAAAAGAAAAACAGATAGCAGAGGCTGCTGCTAAGGTAAGAAACGACAAAAACGCCAAGAGAAAAGAAGCATTGAAACATGAAGAAGAAGTAAATGCAAAGAAAGCTCAGGCACTTGCAGACAAAAGAGCTGCAGCTGTTGAAAAACAAGCAGAAGAAGCACAAAATTCAGAAGAAAATGTAGAAGCTCCTGCAACAGAGGAAACTCCACAAGCAGAATAGTTTTTTGCATACGCTTTATCGGGCTGTTGTTATTCTTTAATGACAGCCTTTTTTATTATAAAACTTGATATTATGACAAAACAGGATTGTTTTTATCTGGGCAGAGTGGCAAAACCTTTTTCCTATAAAGGTGAGCTGGTGCTGTTTTTTGATGTTGATGAACCTTTGGAGTATTTGGAGCTGAAGTTTGTCTATATAGAAATAAACAAACGTCTGGTAAAATATGACATAGAGTCTCTCAGACCACATTCCAACAAGATGGTTGCACGCTTTCAGGACGTAACGGTGGAAGAAAGCAACGCTTTGGTGGGAAAAGATTTGTATCTTCCTTTGGATATGCTGCCGAAACTGGAGGGCAACAAATTCTATTTTCATGAAGTCATAGGTTTCAAGGTGGAAGATGAGGAGAAAGGAGCAATAGGCGTCATAAATGAAATCTTTGACAATATGACCCAACCAATAATGTCCATAAATTACAACGGAAAAGAGATACTTATTCCTATTATAGACGAAGTGATAAAGAAAGTGGATAGAGAGAACAAGACAATATATATAAAGGCACCGCAAGGCTTGATAGATATTTATCTGGGTTAGCCAAAGTTTTCCCTTTTTTCAGGTGTTTTGTCCTAAAATCTTATTCTTGAACTTGATATAGCAGAAATATAAATCTTTGTATCCCTGCTTTTTTGCAAGGCTTTACAGCATGCTTTCAGAGTGGAGCAGGTTGTTATCACATCATCTACCAAAAGTATTTTCTTTTCTCTGAACATTCCCTCGTCTTTCAAGGAAAAATTGCTCTCAACATTTTTATATCTTTCTTCTACGGATAATGTATGCTGCGGTTTGTTGTTTTTTATTCTGTAAAGATTGGATTTTGAAACAGGAATACCAAGGTCCTTGCCTAAAACATCTGCAATAACTTCACATTGATTAAACTGTCTCTTGTGTTGTGCTGTTCTATGCAAAGGGACAGGAACGATATAGTCTATCTCCTTCAGCCATGCTTCTTGTTGCAGACGTTGTGCAAGAACCTTTGCCAGAGCTTTTCCTATGGATACCTGTCTATGGAACTTAAAAGACTTTATTGCTTTCTCAATATATTTATAGTGAAACACCACAACAACTTCTTCAGCAAACAAGGACAAGGGAGCAAAAAACTCATCTTTCTGCACACTCTTTACAATATAATTGTGTCTGCAATGGGTACAGAGATACTTTTCTTTGTCGTCCAATACATCATCACAAAGCAGACATCTTTTTGGGAAAAGAGTATCCCTCAAGGAAGAACAAAAATATTTTAATAATCCAAAAAACATTGTCCGAAATTTATTCTGCAAAAATACTCTATTTTCATTGCATAGTTAAGGAAAAAGTGTAATTTTGCAAGCCTAATTAAATATAATAAATAATTCAAAGAAAAAAAAATCATGAAAAAATTTGCTTTATTAACAGTGTTTGCTATGTTTGTTAGCCTTATTTCATTTGCTCAACAAAAAACAGAAAAATGTCCTTTCGGAGGAAGAGAGAATTGTACAGGTTTTTGTGGCCACTTTACAGATGAAAATAAGGATTCTTATTGTGATTACTCTAAACTTAATGCAGAAACAAAAAATCTTGACAAGGATAAAGTAAAAGACGAAAAAGCAAGAGCTGAAAAACATCAGGCCCAAAAAGACAAAAAATGTTGTAAAGCTTTAGATAAGAAATGCAAAGAAAACAATGGAGACTGCACTAAAAAAGGCGGTTGTTCTACTCCTGAATGCACAAACAACAAAGACAAAAAGACTTGTGACAAGGATAAAAAGGAATGTTGCAAGAAAGAAATGAATGAGAAAAAGGTTTGCGACAAAGATAAAAAAGAATGTTGCAAGAAAGAAATGAATGATAAAAAGGTTTGCGACAAAGACAAAAAGGAATGTTGCAAGAAAGAAATGAATGATAAAAAGGCTTGCGACAAGGATAAAAAAGAATGTTGCAAGAAAGAAATGAATGATAAAAAGGCTTGCGACAAGGATAAAAAAGAATGTTGCAAGAAAGAAATGAATGATAAAAAGGCTTGCGACAAAGACAAAAAGGAATGTTGTAAGAAAGAAATGAATGATAAAAAAGCTTGCGACAAAGACAAAAAAGAATGTTGCAAAGAACACAAGCAAAACAAATAACTTTCCCCGTAGAAGACAAAAAACATGAAATATATTCTTTCCTTAACAGTTTTTATTATCCTAAGTTTTGTCTGCTTTGCTCAACAAGACACAGAACAATGTCCTTTTGGAGGAAGAGAAAACTGCACTGGCTATTGTGGATTATTTACAGACGGCAACAAAGACGGATATTGTGATTATTCTCTTCTGAACCTGCCAAAAGAAAACAAGAAAGAAGAACCTGAAAAGAAAACTGCTGTTGAACCAAAAGAAGTAAAAAAAGACAGTGTTAAAAATTCTGACACTCCTGTTTCAGACAGAGAATACGGCAATCCTACATTTGACAGTCTGCAAAGCGTTTCCCCTACAATAGAAGAAGCTGAAGAGGAAGAAGTCGCTGAGACTACCAAAGCGAAGACGCCTTATCATTTCTGGCCGTTGATTATTCTGACCTTAGGTCTGTACACCTGCACATTCTTTTGTGTAAAAACAGGAAATATGAAAAAGATTACCCATCGCAAGATCTGGAATTCCATATTGCTTCTGACATGTTTGGTTTCCTGCTTATTGGGTTTGTATATAGTATTGGCAAAGATGTATGGCTGGTCTATGAATTATATGACCATATTACAGTTCCATGTTGATTTTGGCATAGCAATGACTGTCATTGCTATAATCCATATTATCTGGCATTGGAAATATTTCAAAAATATGGTGAAATCAAAACAGAAAGAATAGAAAAAACTTTATCTGATATGCAACACGGCAGGCTTATGTTTTTATTTTGGCTGCCGTGTTTTTCTTTTTCAAGTCCAAGAGGGAACATACATAAAGCAAAACAATGGTTTTTCATTATAGTATCTCAGAAAAAAATTGTAATTTTGCACCTATGGAAAACAGAAGAATGGAAAAGATAAACAGACTTATCCAGAAAGATTTGTCTGAAATACTAAGAGAAAAGAGTCGTGAGGAGTTTTTGTCCTGCCTTATAAGTGTCACAAAGGTTAATGTAACATCTGATTTGTCCTTGGCAAGAGTCTATGTAAGCATATTTGTACCTGCCAACTGCCCTATAGAAATAACAAAAGGCAAAGAAAACCCGCTAAGCAAAGAACTTGCACTCTTGCAGATATTGAAAGAAAAGAAAGATTTGGTTCGTATGCTTCTTGCCCAAAGAGAAAGACATCAACTGAGAATAATTCCGGATATTGTTTTCTTCTTGGATGATACTTTGGAATATGCAGCAAGAATAGATGAACTCCTGAAAAAATAAAAGCCCCTTTACAGAATGAAGAGGAAAAATCTCTTTTTTATAGTAAGCAGGTTGTGTTTTTCCAGAAGAAACAAAGGAATAGTACATATTATTTCCTTGATTTCTTTGATAGGTATTGCCATAGGAAGCTTGGCATTGTTGGTTGTGCTGAGTGTTTTCAATGGATTCACTTCTGTTGCCCAACAAATGCTGGAAAAAGAAAATCCTCCCATTCTTATAGAAACAACTAAAGGGAAAGCATTTAATCAGAATAATGTTGTTGATGTTCTGGAAAAATCTTCCACACAAAAAGACAATCTTACCATTGTTCCCGTAATTGAACAAACTGCAATGGTTTCCTTTGGAGAAAGTCAGAGAATAGTAAAACTTATAGGCACTACTGACGAGTATTTCAAATACAATCATCTTGATTCTTTGCTTGTAAATGGAAAAGAGGGGTTCAATGGACTGGAAGAAAATGTATGTATAATGGGAATAGGCTTGGCTGTTGATTTAGGATTGAACAAAGGAGCAGAAAAGATGGGGATAAGTCTTCAAATCACAGTACCGGAAATGGATAAAGAAGATGCTACCGTAGTAGAAGATATGCTTAGAAGCGAAAACGTAATGTATGTCGGGAATTTTCAATCGCATTCTGAACTTGACAATGGATATATTTTTGTCAATATCAAAAAAGCAAGAGAATTACTGAACTACAAAGACAATGAGGTAACAGCTTTGTATGATATCCCTAAACAAAATATAAACAAAACAAAATATATAGAGAAAAGAAAGGAAAGTCTGAAGAATGTGAGAAATATTTCTGCAAAAAATCTTTTGGAACAACAGCCGTTGTATTTCCGTATTGTCAAAAGTGAAAAACTTGCAGTTTATGTTATCTTGTCCTTCATTATTTTTATTGCGACAATAAACATACTTTCCTCTCTTGTTATACTATATATACAAAAACAAAGAATGAATTATATCCTTAGAGCTATAGGAACAACAATAAAAGATTTACGCAAGATATATTTCTATTATGGAATAACAATAAATGTTGTAGGTTGTGTCGTGGGTATTATTATAGGTATTGCTTTTTGTCTGCTACAACAAGAGTTTGGCTTGATAAAACTTAGTGAAGATAATTTTGTTGTAGATGCTTTCCCTATAAAAATTTTGTTCTGGGATATAATAAGAATACTATTTATTGTGTTAATAATAGGTGGTGTTACCATCAGGGTGATAACAAACAGACTAAAAATAAAATAAGATATGGCAACAGATAAATCATCGGTTAGATTATATAATACTCTTAGCGGAATGAAAGAAGGTTTTCGCCCGATAAGAGAAGACAGAGTAGGAATGTATGTTTGCGGTCCTACAGTATATGGTGAAGCACATCTTGGACATGCCCGTAGCGCTATAACTTTTGATATTGTTTACAGAGTATTAAGATATGCTGGCTACAATGTAAGATATGTAAGAAACTTTACAGATGTCGGTCATCTTCTTAATGATGCTGACGAAGGAGATGATAAAGTTGAAAAGAAAGCACTTGCAGAAAACAAGGAACCTCAAGAAGTAGCGCAATACTATGAAGCAAAATATCTTTGGGCTGTTGACAGTTTAAACTGTTTGCGTCCTAATCTTATGCCCATTGCTTCAGGCCATATAATGGAACAAATAGATATAGTAAAGACTCTTATTGACAAAGGCCTTGCATATGAAAGCGAAGGAAGTGTATATTTTGATGTGGAAAAATATAATGACACCATAAAGAAATATGGTGTACTCTCTCACCGCACTTTGGAAGATACCAAAGACAATTCAAGAGAATTAGCCGGACAACAAGAAAAACATAATCCATTTGATTTTGCTCTTTGGAAGAAAGCTCCAAAGGAACACATAATGAAATGGCAAAGTCCGTGGTCTTTGGGGTTTCCTGGCTGGCATCTGGAATGTACTGCCATGGGAAAGAAATATCTTGGAGAAGAGTTTGATATTCATGGAGGCGGAATGGACCTTTTGTTTCCTCATCATGATTGTGAGATAGCCCAAAGTGTAGGAGCTTTCGGTAAGATGCCTGCAAAATATTGGCTACACAATAATATGATTACCATAGAAGGAAGAAAAATGGGAAAAAGCTATAACAATTTTATCACCATAACAGAAATGTTTTCCGGTTCTCATCACCTTCTGCAAAAGGCTTACTCTCCTATGACCATACGTTTCTTTATGCTTATGGCTCATTATAGAAGTACTTTGGATTTCTCCAACGAAGCTCTTATTGCTTCTGAGAAAGGATTTGCCCGCATGATGGAAGCAAAGAAAAAAATAAACTCTCTTGCAGAAAGCAACGAAACATCGTTCCCTCTTAAAAAGATAATGGAAGATGCAATAGATGCTGTGTTTGATGATTTCAATACTCCTATATGTATTGCCAACTTGTTTGAACTTTGCAAACACATCAATAGTGTCGCAGACAAAAAAGCAACCATAACAAAAGAGGACAAAGAATTTTTGGAAAAGAATTTCAACGAACTTTGTGAAGATGTTCTTGGATTGAAAGAAGACAACAACGGTACAGACACAAAAGTCATAGATGGTTTAATGAATCTTATCATGGAAGTAAGAAAGTCTGCACGCGAACAAAAAGACTATGCGACATCAGATAAAATACGCAATGCGTTGAAGGCTATCGGCATAGAGATAAAAGACTCCAAGGAAGGTGCAGAATGGAGACTGGTTTAAGAGATATATAGTCTTGTTATTTAATACTTAAAAAAGGACGGAGAACTCTTCGTCCTTTTTTTTTATTTAGTTATATTATGAAAACAAAAAAAGGACGGTAAAATAACCGCCCTTTTGAATTATAAAATAAGTTTATTACCTTACTATTATCATCTTGCGAACTTGTTTTTCGCCGTCAAATTCCATTGTATAGTAATAAACACCTTCGTCTAACTTGGTTGCATCAAAGTCTATGTTATGATATCCTTCAGAATAGTTTGCATCTTTGCTGTAAACAACCTGACCCAAAGTATTGGTAACATACAACGATACTTTACCAGATTTTGGAAGAGTAAATCCAATATTTGTTTGAGAATTATAAGGATTTGGAATATTTTGTTCCAAAACAAATCCCTTTTCAGAAGAAACAACATCATCCAAACCAACGTAGGTCTTTACTTGGTATATTCTTGTTGTATCATTCCAATGATGCCAGTCGTGTGGATAATCAAGCCATGCAACTATATCGTATTCACTATTTTCTGATTTTGGTATTCTATAAGAGAATGTCATGTATTGACGCATTTCTGGATTAGGTTCATCGTATTCCCAATTAAATGTCTGAGAGATAACATTTGACCAATCTCCATTGAGAACGAAATGAGCCGTTACCATGGTGTTTCCGCCAAGTGTTCCATTGTTGTGTCCTACAAGTTGAACAAGACAATCCTCTGCCATAGTTTCCTCTATAAATATTGTATCAGCTGCTCCATCTGTATAACCCATCATAAGAGTACATGTGGTATCGTTTGAAAGATTAACCTCATTAGGAGCTACAATGTATGCACAAATACTTTGATAAACTCTGCGAGGAAGTTTCTGAGTAAAGTAATGGTAGCCATAATCTCCTGCAGGAAGAACGTGTCCAAGTCTATAGGTTTCCTCCACCGCATTGTTAATATTGCCATCATAGTAATAACCTACTGTAATGTCTCCGACACCTATGGAAGAACGGTTAAGGAATGCAAGCTGAATACCTATAGCGTTTGGATCGCTGTCATCTATTGTAATATATCTTGCTTCTATGTCCTGAGTGTAGGAAGAACCTTGAAGTCGTTTGTAAAGAGTATCATTATCATGGTAATAATCTCCAGGCAAAGAAGACCATACTTTAAGATTTACAGAACCAAATGAAGCATGGTAGCGTTGATTGAAATGATAAACATATTCGTCTCCGTTATACAGAGGAGGATTAAATGTTATAGTTTCATCAACCTGAGAAGAACCTGTAATAATGTAGGATACTGGTAACTCAGATATAGGATCCAATCCATAGTTCCTTATACGTACTGCTATTTCCACATCATCATTGGAAACAATTTGCTCTGCAGGTTGCTCTATTGCTATTACAGCAGCATCCTTCTGCAATGGTCCAATAACTACGTTTGCCCATGCAGTATCGTTTTCAGCATACAAATCAACAGGATTTAGACGAGTAAATGCAACTATAGAGAACGGATCCGGCATTGCTACATCAAGATAATGTCCTGTCTGGAATGTGTAGATAGTATCTCTTCCTGGAACTATACCATTATCGCCATAAGACACATCTTCACAAGTAGGAATATGCATATCTTCTGACATATAACATACACGGTAATTTGACAGAGGTTCACGTCCATAGTTATGAACAGTTACCTTTGGATAGAACAGCTGTCCATAATTTGGAAGGATTGAAGGTGTAAGTTCTACGTATGTTACACCAGCATCTTGATCTCTAAGTCCCTTAGCTAATCTGAAATCATCTATGGCAACACCGTCAGATGTCGTTCCAGAACCAGAAGTAAATATAAATCTGAATTGTGCTTTAATACCCATATTGGTTACCAAGTGATCCAAAGAATATGTAACTTGAGTCCAACCTGCACTATTTGTACCTGTGAATCCATTCTGTCCACTATACCAATGATAACCTGAAGGAACTCCTTCTATTGTATCACCTTCTATGATTTGCCACTGACCTTGATAATCCAAATATTCCACAGTCATTGTTGCAGAACCCATAGCCCTATAAAGCATGAAAGATAGTGTATCCGGTTTTATAAGCTCTATATTGAACACAGGAGAATAAAGAATACTTATATTATTCTTTGGATACTTGCCGTTAAGATTTGTCTTCCAGCAATAAGGATAAGAATAAGCTTCTGTTATCTTTGAATTACTGTCTGCATTAGGCATTCCAAGTTGCCAGCAGTTTTCTGGTTTTGCCGCATTGATTTCATAAGCATAGAAATCATCATTCAGTATTATCTGGTCATCGAAAGATTCTTCATAAGTAATGTCATAAGTCTTGAAGCGGAATATATTTGTAAGAACAGTGTCATTAATATTATATGTATCTCCCGGAAGGTCAATATATGCACGCAAAGTAGTATTACCATAGCCTGCATTGATTGTTCCAAGTGTTATCTCCTGCACCTGTGAAGTAGCAAGGTTTCCTGTCCAATTCACCACTCCCTGTTCTTCATCATTGACAAACCAATGTATGTTTGCTGCAGTCATATTGTTGCGTCCAACATTCTTCACCATAACCTTTATTGTCTGCTGTTCTGCAGTTTGGAATGTTTCTGATGGAGAAGTGAAACGAAGAAGCTGTGCATTGTTTTCTTCCATTGGAAGTATCTGTAATAAGTAATCCTCTATCTCTCCTTTGCCAATAGTCATATCCTGACCTGCATAGAAATCATGCTTGCTGTCTTCCTGTGAAAGTATGATACGCATACGTGTTTTGCCGTTTTGCATCTGAGTAGGTACGGTGATAGGGATAGTATTCATGGATTCCGAACGAAGAACAGTGTCTGAATAAACCAATTCCCAATTAGGATAATGAGCATTGTAGATTTGCGTAGTATCCTCTCCTTCAAGAATACCATTCATATTCCAATCTACAAAAACTTTCATCCAGCCAGAGTGGAATAGTCCTGCTTCCATGGAAGAAGCATTCTGATGCTGTACATAAAGAGTATCGGTTATTCCCTTGAACAGAATTGCCGGCTCAACAGTTTGTGTGAAATCAGAATAAGTATCATCGCCCGCTATTGTCGTATTGTCAATATTTGCAAACTGAACACGGGTTATATCCAATGAAGAAGCTTCGGTTACTGATGGTGTTGAATACAGTGTATTACCATTCAAAGGTTTTACCAAACGATAATCAGAAGTATCATTCAAAGGAGTTGCATCATTTGCAGCATCTACCCAAGCACGTATTCTATATGTTTTACTTGGATCAGAGACATCTGCAAGGTTTGCAAATGAATAAACATATTGTTGAGTTGGTAATATTGTAGCTGTACATGTCTCTGTCACTATTGTAGGTTCTGCTGTAGCTGATGTTGCAATAGAATAGCTTACATTGAATCCCGTTGCTGGTTGAGTACCATAATTAACGATAAGGAACTTAACTGTATCTTCTTCCATATAAACACTTGCATTTGAAGTTCCTATCTCGTAATCTGTATGAGAAACTGTACCTCCTGCCCATGCAAAAGATGAAACAATTGTGTGCAAAGGAGCTGTAACTCTCAAAGCAGCCATATCTACAGGCTGACGGTCTTTTACGATAACTTTAACCTCTGTATAGAAACTTTCACAAGGATAAGAACCTGTAAGATTAACACGTGTATAATATATAGAATCAGCAAAAACTCTGTCTGTAGTAGTATAAGGATTATATTGTCCTGTATTGTTGCTATAACTTACTGTATAGAATGGTGTAGTTTGCAAACTATCGGTAAACCATTTTATCTGTAGGTGTCCGTCTTGATAAGCAGAAGGATGTCCTATTGTTCCATAGAACACTGTATCATTCAACGCTACAGGAGCAGGAGGAGATACACGGGAAGTAACAGTAATGTAAGATGATGTGTCATTAGTTGGAACGTGATCTTCTGCAAAAGTAATATAGGACCTTACTTTCCATGTGGTATCACTTGTTCCCAAAGGATAGAAGTTAGCTGTCTGGTTAAATGTATATCCTATCTGAACATTGTGCTGAATAGAATCATAAGACACTCCATTATATGTATAAGGCAGTTGAAGTTGTTCTGTTACAGACATATCAGGTCTGTTTTCAACTTCGTATGTTATAAATACATTATCAGTAGCGTGAATTGCTTTTACACCAACATTCTTTATTTGAACCGTTATAGGCTGATTTAACAATTTACATCTTTCTGTAACATTTTCTGTTTTTACAACCTGAAGATTATATGCCGGCTCAACATTGAATGAAACTTTTGAAGTATCATTCAATGGGTCTTCATCATCATTGATTACTGCATAAACCTCCAAATAAAGAGGAGAAGTAATAGGGTTGTTAAGTTGAGCCGTAAATGTTCCTGTAAATGTATAATCTGCTTCGTCCATGGATGTAAGCATTCCTGTATAGGTTTCATTCAAAGTAGCAATAGGAGTTTGATCAAATTCATCATACTTAAGTTTCGCAACAAGATCCAATGAAGTGATACTGTAGTTACCAAAGTTCTTTATCCTTACCTGAACAGGTATCTGGTCTCCTTCTACATAATCTATTGTTGATAGAGGTTGATTGATTGCAATAACTCCTGCATCATAATCATTACGAGCCAACTCGTAAGCTCCAATTGTTGGAGGAGGAGCTATCGGACGATTATGTTGCTGAATATCCTTTGTTATTCCTTCTATTGTTACTCCTGCATTTGCTATGGCAGTTGGATAAAGGATAGAAAGAACAGAGTCATTTGTGAATGGATTTGCTTCGGCAAATGAACTTGCATCCATATTATTTGCTGTTTGAAGTGCTCCCAAATTTGCTATGTTGGTTGCCCAATATGCAAACTTTGTACCGTTAACAGCATAGTTGTTATTGTTGGAAATACTTACCGTTGCAACCTTTTCAACATAGTAAGCAAAACCTTTGGCAGAGTTATCCAAATTATTATTTCTTACAATAACATTACTTGAACCTTTACCCACTTTAAGGGAAATTGAAGATTGGCTGTTTGTACTTGAAGCCATATTAACAGTATTGAAATACAAATAAACGTAAGAAGAAGTATCCACATCTATACCAATAGAATTTATTGAGGAAGATGTAGTACCTTTAATAGAAACTGAATTATTGAACACCAGCAATGGTGAAAGATATGTAAATTGGGAAGCTTTCACTTCTATACCTTCACGAACTTTTGTGCCGCTCACCATGTAGATGTCATTTGCTTCTATACGGGAATTGCTTCCTGAAATCTTTCTGAAAGATATTGCTCTTCCTATTTCTGTAGAAGCCTGCTGTCTTATTGTGTTACCAACAATCTGAACATCATTAAAGGAAGCCAAGGCAATAGAGTTGGCACTTGCACCCCAGAACCAGCAAGAAGAAACCAACAATCCTGAAGCGACATTATCAACTGCAGTCAAAGTTGAAGTCATCTGATATTTACCACCATAAAGAGTATCTCCAACAAATTCTATGTTTGTGTTCGCTCCTCTAAGATTTACAAGAGTGGCTGTGGTTGTAGATGTTGTAAAGCTGACTCCAGAGAAAGATATATTGTGTGAACTGTTTATATCCACAAGAGTTATGTTGCTTGTAGTATTAAATACTATATCCTTGAAGACAATATATTCAGTACTGTCAAATAATATACTTGTGGAGGCAACAATTTTTGGTTTGGCAGTCGGGTTAGCAGCTTGGAATGTTATGGTATTATCTTCTGATACTCCTTGAATAAACGGAATAGTGAAGTTTTCTGTATAAGTAGCGTTATCCACATTGAAGATAATAGGTCCGCAAACACCCGAGACAACCAAATCTTCCAATGCTGCAGAAATAGTATGATAATCTGCAGAAGCAGAAGGAGAAATTGTGTATGTTGTTACGCTGGTAGAGTTTCCAACACAAATATTTATAGGAAGGCTTATAGTATCATTTGAATGAACATTGTCACATTCCTTTACAACCACTGCTGTAATAGTTAATGCTCCTGGAGTAAATACATGATTCATCACAGTTACATTTACAGAATCACCACTTGCAAGGTTTCCTGTCCAAGAATATGAAGTAGATGGTGTTGTTACATCTCCCAAATAAAGTTCTATATTTGCTGAAGTAAGAGGTGCTGTTCCGTTGTTTTTCAAAACAACTGTTATTGGAGTTGATATACCTGATTCCACTGTGGAACCTTCTGGAGAAACAAATGCTGTCAAAGCAGGCTCACAAGAAGGAGAAGGTGCAACAGTAACAGTCAATGGAGACCTTGAACTACTGCAACCATAAGCATCTACTCCAAATCTTACATTTGGAATTCTTTGAACAGCTGTTGCCGTACCTGTATATGAACATGCATCATTGGAAGCATGTTTATAAGCTATTGTTGAATTGTAGTTTGATGTAGAATGGTAAGTTCTTACAGTGTTGGCAGAAGACGGGGAAGAGAAACATATCTGAACAACAATATTTGATTCTCCATCCCAAACAAAAGGAGTTGCAAAATCCATTGTAATCCAAGTATTGTTGTCAGCAGAAGTAAGATTTATGGCACTTGCAGTATAAACATCTGTCAAACCTGTTTTCCACGTTGAAAGGGCATTATCTGTTGTTGAACCTATTTTCATGTTATAGTTTTGAAGTGTTGCAGCAGTCTGACCGGAACCAAGTGTAACTGTAGCAATATGGAAAGCAAGACTATTAATATTTCCTGCCTGCATTCCGTTTGCCAACAAATCAGAAGCCTTGAACAAATACTGTTCCTTAAGATTTTGTTGTTTTGCATTCAATGGTCCAGGATACATTGCATTACCGCTTGTTCCTGTTGTTGATGTGCCTGTTCCTACTTCTTGATAAGAATCTTCTCTTTGCAAAGATTCCACATAATAAGTAGTTGTTTCATACAAAATAGGAGTCGTATAATCTCCAACAGCAAGAGGAGTATTACTTGTCAAATCTGCATACCATACCAATCTGTTAAGTCCTCCATTTGCTGTAAGAGTTGCAGATGTAGCATAAGGAATACTTACGTTTGTTGTTGTTGGAGGCAGAGGAGTGTGGAAAGAAGTAACCATCATGCTTGCAGTATCATTGTGGTTGATAGTATCTGCAGCAAGGTTTGAATAGACAACAATTGTAAAGTATCTGTTGCTTGTATTTGCAGTCAAATCAAATGTTCCTGTTAGAGTATAATCCACTGTATCGGTAGAAAGAGAAGGAGTGTAGTTTTCTGTAAATGTGGAAATCATTGTTCCGTTTTCGTACAGTTCTGCAACCAAAGGTATAGGCGTTGTTGTTGCAAAAGCACCCATATTGACCATACTTACAGTGAAAGATACATCTGTTAATCCACAAGATTCTGATTCCAGACCATTAGCAAGTCTGATACCTGTCAAAATTATTTCGTTTGCTGGTGGATCATTTATAATTACATTGTAGGTTGTTTTATATCCATAGCAATCATTGACAATATGAACAGTAAGATCTTCATTGTATTCACCTATTGTCATCAAATTGCTTGCAGATGCACAGGTCCATGCAGAAGCGTTTGTTCCATTGGCATTGTTTCTTGTCAAACCTGCAATGTGAGAGGTAGGACTGTTGCCTGCTATTTGTTGTGTTGTTGTAGGAGTTACAACATATCCGCTCCATATTGTTGAAGGGACATTTGTGTTCGCATTGAAGTTGGCATAGTTTATTGTAACAGCATCAATAATAGTATCAGAACTATTCTTTAGTACAAATCCAGCTGCGTTGGTATCTATAACACCTGTAGCACTTCCCATATAAAGCACCTCGTTTGTAGAAGTTCCTGTTTTATTAACCAACCATACAGAAGTATTTGGCTGCAGTATAAAGTTATTAGGGAATGTGTATGTTTTTGTCATTGAGTTGCTCAAAGTCTTTGGAGTTGTAGGAGTACCTGGCTTTGTTTCTCTTACGTATGCAAATTTGTAACCTGTCATATTAATAGCTCCAGAACCAAGATTGGATATTTCATAGAAGTTGTTTGTCGTTGTTGCCCAGTCAGGCATTGGATTAGTAAGTCCTTCAGTAGCAGAAATAAACTGTATTTCTGTTATTTTCAAAACAGGTATTTCTGATTTGCGGGAGAAATAGAATGCTGTATCGTGAAGCAAGGCATCTGTTGTAAATGTATGTGATTTTAGGAAAGGTTCTTCATCTGTAGCATGATAATACCAATAAATACTATCCTGAGAATTTACAGTAAGAGTGGCAGTTTCTCCATAATCTATATTAACAGACATTGGAGACAAAGCAGGAAGTTGTGCAAATGAATTTACGTAAGCATAAGCTGTATCATTATCATTGATGGTATCTGCTGCAACATCTGCCCAAGTCTTCAAACTAAAATAAACATCAGCATTGGTAGTGGAGAAATCAAAAGGAGTAGAGAACGTTGCAGTGTATATACTGTCTGGTATAATACTGTTAGGGAATGTATAGGAAACAGTAGTATTGTTATCTACTTTGTACTTGAATATTCCGTCACCGTTTTGTATAGTGTCGGTACTTAAGTTGATAAAGGTTACAAATACACTTTCGTTTCCAAAGAAGCAGGAACTGTAAGATCTGTTTCCATCAAAATCTCCTGATGTCAAACCTGTAGCCAAAACATGTATATTGCTTCTTGGTGCAAAATATTCTCTTGCTCCTATACAAGGATTGGAGCCTGTTGGACGTGCATTGCCATAAAAGTCTTCTGTAATATTGTTTATAGCCACACCACGGGTGCAAGGATAAACAACCGTTGTATAAAGATTGTTCCAATCTGTAAACACAGGGTCTCTGGTATAAGAAGAATATGTCTCTCCTGTTGATGTCTGCCAGGAAGCTTCTGTTGTATTTAGTTCTCCATTGTAAGAGAACAAAGGCATACCTAAGACAGAAGTTGTTTTATAATACATATTGTGTGAGAAAACGAAGCTCGCTGCAGAGTTTGTGGCACTTGTAGGCTTTACAACAACAGCAAAACCATGTCCATCACTGACAATCATATTGTTTTTGAAAATATTGTTGGTCGTTGTCTGACCATCTGCTCCAAGACTCATACCTATAACTCTTCTGTCGTAAGCATAAAGAGATTTACCATAAACATTATTAAATGCTATTGTATCATTTGTTCCCGAAACCAGATTTACACCATAGCCCAAATAAGCTGCCATAGGTTCTTCAGAGAAATTGTAGATACTTATCTGGTTATTTACAATTCTGGAATTGTTAACCTCAGACAAAGACACGGCACTTAAGCCTTTAAGTATAACCTTGTTTGCTTCAAATCTTAGTCTCTGGGAATTCAAAGCTGTCAAAGCATAATTTACTTCTGAAAGATTTTCATAAACATCGTCTTCAAAAGCAGTAATAAATGTATTTCCTTTGATTGTAGTTGTAGTGTTGTACTCCACATATATCACATTTCTTGTTCCAATATTGAAAGTAGAATTCAAAATCTTCACTCCCGTGTTTGGATTTACAGGAGAAAGACCTTTGATATATACAGCACGAGGATGGGAAGCTGCTGTCAAAAAGTTGAACTCACAACTGTCTATCCTTATATTGTTTGCTGCTCCCACGTTGATATAGGAATTTGTTGTTACAGTTGTGCTTGATGATACAGGAGAAACAATGTCAACAAAACGAAGACCGACAAGGTCTATGCCTTCAGAAAGATTTGAGAGTTTAATCAAGGAAGAAGCCATTGTAGGCTTTATATCAAAGTTTTTCAGTTTAAAGTGTTTTACTCCGTCCAAAGTAAATGTTGGTTTATCTGTTGCTATAGGATTACCGCTGTTGTTATAAGCTATTGTAGCAAACTTAACTCTGTTGTTGATGTCTGCACTTTCAAATGTCACTGTGTTCAATGCGCTGACACCTTGAACACAAGTAGGGAAAACAATAGGAGCGCTATATGCTGTATCCAATGCTTTCACCTTGAATGTTACAGGTCCGTTTACACCACTGTTTATCATCATAAAGAAAGCATCATCAAATGTCTGATATGTCCTATTTGCAGGAACACCGCTAATCTGACCACCTACAGCATAAACACCGTTCATCTGACCTTCAGAAACAATGATATTGAAATATGCAGTATCGTTAGCAATATTCCAGTCTGTTATGCTTTCATCTGATTCCAAAGCTGTCCAGACAGCAAGTTTATGCTGGCCTGCTGCAGGTGAGAAGGTATTGGTTATTGTAAAGTTTGTGTTTGCTCCTGATGCAAGCGTACCTGTCCAAGTGGTAGACTGGATATTTGTATAATCATTGTCAAGCATATAATATACTTTGATTGTATTCAAAGCACTTGTACCGCTGTTCTGCAATCTGACTGTAAGAGGATAGTTCTGTCCTGCAATACAATAACCTGTTGTTGGTATTGTTCCGTCGCAGGTTACGGCATTTGACGGACTTACAAGAGTATCTCTGTTTATTCCTGCATCAAATTCAAAGAAACAGGTATTAACAAAATTAAACTTAAAGTTAGGTCTTACTGTCGTGGATCCGTCAGTTGTTCCCCAGTTTGTAATACATGCTTCTTGGTAACCTGTTGTTCCCAATTCCACTTTCTTTGTCGTGTTCCCTGTCGTAGTAGGAATACATTCCACCTTTGTTGCTGCTGAAGAGATAACATTTGGAGAGTCAAAACAGGTAGTTATGACAAGGTCTGATATACCGTCCCAGACAAATGCCTGCTCTTCATAGAAAGGAAAATAAAACCAACCCTCTCCAGGCAAAGCAAGGTTTGGATTGCTATATACTTCCACAACATCTGAGTATGGAAGTGTGGGACTAAGAGTGTCATTAGGTGCTATGGCTCCAAATTTCAGCTTGAAATTAGGCATCAAGGCTCCTGCAGCACTTGCCTGAGTTACATTTATAGACAAACCTTTCAATATTCCGGGGCCAAATCCTGCATTCAGCAATTCACTTGCCTTATATCTCATCTGATATTTTGCCCTTGTAATGGTAGAACTTGTTTTAAAAACTATTTCTGCCGAAGAAGTATTGGTCTGCTGTATGGTTGTATCACCGACATAAGGCAATACTGACTTTGTTTTAAAATAGGAGTCATATGGGAAAGGAAATGTCAGCCTATTGTTTTTATGGTCGTTTATAACTGCACGCCAACAGATGACAGAATCCACTCCGGCGTATGGGATAAAAGCAGTATACTGGGTATTTACAACATTGGTCAAAGGCACTCTGTATTTGTTTTGTGGAGAACCTTCAAGATAATACTCAACATACAAAGAATCTGCAACAGTTGTTATACTTCCATTTCTATCTTGCAAATTCAAAGACACTTCTATATCAGAACAGTTTGGGAAATTATAGTTTGACGGATAGGTTATAGTACTTGTTATCTGAGGAACACGAATATCTTCGTTGGACAGTTGGGATTCAAACAGACGTATATCATCCAAGAACCAACCTGTTGCATTGTCTGCACTTGATGTCTGAGGTATGACAAACCTTATTTGGAAACTGTTGTCAGTAGAAGTCAGGAAGTTGGCAAGATAGAACACTGCATGCTTCCATGTGAATTTGTTGTAATAATAGTTCTCCGGATTGTACAAATACTCCATAATTGTAGCCTTAGGAATACTTACATTACCAAAGTCGCTCCAATAATAATAGGTGTAAAACGCACCATTGAAGTTTGGTTCATTACCTCCGTATGTACGGTCAAAGTCCTGAGGATTGATTCTTGTACCTCCATCAACAATCAACTGCCATTCTGAATTGGAACCCGTTTTTACTTCAATATAGGCTCCGACATTGTTGTTCTTTATTATAGGCAGGTGTGATAATTCCATTCTTACATTATGCCCCGGCGTAATGTTATACACTGGAGAAGTAAGTATCACCGCACCGGAAGAGGAAGGTTTCATCCAAAGACTCTTTGTTCCGGAAGAATGAATATCCTGATCCACTACAATGTTTTGAGTACTGGAAGCAGTCCAGTTGGATGGAAGACCGTTCTCAAATGTCACATGTTCCAATAGTGTAGGTTGTGCGTTCAAAACAAATACGCCCAACAGACTACATACAATAGATAAAAGTACCTTTTTCATTTTATTTCTATTTTATTATTATCTAATTAATTTACATAATAATTCAACTTGCAAAGTTACATTTTTTTCTAAAAAAATCTGCATTTTTAGCCTATTTTTTGCCTCTACTGAAAGAAAAAGACTGTCTTTCAAAATATTAAGCCTAAGCATTCGCAACAAAATCAGCATTTTCTCTCTGTTATTTCGTCTAAAACGACAGTTTTCTTTTATAAGACAACAAGGAAATTGATTTGTCTCAAGTTTTGGCTAAGAAAAACTCTGGGTAAAAAAAATTATATCTTAATATTAACATACCTTAAAAAAGACTTGGTTTTTACGAAAAAAAACGAAGTTTTTATACCCTAAAAAGTAGGTTTTTGTACCCTAAAAACG
>CAZXEN010000017.1:0-48482 GCA_964639765.1 uncultured Bacteroidaceae bacterium
ATGACTCCTGTTCGTTTATCTCTCCTGATAATGATTGCCCTTTAAAAGGCCGTGTATATGTTACAAATTCAGAATTAGATGCTGACATAAAAGTTAAAGTTGTTAATGATTATAGAAGTGCTGATATTATAGTCAAAGTTGTTAATGATTATACAAGTGCTGATTCTGGAAAATGTGGTATCATAATATTTACTAATTCTACGTCAGATGCTGATATTAAAATTGCTTATGTTAGTTCTGATTTGGATGCTGATATTAAAATAAAATTTACTGAACATGAGTCATTTGCTGGATTAGCTAAATAAAGAACTCTAATGGTTTAATACTATAAGCTTTTAGAGTGTAGCTCATAGTATCATTATATCCATCCACAAACTTAAGACCTTCTAATCGTTCTATATATAAACTCTGAATATTCAAATCATCCATAATCTTACAGTCTATTACCTCCAGAATATCGTTTATTTCAAAAAGTTCTCTTAGTTGCTGAACCCTGTCGGACGGATAACTGTGTTCAGTCCGCTGTATCTTTCTTCACCCAAACACCTCCAAAAGATTATAAAAAGAAATGAGACAATCTAAAATCGCCGTTATACACAGCCCATCATTTAGACTATCTCATTTCGCCGACAAAATTACAACAAATTTTTTAAATACCAACAAAATTATGAAAAAAATTCGTAAAAGATTTAAAAATATTTTAGTTTCAGACAATCCGGTAAAGAGACAAAAAAGCGATTTACAACAGCTGTTAATAGTGTAGCATCCTTTTCAGGCTTTTTTGACAGCATATCTTCATTATATTTACAGGCTTTCTAAATGTTATTGAAAAAAACGAAGTTTTAAAAATTTAAAACGAAGTTTTTATATGCAAAAAAGTGGGTTTTTGGGGTATAAAAACCTCGTTTTGGAAAACAAAAAGCTCGTTTTTTTTCTGTGTTTAGGATAAATTACAATAAATTAGTTGCCAAATACTTTCGTTAATCAGAATTTTCTTGTACTTTTGTTGCGAAAACGGTCTTAAAAGAGCAAAAAAAGGAGAAATTGTCTTATTCGTTTTTCCTAAAGAATATCAAATCAGCTATAAGTATAATGACTGTTGTAAACAGGGTGCTTACTATACATCTCAACAACGTCTGCCCTATTTCAGAGAATGTGAATATTCCTATAAGAAAACAGATAAAATGGTGTATAAACACCAAAATGAAACTATAGGACAGAAAATTAACGAATCCTAAACGGGCTACACAAGGTCTTCGTGAGGTGTTTTCTATACTTCCTGAGAACATATTCAAAAAAACCGGCCTTATAAAACCTAAAAATGTACAGGCAAACGCATGTATTCCTATCTGTCCGGAAAAAACATCTATACTCATGCCTAAAAGAAAGGAAGACAGAAGAGTAAGCCAGCGGGCTGTGTTATAAGGAAGCATAAGAATAAACCAGACATAGACCATTGGATTGGCAAAACCCCACAAGCTGATGTTATCAAGTATCAATACTTGGAAAAACACCAAAACAATGAACTGTATTATGCCTATTATCACATCTTTTATCATCTTACTTTCTCCTGTATATTTGCGGAAGTGTCTATATCCTTCATAAGTCTGTCTTGTTCTATCTTGAAAAAGTTCTTGATAGCATAGACATATTCCAGTTTATTGTAGTCTGTAAAGAAATTTATGTCTATATTGTAGAAACCTGTCCCCTTGTCCTTGCTGAAACTTTTGACTGTTCCCACCGGTATTCCCTCCGGAAAGTTTCTTGAGAAACCGCTTGTAACAAGAGTGTCTCCTTTCTTTATTGCAATGGAAGAGGGCATATCCACAACCTGACCTACTGCATAATGTTTCCCGTTCCAGACAAGAGTTCCTGTGGTTTTTGTCCTTTCGTTTCTTACATTCAGTTTGCTATCCTGGTGCAAAACACTCATAACCAACGAAAAATTCTCTGTTGTCTTCACCACAACGCCTACAACACCGTTGGGTGCAATAACACCCATATCAACTTCCAGCCCAGAAGAATATCCTTTGTTAAGCATAAAGAAGTTATTTCTCTTGTTTACCGTTTTTGAAATAACCCTTGCGTCTATAAAAGAATACATCTGCTTGTAGACAGTGTCTTCTTTGCTATGAACTGTATTGATTACCTTGACAAAGGAAGACTCCACCATCTTTCTCAGTCTGAGATTCTCTTTTACCAAGTCTTCGTTTGCACTTTTCAGATAAAAATAGGAAGTAAAACCGTCCAAGCCTCCATAAACAGAGCCGGAAACATTGTTCGCTATGCTTGTTATGTAACTGCCTTGTCTGAATGAATTGCGTGAGATAAAATAGACACTCAATCCTTCCAGCAGAAGGAATAAGAAAATGTGATAGTATCTCTTTAAAAATCTTAATAAATCATTCATACAAAGCCCAAATCAAAAAGAACGTGCAAAATTATAAAAAATAACTGAATTATTGTTATCTGTTCCTGTAAATCTTTGATGCATTATTTTGCTTTATCCTTCAACATCGGAACAAAAGTGAAATTACCAAATTCCTCCTGTCTATATTCTGTCTCGGAAGTCTTGGTTATCCTTAGCATTGTCTGCACATTTTCCCCGACAGGAATAACCATAATGCCTCCAATCTTCATCTGATGAAACAAATCTTTTGGTATTTCTGTCGCACCACAAGTAACCAGAACTCTATCAAAAGGAGCAAAGCCCGGCAAACCTTTATAACCGTCACCATAAAAACAATGAGGACGGATATTCAGCAGGTGAAACATCTCTTTTGCTTGGTCATAGAGGCTCTTTTGTCTCTCTATTGTGTACAGTCTCACATTAAAACGATGAAGAACTGCTGTCTGATAGCCACTGCCTGTTCCTATTTCCAATATCTTCATTCGTGGTTCTATCTTCAGAAGCTGAGTCTGAAAAGCAACAGTGGAAGGCTGTGAGATAGTTTGCAGACAAGCTATCTGCAAAGCTCTGTCTTCGTATGCAATATTATCAAAAGAAGAATCCAGAAAGAAGTGTCTTGGCACAGCATTCATGGCCTCAAGAACCTTATCGTCGGTTATCCCCTTGGCTATAAGGGATTCTATCATTCTTTTTCTCAATCCTTTGTGTCTATACGTATCTACGGGCATAAATCTGCTTAAAGTTTAATGAAAGTTCAATAAAATTTTTTGGCAAAGATAAGATATTTTTATGGAACAGGGTCATATCCGCTTCCGCCCCAAGGATTGCAACGCAAAATTCTTTTAAAAGCAAGCCAGCCTCCTTTTATAGGTCCATATTTCCTTATTGCTTCCAAAGCATATTGGGAACATGTAGGAGTAAAACGGCAGGACGGAGGAGTAAGAGGAGAAATACAATATCTGTAAAACTGTATCAACAACAGAAATACATTTTTCAGCAACCACAAAAACGGAAATAATATCTTGCGTAACACTTTCATCTGCTAAGAAAACATTTTCATAGATAACGAAAATAAACCTGTTTTAGTTTGTATCCGCATAAACAAAAACAAGAAAGAAATATTTCCTGAAATTTTCTACAATAATCCGATGGGAAATACTAAATTTGCAGACGAAAACAAAAACATAGGGCTATGAGAATTACATAAGACAGCAAAGAACATAGATTTATATTCAACTTCAAGGAAGATAACAAAGAAGATATTATCTCCTTGTCAGGCGAAGGCTATATGGTTGAGGCGTTCGGCAAGAGTCTGTACTATGGCTACGAATTTTCACAAGAAACAGACAAATCCCTGAGAACAGAATTTATCAAGTATGTCAAATTTACTGACGACTTGCAGAGTAATGAAGACCTGACTCAGTTTATAAAGAAAGCCATAGACGACCTTAACAAAAAAATAAACCTCTATGACTATGATCTTGTCATAATGCCCGAGTCTTCCAGCAAGGTTAATCAATACATGTTACGCTATATCTACCGTTTTGCTCAGCCGTCCCTGCATAAAATGAAGCTGGTCAAATCCTTGCCACAGAATGTTTCATTTGACATGGACGCTTACGAAAAACAATACCTTGATGACGTGCTTGAGAACGGCAGAAAGCGTTATACCGAAAAAACAGAAAGAAGAGATAAGACAATCCATACAGGATATGATGGACTCAATCCATAAAAAAGACTATTTTACAATAGCCAAAGACGTGCATAAAAACAAGATGAGACCTTATATCATAAAGTTTTTGAGGTTTGTCTCTGCTGAAGATGAAAGGCTTTGCGAGACTATCCGCAAACAGAACATTCTTATTTATAGACGATGTTACCACAAGCGGTTCCACATTGAACGAAATCCTGCGTGTCCTCAGAATATTGAATGAAGACAACAAGATAACCGTATTCAGCCTCATAGGAAGAAAAGACCTGATGGCAGATGCCTTATAAAATCTTCCGCAAAAAAAAACATATACAACAAGAAAGTCCGCCAAAAGCGGACTTTCTGTCTATTCGCAAGTCAAGGTATATACTCCTGCTTCTTCTCCTCGCCAATAGACTCCGTACTCAAAGGAAAGGTCTTCCCATCCTATTTCCGAGCATTTTCCTTTCCAGTTCTTCTTTGTAAAGGTTTCAACATCGACAAGTATTTCAGGATCCGCATATCCAATAGTGCAGACACAGTCCTTGCCGTTGTCATCATCGTCGTCGTCATCTCCACATGCCATAAATCCGAAAGCAAGTGCAGAAGCCATGACTACGAACATGATTTTCTTAAAGTTCTTTTTCATCTCTTAAAAAATTTATTGAGTTAGTAATAATTTTAACATCCACAAAATTACAACTAAAAACATAACTGCAAAATTTTTTCGCAAAAAATGTATTGGGGGGGGGTAATTTGCTGTATTACAACAAAATAAATTTTCATTATTCTGTAACAAAAAAACTTTTACTCAACTAAAAATACTCCTTTTTGAACCATAAAAAGAGGCTTTTTACAGGATATTTGTTTTTTGCAAAAAAAGTCTTCGTTTTTTTTCACGAAAACCAAGTCTTTTGCATCAAAACATCAAGACTTTTTTCTCAAAAATCAACTCTTTTTTGAGAATAACTAAATTCGCTTAAATACAGTTACTTATAAAGTAAAACAGAAATAACTCCCAAGCTAAAAACAGATGGATATCTATATTAAAGCCGCTTTTCTATTTCTCCTTTAATAATTCCTGACAATCATAGAAAAACAGCGTCTCCTGTGGGACAGTCTCTCCATTTTTGATTCTTTGCCTTAGGTTTTCGCATTCAGAAACAGGTTTCTTGGGAGACAAGTCCTTTAGTTCCCGCATTTGAGACAACAGCCGCTTTGTCTGTTTTTTTGTATCAACGATCTCAAACAGTTTTTCCGCTTTTTCGTATGCAGAAAAATATAGTTTGGAATCTATGAGTTTCTGCAAATTATTCAACTCTATTTCAATTTGTCTTATATGTTTTTCGTCCTTTGTTTCTTGGGCATTAAGATGAGAGAAAAACAAAAAAAAGATCAATGCCCCTGCAAAAAGTTTTTTCATAAGTTAATTATTTTTTTTGTTACATCGCAATTTATTCTAAAACATGGACATTCCCAATTGTCTCCGTTTATTGTTATATTAAACCACTGTGTATCTGGAAATTTATCAATACAAGCCTGCATATGTGCACAGGCACTGCCTAAATCATCAAAATAACAGGACAGATGGTTCCCATAATTTTCTTTTTCATTGATGTAATCACACTCCAAAAGTATATCTCCCTTATCTTTTTTTATCTTATCTGGAGTAAGTTTGCTATAAAAGAAAGATTCTTCTAAATGCTGGGAAATAACTTTATCGTATTTAAGTCCTTCTTCTTCATTACAAGTGATAGTTACTAAACTAATCCCTACCACTACAAGAAACATAAAGCATTTTTTCGCTGAATACTTAATATGCTTCATCTTTTTACTGTTTCTTTATTTGTTAATATTTCTATACTAACGTTTATTAGCTCATTTTATTATAAAAACATGTGGTTTTACAAAATTTTAACCACTATATGTAAATAAATCCTTTCACTTTTTTATGAATAGGAAAAAAGAAAGAACTATTCCTTTTCTTTCCACAGGCCGTCCTGCTTTATCATAGAGACAAGTTTCTCCAAAGCATCTGCTTCATCTATGCTGTTGTGGACAAGAGAGCCTTTTCTGTAGAGATTGACTTTCCCTCCGCCGCAACCAATATAGCCATAGTCTGCATCAGCCATCTCTCCGGGACCATTGACTATACAACCCATCACGGCAATCTTCAATCCTACAAGATGAGAGCAAGCTTGCTTTACTTTCTCCAAAGCATCCTGAATATTATACTTCGTCCTGCCGCAAGAAGGACAGGCAATAAACTCTGCCTTGAAAAGTTTTACACCTGTGGCTTGCAGGACTTGTTTTCTCAACTCTTCATCTTTCCAGTCCAAGTCTTCAATTGTCTTTTCCATAAGCTGTTTGGCAGCAATGGATATTTTTCTTACCTCCTGCTCCTGTTTGGGAAGAGTAGTGTTTTCATTGCTTTTGTCATATATATCATTGAAAGCATTGACAAGATTTTTTGCTACCGGTATTTCGTTTTCGGGCTTTTCTGTCAAAGAGACCCGTATTGTGTCGCCTATTCCAAGACTCAACAAAGAACCTATTCCACATATACTCTTGATTCTTCCGTCTTCTCCGTTGCCGGCTTCTGTCACGCCAAGATGTATAGGAAAACTAAGGTTCTCTGCCTGCATTTTCTTCACCAAGAGTTTGTTGGCCTCATACATAACCTTGACATTGCTTGCTTTCATTGAAACAACAATATCGTAATAGTCCATTGTGGAGAACATTCTCAGAAACTCCATCGCACTCTCTGCCATTGCCAATGGGGTATTGCCGTAACGGTAGAGTATTCTCTTGGAAAGCGAGCCATGATTTACTCCTATACGCATGGCTGTAGAGTGTTTTTTGCAGATTTCTACAAGAGGGAAGATATTGTCCTCGGCTTTTTTGAGTATATCCTGATACTGTTGTTCGGTGAAATCGGGATTCCAGTTTTTGTCTACATAGTTTCCGGGGTTTATTCTTATCTTTTCCACCAGAGAAGCTGAGATTTCTGCTGCCTTTGGATTGAAATGAATGTCTGCAACCAAAGGTACGGAACAGTTTTGACGGATAAGAGAGTTTTTTATGTTGTAGAGGTTGTTGGCAGTCTTCTCGTCTGATGCCGTAATTCTTACTATCTGACAACCGCAATCAACCAAACTTATGGTCTGATTGACAGTTGCCGCTGTATCCATTGTATCCGTGTTGGTCATACTTTGAACCACGATGGGATTGTTTCCTCCCAAGATGATATTCCCAACTTTTACTTCACGGGAAAGACGTCTTTGCATTTTTGTTTCAGGAGTGGTGTCCATATCTGCAGAATGTTTTTGATAAATCTTTGCAAAAATAAGATATTTTATAATACAAAACGCTCCATTTTTTGTAAAAATATTGCTTTTGACAAAATAAAGTACTTGTTTTATTGTAGAGATGAAAAAAAATTGTATTTTTGCAGTTTCAACAACGTTTATTCTATGCTGAAAGATAAACGTCAGGTTTGTAATTAACAGTATTTAATAACACAAATAAAATATTAAAACTATGGCTTTCAATTTAAGAAACAGAAACTTTTTGAAAATGTTGGATTTCACTCCAAAGGAAATCCAATATATGTTGGATTTGGCTCGCGACCTCAAAAGAGCTAAATATGCAGGTACAGAAAAACCAACACTGACAGGAAAAAACATAGCACTTATATTTGAAAAGACTTCTACACGTACAAGATGTGCTTTTGAAGTTGCAGCACACGACCAAGGTGCTCACGTAACTTATCTTGGACCTACAGGTTCTCAGATAGGAGTAAAAGAAAGCATGAAAGACACTGCAAGAGTTCTTGGCAGAATGTTTGATGGCATTGAATACAGAGGCTTCAAACAAGACACAGTAGAAGAATTGGCAGAGTATGCCGGTGTTCCTGTCTGGAACGGATTGACAAACGAATCTCACCCAACACAGATTTTGGCTGACTTCCTTACTATGAGCGAACATGTTGACAAACCTTTGAATCAGGTAACTTTCGCTTATATAGGAGACTCCCGCTTCAATATGGGTAATTCTTTGATGGTTGGTGGAGTAAAGATGGGTATGGACGTAAGAATCGTTGCCCCTAAAAAACTTCAACCAGCAAAAGAATTAATAGATACTTGTAAAAAGATAGCAAAGGAAACAGGTGCTAAACTTACTGTTACTGACGATGTAAAGAAAGGCGTTAAAGGTTGTGATTTCCTTTATACAGACGTTTGGGTATCTATGGGAGAACCAGCAGAAGTATGGAAAGAAAGAATATATATGCTTAAACCTTATCAGGTAAACAAGGAAATGATGAAGATGACAGGCAATCCAAAATGTAAATTCATGCACTGTCTTCCTGCTTATCACAATTTGGAGACACAAGTCGGCAGAGACGTCAACAAGAAATTTAAACTTAACGGCATAGAAGTAACAGAAGATGTATTTGAATCAGAAGCATCAATAGTATTTGATGAAGCTGAGAACCGTATGCATACTATCAAAGCCGTTATGGTTGCAACTTTGGGAGACTAATCACATTATCTCTTATAATAAGAAGAAAGACGCTACATAATATAGCGTCTTTTTTTGTGGACCTGCAGGGATTCGAACCCTGGTCCAAACAAGAAACCACCAAGTTTTCTACATGCTTATTTTGTTTCAGTTTGTCGGAAAAGAGCAATAAACAAACAACTTCTCTCTCTTCTTAGTCTTTTATGTTTCGCCAAAGTTTAAAGACGTCCCTTTGACTAAACCTTTTAACTGATGCACCCCAAAACAGAAAAGACAAAAGGTTTTATATCCTTTCTTGGAGCGTCTTGCTTCAGCACCTTGTGCCGAATAAAGAGTAATCTACTAAACCTTCGATTACGCAGCAAGAGCGTAAGTATTTTCGCCAATTAATTTTTGTGTAACCAAGTTTAGAGTTATTTGTTACCTGTAACTGCATGCTTGCTTGACCATTTACCTTGCTGTCAAAACCAACCCAAGCCCATAATAGTCAATCCTTCTTTTTCAGCCTGCAAAATTATAACAAATTATTTTCTTATGCAATAGAAAGAAGATAAAATTCCAGCATATAAAAAGATACGGACATATTCTTATGTCCGTATCCTTGTTGTTTTATAGAGTTTTTCTTTTTTTAGAATTTTGTTTGCAAGCCAACGTGTTTTACACTCTGTTCATAAAGGTTGGCAATACTTTCGCAGCATTCTACTCTTCTGATAGCTTCGGCAAACAATGGAGCAACAGAAAGAACTTTGATTTTCTTGCTTTCTCTTTTCAATGGGATAGTGTCTGTTATCAACAATTCTTCTATTGCAGAATCTTCTATTTTATCTATTGCATCACCGCTAAGTACAGGGTGTGTTATCATAGCCTTAACACTTTTTGCACCTTCTTCTTTTATAAGATTAGCAGCTTTGCAGAGCGTATTACCCGTGTCAATAATATCATCAACCAAGACAACATCCTTGCCTTTTACATCACCTATCAACTGCATGGAAGCAACAGCGTTTGGTTTTTCTCTGTGTTTGTAGCACATAACAAAACCTGTTCCAAGTATTTTTGCATATTGGTTGGCACGCTTTGTTCCACCTGTATCCGGAGAAGCAAAAAGAAGATTATCTACATTATCATATAACCCTCTAAGATAAGGAATAAAAATACTCGAAGCAACCAAATGATCCACAGGAATATTAAAAAATCCTTGTATTTGGTCTGCGTGTAAATCTATTGTTATTATACGATTAACACCAGCAACTTGTAGAAGGTCTGTCATAAGCTTTGCAGCAATAGGTACTCTTGGTTTGTCTTTTCTGTCTTGACGTGCAAAACCAAAATAAGGAATAACTGCTATGATGCTTTTAGCTGAAGCACGTTTTGCTGCATCTACCATCATAAGAAGTTCCATAACATTGTCAGCAGGCGCGAAAGTGGATTGAATGATAAACACATCTTTCCCTCTGACACCTTCTTCCAAAGACGGCTGAAACTCTCCGTCTGCATATTGCAAACAAATACTTTCTCTAAGAGGTTTTTCATATACTTCGGCTATCTTTTCAGCCAAATATTTACTTGCTCTGCAAGAGAATAAAACTGTAGTGTCTTTTTGTCCCATTATTGACATCGTTCAAATATTTTTTACTTAGGTTAAAACAGGTTGCAAATTTACAACAAAATATTTAAATCAAAAAAATATGTTTGTTAAATTAAGCACTTGTCTTTAAATTTTAGCATCTTTTCCATTGATACATAAAACAAAAAAAGGAAGTACAAACGTACTCCCTAAAGCTAAAATTATATTGATAAAAAATTATGCTCCAAGTTCCAATCTTGCAAAAGCTGTAACCTTAAGTTCTTTGTCTTCTTCTTTAAGATAAGTCTCAACGTTTTTCTTGCTATCTGCAAAATACTCTTGAGAAAGAAGAGTATTCTCTTTAAAGAATTTCTCCAAACGACCTTTAGCAATGTTTTGTATCATTTGCTCGTTAAGGTTTGCAAGTTTTTCTTCAGAAGTCTTAGCAATGATTTCTTTTGCTTTCTGAACATCTTCTGCAGTTATCCATCCTTTAGCCATATTGCTGTCCATGTGTTCTTCACTGTCAACATGTGCAGGATTGATACCAGCTTTTCTCAAAGCAGCTTCAACAGCCTTTTGTACTTGTTCTTGTTTTGACTTCTCAATATTAACTTTCATTTCTTCATCTATAACATTCTGAGGAAAATCTTCTTTTGTTAATGCTTGAGGACGCATAGAAACAACCTGCATTGTCATGTTCTTTCCTGCTACATCAAAACCTGCCTTGTTCATTGCAACAACACTTGCCATACGGTTTCCTGGGTGAGTATAAGCATAAACCTGTGTTCCCTCAACTGTTGCATAGTTGGAAAGAGTTATTTTTTCTCCTATCTTGGCAAGTTGATCCAAAACCAATGTTTCTACTTTTGTGCCATTGATTTCCAAAGCATTTACTTCTGCTAATGTCTTTACTTTTGCATTTATTGCAGTATCAAGAACGCTTTGAGTAAAAGCTATGAAATCTTGGTTGTTTGCAACGAAATCTGTCTCACAATTAAGCATAACTACTGCTCCAAAAGTTTTGTCTGCATTAGTTTTTGCAAGAACTACTCCTTCGTTGGCTGCGCGGTCTGCTCTTTTAGCTGCAAGTTTTTGTCCTTTTTCTCTAAGATAATCTATAGCCTTGTTGAAATCTCCATCACATTCCACAAGAGCTTTCTTACAATCCATCATACCAACACCTGTAAGTTGGCGTAATTTATTTACATCTTGAGCTGTTATTGCCATTTCTCTTTTCTCCTTATCTTTTTATTTATTATCTTCTTCTACTGCCTTAACTTTTCTAACTCTCTTAGCTTTTGTTTCTTTTGGTTTTTCTTCATCCAAAAGTTCAGTAGCAAGTTTTTCTGATTTTTCTGCATCAGCTTCTTCTTGGCGAGCTTCCTTGTCAAGTTTTCTTTCTTGTAGTCCTTCTTCTATTGCAGAACACATATACTTAACGATAAGTTCTATTGATTTTGAAGCATCATCATTTGCAGGGATAGGAAAATCTATAATATCTGGGTTGCAGTTTGTATCAACCATAGCAAAAGTAGGTATGTTTAATCTACGAGCTTCTGCAACTGCTATATGTTCTTTGTTTATATCAACGATAAACAAAGCTGCTGGCAAACGATTAAGATTAGCTATAGAACCAAGGTTCTTTTCTAATTTGTCTTTTTCTCTTGTTATTTGCAAACGCTCACGTTTAGAAATCATATTGGTATCTTTGCTGTTAAGAAGCTTATCCAAAGAACCCATTTTCTTTACGGCCTTGCGAATTGTGAAGAAATTGGTAAGCATACCACCAGGCCAACGTTCAGTAACAAAAGGCATACCAGATTCTTTTACTATGGAAGCAACTGAATCTTTTGCTTGTTTTTTAGTAGCAACAAAAAGTATCTGCTTTCCAGATTTTGCTATTTGCTTCAAAGCATTTGCTGCTTCTTCTGCTTTTGCTGCTGTTTTGTAAAGGTCTATAATATGAATACCATTACGCTCCATGAAAATATAAGGAGCCATCTTAGGATTCCATTTTCTTTTTAAGTGTCCAAAATGAACACCTGCATCAAGCATTTTGTCAAATTCTAACATTTTCTTTTTTTTTGTTTACTTTCCTAAATTTTAATTTAAATCAACCGACAAGTAGTTGTCTTTAGGATTAACAAATCTTGCCAGTTTGGATACTAAACTATCCTAAGAAACGGTTAAATCTTTTTTTCAAAAACTTAATCATTATAAATATTAACGCTTGCTGAATTGGAAACGTTTTCTTGCTTTCTTCTGTCCTGGTTTCTTTCTTTCAACCATACGAGAATCTCTCTTAAGCAAACCTTTGGCTTTAAGTGCTGGTCTGTCTTCTGCATTTACTTCACATAAAGCTCTTGCAATACCCATTCTTAAAGCTTCTGCCTGACCAGAGAAACCACCACCGTCAAGATTAGCCTTTACATCAAACTTACCCATTGCGTCTACTGTTTCAAAAGCTTGGCAAACGATATATTGTAAAGGTGCTGTGGTGAAATAATCTTTATAATCTCTACCATTAACTACTATTGAACCGTTACCTGGTTTCATATATACACGTGCAACAGCAGTCTTTCTTCTTCCTATTGTATTTACTACGCCTTCCATTTTTTATCTTATTGAATTAAGTTCTACTAATTGTGGTTTTTGTGCTTCAAAGTTGTGATTTGGTCCCTCAACAACATGTAAATGCTTAAACATTTTATCTCCTAATTTATTCTTAGGAAGCATTCCTCTTACTGCATGTTCAAGAACTCTGACAGGGAATTTTGATAACCATAGTCTTGGTGTTGCAAATCTTTGACCACCAGGATAACCTGTATGACGTACATATTGTTTATCGGTAAGTTTCTTTCCTGTGAATTTTATTTTTTCTGCATTTATTATTATCACATTGTCTCCACAATCAACATGAGGAGTAAAAGAAGGTTTGTGTTTCCCTCTAAGTATGTTTGCCGCTCTTGTAGCTACACGACCTACAACTTGATTTTCGGCATCAATAATTATCCATTTCTTCTCTACATCTGCAGGTTTAACGGATATTGTCTTATAACTTAATGTACTCATTTCTACTTTTAATTTTAACTTTAATTAATTCTTGCTGTTTTCCTGATATATCCCTTTCGGCCAAAAAAAGTATATACTCTTCAACAGCAATTCATTTATCAAAAGCAAGTTACGTAAGGATTAACGGGACTTACCAACCTTTCTTTTGAAAGGTGCAAAATTACAATAACTTATTGAACTACAAAATTTTTTTGATAAAAAATTAAAAAAAATAACAATTTTACATATTTTTTAACACTGCCTACATATATTCAAAGCAGTATTATTCATCAAGCAGGGTATTGTATAAATCAATATGTTTTTCTGCAACATTATTGCCAACAAACCTTTGTATATGCTTTATTCCTTCCTCTATTGCCATGTTTCTTCTTTCGTTGTCGTAAAGAAATACATTCATCGCCTGAACCATTCCCTTTACATCCTCAGGTTTTACATACAAAGAACAGTCTCCGCCTGCCTCTTCCAGACATGAGCCTGTGCAAGCGATGACCGGAAGGCGGTTTGCTATGGCTTCTATAACAGGAATGCCGAATCCTTCATAGATAGACGGATAGACAAACAAGTCTGCCAAAGAATATAAAACCTTCAGTTCGTCAAACAACACCCCATTTATTATATGTACTCTTTTCTCCAAATTGTTCTGCAAAACATATTGTCTTACTTCCTTGGTGTATTCTGTCTGACGTCCCACAATAACAAGATGTATATCGTTTTCTATCTCTTTCAGGGCTTTTACCACAAGAAGAACATTCTTTCTTCGCTCTATGGTCCCTACATTCAAAATAAAACGGTTTGGCAAAGAATACCTTGTCCTGATCTTTTGTTTTTCTTCATCATAAATAGTCTGCGTGAATATAGGATTAAAAGATTGATAAATCACCTTTATCTTTTCCTCTTCAACATCGCCGTAATTCATGATGTCTCTCTTGGTGCATTCACTTATAGCTATAATCTTGTCCGCTTCTTTTATGGTCCTGTGGAATTTTCTCTTGTATATCATGGTATCTATCGGAGAATACCATTCTGGATGGGAGAAAAATATAAGGTCGTGGACAGTTACAACAGATTTGACACCTGACTTTTTTATACCAACAGGCAGTTGTCCGCTCAATCCATGAAAGACCTGAACATTATCTCTTAACAAATCTTTTACTATTGTTTTTTCTCTCCACACAGATTGAGAAATTTTATTTGCAAGATTTGAAGACAGAGAATGATATTTAAAAATAAGGTTATCACCTTTTACATTGGAATAAAGTTCTTCTCTTCCCTTGTTTTGTGCATAAAGCAAAAACTGCAAATCCTTGAAAGAAGACAGACTTTCCACAAGAGTCCTGCTATAGGAGCCCAACCCTGTTGCATTGCTGACCAGTCTTTTGGCATCGTATCCTATTGTATGAAGTCTCTGCATTGCCTAATAAAATTTAAACGGTGTTGAAAAACAAATAAAATGAACCAATAACAGTAGAAAATATGCTAAGTTTAACAAAGATGTCTGAAACAACAGTTTATTATAAACTTTACCTTCTGCTTTAAGGAGTGCAGTAAAAAGATAAACAGCAGGTACAACAAGCAGACAAACTATTGAAAACTTAAAAGCAAGATAAGCGAACACTCCTGTCAGCAAAGCAAAACACAGATATTTTGTTTCCCCTGCCCATTTGCCGAATCTGACTTCAAAAGTCTTCTTGTTATTCTCTTCGTCTTCAACAATATCCCTGAGATTATTTACAGTAAGTATCATGACAGAAACACAACCGCAAATACATCCTGCAAAGAAAGCTGAAAGACTAAAAGAAGACGTAAACAAATAAAAAGTTCCGCAAGTTGCGACAGGTCCATAGAAACTGAAAGCAAAAATATCTGCTATACCAAGATAGGACAAAGAATAGGATGTTGCACTATAAAGCCAGGCAAAAAGAATAGACAACAAACCTATAAGTAAAATAACCCAGCCTCCAACATAAATAAGCATAGCGCCTGAAATAAGGGATATTAATGTATTGATTGTTATTGCTTTTTTCATTTGCTGGATACTGACCTCGCCTTCTGCCAAGGCCCTCTTAAAGCCTATCCTTCCCTTCTTGTCGGTTCCTTTCTTGTAATCATAAAAATCATTTATGAGATTGCTGAGTGTCTGCAGACTGACCCCGCAAACAAAAACCAGACAGAAAAGAAGAAATGCAAAGTCAAGGTTCATGCCCGTTTTGACAAAGAACATATACCCCACTATAATGGGAACAATGGATGCCAGCAAAGTCTTTGGCCTAAGTATGGAGAACCACAGTTTTATTTTCTCCATTACAAAATTGTTTTATCTGATGTTTTCATAATATTCTCTGATGCTTATCTTGATCTTATTGATATGGCAAAACCACCACAAGGAGCCATCTTTAGTTTCAGTGTGGTTTTTGAGCTGACTTTTTTGTTTGTTATGGTATAGGCCTGAGGATTGTATTTTTCTCCTGCAAGTCCGCTTGCATCTTTTGCATCCGCATATATTACAGCATCATACGTTACTCCTTCCTTAAGAAAATCCAGCTTGATACTTATTTCTCTTGAATTTTCATCTGTTACTCCGCCTACATACCAAACATCATGAGCTTTCGCTCTTTTCAAATCATCTATGGTTGCGTCCTTGTCAAGTGCATAAACAAAGCGTGTAACGCTGGAAATCATATCTTTTTTCCCGTCAGGCAAAACAGAAAGGCCCTCAGCAGCCTTATTCAGAGAAGAAAGTTTAGGATGTCGTGCAGTTACTATGTATGCACCCGGTTCTGCTTGAAGATATATACTCGTATCCCAATCCACAGCAACATCTTTAATGAATTGAAAAGCATCCATAAAGTTTTCGTAATGCTCAGGAAAGTCTGCAGCCATCTGAAGTGGAGAATAAAACGTAACATACAGACCTAACTGGTTTGCAATGGTGTGTTGCATCTTATTTCCTTTGTCCCATGAAACTATCTTCTCCATATCTGTTTCAAATATTCCAGGAGTGTAGTCCATTGGTCCTCCTTGCAGACGTGTAAAAGGAAGTATTGTTGTATGGCCTGGTTTTATCCGTCCTCTGAACTCTGTTCCCATAGCACTTTCATTTCCTATCATGTTTGGCCAGGTCCGACACAAGCCCGTAGGTCTTACTGCTTCGTGGGCATTTACCATTATTTTGTGTTTAGCAGCAACTACTGCATAATGATAGTGATTTATGAGCGGCTGACTGTAATGTCCTTCTCCGTATGGAATAATTTTACCTACATAACCGCTTTTTACTGCATCATAGCCATATTCATTCATGAGATTATAGGCTTTTCCCATCCAATGTTCATAATTTATGGTGGAGGAAGATGTCTCGTGATGCATAATAAGACGGATTCCTTTTTGGTGAGCATAGCTATTCAGGGCAGGAAGGTCAAAATCAGGATAAGGAGTGAGGAAATCAAAAACAAAGTCCTTCTCTTTACCATACCAATCCTCCCAACCTATGTTCCATCCCTCAATAAGCAGAGCATCAAAACCATTATCTGCTGCAAAATCTATATAACGGCGAACATTACTGTTGTTGGCTGCGTGTCTGTTGTGAGGTGTTGATTTCTCATAGTCCGTTTTGCCAATATGAACGGAAGAAAAATCATTGGTATAGCTCCAACAATTCTTATCAGAAATCATTTCCCACCACACTCCCATATACTTTGTAGGGTGAATCCAAGAAACATCCTCCAAAACACAAGGCTCATTCAAATTAAGTATAAGCCTTGAGGCAAGAACCTCTGTTGCAGAATTACAAACCATAACAGTCCTCCACGGAGTTTTTGAAGGTGTCTGCAAACGTCCCTTATATCCTGTGGCATCAGGAGATAACCAAACTCGGAAAACAAAATTTGTATCATCCAAATCCAAGTTTGCAGCAGGAAAATCCAAAACTGCGGCCTCGTGAATGTTGATGTAAATGCTGTCTTCTGTTTTCATTTGCAGGGCGGTTTGCACTCCTGTTGGTGAAAAATTCTTCCATGGCCAACCACATCCCCTATGTGCTTCGCTGTATAGTTGCCGTATTTCCGACAAATACGACTCTGTGATATTGTATTCTTGAGTATCATAGTCACCAGGTATCCACCACGCCTTATGATTTCCAGCCATTGCAAATTCAGTCAGCTCTTCTTTAATCCAAAAATAAACCAATGCATTGTCTTTTTCTGGAAATTCATAGCGGAAACCTAAACCATCATTATATAATCTGAATCTTATCTGCATGACAGTAGGCCTGATATCTGTGGATTTGTCCATACTCTGCACAGTTCCTTCTTTCTGCTCCAAAGTTACAAGAAGTTCATTATAATGGTTACGTATCGTTGATTCTTCTCCCCAAACAGGAGACCATGTTTCATCAAAAGTATCCCTGGAAGTCTGCTTCAATGAAAAACCATGGGACAAATCATCTCTCCATTCCAAAGAAAAACCCATGCGAGATGGCAATACAATATGTTTGTCTCCTTTGTCCAAAGAATAGTAAGGACACCCATCAATCAAGGCAAATCTTAGCACCAATTGATTGTCAGGACTTGTCAGAAAAAGAGCATCCTCTGGCATGAGAGCCTTTCTTTGAACTGTATCTGCTAACAAAACAGGCATAAAAATTATCGCAAGTAAAAAAAATACAAATATGTTTTTTCTCATCTCCTTATAGATATTTTAGGATTGCAAAGATAAAAAATAAGATTCAATATTTTTAATTTTTAAAAACTTTTTTTATTTTCAACGAGATAAACAGGTAAAAAAACGAAATCTAATCTTTGTAAAAAAAGTCTTGATCTTTATATGCAAAAGAGTTGATCTTTTTTTCTAAAAATCAACTCTTTTTTTATCATAGTTCTGAGGACAAAATGTGGAAAGAAAATAATCGGATTTTATCCGCAACTTTCCACTCGGGAAAATAAAAAAAGAGGGATTGTTTTCCTGCCCTCTTTTCTTCTCTGTCTTATTATTCTCCCAAAACTCCAGCAGTCAGAGTATAAGTCGCAACCTCATGAGTCCCAGCCAAAGGAATTTCTCCTCGTATTTTCATTTTCTCGGAATCTATGCTTTGAACAGTCCATTCGTATGTGTCTGTTTGCATTTCATCGTCAACATATACTTCCACATCAATTAATATCTTGTTGCCCGAAATAGTATAATGGAAATCTGCTCCTCCTATAACGTGAGTGCCTCCATACTCTCTTATGTGTAAATCACCGTTATGTCCGTTGCCATCCAAATCTTCCGATGAGAAATAGAACTCGTATTTTCCCCAATTCGGATTGGCTATGGTCCATATTTTACTCCAATTGCTTGCAACTAGGTATTTTTCTATGTCAGCCTGTGTTACGGTTGTTGTTGTTTCGTCGTCGTCATCGTCTCCGCAGGCAGAGAAACCAAACACCATTGTTGAAATTAATCCTATCAACAATAATTTCTTTAATAACTTTTTCATCTTGTTTAATGCCCTGATATCCCGTCGGCTCTTCGGTTCTAATTAATGATTATTTTATAAAAATTCTGTTTTCATTCCACCATTTTTCAGAGGTATACAAACAACAGGGACTTGAGAAAAACGGACTATATCCTGAGCTCTTGGGTCTGCAGCAAAGTCTGTGGATTCGTCTCTTCCCATAACCATGCATAAATCAACTTTGTTCTCCTCATTGTTGATGTATTTTATCACCTCATCTGCATAATCCTTGCCCGTCTTGAGGTTTTGTAATGTTACAATATCACAATTTACGCCCTTGTCCAAGATAAATTTCTGAGCACCTGAACCTATAACCTTTATTTTGTTGAAATCTTCCTCATCTTGTCCTTCCCATGTTCCAATAAGAAGAGTAACCTTTGCACCAAATTCTTTAGCCCATTTTATTGCATAAGGAACTTTTTGACGTGAAGAAAGATATAACTCTATAGGAAGAACTATATTTCTGATAGGTTTTGGTTCTATGGCTATATTTACTGTCATAATAGGAACATCTGCTGTACGTATAAGACGATGTGTATTTGCTCCTATCACATGAACATTAGTATTGGATGTACCTGCAACCATAAGGTCTGCCTCTATTTCTTTTGTGAAGAGATTTATCTGCTCTGTGACTGAACCTTTTCGGATATATGGCTTGACATCCAAGTCATAAAGCTTCTTTATGTTCTTTTTTAACTCTTCAAGCTGGAGTTCCTGATACTCCGGTGCTTTTTCCTGTTGTCCTAAAAGGCGCGCAAAGAAACCGACTTGCTCACTAACGTGCAAAAGATAGTACTCTGTAGTACTATCTCTGAACATATATTTACAAAATCTTAAACAAGCATTCAAAGATAAATCATTAAAATCTGTCGTAATAAGAACCTTTTTCATCTTTCTTAATATTTTATTTGCAGAATTTTAGTTAATTAATTTGATAAAGAATAAATGGTATTTTTAGATAAAAGACGCTTTTAAATTACCTTGTAAGGCTAAGACGGAAACCAGTGAAATTATTGTGCATCTCTGGCAGAGTCGTCTGTCTATTTGATACACGACAAGGATCTGGGTCTGTTAAAAAACAACCTCCGCGTGTTATACGACTCGTACCAGAAGAAGGCCCTTGAGGATTTGTCTGTGCATCACTTGTGTAATCCCCTTTCCAATCCGAACACCATTCATATACATTGCCACTCATATCATAGATGCCAAGTTCATTAGGCGTTTTTGTTTTTACTTCATGTATTTGCAAATCAAGACTTCCATTATCATACCATGCAATAGCATCTATATTATTACTTCCACTATATTTGAATCCCATTGTTTTATTACCACCTCTTGCAGCAAATTCCCACTCGGCTTCAGTAGGTAAACGGAAATTCTTTTTTGTCATAGTGTTGAGTCTTGTTATAAAGTCCAAAACATCAGCATAAGAAACACTCTCAACAGGTAAACTATCTCCCTTTTTATAACCTGAAGGATTTGTTCCCATAACTGCTTTCCATAAACCTTGAGTCACTTCTGTTTCTCCAATATAGTAACTGGAAAGTGTAACACTATGTGCTGGTTTTTCTTCACTTTTTGCATCACTTCCTTGCTCTTGTGTTGCTCCCATCGTAAAAGTTCCACCCTCAACATAAATCATTTTAAACTCTACTCCTCCAACTGAGAAAATTTCATCTGTTGCAGGTGTTTTATGTTTAGCACTTGTTGCTTCATCATCATCTGAACAAGAAACAAGATTAATTATTGCAAACAAGCAGGCAAATATTACTAATGAAAGTTTTCTAAGAATTTGTTTCATACTACTCTTTATTTGCAGAATTTTAGTTAAGTTCTTTTATATTAATGAATGGTGTCTCCTCTATTCCTCTTTTATGTAGCGGATTCGCATTTGCATTATTCTAAAAGATAGGTTTTATTTCTCGTATTTTGCTCTAAGTTTATTAACTATTGCTATCAAATAACCCAATGCAATGAATGCTCCTGGAGGAAGTATGAAAAGAAGTATTCCATCACTTTCTCCGATAAATTTAAAACCAAATATTGCTCCTGTTCCAAGAACTTCTCTTACTATTCCAAGAATAGTCAAAGCAAAAGTAAAGCCTAAACCAATTCCAATTCCATCCAACAAAGAATCAAAGGCATTGTGTTTGCTTGCAAAGCTTTCTGCTCTTCCTAAGATAACACAGTTTACAACAATAAGTGGTATAAATATACCTAAACTTTTATTCAGTGCAGGAACGTAAGCTTGCAAAATAAGTTGAAGAATAGTAACGAATGTTGCTATCACAACTATGAATGCAGGAATACGAACTTTATCTGGCACAACATTCTTTATAAGAGATATAACTACGTTTGAACACATCAAAACAAACATAGTACAAACACCCATTCCTAAACCATTGATTGCTGAGGTTGTTGTTGCCAATGTGGAACACATTCCCAACAAAAGACAAAATACAGGGTTTTCTTTTATTATTCCGTTAAGTATTATTTTCATTCCTTTCATTGTTGTACCTCCTATTTGGTTTGATATTCCTTAAATGCTTCGTAAGCCTTTTGAACTGCTGTAAGAAATGCTCGTGAAGTAATGGTTGAAGCAGTTATTGCATCTATATCTCCTCCATCTTTTGTTGGAGAAAACTTTGTTGTCTCAGGATTTTTTCCTCTGATATCTCCTTTTGCCCTAAACCATTCTTCTGCTTTCATTCCCAAGCCAGGAGTTTCTGCTGTCTCCAAGATAGAATAATCAGAAACAGTCCCATCTTTAGCTAAGCCTACCATTATTTTTAGTTTTCCGCCATAACCATTGTTATCATATGTTTCAATAGCAGCACCAACTAATTCTCCATTGACTGTTGCAGGATAGATAACCATAGGATCTTTATAACCTTTCAAAGTTATTTCCACAGCTTCTCCTACTTGTGCATTTTTATCTGGAAGAACATTCTTTATAGCTGCTTCCTTATCATTTTTCATTGTCTGGTCTATAGGTTTCTTTGTCAAGGCGTATGTTCCGCAAAGCAAGGCTGAAGCCAGCAAAGTTACCAATGCCAAGCACAAAACCATATTTTTTATTGAAGATTCCAATTTTGCCATAAACTTTCCTCCTATTTTTTATAACCGAATTTGTCAGTTTTCACAAATTTATTTATCAAAGGAGTAACACCATTCATGATAAGAATAGCGAAAGAAACTCCTTCCGGCATCGGTCCAAAACAACGGAAGACAATGGTAAGAATACCACAACCACAACCAAAGATTATCTGTCCTTTGTGTGTAAGCGGAGAAGTTACCATATCTGTTGCCATAAACACTGCTCCAAGCATCATACCACCTGCAAGAAGATGATAAACAGGAGCAACATAATTTTCAGGACTGATTAAATGAAGTATCAGTGCAAAAACAAATGCTGTTCCAAGAAAAGAAACAGGAATATGCCAAGTTATTATTCTTCTGCAAAGCATATAAATACCACCGATAAGTATTGCTATGGCAGATATTTCTCCCAAAGAACCTCCGACATTTCCCAAGAACATATCCATAACACCTGGTAAATCGCCTCCATGTTTCATTATGCTCAAGGAAGTAGGACCAGTAACCGTATCAACAACATCAGAACAGAACAACGGACTTGGTTTTGGCCAAGAACTCATTGCCATATCTGTAGGGAAAGAAAGGAAAAGGAATACACGACCTACCAAAGCAGGATTGAAAGGATTCTTTCCTAAACCACCAAATGTCATTTTACCGACACCTATTGCTATCAATGAGCCTAAGATTATCATCCACAAAGGCAAAGATGAAGGAACATTAAAAGCAAGCAACATACCTGTTATTACTGCTGAACCATCTGTCACCGTAGACAAATCTCCTTTAAGCAAATACTTTTGTATTACCCACTCAAAGAAAAGACAAGATGCAACACTGACCAAAGTCAGAATCAAAGCATTGATACCAAAAAAGTATATGCTGACAAGCAACGCTGGTAACATCGCAATGACAACACCCCACATTATCTTTTTGGTTGACATTGTGCTATGAACGTGAGGTGATCCTGAAATATTAAACATTGACATATCTCTAAAATTTTATATTCTTACATATTAATTATTTTTGAGCTCTTGCTCTGCGTAAAGCTCCTACCTTGAACTTTCCAACTCTTATCATATCCAACAAAGGACGGGAAGCCGGACAAGTAAACAAGCAACAACCACATTCTATACAATCCATAACACATTCCTTTTCGGCCTCTTCCCATCTGTCTTGTGAGCAAAGTGTAGAAAGAAGCACAGGTTCCAGACCCATAGGGCAGGCATCTACACATTTTCCGCAACGAATGCAAGGAGAAGGTGCTTGACGTTTTGCTTCTTTTTCATTCATGACAAGAATGCTTGATGTTGTTTTGACCGTTGGAGCAGAAGTATCCATTATTGCTTTTCCCATCATAGGCCCACCGCTGATAAGTTTTCCCGTATCTTCAGGCAAACCTCCACAATAGTCTATTATCTCCTGCAAAGGAGTTCCTACACGGACAAGAAGATTTTTTTGATTTTCCGGTTTTACGCTCTTTCCTGTAAAAGTAAGAACATTGTCTATCAGAGGACGGTTCTTTTGTACTGCATAATAAATAGAAAGAGCCGTACCAACATTATCCACAACACAACCTACTTCTATAGGAAGCTTACCACTTGGAACTTCCCTGCCCGTTAAAGCATTGATAAGCTGTTTTTCTGCTCCTTGAGGATATTTCATTTTCAAAGGAACAACTTCAGTGCCGTTATACTTCTTGGACATCTCAGTCATTATTCTGATAGCCTCTGGTTTGTTGTTCTCTATACCGATAAGGGCGGTGTTTATTCCCAAAGCCTTCTTCATAATTTCTATTCCTATGAAAATTTCTTCGGTATTTTCTATCATTATCCTGTTGTCTGAGGTAAGATAAGGCTCACACTCTACACCATTGATGATAAGGTATTCGGCTTTCTTGTCTGCTGGAACCATGTATTTGACATTGGTTGGGAAAGCAGCTCCTCCTAACCCCACAATACCGCAATCTTTCATTCTCTGGATAATATCCTTTGCCTCAAGAGTTATTTCTCTTTTGATATCAGGTGTCGTGTCTATGCTTTCTTCCCATTCATCTCCTTCCACATCAATATATATGGCAGGTTTCTTAAATCCGTTAAAATCTGTTGCAACATCTATTTTTGTAACAGTTCCTGAATAAGGAGAATGAGTATTGGCACAGATAAAAGCTTCTGCTTTTGAAAGAAGGGTACCTACTTTTACCTTGTCACCTTTTTGTACTACACAAGTAGCTGGAGCTCCAAGATGCTGAGATACAAAAATAACTGCTTTTTTAGTAAGAGGAAATACTTCTATCTTATTGTTTGAAGCAAGTTTGTTTCCCTCTGGGTGAACACCACCTCTGTTAAATGTTTTCATTCTTGAACTCCTTTCTCTTCTGTATTATTACTTGCCTGTGTATTTGCCACTTCCTCTGCAAGAGGTTTTTCTGCCTTTGGTTTTGCAGGAGGGAAATTAACGGCATGTATTGCTCCTGTAGGACATTCAGCAACACATTTTCTACACATTTTACATTTATTGAAATCTATATAGGAAAGATTATTCTCTATTGTTATTGCTCCAAAAGGACAAGCTTTTTCACATTTGCCGCAACCTATGCAGGCAACATCGCAATTTTTCTTTGCAGCGGCTCCTTTTTCCTTATTTATGCAAGAAACAAAGACTCTTCTTCCCTTAGGGCCTTTTTTTCTTAGTTCTATAACTCCTCTTGGGCAAGCTTTTACACAAGCACCGCAAGCAACACATTTTTCTTCATCAACTTCTGGCAGTCCTGTTTCCGGATTGATATGTAAAGCGTCAAACTTACAAGCTCTCGAACAATTACCCAAACCTAAACAACCAAAAGAGCAACCTCCTTCACCGGCAAAATTCTGATTGGCAACAAAACAGTCTGTTGCTCCGTCGTATTCTGCTTTTTTGTGAGTGTTGCATTTTCCTCCGTTGCATCGTACAACGGCAATCATTGGCTCAGATTCTGCTGCCTGCAGACCCATTATTTCTGCTACTTGTGCCATAACAGGAGAACCTCCTACAGGACAAGCTTTCCCTTCAAGGTTTTCTGCCTTTACAATAGCCTCAGCCAAAGCTCTGCAACCAGCAAAGCCGCAACCTCCGCAATTTGCACCAGGAAGTTTCTCAGCAACCAAATCTATACGAGGATCTTCTATAACTTTGAATTTCTGTGCTACTAAATACAGAACCAAAGACAGGACAATTCCTGCTACGGTCAGGGCTATAACACCATAAATAATAATTGTTCCCATAGTCTTTTCTTAAAAACTTTAAATATCAAACTGCAAAAGTAATAATTTTTTTAGGAAAAAGAATATTTTGTTGGAAATAATTTCATTTTTTGACAAATCTCTGTTCCAAAAAACCAAATCTGGTACCAAAAAACGACGTTAAAATTCAGCCAAATCAAGAGAAAAACAAGCCAATCTTCGTCCTTTTTTTGCCACTTTAAGTCTTTGTGGTGAAAAAAACTATTTTTTTATGCAAAAAAAATAGTTTTTTTTAGTCAAAAAAATAGTTTTTTTCGGCATAAAAACGAAGATTGGCAAATTTCAGGTTTGGAGTGGCGTAATTTCCCCTTTTATCGGCTGCATAGACATTTGAACTTGCGGCTTACAAACCAGTATTCACCACAACAAACACGGGCAACAGATACCGAAAGTGAATTTACAGGCTTATTTACAATAAAAAAAATGTTTTTTCGTTTGAGAATTAGATCTCTTTATAAAATATTCTTGTGCAAGATGCAGAAAAAAGAAGTAAACATATTCATACCTTGTTGTGTGGATCAATTCTATCCATACATAGCTTTTGACCTTGTCGCCTTGGTTGAAAAACTGGGTTTCAAAACTGTTTATAATACAGAACAGACTTGCTGTGGCAGGGTGCTATATGACAACGGCAACTGGAAAGAAGCAAAAGTTGTGGGAGAAAAACTCATAGATGATTTTTCAGGAGATTCTTCCATTGTCACATGTTCTGCCTCTTGCGTGGGATATATAAAGAACAATCTTGGCAAACTGTTCTACAACACTTCCTATCACAACTCCTATAAATCCCTTTCCGAAAGGATAATGGATATTTCCGAGTTTATTCATGTCAATAAGCCCGATTGCGACTTGGATGCCGAGTTTCCTTTCAAGGTTTTCCTGCACAACAACTGCAAATCCTTGAACGAATATGATGTACAGGAAGAAGTGAGATTTATTCTTGGCAAGGTAAGGGGCATGGAACTTGTGAATGAAGAAAGATGTGATTTTTGTTGTGGATATGGATCAGGACTGTATATGTACAATGAACCTGTCAGCAAAGAACTTACAAGAAAAAAAGTTGAAAAAGCCTTGTCACTCGGGGCAGAATACATAACCTCAACAGACACAACCTGTCTTATGCAGATGGACAACTATATCCGTAAGAACAATTTGAACATAAAGACTATACACTTGGTCAGTCTTCTAATGTACTCTTCCAAAAAAGACAATGAATAATACCTGGCTTTCCGACAGACCTTTCAATGCTTATTCTTCTTATATGAAAAAAACTTTTGGACAAAGAATTCAAAAGCTTAGCATTGATGCCGGCTTCACATGTCCAAACAGGGACGGGAAGATTTCAACAAACGGATGTACTTTTTGCTCAAATGATGCTTTTAATCCTTCCTACTGCAGGAATTTTTCTTCCATTACTGAACAGATTAACGAAGGAATAAAATTTCATCAGTGGAGATATAAAAAAGTAAAACAATACTTTGCGTATTTTCAGGCCTATTCCAACACATACGCTCCGATAGAAATACTGAAAAAGAAGTATGAGGAGGCTCTTTCCCACGAAAATATATGCGGACTTGTGATTGGGACAAGACCAGACTGCATTGATGAAGAAAAACTGCAATACCTGCAGACTCTAAACAAAGACTGTCACATCATTGTGGAGTTTGGAATAGAAAGCTGCTATGACAAAACACTCAAGGAAATAAACCGCGGACACAGTTTTGAGGATACAAAACAAGCTCTTGAACTCTGCAGAAAATATGGTCTGAAAACAGGAGGACATCTTATCTTTGGCCTGCCTACAGAGACAAGGAAAGAAATGCTGGAGGAAGCCGACATTATTTCTTCCCTGCCTTTGGACACCATAAAGTTTCATCAGCTGCAAATACTCAAAAACACCGCAATGGCAGAAGACTATATCAAAAACCCCAAGAAATACAATCTCTTCACTTTTGAAGAATACAAAGATTTTATTATTGCTTTTCTTGAACGTTTGAATCCTGATATTGTAATAGAACGCTTTGTTTCGGAAGTTCCTCCAAGATATAATGTCCTGTCTGCTTGGAGTAATCTGAGAAATGAAGAAATAGTGGCAGAAATAGAAATGGAAATGGTGGAAAGAAAAACTTTTCAGGGAAGACTTTTCAAATAAAAATATCTGAAGTTTATGAAAGAATACCTTTATGGCAAAACATTGAACGAATTGCAGGCCTTGGCGGAGAAGTATAACCAAAAGAAATTTGTCGCAAAGCAGATAGCAGACTGGCTATACAAAAAAAATGCAACTGAAACAGAAGATATGACCAATCTGTCCAAATCTTTCAGGGAAGAACTCGCCAAAGACTGTTGCGTTGGTTTGCAGGCATACATAAAAGTCTTGACTTCCAAAGACGGGACAAAGAAGTATCTTTTCCATTATCCGAACAATGTTTTCGTGGAGGCTGTCAGTATTTTTGACAAAGAAAGAGTTACCCTTTGCATTTCAACACAGGCTGGCTGCAAAATGAACTGTGATTTTTGTGCAACAGGCAAACAGGGTTTCCAACGCAATCTTTCCTGCAATGAAATCCTGAATATCTTCCGCTCTATTGACGAGTTCGCTTCCATAAAGAATATTGTGTATATGGGAATGGGAGAACCTTTGGACAATTACTTGGAAGTGAAAAAAAGTCTGGAAATACTGTGTTCAGACTACGGCTATGGCTTTTCCCCGCACAGGATAACCGTATCCACGGCAGGCTATTTGCCGTTCTTGGAGAAGTTTCTTACAGAAACAGACGTGGATGTCGCCATATCTTTGCACAATCCTATTCCGGAAGAAAGGCAAGAAATCATGCCTATTGAAAGAGCTTTTCCTATAGAACGGACAATAGAGGTACTGAAACGCTTTGACTGGACAAAACAACGGCATCTTACTTTTGAATATATTGTCTTTGACTCACTGAACAATGAACAAAGACATATAAATGCTCTTGCCAAGTTGCTCAACGGCCTTTCCTGCAGGATAAACCTTATACCTTTCAACACTATGCCTGATACCGTATATAAAGGTGTAACAAATGAACAAATGACTAAATTCAAAAATGCCCTGAATAAAAAAGGTCTGCTTACAACTGTTCGTGTCTCAAAAGGACAAGATGTAATGGCTGCCTGCGGACTTCTTTCCACAAAAGAATACAGATAATGCGAATCCGTTGTTGCAAACCCGCTTTGTCTTTTGGCTGTATCTGTTTCCTGCAAAAGAAGTAAATGTGTTTGGAACAAAAGTATTTATCTTTTCTTTCTTATTATTTTTGGGAAAATCTCCTCAAAAAAGATATCTCTTTGAATTATACGGTAATGAGGTTTATAGGTATCGTGATAAACTCTTGAATGCACCCAGGCATAATGCCCTTTGTCTATCAGGTTTTCTATGTATATGCTGTCTTCTTCAAAGTTGGCAAGGTTTAAATCCATTTTTGAAATAAGATTACATCTCTCCCGCCATTCTTTTTGCCAATCTGAAACAGTAAGGCTTTTATTTATGAGCATAGAAGAACGAATAAAACAATCAGCAAGCTCTTCCTTGGTAATAATGCCGTCTTGTATGGCGTTAAGATTTACACGTATAAAATTACCGTCTAAACCGCAAGGCTCAAAATAAGGAGAAGCAATCCTTTCTATTGAAGACAGTTCTTTGTCAAGATAATTCATCACACTGTTAACATCTTCTACCAGATGTTCTGGCCCGAATACATCCTGAAAACTGCTTTTATATAAATCTGCAAGCTGACTTAAAGGATATTCCCTTAAAACATTGGCAACAAAAAGCCTGATTTTTGTCTCTTTGCTTTGGGTTGCTGAGGACAATCCCGTATTGTTTCCTTCCTGACCGTAACCTGTGCCTGCAACAATTGCAGACAGCAGAAGCAAAACAAACAGTTTTTTCATAAACATCAATCAATTAGAAATTTGGAAGAGAGAAAAACAACGTAGGCATCAATAACAACCAACCAACAACAACCATTATAAGGATAAATTTCCATGCAAATTTCAACCATTTAACATATGGAACATGGGCAACTCCTAATACAGCTATCAATACTCCAGATGTAGGTGTAATCAGATTAGTTAATCCGTCACCGATATGAAATGCGGTAACAGTACTTTGAAGATTTACTCCAACAATGTTTGATATTTCACTGAACATAGGCATAAGCATGGCTGCTTTTGCTGTTCCAGAAGTTATAATTGCATTCAATAGAGTCTGAAAACCATACATAATACTCAAAGCTCCTACTTGTCCTGTACCATCTATTGCATTGGAAACAGCATAAAGTAATGTATCTATAACTTTTCCATCTTCCAAAACAACAATAATTCCGCTTGCCAGACCAACAACCATTGCTGCAGAAAGTATATCTTTTGCTCCTACAATGAATGACTGACAGAGCATGGATGTTGTCTTGCCCATTGCATAACCACAAGTAATAGCCATAGTAAAAAACAATGCTGCAATTTCTGCAAATCCCCAATCATATCCCACAACTCCAAGCACAAGATAAGCAATGGTAAAGAACAGGATTACCAAAGCGTATGCCTGAATATTTTTTTTGCATGCAAAATATCCAAGTGCTACATATAATAATGTAAAGAAAGCAAGTACAATATCTCTGGCTTCAACTCCATTTACAAAACATGAGACAACAAAACCCAACTGCACAATCGCCACAACCAAATAAGTGATCCACGTTGTTTTTGTCGTTGCTGTTATTTCTCCTCTGTTGGCTTCTTTCTGAGCCTTACGCCAAAAGAAATCCTCAGAGTATGTAGGTGACTTCCTTGGATTGTGTTTTATTTTATTTGCATACCAAAGCACAAAAGCAATTCCTATGCTTGTCATTACAAACCAAATGAATATTCTGTATTCTATTCCTGAAAACATCTTCAGTCCTGCTATATCCTGAGCAATGCCAAGAGTAAAAGGATTCAGGATACATCCTGCAAAACCTAATCCTGCAGCAAGAAAACACATACATATTCCCGTAATACTGTCATATCCCATACTTATTGCCAAAGGAATAAATATTGCAACAAAGGCTATTGTTTCCTCACTCATGCCAAACACGGCTCCAAACAAAGAAAACATCAGCATAATTAAAATAATAATCAGATTATTAACGCCAATCAAGTTGAAAAGCTTGTACTTCTTCAAGACGTCTGACTTTCGTAGAAACGTCTGAACTCCTATATGTATGGCATTTGTTTCATTAAGTATCCAAAAAGCTCCTCCAAGTATAAGGATGAAAACAATAATGCCGGGAGTTCTTTGAAAACCCTTGAAAAATGCTGACATTATCTGCCAAACCTGAGGAGAAGACTCCTCATAATGAAAAGTATTTGGCACAATTTGATTGACAACCTTGCCAGAACCTGTTACTTGCTCTACCCTGTCAAATTCTCCTGCAGGAACTACAAGAGTGCATATCGCCGCTAAAACTATTAAACAAAAAATAATAGCATACGTGTGTGGTATTTTCTTAAACATATTTTATATATTTTGGTTTTCCTTTCATATAACATTATGCAAAAGTAGTACATTTTTGCCAATTATTTGCATATCTCATATTTCTTTTATAACTTTGCAAACTCCAACGGTCTTATAATAAGGCTCTTTTTTGATTTTATTCACTTTTTTTAAAATCCACAGATGAAAAAGATAAAAATATTACTAATCTTAATCATAGCCAGTTTCAGTGCTGGCTGTCAGAACCACTGTCTGTCCGCAAAAAGAAACGTTGTGGACAATTCATACAACTTTTGGGTCTATACTCCTGAAGGTTATGACACTCTGCAAGAAAAGGCTCCTCTTATAATATTTCTCCACGGAGCAAGTCTTTGCGGAAACAATCTAAACAAAGTAAGACGCTATGGACCATTGCATGCTTTGGATATGGGAAGAAGAATCCCTGCTGTCATAATAGCTCCTCAAAACAACAAAGGTGCTTGGCAACCAAAAAAGATTCTTGATATTCTTGAATGGACAAAAAAGAATTATGCTTTTGATACAAACAGAGTCTACGCAATAGGAATGAGTTTGGGCGGATATGGTGTTTTGGAGTTTGTAGGAACTTATCCTGAGAAAATAGCTGCTGCAATGGCTCTTTGCGGAGGCTGTAATCTGAAAAACCTGCAACCATTGGGAGAACTGCCTCTTTGGATTATCCACGGAACAGCAGATAGAGAAGTGCCAATGAGCCAATCCAAGAAGATTGTTACTGCACTACAGGTTAAAAATAATGATAAACGTCTTCGTTTTGACTGGTTTAAGGGAGTAAATCACGCTGGATTGTCACGCTTGCTTTATTTAGATGACACATATCGCTGGCTTCTTTCCCACAATCTGAAAGACGAAGACAGAAAAGTAAACAGGGATATAAAACTTAGAAAGGAAGATATGAAGAATGCTTATGCAAACCTTTCAAAAACAGCAAAGAAACCTAAAATGATTGAATAAAATCATTCTAGGGAAAGAATTTCTGCAGGAGAAAACTTAGTATAAATCTCAGATATTATTGTGTTATATTTATATCTTTTAGCTCTTATTTCCAGAGAAATAATATAGTCTGATTTCTTTTCTACCGAACATTCTTTAATTAGTATTCCTTCATTTTTTAGATTAGTAAGTATCTGTTCTATCTGCTTTTGTTCTGAGCAAGCAAAAACTATGGTTATATGTCTAAAAGTTAGTCTTTTAAGAAAATAATTTATAATACTTAGAACAAAGATTACAATAATGGTTGTGAAAGATGCTATGAAATACATTCCACCGCCACAAGCCAAACCTATCGCTCCCGTAACCCAAATGCCTGCTGCTGTGGTCAAACCTCTGATAAACTTCTTTTGAAAGATGATTGTACCGGCTCCAATGAAACCTATTCCGGTTACAACCTGAGAAGCTATTCGTGAAGGGTCAAAAGAAACGGATTTCACTCCCAGAAAAGCATTGAAACCATACTGGGAAATCAACATAAACAAAGCACTTCCCAATGCAACAAGAACATGTGTGCGAAAACCAGCTTCTTTGGCGTGGTATTCTCTTTCCAATCCAATAACACCTCCTAAAACAGCGGCTACCAAAAGCCTGATAATGTAATCCCAATCCATAGAATAATCTTTTTTAACCTCAGATAATAACGCCATATCCTTGGTTTTTATTGTATTGATTTTGTCTTGGAAACATAAAGAAAAAGACAACTTTTTATTGAATTTACCGTATTTGAAAAAAGAGTTGGTTTTTGGAAATAAAATCCAACTCTTTATACCCTGAAGAGTTGATTTTTGCGTCTGAAATCCTACTCTTTTTTCGCAAAAACAAACAGCACAAATATAAAATTGAAAATCAAACCATTAACGGCAACAAGTATTATGGAACCAACCAAAACCTTGGACAGGCGTTTAACCAAATACGGGGTTTTTTTGTTTTTTCTTGATTTTTCTGTACAGCAATTTCCTTTTAATATCAAAAAAATAAGTACCTTTGCCGAAAATTTATAAAATCCAATACGTAATATGGAAGAAAACAATATCAATAACAACGAACTTAATCAGGAATTGGCAGAAAACACTCAGCCAATACAAGAGGAAAATGTAGAAAAAAATACCGAAGTCCCTTATACAAAGGAAGAAAAAATGAAGAAAAACAATGCAATAGCAATTATTGCGATATGTATTTCTGCTATTGCCATCATTCTTTCGCTTATGAATATCTGTGGAAGCAAATCTTGTGAAAGCGAAGGCACAAATACCAACAAGGCTGCCAAAACAATTCAAAAAGGGGACTTGAAGATTGCGTATGTAAATACTGACACTATCCTTGCCAAGTATGATATGGCTGTTGAGATGCAGAAATCCTTGGAGGCTAAGCAGAAACAGGCTGAAAATTCCTTGAAACAGGCTCAGGCTTCTTTGGAAAAAGACTATGCTGACTATATGAAAAATGGAGATAAACTGACTCTTGCACAACAGAAAGAGAAAGAAAAAAGCCTGCAACAAAGAATGCAGAACCTGCAACAAATGCCTGCCAAACTGCAACAGGAACTGCAACAGGAACAAATGGCACAAAACAAGAAACTTCTTGATGCCGTGTATGCTTTTGTAAGAGACTATAACGCAAAACACGACAAATACAATATCATTCTTTCCAAATCATATTCAAACAGTCCTACTCTATACATGGATGAAGGTTTTGAGATAACAGATGAGATTGTCAAAGGTCTGAATGAAGAGTATAAAGAATACAAAAAGAAATAACAGGACTGCAAACAACAAGGGAATAAGGCTGAATCTATAAAAATTTAACACAGCATCTTTTACATGGATATGGATTATAAGGATAAACCGTATTTCACGCCAAATAATATAGAAGAACTAAAGAGAAACGAGGTCTTTGTGTTTGGAAGTAATTTGGCTGGAATGCATGTTGGCGGAGCAGCAAGAATAGCTGTGCAGAAATTTGGTGCTATTATGGGACAAGGTGTTGGATTGCAAGGTCAATCCTACGCTATTCCTACAATGCAAGGAGGAGTGGAAACAATAAAACCTTATGTGGATGAATTTATTGCATATGCACGACAACATAGGGAAAAGTTCTTTTACGTAACTCGTATCGGCTGTGGCATAGCAGGGTTCAGTGATGAAGAAATAGCTCCTTTGTTTTCCCAAGCTTTAGAAGAAGAGAATATTTGCTTACCAGAAAGTTTTGTCAGGCTGCTTGCATAACGATAAAGTCCTTAACGGATTACAAGAAATATTTAATATAATAAGTCCAATAAAAAACATTTGCCAAACGAATTCCAGAATATTTTCTACATTCGTTTGGCAAATTTGTTTTATTTGGCCTTTTATCTTAATGGACAAGTGTTCCTATTCCCTCGCCTTCAACCACTTTTTGCAGATTACCTTCCTTGTTCATATCAAAAACATAGATAGGAAGACTGTTTTCCTGACAAAGGGCAAAAGCAGTCAGGTCCATCACCTTAAGTTTCTTTTGTAATGCTTCATCAAAAGAAAGTTCCGTATATTTCTTTGCTGTTTTGTCTTTCTCTGGGTCTGCAGTATAGACACCATCTACTCTTGTTCCCTTAAGAATAACATCTGCTTTTATCTCTATTGCTCTAAGTGTGGAAGCAGTATCTGTTGTAAAGAAAGGATTTCCTGTGCCTCCTCCAATGATTACAACTTTGCTCTCTTCCAAAGCAGCAACGGCTTTTCTTCTTGAAAAAGCCTCACAGAAAGGTTCTATTGTCAAACCACCAAGAAGTTTTGTTGCAACACCTTGTCTTTCCAACTCTCCCTGTAATGCCAAGGAATTTATCATTGTTGCCATCATCCCCATATAATCACCTTGTACCCTGTCCATTCCTTTTGCAGAACCGCTCAAACCTCTGTATATATTTCCGCCGCCAATAACTATTGCAACCTGCACTCCTTTGCCATGGACTTTTTTTATTTCGTTGCAATACATGGTAAGCATATCCTCAGATATACCATATTGACTTTTTCCCATCAAACTTTCGCCTGAAAGTTTTAGTAATATTCTTCTGTATTTCATAACTGTTTTATTTATCTTTACTTTTTTGCAAAGATATAAAATTTTAAGAAATAAAAAGAGAAAAGTTACTTTTATTTAAACGAAAATATATTACTGATTATTAATCAGTAATATATTTCTAAAGATAAAAATGATTTTACAAAACGATTCCTATACTTGCTCCTAAATGTAATCTGCCTGTTTGTTTAAAAACATTTGTTTCATCATTTACCATATACCTCTGTATGAAACCTCCTATTTTTATCAAGTAATCTTGGAATTGAATATAGCCACCTAAATCTAAACGAGGAATTAATAATAAGCCAGTTTGATTATCAGCATCTTTACCAAAACGAGTTATGCTTGTCGTAGCATAAAAAGTTGGTATTAATCCAAAAGATGCAAATAAAGAAGATTTATTTCTATTAAGTCCTGTAACGACATATTCACAAGATAAAGGGACTCCAAACACAAACCCTCTAAAAGAATCTAAATGCACGGTCTCATTACTTCCCGATATAATATGGTTACCTGCAATAGAAATACCAACGTTAAAGTAAAGCGTATTCGGGAAGTAAAAAGGATATTTCCTTACAACGTCTAAGCCCCACATAATATTTTTACCCGTAGAAGATAATGCTGCCATAGAAACATTTGCATCAACTTGAAATACAGGTTTCACAATAGGTTTATCTTTTTGCCCCTTTAAATTAAAATAATCATATAATTCAGCAGTATCATACATTAAAGAGTAATGGTAAGAACTATCATCTGAATTATACCTTATTTCGTAAGGTCCTACAATGTAAGAATCCAATGAATCTTTCTGACAATACACATTCAACGTGAGTATTATAAACAAAAATGTTAAAGTGATTTTTTTCATTTTTATAAATTTTTAATCCAATATTAATTATATTTAAATACAACAACTCTGTTTTCTCTATCTACAGATACTTGTGAGAAAAGTTTAAAAACTGACTGTCCAAGTAATAATGGTGCTTGTTGATTTTCTACTATAGTTGCTTCCACATTAGATATTTGTATTTCGTTATTATTACCAATATTCAACTTCTTGAGAAGAACTTTCAGACCAACGGGAACACCCCATCTGCAGTTCCGTATTGTTCTACATCTATAATATCGTCTTCTGTCGTTAATCCTTTGTAAAATAAATACTGAGCTTCTGCAAGAGTTATAGTTGTGGTTGATGCTCCTGTATCAAAAATCATATCCAATTTCATTCCATTTACACTGACAGGTATTACCACAAGCCCACTATATTCTGTGTAAGGAATCTTCCACTGGTTAGAATTGCCTATATCATCTGAAAACATATTGTACTCTGTATCTTCATCTGATTCATCGTCCAATAAGGCTTCATAAGGAGAACCCAAACCAAAATCAGTATTATTACGCTTGTCTGAACAAGCAAATAATATCACAATACAAAAACAAAAAATAATACCTATCCTAAACATAAACACTTATTCAAAACTATGTTTATTATAATATTTTACAAGATTATTATACTGCTCGTAAAAATTTTTACAGGCCTTTTCTATATAGGGAGGATAGTTCCCGCTTTCTTTTGCATTATCAATACTTTCAAGAATTTCTGCAAATCTATCAAACGCTCCTTCAAAGTTTTGTAAATCTTTTCTATTCTTATAGTTTTCACATTCTCTAACTAAGAAGTTGGCAATGATAATATTCCTATTTATGCTTGCTGTATCTGAATCGCTATTTAGAATTTCTTCGTATGAACATTCTTTGATCTTTATTATAGTGTCTTTTTTAGTTTTATTTGGATTTTTATCCCTATTTTCTGAATATAACCTCTCATAGTCTTTGTATAAGTCTTTATATTCTTTTATTATTTCATTTACAGTATAAGCTCTTCCTTCATTTGAACACTTTTTTACAAAATTTTCTCTTTGGGCAAATGTTAAATTCGCAAACATAAAACCCAATACACATATTAAAACAATTCTTTTCATTTTTAGTTCCCTCTTTTCTTATACTTATTCTTGTTCTTGTTCGTATTCGTTTTATGGACTGTAGTTGATACGATAGTTGTCCCCTTTTCATTAACATAGCTAATATCTAACATACCACCACTATCCTTTTTCGGCTGTATATCTGAACATTCTAGGCTTGAATCAGACCCTTTATCTTCACCATTAACTACCCAATGCCCCTTTTTTACTTCCTCCTTTTTAACTCCCCTATTTTTTCCTACTTCTGTGATTGTTACTGTCGCCCTATCAGCAATATAACTAATACTTAAATCTCCATCCTGTAGTGCTTCTTCTTTTTTTTGCTGCTTTTTCTCCTTTGTTTTTTGACTTGTTTCTTCTTTAACTTCAACCTTTTCTTCTTTTTTAGGCGATGAAATATTAGATATACTCTCTTCTACTTGAGATATCATACTCTCCTCCTTCTCTTTATCTTCTTCTACCGAAGCCGTGATTGTTTCACTCTCTCCAGTAGTTGTATTTTTCCCTGTTTTGATTACCAGAACAAGTACAATAATTATAAAAACTCCTATGATACCTAAGACTATTTTTTTATTCTGTTTAAAAAAATTGTCGTCTGGAGGATCTGGAGGAGGAGGCGTAAATTTACTTAAAATAAGAATTTCCTTATTTTTTAAATCCTGAGAATACTCTTTTAATTTATCTAAATTCCCTTTAAAAGTCCCTACTATATCTGCTCTACTATAAAACCGCAACTTGGGAATAATTCTGTTTATATCCGTTTCAACACTATTAATTTTTTTCAATAAGTCTTTAATACTACTCGTATAATATTGTAAAGTTGGCTTATCTGCTGTTGAATACGTCTCTGTAGAACCTATTTTTGACTGATCTCTATAAAATGACTCTATATCTTTGCACGAGGATATTAGCCTTTGGGTTAAACTTTCTAACTCCCCTTCAGACAAATATTCGCTCACAAAAACAGCCGTTCCTTGTTCCTCTGGATTTGGAACGTAATCTTTTTCATTAATAACATTTTCTAATACTTCCCCCCTTAAATAAATATTAGCATATTTTTTTACATAATAATACAAACGCTTATTTAAGCCTTCCTTTGATTCTAAACCTTTAATATTAGAAATAAGAACCTGTTTATCCTGTGTATCTGAAGAAAAATTTTTTACTATATTTTGGTGATCCAATTCTGGTTCTATCGCAGACTTTATATTAGATAATATTTCTTTGTTTATTTCTCCAAAATTCTTTATTTTGAAAAATTTTCCGCTTTCATTATCTGTCAGTATAGCACTATCTTTTATTTTCTCATCATATACTCTTTTCATAAGAGTAAAGATGGAAACTACATCTTCATATACTCCCTCTCTAAGCACCAAAGAGAAACCAAAAAAGGAATTTTCACGTCCATTTTTATCTTTAAAATTATAACGGAGGTAACTATAAACTATCCTATCTTTTCTATTGCGAATATCTAAAAGTTCATCATTATCTTTTCCTTTCAAATCTCTATAGAATGTTTGAAAGAAAGTCTCTTCTCTTTCAAATCCGGGAAGAATAGAAAAACCTTCTGGTACGCCATATAATACAATATCTACCATGAAAAACCTGCTTCCTTTTTAATAATCTTAAATAATTTTTCTGGTTCAGAAGCTTCCCCAACATCGTATCTTATTTTATTCGACAGCTTAGTAAAACATCCTGCACTAAATGTAATAAACTTAAAAGGCTTCTCTCTTCCTGTCCAAAATCCATCTGAAAAATTTTTAAAAATACCTTCATATCGTTTTTCTACTTCTTTTTTAAAATCACTGTCTTTTTTTAGTCTGCTATAGATAGTATCCATAAGATTATTTTGGTTCCCTTCTTTTACACTTAAACCATCCGCCTTACTACAAATGAATATTACTTTATCATTCTTTTTAATCATTGGATTCTTACCGCCTAATAGCCCATTTATTTTGGCGGCATATTCCTTCCTTGTTTCTCTCTTCCCCCAATGAAGTGGTACAAAAAAACACCAAATCCTTTTATGCTTATTACTGCTAATATGGTCAGAAAAATAAGCATAATAACCCGCATCCGGATTTTCTTCTGAAAAATAATGTTCTCCTGGTGCTTCTAATATTCTCGCAACTTTTTTGTACCCTTTATCATACAGATTCACAAGTATAAAACCAAACGCAGATGTACTTGCAGCTGCATCATCAGATTTTAATACTTCTTCAAAATTATTACATGTCTCCTTATAAGGATCATCATCTCTAAAAGTCTTTTCTGGAGACAAATGACTTGAACCTAAGTATTTTGCAAGTCTGACAAGTGCCATTGTTTTCCCACAATTTTTCGGACCATAAAAAATTACTAATGGAGCATCATCTTCTGAAATATCAGGTTCAACTTCATTAACTTCATTAAGATCTTGTCTTACTATTATTGTTCCCTCTGAGTATTCTCCATATTCATTTCTCTGCTCTTCAACATTTACCGGTTCTTCATATTCAAAACCATTATTTTTTTCCTCTGGTGGCATTTTATTTACATTTTTTATTAAACAAAAGATTAATCTGTCGCAAACTTGAATATAATAAATGCTGCTACATCTACCAAAACAGACAAAATAAGCCAAAATACAAAACCTAAACCATTGTACTTCCCTGCAAAGAAATCTTTCCAAACATCTATTACACTAAGCATTCTATCAGTTTCAGATACATGTATAGCAACAAATTTATTCTTTCCTGTGTTATCTATATCTATTAAGTTTTTACAGTTTTTCAATAAGACTTGTGCTTTTGAAATTTCCTCTGCAGAAGTAGTTACAATATTTCTATCTATATTTTGCATTATATCAACCTTCTTCTGCATCGCAATAATGTTTTTATCCATTATTTTCAATTCTTTTTTCGTCCTCGCATCTATCAACTTATCAAAATTCTGTCTATCATTTGTAAGTTGTTTACTAAGAATGGTTGCTATCTGGTCTCTATAGTTATCTATAACTTCATTCCATCCTTTATGTGTATTTGTCCGAGGAATCACCCTATTAATGTTTATCCCATAACCTAATTCTGTCTCTATCTTTTTTAAAATTGTCTCACATTTCGGACCAATCCCTTCTTCTCCAGGATTTTTTGCTTCACTTACAAGTTGTTGTATATATGATTCTATCTTCTTAATTTTTGGATTCCATTTTACATTAAGCATATCCTCAACATAACTATCATCTGAGAATTTTCTTATATCATTGGATGTGTTTTCTAAATCTTGAGTCAGCACCTTTTTGATTGCTGAACGGTAAAAAAATGTATGAGTATTTGTTGGTAAAGAAAAACAAATCCAAAAAACAATTATCATTAATATACCAGAAACAAATTTTCCTACATTCACCTTCCAGCCTTCAATAATAAATTTTGTACCAATTGCAGAAACAACAAAAAAGATTATTGTAATAATCCAAATAAATGCATAAGGGATAGAAGGTAATAACCATCTTAAACTTTCTGCTGTTGCCCAACAACTAACAATTCCCAACACCACAAATGCAATCCAGAGAAGAACTTTTTTCAAATCAAGACTATCAAAATTAAACATAGTTTCTAAATTTTTAATTTCCCTACGTCCTTTTTAGCGATTCGGTTTTTCTTTTTTACTTTGCAAAAGTACAATCTTTTGACTTTGACGAAAAACAAAAAGAGTATCTGATTTGGAAACAGTATCCAAATCAGATACAGTCCTTAGGAAATTTATTTTCATCAGAAAGGTCTTTGAAAAAGTCGTATTCCAAAGCATCACATATTAACATAAGGAGTTTTATATCAAGATTTTCTTTATGAAATATCTTATGCATATTGGTACGGGTTGTATTTATACGTTTAGCAAGTTCTGTAGTGGTTATATTCTTACTAAGCATAACTGCTTTTATATGTTTTCCTATGTGCATCTTTGATATACTTATCTTTGCAGTCAGTTCCATTATCTGCTCTTTAATTGTATACACAAAGAAACGTGGAACTGAAATCTTATATCCTTACAGAAGGCCCTGAGAAAACCGCAACAATCAGATATATAACAGCAATTCCACGCCACAGCGTTGAAACCACCACCTAATATTTGCTTGTTGCTAACTATTGAAAAGTTTCTCAGGCTTTTCTGACAAATATTAAGAAAAACGTTTCTTTCTTACTATAACTATAAACAAAAAGAAAAACCTTTTTGCTTGCTTGCAAAATTACAAATTTTTATTTAATTGATAGTAAAAATTATTAACTTCTATCAATACAAAAAAACTCTTCTATATTTTAGAAGAGCGTAAAATAAACCTGAATACATTCACAATTTATCTGCCCCATGTTTCTCTGTCAAGGCTTCTATAATTGATAGCTTCTGCCAAATGTCTGTTCTCTATTGTTGGAGAATCGTCCAAATCTGCTATGGTGCGGGAAACTTTAAGAATTCTGTCATAGGCTCTTGCTGAAAGTCCAAGCTTATCCATAACATTTTTCAGAAGATTAAGTCCTTCCGTCTTTATCTGACAAAATTCTTTCATCATTTTTTGAGTCATTTGAGCATTGCAATGAACATTCGGATAATCCTTAAACCTTTCTTTTTGTATTTGTCTTGCTTTTAGAACCCTCTCCCTTATAACAGAAGAAGATTCTCCCGAACGTTTTTCCGCCAATTCCTTGAACGGAACAGGCACAACCTCTATTTGTATGTCTATTCTGTCTAAAAGCGGGCCTGAAATCTTGCTCATATATTTGTTTACTTGGGAAGGAGAGCAAGTGCATTCAACTGTTGGATGATTATAATAGCCACATGGACAAGGATTCATTGCTGCTACAAGCATAAAACTTGCAGGATATTCTGTAGTACATTTTGACCGTGAAATAGTTATTACTCTTTCTTCCATAGGTTGCCGAAGTACTTCCAGGACATTTCGTTTGAATTCTGGCAATTCGTCAAGAAACAACACACCATTATGTGCCAAAGATATTTCTCCAGGCTGTGGGAAGGAACCACCTCCAACCAAAGCAACATCACTCACTGTATGATGAGGAGAACGAAAAGGACGTACGGAGATTATTGAAGTATCTTTGTTCATCTTTCCTGCAACAGAATGTATCTTTGTGGTTTCCAAAGATTCTTCCAATGTCAATGGTGGCAAAATTGAGGGCAGGCGTTTAGCAAGCATTGTTTTGCCGCTGCCCGGAGAACCTATAAGAATAACATTATGGGAACCTGCAGCGGCAACTTCCATTGCACGCTTGATGTTTTCTTGTCCTTTTACGTCTGCAAAATCCAAATCATAGTTCTTCAGATTATTCTCAAATTCTTCCTCTACATTGATATTAACTCTCGGTATATCCTCCACTCCATTAAAAAAGTTGATAACCTGCTTAATGTTTTCCGCCCCAATAATTTCCAATCCTTCTACAAAAGCAGCCTCTTTGGCATTGACTTTCGGAAGTATGAATCCTTTGAAGCCCTCTTTTTTTGCCTGCAAGGCGATTGGCAATGCTCCTTTTATGGAATTGAGAGAACCATCCAAGGAAAGTTCTCCCATAATCAGATAATCTCCTATTCTTTCACTGTTTATCTGCTCAGATACCGCAAGTATCCCAAGAGCAATGGTGATATCGTATGCAGAACCTTCTTTTCTTATATCTGCAGGAGCCATATTGATGGTTATTTTCTTGCCAGGTATTTTAAAACCATTGTTATGCAAGGCTGCAGATATTCTTTCGTGAGATTCTTTTACTGCATTATCAGGCAAACCCACAAGAGTAAAATTCACTCCTGTTTCCATATTTACCTCAACAGTAATAGTTGTGGCTTTTATTCCCTGAATAGCACTCCCGTATGTTTTAACCAACATAATAAAGCCTATCCTACATCAAAAAATTAATATCTTCTGTCAAAGAATATTCTCTTGTCTGTTTACCATAATGGAAAAGTTTCATCTTATTGTCTCTTCCTACAAGAGAAAGTTTTCCTTCTTTTAATCTCAATGCTGTTGCTTCTCTTATAGCCACAACATAAGTGTCCTGATTTGCTGCAATAAATTCATTTATACGGTCATCTCTTGTCTCTCCTCCATGTTTTGGATCCACAAAGTCGGTATAATGAGGGTTTATCTGGAAAGGAACCAATCCCATGGTCTCAAAACTGTACGGCTCTACTATAGGCATATCGTTGGTTGTCTTCAATGAAAGTCCAGCAACGTTGCTTCCAGCACTCCAACCCATATAAGGCATTCCAGCAAAGGCTTTTTCCCTTATGGCTTTCATAATTCCTTTCTCCTGCATTTCTCTTACAAGATAGAAAGTGTTTCCTCCTCCGACAGCAATGCACTCAGCCTGCATAACTTCTTTGATTGGTTCGCTGCTATGGTGAATAGAATAAACCTCAACGCCAAAAGTTGCATACACATCCTTGACTTTTTTCTCGTAGTTGTCGTAACCCTGTGCAAAACCTGCATAAGGGATAAACAAAACTTTCCTGATATTGTTTTCTTTGCAAAAATCTGCAATCATATTTTTGCACCAATCCAAGTATTTCTCACCTGCATTGGTGGAATTGCTTATAAGTAAAAGATTTCTCTTCATATTATTTTATGATATTAACGATTAACACACTAAAAGTTGAAATCAATGATAAGAAAACACTTATTATTGACAAAACAGTAACAATCTGGGTAAATATTCTTACCTTATGTATGCCTACAAGGTAGTCTTCCTGAACATTATTGTTAAGAGCGTTGAGAATTTTGCCGCAACCTTTGAAAAGCAAAAGACACAATGCAAAACAAACTCCTGCTATAATCCACATAAATACAGCACTGAAAATAGAAACTCCTTTTATTGCTGCATCAAGCATTTCTTCCGAATCTTCTATTACTGCCATAAAAAGCATACTAACGCCCATTATAAACAAAAGAACTGCAGAAACAAAACCTGTAATTGCGATGTATCTGCCCCACTTTGCTGTTGATAAAAACTCCATTTTAAGACTTGGGGTAAGTTTTATTACTTCTTCGTTCTCATTGTTTGTATATGATATTTCTTCCATAGTAAAATTGTATTTAATTTTATTATAAAACGCAAATTTACATAATTTATTTAGTTCAAGTCCTGCTTTGCCTTAGAAAAAACAGCAAATCTTTCTTCGCAAAAGAAAAACCAAATGAATAAAACGAAGTTTTTAAGGTAACAAAACGAAGTTTTATTCAGTTGTTTCTTTTTGTGACAAAAAAACATCAAAATTTAGTCCAAAACTTCTATTAAATCAGGTTCTACATAGGAAGCAGCGATGGACACACCCGGTATTTCTATGACTATTCTCTTGCTTCTTTTCCCCTTAACCCTAAGAAGTGTCCCCTCTATTCCGTCAAATTGTCCTCCGATTACTCGTACTTTTGTACCTTTCTTTAGTTCCAGATCCTCCGGTTTAAAAAATGTTATGTCATCATCAATATGAGAAGCAACAGTAATAAAATCCCGCATCTGCTTTTCTGGAACAGTCTCTATAATACGTCTTAATCCTTGCTTGCGTGTAAGAAAATAGGCTTCAAAACCTTCTCTTACCGAAAGTTCTTTTTTAACTTCTTCCACCTGTTTTTTCTCTGCATGCACAAAAATAAGGTCCCTTATGGCTGGTTCCAGAACTTTTTCTTTCTTCCCTGCTCTCTCTTTTATTTTATATTGCATGGGAACAAAATTCTCTATTTGTTTTGTATCCAGAAACTGTTTTATTCTCATCTCCCTTGAGAAAATAGTTTTGAGAACAAACCATAAAAGTTTCGTATCCTGATTGTTTTGAACCATAAATAAAGTATTGTGTTTATTTAGTAAACAATAACTCTCTGTATTTTGGCAATGGCCATATTTCATTATCTATTTCCATCTCCAAAGCATCTATATGCTCTCGTATCTTATCCAAATAAGGATCTACATTATCGCTGTATGCAGAGGCTTTTTGACGTGTATCATGCAAATTGTTTGCTTTTTTTCTCTCCTCGGTCATTTCAGAAACCAGATCTTTCAAAGCATCTATACGAAAAGCGATGTCCCTTACAAGGTCTTTGCGTTTATAGGAAAGCTTTTCGCATTCTTTTTTGTCAAAAACCTGTTGCAGCTTGAGAAGATTATCCAACAATCTGCTTTGATAGATAACTGCTGTAGGAACAATATGATTGATGGTAAGGTCGCCCAATACGCGACTCTCTATCTGTACTTTTTTTGTGTATTTCTCCATTTCCACATCTACACGGCTCTCCAATTCTTTCTCGGTAAATATTTTTTCACCAATAAGTACTTGTTTTGATTGTTTGTCTTCGTATTTCAAAATAGCCTGTGGAATACTGCTGATATTGGTAAGGTGTCTTTTTTCAGCCTCCTGCTGCCATTTTTTGGAATAGCCGTCTCCTTCAAACCTGATAGACTCCGAGGCTTTCACCAATCTCTTTAATTCTTTTATTATCGCATCATCTTTGCTCAATCCTTTGTAAATAAGTTTATCAACATTGTGTTTGAAATCCTGCAATTGATGTGCCATTGCAGCATTGATAACTATCATGCTGGAAGCACAGTTTGCTGAAGAACCCATCGCCCTGAATTCAAACCTGTTCCCTGTAAATGCGAAAGGAGAGGTGCGGTTTCGGTCTGTATTGTCAAGTAAAATCTCCGGAATACGGTTTATGCCAAGCTTCAATGCTGTCTTTTCTTCAGAAGTCATCTTATCGTTGCCTACTTTCTCCAAAGTGTCCAACATATTGCTAAGACTCTTTCCAAGGAAACAAGAAATTATGGCAGGAGGTGCTTCATTTGCTCCAAGACGACGGCTGTTTGTAGCCGTCATTATTGATGCTCTTATAAGATCTTGGTTTTTATAAACCATCATAAGCACATTGACAATGAAAGTAAGGAAGAGCATATTGTTCTTAGGGGTCTTTCCCGGAGCAAAAAGGTTGATGCCTGTATCTGTTATCAAAGACCAGTTGTTATGCTTTCCGCTTCCGTTGATGCTTTGGAAAGGTTTTTCGTGCAGAAGTACATTGAAATTGTGTCTCAATGCAATTCTTTTCATCAAATCCATAACAAGCTGGTTGTGATCATTGGCAAGATTTACTTCTTCAAAAATAGGTGCAAGTTCAAATTGGTTTGGAGCAACCTCGTTGTGTCTTGTTTTTATAGGAATACCTAATTTGTAGCATTCAAACTCCAAATCTTTCATAAAAGCAGTTACTCTTGAAGGGATACTTCCAAAATAATGGTCGTCCAACTGCTGATCTTTTGCAGAAGAATGTCCCATTAATGTCCTGCCTGTAAGACAAAGATCCGGTCTTGCCCTATACAAAGCACTGTCTATTAGGAAGTATTCTTGTTCCCAGCCCAAGTGAGCGGTAACTTTCTCTATGTTTTTGTCAAAATACTTGCACACTTCAGTGGCTGCTTTATCAACTCTAAGCAGAGATTTCAGCAAAGGAGTCTTATAGTCCAGTGCCTCGCCTGTATAAGATATGAAAACGGTAGGGATACAGAGTGTATCATCAACAATAAAAGCCGGTGAAGAAATATCCCAAGCAGTATATCCTCTTGCTTCAAAAGTATTTCTTAGACCACCTGACGGAAAACTGCTTGCATCTGGTTCTTGTTGAACCAAAACTTTTCCAGAAAATCTTTCAATAGGAGATCCATCCTTGGAAAAGTCTATAAAAGAATCATGTTTTTCAGCAGTTCCGTCTGTCAAAGGCTGAAACCAATGTGTATAATGCGTCACTCCATTGTCTTTTGCCCAAGATTTCATGCCGTTGGCAATCAAGTCTGCCTCCTGTTTTGTTATTCCTTTACCTTCATCAATAGCCCGTTCCAATGATTCTATTGTTTCATCGGTAAGATACTTTTGCATGTTCTTTTTGTTGAAAACATGACAACCATAATAATCTGCTATATTCTTTGAAGGAGCAACAACTTCCACTGGTTTTCTTGCAGACAGTTCCTGTAAGGCAATAAATCTGAATTTTGACATTTCTCTATAAATTTTATGATCTGCAAAAATAACAAAAATTTTTCATAATATGTTTTATTCAATGCTTTATATTAAAAGTTTTTCCTATTTTTGCAGAAACAATACATTGAATACTATGTTGGATTTTTTTGAAAAAGACAGTGTGCTTTCGGGTTTTTTGCTCTCTTTGCTCCTGAATATTGCGGGAGCGGGAGTGATATATGGGGTTTTATGGCTGATAAACGTGGATATTCTCTTGAACATAAAAGCCTTTCTCTTCTCTGTCCTGCCTTCTGTCTTTCTTCTTCGCTATCAGATGAAGCAAGGTAAAATCAATGCTTTCAGAGGTTCTGTACTTACTCTTGTTTTTTGCCTTCTGGGAATATTTGTTTACTTTTTGAATATGAATATTTTTGACAATCCTTTCAATCAGAAAATAAAAATATGAAATACTATGTAATTGCAGGAGAAGTTTCCGGGGACAAGCATTCGGCATTTCTTGTCAGGAACATAAAACAACAAGACCCAAACGCAGAGTTCAGGGGTTTTGGTGGTGATTATATGCAACAGGAAGGCACAACCTTGGTCAGACATATCAAGGATTTGGCTTATATGGGCTTTATTGAGGTGGTAGCACACTTGAGAACAATACTGAACAACTTGAAATTCTGCAAACAAGACATTCTTTCCTATAATCCGGACGCAATAATACTTACGGATTACCCCGGTTTCAATCTCAGAATAGCCAAATTTGCATACAGACACAACATAAAGGTTTATTATTACGTGTCTCCTCAGGTATGGGCTTGGAAAAAAGGAAGAATAAAGACCATCGGCAAGGTAATAGACAAACTCTTTGTGATACTTCCTTTTGAAAAAGAGTTCTACCGCCAACACAACATAGAAGTGGAGTACAACGGCAATCCTCTTTTGGACGAGGTTGCGGATTTTAAACAAAAAGAAGAGAACAAAGACCTGTTTCTCAGACAATACTCTTTGGGAGAAAAACCAGTAGTTGCTCTTTTGCCAGGCAGCAGAACACAGGAAATAAACAAAATGCTGCCTCAACAGATAAGGATTTTTGATAAATACAAGGAGAAATTTGATTTTGTCATAGCAGGAGTAAGTACCCATAGCATTGATTTCTACAAAAACATCATCGGAGACAGAGAAATCAAGGTGGTTTTCAACGGAACCTACAATCTGTTGAATGTTTCTTCTGCTGCCATTGTGTGTTCAGGCACGGCAACTTTGGAAACGGCTCTGTTTAACATACCTCAGGTGGTGTGCTACAAGTCTTCGTTGCTTTCATACATCATTGCTGTCTACATTGTCCATATAAAACATATCTCCTTGGTCAATATCATTATGGGAAAAGAGGTGGTCAAGGAACTTCTCCAGCAAGACTGCAACTACGACAACCTTTTGAAAGAGTTTGACAAAATCTGTTTTGACCAAGAGTATATCAACAAAATGAAAAACGACTATCAGAAACTCTATACTCTGCTCGGCTCCTGTGGGTGCTCTGAGAATATGGCAAAATATATTGTGAATGATTTGTCAGACAAAGCAAACTAAGACTGCCTGTTGATTTTTTACCTCTCCGATCTGGTTTCGGCATCTTAATATTACAACATAAAAAAAGAAAAACGGAGTCTTGAAAAAATCAAAACTCCGTTTTCTTTTAAAAAGAGTTGGTTTTTGGCTCTAAACTTTTGATGTTTGTGGTACAAAGAGTTGATCTTTTTTTCTAAAAATCAACTCTTTTTCTGCAAATAGATAAATTA
>CAZXEN010000018.1:0-44924 GCA_964639765.1 uncultured Bacteroidaceae bacterium
GCCAAAAGCAGCAAATCAGAAAAAGTAATAATAAAATAAAAATATAGGAGAACAGTAAAATGAAAAAAATAATAGCAATAATAGCAATAGTTTTTATATCAGGTTTAGCAATGGCTCAGTCCTCGTTGCCTAACCCTAGTACAGGATCAAAGAATACAACAGATGGCAAGACAGCAGACGTAAGCAGCGAAGCCGTACGAGGTCCTGTAGGGACAGCGACAGCGTTGCTTCTTAGTCTTGGAGCAGGAGCAGTTGCTTACAGAGTAAGAAAAAACAGAAAATCAGAATAACAGATTTGTAATAGATTAGCAAACGGTTTGTAAACGATTTGTAATAGTTTTTTCAAAAAAAACCTTACGTCCCACAACGTAAGGTTTTTTGTTTAAGAAAAAGCAACCATGTAGCGTCTCAAAGAGACGCCACAAAACTAAGACTTTTTTTGCAATAATAAAACCTTGTCTGCGTTATAGTTCAAGAATGGGTTATATTTGCAGATATATGAACGGCGTTTTTCAAAAAATAAAGTCCATACACTTGTTGTTGAACACTAAATACTATCTTCCCCTTGCTGTGTTGTCTGGTGTCCTTGTTTTTGTTCTTACATTCTATGCCATGGAGGCTGACTATGCCACAGGTTTGGACAGCTCCTATCTTTGGGGACTCAACTATCTGTTTGCAAATGACTATGATTTGCTTCTGAATATGGTGTATCCTTTTGGTCCGTTGGCGTTTTTGAAGATTCCAATCGCCCTTTCCCACAATTTTTTGCTGTATATCATATTCTATTATCTTGTAACTTTTGGCTTCATATCCTTGTTTTTCTATATTGCGAAAAGGAAAGGATTTTCCATTCTTCCGACATTCGTGCTGTGTTATCTGGCTTTGATACTTATAAGAATTGACTATACCATTGTTTTCCTTTGTGCCATGCTGTGTTTTGTAGCACTAAGGGAACGGAAACTGCTTTTCTTTGCCTTGGCGTCCTTGCTCGCAGCAACAGGCTTATGCATAAAGAGTTCAATAGGAGTGGAAGCAATAGGTGTTATCGTTGTTTCCTGTCTGATAGATTTCTATTATAACAGACAATGGAAAGATTTTGTGTTGCTTGTCTTGACAAACCTGATAGTTTTCCTGCTTGTGGGATGCATAGTCTTCAAAGGCTTCGTTCCATTCTTCCATTATCTGTATGGAGTAAAGGACCTTGTGCTTGGTTATGGGGATTCTTTGGCTTTGTATCCGCATAATTCGTGGTTGTATATCTGCATTGCGGGACTTCTTGTCCTGCTGTCTCCACTGACACTCAAAGACAGAGATGCAAGGATATTCCTTTTGCAGGTGCTTATTCCTCTATACAGCACCTACAAACACGCTTTTGTGAGGGAAGATATTTATCATTATCAGCAGCTGATTTTCTTTTTGCTTGCTTTTTGGGCGATTATGACCTTGATGAACAGGAAAAGAGCCTTGCCAAGTCTTGTTTGCGGAGTGATTTGTGTTGCTTGTCTGTATTATAATGCAGCAGAAAACATAGAAAAACCTGAAGTCATAACAAAAAACCTCAAGACACAACACATAAAAAACTTCTATAACTATACTTTTCATTTGAAATCCACAGAAGAATATTTTGATTCCCTTTCCCGACAGGCAATAAAAGCAGATACAATTCCTCAAGAATGGATAACCCTTGTTGGCAATTCTACAGTGGATTGCTATCCATGGGAACATCTTCTTGCAGGTGCCAACCATTTAAACTGGAAACCGCGCAGGACTCTCGGAACTGCTATCTCAGAATACACTTCCAAGGTTGCACAGGAGGGCTTTGATATAGACAAGGGTGCAGATTTTGTTATCTGGCACTTCAGTGGTGGAGACAAAGCCAAGACTTTTGACGACAAATATTTCCTGAATGACGAGCCTGATGTTGCTTATACTCTTATAAACAACTATACCTGCATAGCACAGACAGACAACTGCCTTCTGATGAAAAGAAACGATGACGGAAAACAAAAATTTGCAGAAAGGATAATCAGGAAATCTTTCACCTCTTCCCTGAATCAGTGGGTGGATGTTGAATATAGGCAGAATACAATCCTGAGACTGAAGACAAGAATACATGAAAACTTGGCGGGAAAGCTGAAATCCATGCTCTTTAAAGGAGTAGCCTTTTACATAGATTATCAGACCTTGGACGGAGAAGTCCATTCTTTCAGATATACTCCTAATCTTGCTCACGAAGGACTGTGGATAAATCCTTTCATTCTTGATCCTTTGACGGAGAATGCAGCAGAACGGGTTGTAAGGGTGAGATTACGTACCAACAACGACAGATATGTGAGACAACAATTGGAACTTCAGTTTGAAGAACTTGTACCGTCGGCATATTATAAGCACAAAGAGGTAAAAGATTTTCTTTTTTTAGACAATAAATAAAAAAAAATTCCGTTTCATTCAATGTTGGTTTGGCATAAAATTGGCAACCTGATGTACAAGACAAGGAATATAACAAAAAATACATAAGAAGATGAAAAGAATAGTTTTAACATTGGCATTCATGCTTTCAGGTGTGATGCTGTTTGCTCAAAGCGAAGAAGAAAACCTAAACAAATGGATTGACACTTACAGCAATCTGAACGCAGACAAGAACTGGCAGGAAATGATTGGCAAGTTTAATCAATGTATAAGTGAGGTGCCTAACTGGAGTTTCGCATACTATTACAAAGGTATAGCAGAGTATCAGACAAACAACTATCAGGGTGCTGTGGCAGACTTGACAAATTTCATCAACAGCAATCCTGAGGACAAGGAAGCTTTGCAGCAGGCTTATCTGTTCAGAGTGTTTTCTTTCAACAAGCAGGGTCTTTCTGCACAAGCTATAGCAGATGCTGACGAACTTTTGAAAACAAACCCAAAGAACAAAGAGGCTCTTTTGGAAAAGGCAAATGCCTATATGAATCTGCAACAGTATTCAAATTATATTGAGGCTTTGAAGGCTGTGGCAGAAGTTGACAACTCAAATGCTGAGATTCATAAGAACATAGCAGCAGCATACGCTATCCAACAAGACTGGTCCAATGCAATAACTTATTATACCAATGCAATAAGTCTTAATCCTAATGAAGCTTCATTCTATGAAGACAGAGCTTTTGCCAACTATTCCCTAAAAACTCCTGAAGGTTTGCAGAATGCACTTAATGACTATACCATGGCAGAAAGTCTTGGAGTAAAGACAACAAAGCTTTATCAATACCGTGCCACTATCAATGGTCAGTTAGGCAAGTTTGCAGATGCAATAAAGGACTATGATGCTTATCTGACTTTGAGTCCAAATGACATAAACATAATATATCAGAGAGGAAACGCATATTTCAAGCTTAAGAAGTACAAAGAGACCATAGCAGACATGGATACGGTGATAAATGATTCCAAAACTTCCAACAATATCAAGATTCAGGCTTTGCAAAGACGAGGAGCAAGCAAGAAAGAGTTGAAAGACTTGAAGGGAGCCCAAGCAGATATGGAACAAATAAAGAAACTAAAAGGAGGAAATTAATTCCTCTTTTTTTATATCTTTGCAGAATCAAAAAAAAGACAAAGCAATATGAGTGTAATTACAATAAAGAATATGGAGTTTTATGCTTTTCATGGTTGTTTTGATGAAGAGCAGAGGATAGGGACTCACTTTTCTGTTGATATATCTTTTGAGACTTCAAGCGTTTTGGCAGAAAAGACCGATAAAGTGGAAGACACTGTTGATTATTCAAAAGTCTATCAGGTTATAAAACAGGAAATGAACAAGCCTTCCCATCTTCTTGAGCATGTAGCACGAAGAATAATCAATGCAATCAAGCAGGGATTTCCTGCAATAGAAAAGATAAGTGTGGAAGTCAAGAAACTAAATCCTCCGGTTGGCGGAAAAATGGATTATGTTTCAGTGAAACTGCAAGGATAGTCATTTCTTTTTTCTTAGCTTGGCAAACTTTAGAATCAGCATTCTTTCCCCTTCTGCACCAAAATCAACTTTAGCACGCTTGTCTCCAGCAATCACTTCGGTATAAAGAACAATGCCTGTGCCAAATTTTGAGTGCATTACTTCCATTCCACTTTCTATTTCCTTGAGATCTGCCAACACCCAATCGTTTTCATCTGATGCTGGCTGTTTCTTTGGTTTCAGACTCAGAGATGTTTTGTTCTTTTGTATGGAGTCGGCAGAAGAAAGCCTTAGTTGAGGTTTTTCTCTTTTTTCTGTCAGTGCATTGTGTCTGAATGAAACAGTATGTCTTTCATTATTTCTTCTTCCCAAAGACAGTCTTGGCAGTCCGTCTTTCTTTTCTTCTTTATCGTAGGTCAGATACTTGGAGTCTATTTCCAGAATAAAGCGTGAGGGTTCGCTAAACAGAACATCTCCGTTTCTATACCTCATATTTGCAGCAGTAAGACAAAGTGTTTTTCTTGCACGTGTAACTGCCACATAAAACAGACGTCTTTCTTCCTCTATATCATCTCTTGTTGCGAACGACATAGTGGAAGGAAACAGATTTTCTTCCATTCCTGCCACAAAAACATGGTCAAACTCCAGTCCTTTTGCAGCATGAATGGTCATAAGCTTTACCTGTGTGTTGTCATCTTCTTCCTTGTTGTCGGTGGAAGATATAAGGGAAATCTGCTGAAGAAAGACATCCAATGTCTTGTTTGTGATATCTATCTCTTCTCCTGTGAGTGCATCTACGATATTTTCTTCATCGCTTTCAACAAAGGACTGCATGCTTGCAACAAATTCGTCCAAGTTCTCCAATCTGTCCTTGTCTTCCGCTTCGTTCAAAAGAGCGAGTTCGGTTCTTAGCCCCGAGCGTTTTATAACGTCGTTTCCAAGTGTGTAGGCATTATCTTTTTCCACACGAAGGGAAAATCCTTGTATCATTACGCAAAAATCTTGCAGGATATTTATTGTCCTTGATTTTATACCAAAAGGATTGTTCTCCGTAAGCGAAGATGCCACACTGTACAAAGGCATCCCCATTTGTTCCCTTGCAATTTTTAGTCTGTCTAAAGTTGTTTGTCCTATCCCTCTTGCAGGTTTGTTGACAATTTCTTCAAAAGCTTCGTCATCATTATTATTGACAACCAGACGTAAATAGGCTACAGCCTGTTTTATTTCCCTGCGTGCGTAGAAAGAAGTGCCTCCATACACTATGTAAGGTATGTTCTTTAGTCTGAGAGAGTCCTCAAATGCACGCGATTGTGAATTTGTACGATAGAGAACAGCCACTTCTCCGCCTTTTTCTCCAGCGTTTATAAGCTCCTTTATTTTGTCTGCAGTCCAAGAAGCCTCTTCTTTGTCAGAAGACAGTTGGCAGAAATGTACAAAATCCCCGTTGTCGTTGTCCGTCCATATGGTCTTTTTTATCTGATGTTCGTTGTGTGCAATTACAGAGTTGGCTGCATTGATGATATTTTTTGTAGAACGGTAGTTCTGTTCAAGTTTAAACGTCCTTGCATCAGGATAATCCTTGGTAAAATTCAGGATATTGCCTATGGAAGCCCCGCGAAAAGAATAAATACTTTGGGCATCATCTCCCACAACGCAGATATTTCTATGATATTCAGCAAGTTTTTTTATGATAAGGTATTGGGAATAGTTGGTATCCTGATACTCATCAACAAGAATATACTGAAAACGTTTCTGGTATTTTTCCTTTACATCAGGACAATCCCTCAAAAGCACATTCATATTAAACAAAATGTCGTCAAAATCCATTGCCATGGCCTGTTTAAGCCGTCGTTGATAAGCAGCATATACCTTATACAGCAAAGGAATGTTGGCTTTCTCATCCTCATACAGGAAATCTTCCCTTGCAGCGTAGTCTTCCGCAGAAAACAAAGCGGATTTTGCCATGGAAATACGTGAAAGAACCCTGCTTTTTTTGTAGTTTCTCTCCTCAAGGTTCATGGATTTGACAACATCGCTTACAAGTTTCTTGCTGTCATAGTCATCATATATCGTATAGTTTCTTGAATATCCTATTCTTTCTCCATCTATTCTCAGGATTTTTGAAAAAATACTGTGGAATGTACCCATCAGCAAACCCTTTGCCTGTATTCCTACAAGTTGAATAATTCTGTCCTGCATTTCTTTTGCAGCCTTGTTTGTAAAAGTAAGTGCCATTATGTTGTAAGGAGATATTCCTTGCTGCATAAGATATGCTATGCGGTAGGTAAGAGTACGTGTTTTCCCGCTTCCTGCTCCCGCAATAATCATTATAGGACCGTCTGTCTGAGTAACAGCATTCCGTTGTTCAGTGTTTAAATCTTCTAAAATCATAATGCAAAATTAATGAAAATTATTAGTTTGTCCTACCATAAGGCCAAGAAGTTTTTTTCTTGTTTCTGATATTGAAGAAAAACAGACAATTAATTTTGCAGCCTGTTCAGGATTTGTTTTTGCCAATACTGATTTAAAAGTTGCCAATCTTGGTTTTTGTGCCGAAAAAAATAGTTTTTTTATATGAAAAAAATAGTTTTTTTTAGTCAAAAAAATAGTTTTTTTTACCTAAGAAACTTGAAGTGGCAAATTTTAAATCAGTATTGGCGTAAAAAACTCTTGAAATGGCGGAAAAACAATCTTATTTGCAAATAATTTTGCAGTATTTAAAAATCTTTTTATCTTTGCAAAAATAAAACATTTTGATTTTGTATGATATTCTTTCCTAATTGCAAGATAAATATTGGATTGTTTGTTACAGGCAAACGGGAAGACGGTTTCCACAATCTGGAATCTGTGTTTTATCCTCTTGGTCTTTGCGATGCTTTGGAAATGAGAATAAACAGCGAAAACAGGACAGAGTTCTCGCTTTCGGGTATTGGAGTGAAGGAAAACTTTGTCGCAAAAGACGAAAACAACAGTGTCTTGAAGGCATATCGTCTTTTGAGAAAGGATTTTTCGCAGATAAAGGATGTAAGAATACATCTGGATAAAGCCATTCCTTGTTTTGCAGGCTTGGGAGGAGGAAGCAGTGACGGAACTTTTGCCTTGAAGCTGACAGATTTTATGTTTAACCTCAATCTTTCAGATGAGCAGTTTTGTAAATATGCTTCCTTGTTGGGAAGTGATAATTTCTTCTTTTTGGAAAACAAGCCTAAGTTTGTGTATGGCAGGGGAGAGAAGATGCAGGATGTGAATCTGTCTTTGAAAGGCTACTATATAGTCTTGGTAAAGCCCGATTTGAATATCTCCACCAAGGAAGCCTATCAGAATGTGCATATTTCACAGACGAGTTTCAACCTAAGGGAATTGTCTGTGGAAGATATTCACAGCTGGAAGGACTATCTAAGAAACGATTTTGAAGATTCTTTGTTTGAAAAATATCCTATGCTTGAAAAAACAAAAGGAATGTTGTATGATATGGGTGCTGTATATGCACAGATGTCTGGAAGCGGGGCAACGGTATATGGTATCTTTGAAAAGGAAGTTGATTTACAGAAAATAAAACAAGACAGTAATACGTTTATTTATCAAGAAAAATTTAAATAATAAAATATTATGAGTGAAATAAGAAATTTGGAACCTAAACAGGTTTGGGAAAATTTTGATATGCTTTGTGCTAATCCTCGCCCTTCAAAACATGAGGAGAAAGTAAGAAATGCTATCGTTGAATATGCAAGACAACACAACATATCTTGCACTATTGACAAGATAGGAAATGTAGTTTTGAAGAAGCCTGCAACTTCTGGAATGGAGAACAGAAAAGGTGTGATACTTCAAGCTCATATAGATATGGTTCCTCAAAAGAACAGTGATGTGAAACATGATTTTGTGACAGACCCTATTCAACCTTGGATAGACGGAGAGTGGGTAAGGGCAAAAGGAACAACACTTGGAGCAGACAATGGAATAGGTGCTTCAGCAGCTTTGGCTGTTATGACAGATGAAACATTACAACACGGACCATTGGAGGCTCTTCTTACAATAGATGAAGAAACCGGAATGACAGGTGCTTTTGGTTTGGAATTAGGAGAATTGAATGGAGACATACTTCTTAATCTTGATTCTGAAACAGAAGGAGAACTGTATGTAGGTTGTGCCGGTGGTGTTGATGCAACAATAAAACTAAAATATGGTGTTGAACCTTTGGAGGCAGGAAGGACAAGTTTTGTTCTTGCAGTCAAAGGATTCAAAGGCGGACACTCAGGAATGGACATCATTCTGCAAAGAGGCAATGCAAACAAGAGCCTGTTCAGGATATTGAAAGCCTTGGAGGAAGTGGATGCAAGACTTTGCGAAGTAGAAGGAGGAAATATGCGTAATGCTATTCCAAGAGATGCTATGGCTATAATTGCAATACCTACAGGCAATGTTGCAAAGGCAAAAGAAATAGTAGAAAAACTTTACAAGGAAATCAAGAATGAACTTGCAGAGACAGAGAAAGAATTCACAATTTCCTTGGAACCTACTGCAAATCCTGTAAATATGATGAAGGATTGTTGCTCAAAGAAAGTAATAAACACAATCTATGCTCTTCCAAACGGCATCTACAGAATGAGTGACAGCATGAAAGACCTTGTAGAAACATCTTCCAATCTTGCAATTGTAAAGAGTGGTGAAGGATTTGTTACTGTTTGTTGTCTGATTCGTTCTTCTGTTGACAGTGAAAAGAAGGATTTTGCCATGATGATGAAGAGCGTGGTTGATTTGGCTGGAGATGAAATAGAGTTTTCTGGCGAATATCCAGGATGGAAACCAAATATGGATTCAGCAATTCTAAAAGAAATGCGTGAATTATACAAGAAACTGTTCAACAAAGAGGCAAAAGTAATGGCAATACACGCAGGTTTGGAATGCGGAGTCATGGGTGGATTGTACAAAAACTGGGATATGATTTCCTTTGGACCAACAATTGAACATCCACATTCACCAGATGAAAGAGTAAATATCAAGTCTGTTGATTTGTTCTATAAATTCTTGGTTGAAACTATTAAGAACATTCCTACAAAGTAAAAGTAAATGATTAACGAAACATTAAAGTCCTTGAAGCTCTTAAAGTCCTTGATTTCTTTTGGGGCTTTAATGTTTTTTTTATTTTCTTTGCCAAATAAAGTTTCGGCTCAATATTATGTAAGTGGCAATAATCTATCAACAATAAAGTATTGCCAAATAAAAACAAAAAAATTTCATATTGTTTTTCCAAATTACTACGAAGAAAAGGCACAAGAATTAGCACGCATACTTGATACTCTTTTGCCAAATGTTGCTAATAGTTTGCAGACAAAAGCTCCTTTGGTTCCCGTTCTTTTACATCCTTCTTCCGCAAAAAGCAATGGGCTTTCTGTATGGGCTCCAAAAAGAATGGAGTTTTGGGCTACTCCTTCTGTAGATACGTATTCGTATCCATATCTTTGGCAATTGGCTATACATGAGTATAGACATTCGTCTCAAATGGAGGCTATGAATGTTGGAATTACAGAGTCAGTTGGAAAAATATTTGGAGAACATATCTTGGCAGCTCTTAGTTCTGTATGGATTCCTAACTGGTTTTTTGAAGGAGATGCTGTAACTGCAGAAACTGCTCTTGCTCCAACAGGCAGAGGCCAAACACCTGAATATAATATGAAGTTTAAAGCCATGATAGAGGCGAATAAATACTACAAGTCAGACAAAGTATTACTTGGAAGTATGAAAGATTTTGTCTTGGATTCGTATAATCTTGGATATTTTATGACTTCGTATGCAAGAATGCAATATGGCAGTGATATTTGGGGGGATTGTTTAAAAAATATTGGGAAAAACTGGTGGAAACTAATCTCTTGGGGAAATACAGGAAGGAAAAACATAGATCTTAATTTTGATAAACTTTATGCAGAGACTCTTTCCTTTATGCAAACTGAATGGAAAAAGCAAGACAGTTCTTTTTCTGAACCAAAATACGAAAGAGAAATACTGACAAACAAAAACGACTATTATTGTAACTACAAAAATCCGATACAAATAGATGATACAACAATATTTGCTCTGAAATCCTCTAACTATGAAACACAACATTTAGTAAAAATCACTCCTTATCAAGAAGAAATACTTTTGTATGTACCATATCTTCTGAATTCTTATTTTGCTTGTAGAGACTCTTGCATACTTTATTCTCAATATTCTCCAGATTTTCGTTGGAAACATGAAAGCAGTGCTGATGTTATAGAATACGACTTAAACAAAGATAAATATAGGAGAATAACCTCAAATACTATACTTTTTAATCCTATTTACTATCCTTTTGATTCTGTGTTAGCAGCTATAAAAACAGACAGCACAGGCAAACAAAGTTTGACAGTGATTACTTCAAATTCAAGGTTTTTTAAAAATAGGCATTTCAATGAAAAGATACGTTCATCTTATCTCGCTAACATATACTTAGAAGGCTCTTATGCTTTTTCTTATCCTGCATGGGAAGAAGAGACAGGAGATATTTTTCTTATATCAACCGATACAAAGGGCAAACATATTGTAAGATATAGTACAAAAGAAGAGAAATTTACAGATGTAACATCACCATCTTTTGACAATATTACAAAACTAAAACTATTCAACAAAAGACTTTTCTTTATAAAAGATGTTAATAACAGAAACCAACTTCTAAGTCTTGACATAGATAATCCAAAAGATGTAAAAATACATAGTAATGAAAGATATGGAATAGATAGTTATGACATTTATGATAGTACTATTATTCTCAGCACATACACTGCTGAGGGTTATAAGTTGGTAAGAATTGCATACAACGAAGAAAAATATAATTTGGAAGAAACATCTCCACTTTTTACTCTAACCTTAAACAACAGAATGCAAGAGAATTTCTTGCTCACCGATGATATTATCAATCACGATACAGTTTTTAAAGTAAGCAAATACAAGAAATATACACACATGTTCAATTTCCATTCTTGGGCTCCTTTATTTGTGGATATAGAAGCTGAAGAATTGGGTTGGGGTGTAAGTTTTATGTCTCAGAATCTTCTTTCTACATCTGTACTAACAGCGGGTTTTAATTACCATTTTAATGATAAGAACAAATTATTTATTCATCATAGATATTCTGGTTTTTATGCTATATTAGATCTTATTCTTAGTTATAGACCAAGAGATATTAGTCACAGATTGGACTCTAATTCTGTACGGTATGTAAATTTTGATGAAATAAATGTACAATATGATATGAGTTTGCCTTTTTCTTGGGTAAATAGAAATTTTTATAATAACATAACATTTGGATTTCATTATCTGTTAACAGATATTTTCAACAACGAAGATGCTCTTAGTATAACCTTATTCAACTCCGTAGGTTACTCTATGAGCATTTCCAACTATTCTGTTCAGGCAGATAACGATATTTATCCTCGTTGGGGACATATACTAAAAGGAAAATACATTAAAACTCTAACATCTGATAACGCTTATATATTAGCGGCTTCTACTCAAGTTTTTTTCCCGGGATTAATGCAAAATCATTCTTTTTCTATTATAGGTTCTTTACAATTTAATACTCCAGATATTTACTACTTCCCAAATGAAATAAATTTTGTTAGAGGAGTCTATAGTATTTATCCCAAAAAATACTATGGTTTATTAGCATTATATTCTCTTCCTTTGTGGTATCCTGATGGAGGAGTAAAAAAATTTGTTTATGTAAAAAGAATAAGTCTTACACCTTTTTATAATATAGGTATGTATGACAAAAAATTCTTTCGCTCGTTTGGAACAGACATTTCTTTTAGGACACATATATTCAGGATAACAGTTCCTTTGGAATTGGGAGCAAGAATAGGTTATCAGAGAGAAACTAAAGACTTTTTTGCAAGTTTATTGTTTAATATTAATGTGTGATACTTTGGAACTAAGATTTGTTTTATTGTCTATAGATAATGATATTTTGAATTTAAATTAGTGTGTATTGTTTTTTTTGTTAATTTTGCAAAAATTTTCTTTTAAATACAAATAGGGATTATGGCTTTATTAGAGATAAAAGACCTGCATGTAAGAATAGGGGAAAAAGAAATACTTAAGGGAGTTAATCTATCTATCAACAAAGGAGAAATCCACGCTATTATGGGACCAAACGGCAACGGCAAAAGTACTCTTGCTGCTGTCATAGCTGGCAATGATAAATTCACGGTAACAAAAGGTGAGATAATATACAAAGGAAAAGACCTGTTTTCCATGTCTGTTGAGCAAAGAGCTTGCGAAGGTGTGTTCTTGGGCTTTCAATATCCTGTGGAAATACCGGGAGTCAGCATCACAAATTTTATGAAAACAGCCATAAATGAGCAAAGAAAATACAAAGGATTAGACCCGATAAGTGCTAAAGATTTCCTTGCTTTGATGAAAGAGAAAGAAAAATACGTGGAACTTTCTTCTTCCCTTGCAGGACGTAGTGTTAATGAGGGTTTTTCCGGAGGAGAGAAGAAGAGAAACGAGATATTTCAGATGGCTATGCTGCAACCAACTCTTAGTATTCTGGATGAAACAGATTCTGGTTTGGATATTGATGCCCTCAGGATAGTTGCCTCAGGTGTGAACAAAGTGCATACAAAAGAAGATGCCATTATTGTCATTACACACTATCAAAGACTTTTGGATTACATTGTTCCTGATGTTGTGGATATTCTTTATGAAGGCAGAATAGTAAAAAGCGGAGATAAAGACCTTGCAAAAGTTCTTGAAGAAAAAGGCTATGATTGGATAAGAAAAGAGATGGGAGAATAGAAAACGGCTTTTTTTCTTTGCAAGAATAAAAAAAAGATATATTTTTGCAACTTTATTTATTATAAATCAATAGAAGATGAGAAATGATTATTCTTCCCATGATTGGGAAAGACAGAGCGATGATGCGAATTATCGTGGAAGAAAGGGAAAATCACCTCGCCCGAGAGTGCGTAGAGACAATGAGAGTCCGAATAGAGAACGCAGGTTTGAGAGAGTAGAACGCAATAGTAACAATCCATATCAAAAAAGAGAAAGACGCTATAATTCGGAAGGAAGACCTTCTTTCAACAGAGAGGAAAAGCCTTTTGCCCCTCGTACAAGAAAATCTTTTGAAAAAGGAGAAAGACAATACGAAGGCAAAGAGAGAGTATATGATTCACGTCCTTACAACAGAGATGACAAATCAGGCTTCTCTCAGGGAGAATATGCAAGGAAACCTCGCCGTCCTCGTATGACAAAAGACGAAAACTACAATTCACAAAAAAGAAACAATAATAAATCCAAGGGATCTAACTTTACACCTCCAAATCCTGAAAATGTAGGCAAGACACGTTTGAACAAATATATTTCAAATGCAGGTATCTGCTCAAGAAGAGAAGCAGATGTCCTGATTTCTACAGGGGCTATTACCGTAAATGGCAATGTTATTACTGAAATGGGTTACAAAGTTGTCCCTGGAGATGTGGTGAAATACAACGGCAACGAACTTAAAAGTGAGAAGAAAGTATATCTTTTGTTGAACAAGCCAAAAGGCTATATCACCACTTCCGATGATCCGCAACAAAGAAAAACTGTTATGGAACTTATAGAAGGAGCTTGTTCGGAAAGAGTTTATCCTGTAGGCCGTTTGGACAGGAATACGACAGGTTTGTTGTTGTTTACAAATGATGGCGAACTGACAAAGAAATTGACACATCCTTCTTTTGGAGCTCAAAAGGTGTATAATGTTGAGTTGGACAACACTATTAGCAAAGCAGATATGTATGCCTTGCTTAAAGGTATAGAGTTGGAAGATGGATATGAGAAAGTTGATGCGATAAACTACACAAACAACGAGCCAATAGACAAAAGAAAAGTCGGAGTCAGCATCCATTCAGGCAAGAACCGTATTATCAGACGTTTGTTTGAAGCCTTGGGATACGAAGTCGTTAAATTGGACAGAGTATATTTTGCAGGTCTGACAAAGAAAAATCTTCTCAGAGGACATTATCGTTTCCTTACGGAAAAAGAAGTGGCATTTTTGCAGATGAATCATAGTCAAGCATAAGAAAATGTTGTTATTTCTGAGAAACAGGAGCGGATAAGAACTCGGCTCCTGTTTCTTTTTATACCCGACTTTGGCTCTGATTCTCTTTCTTTTATTTGAAAAATCTGTTTAGTTTTAACAGATTGTCGTTTATTTCTTTAGGAGATAGTTTATAATTCCTCTGAATGTTGAGGTTTTTGTCATAGACTTTTACATAACCGTTTCCTTCTTTTTCTATTATATAGCCATCTTCTGTGATAAAAGCATAGTTTAGGTCATTGCCGACAACATGCCAACCTCTTGAAGAACTATTATGTAACAATTCTCCCATAGAATAATCTTTAGGAGGATTATTTATTCCTAAAGCCATATTTAAGAGAGTTGGAACTATATCATAATGTGTTGTACGATAAGCAAAAGTTTTGTATTCCACTTTAGGATAATAAAGAATCAAAGGTACTTGTATCTGATATTTGGAATAATTGCCAGAATGTCCCCAATAGTTTTTCTTGTTTTCATTGAATTCTTGACCATGGTCGCCAGTGATAAGCACTATAGTATTATCCAAAAGCTGGTTTTCTTTTAGACTGTTTAGGACCATACCCAAGAGAGAGTCTATTTGATAGACACAGTTTCTGTAGAGATTGTAGAAAGGCAAAGGGTCGGTGCTGTTTGTCAGAGTGGAATAGTCCGCATAATCCCATGCAGGCAGAAAACGGCTGTTTCTCTCTTTTGGTATAGAGATAGCATGTGCCATATCGTAGAACAGAAAAGAGAAGAAAGGTTTATTGTTTTCTTTTTTATGTTTTTTAAGGTCATAGATAAAGTTGCTTGTTATGTTGCAGTCTCTTTCATAGGCAGTCTTGCCTTTTGTGGAAGAGTTGATGTCTATACCTTTGAAAAACATTCTGTCAAAAGGAGGACTTTTAAAAGTTGCAGAAGGATATACTTGGATGTCATAGTTGTTTTTTTGCAGTTGGTCTATAAACACTGGCTTGAGTGAAGAATATTCGAAACTTTTCCAATAATATGAAGACAATCCTGTAAACAAGCCAAAGATTCCACCACGGGTTCCATTGCTGCTGCTAAGGTGGTTCTGGAAAAACTCAGCCTGTTCCTTGAACTTCCAGATATTGGGCATACATTCCTTTGACAATGTCCTGAAATTCCAAGAATCTATTGCAATGACAACAATGTTGGGCTTTGAACTATGGAGACCGTCTTTTGTTAATTGATGGAGAGGATAGGAGATAGGTGCTTTATTGTCTTTGAATTTTATGTTGGTGATTTGCTTTTTGTCTATTATCCCCATTTTATCCAAGGCAGAATTCATACTTATTGGGAAATAATAAGGCAAATAGGTATCGCTTTCCAGTATAGATGTTTCCAGCCTTGCCGCTCCATAGATATGAAGACCTTGGGATATAAGTATAACAACGAGAAAAGAGACGAGGGAACAAGAGTACAGCTTTCTGCTTCTTACTTTCTTGGACAAATAGACAGACAAACGGTATAAAAAGAAAAAAGCAAGACATACACAGGCAAGAATAAGAAAAGCTTTTATGTATAGCCAGACAGAAAAGACAAATATTTCTCCTGCACCTTCGGAAAAGAGCATATCCAGAACAAAACCATTGATATGGAAGTGGTATATCTGAAAGACAAAACGGTTTATTACAAAAACAAGGGTAACAAAGATATAGAAAAAGGAAAGGATAGGAATGCTTATCTTTCTTTTTACTCCGCAAAGGCTTAGCGGAATATAGACCAAAGCAAAAGGGACAAGTATAAACAAGCCTCCATGCAGCAGGGAAGAGAAGAAATAGTAAATCCACGCCTTAGTGTCCATAAAAGAATTGTCCCCTGCACCAAAAATATAGGAAAACAGCACCAAGCCAAGCAACAAAACCGACAGTAAAGTGAATATTGTCCCAACAAATATATTGTCTTTCTTTTCTTTTTTCATATTAAATAAAATAAACAGTTTCGTTTGCAAAGGTAATACTTTTTTATATTCTGAACTAAAATAAAAATATTGTGGAGATTAATTCCATTTTTGATATTATTTGATATCTTTGCAAAGATAAATACAAAAGGATTTTGTTTTATGAACTACATTTACAGATATAATTCTTTCTTGGGAAAAATAACTTTGGCTTCAGAGGGAGAAAGCCTGACGGGTCTGTGGTTTGACAATCAAAAGTACTTTGCAGATACACTGAAAGGTGATTGCAAGGAGAAAAATCTGGAGATATTTCAGCAGGCAGCACTTTGGCTGGACATATATTTCAGAGGAGAAAAGCCAGACTTTACTCCTAAGATAAAACTAAAGTCAAGTCCTTTCAGGGAAATGGTGTGGAAAATTCTTCTCACCATACCTTATGGACAGACAATTACCTACAAACAAATTGCAGACAGTATAGCAAGTCAAAGAAAAATAAAGACAATGTCTTCACAAGCAGTCGGAGGAGCAGTAAGCCATAACCCTGTTTCAATAATCGTACCTTGTCATAGAGTGATTGGAAGCGACGGTAGTCTGACAGGCTATGCAGGAGGCTTGGATAGGAAACAGAAACTTCTTTGTTTGGAGAGTGTTTTGTAGAATATTTCTGTTGTTAGTAGGAAAAGACGTATTGCAAAATGTTTGCTCCCATCTTTAATGCAGTAATATGTCGTTCTTCAGTGTCGTTATGCACAGAAATATCTTCCCAGCCGTCTCCTAAATCACACTCATAGGAATAGAAACAAATCAATCTTCCTTCCCAAAACAAGCCATAACCTTTAGGAGCTTTGTTGTCGTGTTCATGAATCTTGGGCAATCCATTGGGAAAACTGAATTTTTGATGATAGACAGGGTGTGAAAAAGGTATTTCCACAAAGTCTAATTCGGGGAAAACTTTCTTCATCTCCCTACGAATGAAGACGTCCAGACCGTAGTTGTCATCTATGTGCAAGAAACCTCCACCTATAAGATAGGTTCTAAGATTTTTTGTGTCGGAATCGGAGAAAACAACATTGCCATGACCGGTAAGATGCACGAAAGGATAGAAAAACAACTCACTGCTGCCGACATCAACCGTGGCATAATTGGGCGAAAGTCTGGCATTCAGCTCTTTGTTGCAGAAATTGATAAGATTGCTTAGAGATGTGGGGTTTGCGTACCAGTCTCCGCCACCATTGTATTTCAGAAGTGCTATGGTGTTGTAACTTTGTGCAAAACCAAGGCAGTAGACAAAGATTGAAAACAATACAGTCAGAAAGGTTTTCTTCATATTTCTGGTTTTTATTGGTTGAGGTAGTGAAAATTGCTTACAGCATAAAGTCCTGCCGTCTCTGTTCTTAGTCTTTGATTGCCAAGGGTGATAAATGAGAAGCCGTTTTCTTTTGCCAAAGCTATTTCTTGAGGAGAGAAATCTCCCTCAGGTCCTATTAATATAAGATAAGATGCTTTCGGCTTGCAGGAATCCTTGATGCTATGCTTTTCTTCTTGGCCACAATATGCAAGCAGTTTGTAGTCTTCTGTGGAACAGGCAACAAAATCTTTGAACTTTGTCAGTGGATTGAGAACAGGTTTATATGATTTTATGGATTGTTTCATTGCGGAGACAAGTATCTTGTCCATACGTTCCATATTTACAACTTTTCTTTCAGAATGTTCACACAGAAGAAACGTTATCTCATCTATGCCTATCTCTGTTGCTTTTTCCAAAAGCCATTCTATGCGTGAAATATTTTTTGTGGGAGCTATGGCAAGATGAATCCTAAAAACCCTTTTGTCGTTGCTCTCTGTCCGTGATTTTATTCTAAGAGTGCAATGATTGGGATTTGCATCTGCTATCTCGCAAACAAACATATCTCCCCTGCCGTTTGAAAGAAAGACTTCTTCTCCTTCTTTCATACGCATAACCTTTACGATATGAGCAGACTCTTCTTTGTTTAGACTACAAAGTTCTCCACTCAGATAATCTGTAGCATAAACCAATTGCATTTTTTTCTACAGAGAGTAAGCTAAACCTACGGAAAGGAAAGGAGTAATGTTGGCTTGTGATGTTCCTTCGTGGTATTGGCTTATATATCCTTTGTTGAAGTAATAGCCAGAGTACTTGTCTTCGTACCCCATTTGGTATTCTACACCTGTTTGTACCCTGAAACGCCAATCTTCTGAAAGTTCCAGCATATAACCCAAGACAATTCTTCCTGTTGGTCTTACGTGGGAAAGAGAAACATCATTGGAATTTTGTTGTTTGGAAGCAACATAGTCGGCAAATTCCCAATTATCCGTTCCTATTCCAAAATATTCTTCCATTATTACATAATCCAAAGCCACATCTCTTTGTCCAAGCATGAAATTGACACCGGCAGACACACCAAGGGAAACACAACTACGCTTGAAATTGTAATACCAGTTGAAATTAAGAAGAAGCGGTATTTCTGTATAGGATTTATAGGAATCTCTTTTAACCAAGTCGTGGCTGCCAAGGGCTTCTACCTTTATATCTTTTCCAAAATATCTGCTGACACCCAGCTGAAGTCCATAACCAATAGTAAATCTTGAAGAAATAGTGCTTGGACGAGTCTTGTGTTCAAAGCCTACCCTTACACCAAGACCCCAAGGATTTGTCTCAGAAAGATTTTCAACAACATTGAAAACTCCTTCCACATCCAGCGATATCAGATTTTCGGATACTCTTCTTCTATATACACCCTCCCGCCAATCACTCTTTTGTGAAAAAGCCGTTTGGCTTCTACTTGTTGTTTCTTGGTTGCCATATTCTTCTGCAAATAATTGGACTGCAAAAAAAAGTACTGAAAAAAGTATAGTTAATCTCTTCATCTTTGTATTTTTTCGTGTTTTATGCATAAAATTCAAGTGCCAAAATTACAAAGAAATATTCTACTAACAAAATTATTTTCAAAAATTTGTCCTAAAAATAATTTATTACAATTATATACGTTTTAAATAACATAGATTTACACCAAAAAATCATGCAAAGTGTCAAAGAACTTAACAAAAGTATAATCAGTCTTACAATACCAAATATAATAACCAATATCACTATTCCGCTTCTTGGTATTGTGGATACGGCAGTTGTGGGGCATATCTCTGTAGGGGGCAAGCAGGCAGATTATATTGGTGCTATTGCTATAGGGACAATGATATTCAATTTCATTTATTGGTTATTTGGTTTTCTAAGAATGGGTACGAGTGGCTTTACTGCACAGGCTTATGGAGCCAGCAACAAAGAAGAGCAGATAGATATACTTACCCGCAGTTCTTTTATAGCAATAGCAGGAGCATTGGTTATCATTGTTCTGCAGGTACCTATAGTATTTGTGGCAAAGACTTTTATTGACGGCAAAGACAGTATTATCAATCTTGCACTCCAATACTTCTATATTAGAATATGGGCTGCTCCTGCAACATTGGGAATGTATTCTTTGAAAGGCTGGTTTATTGGTATGCAGGACAGCAAAACTCCTATGTGGATAGCAATAATGATAAATGTTGTCAATATTGTTTTTGACCTATTGTTTGTCTTGAAGTTCAATATGAATATAGACGGTGTTGCATACGCTACGGTTATCGCCCAATATTCCGGACTTTTGGTTACAGTATCCATATTCTTGATAAAGTATTACAAGAACTATGAAATATCTTTAAAAAGGGCCTTGAAGAAAACAAAGATGATACAATTTTTTAAAGTTAATGGGGATATATTCCTGAGAACTATCTGTATTATTGCTGTTACTTCTTATTTTACTATTGCTTCTGCAAAGATGGATTATCCTCTTTTGGCAGTGAACACACTTATCATGCAACTCTTTACCTTGTTCTCTTATTTTATGGACGGTTTTGCATACGCAGCAGAGTCTCTATGTGGAAAGTTTGCCGGAGCCAAAGAGACAAAGAATCTAAGAAGAACGGTTAATCTTCTCATTCTTTGGGGTACAGGTATAACCATTCTTTGTATGATTGTCTATGGATTCTTTGCAAAAGATATTCTTTCCCTGCTTACAAATCAGAAAGAAGTAATAAGAGTAGCCCAGTCTTATTTGTTTTGGACTATATTAATACCAATTACCGGCTTTCTTGCCTTTCTTTATGACGGTATTCTTATAGGAATGATAAAATCTGCTATGATGCGTAATGCTATTTTCTTTGCCACGGCTTCATTCTTTATTATTTTCTTTGTTTTGGGTCAGACAAACAATGCTCTTTGGGCAGGTTTTATATCTTACTTGCTTTTGCGTAGCGTTTTAATGACTGTTATGTCTTGGAAAGATATTTTCGGATGATGAATGACAAGATAAGGATACGGACAGTTTCTTTGCACGATACTGCAAAAATGGAAATAATACGCAAGATTCGTTATAAGGTCTTTTGCATGGAACAAAATGTAAGTGCAGAAGGGGATTGGGATAACAGACCGAGCGAGAATTATCTTTTGTATTATAATAATATTCCTTGTGCTACGATGCGATACAGAGAAATAGGACGATGTGTAAAGTTGGAAAGACTTTGTGTTTTACAAGGGTATAGAGGAAAGAAACTTGCAAGTATGCTTATCAACAAAGTTATAGAAGACATAAGGCAAAAGACAGACAAAACACTATTGCTTCATGCACAAGTGTATCTGTTGAGGTTTTATGAATCCTTGGGTTTTGTCAGACATGGCAAACTCTTTAAAGAAGAAGGCATAGAACACTATACTATGACCCTATAGATATTTCTTGCTATCTGAGAACTGCCACTTTGAAGGTGAAAGAATTGTCTTCAGCGTTTATTTGTAGAATATAGTCCCCACTGTCAATATTGCCGAGATTGAATAGAATCGTTTCATTGTTCTGTGGTGTTGTCTGAGAAAGAATTTTCCCGTCCATACTTAGCAGGACAATTGTTACAGGTTTAATATTCTTAGGAATATTTATTTGCAATACATCTTTGGCAGGGTTAGGATAGAAAGAAATACCGCATTCGTCTTCTGTGTTTATTGCGTTTGCAGAGCTGTTGTCAGGTATAAAAATATCTGTTGTTGAGGTGTCGCTCATGCAATGGCGTTGAGCTATAAGGGTTACGGAGAAATCTCCTGCTGTGGCGAAGGTATGCTCTATAGTGTTCTCTTCAGACAGGTTTAAACTTGTGCCACCATCACCAAAATCCCATATGAGACTATCTGCATATTGGGAAGTGGAAGAGAATAAAACAGTATTGTCATTTGGAGTTTCAAAACTAAAAGAAGCCTGAGGACTTTTGCGTTGCCATTGAGACAGATTTTCATAAACAACACTATGCACTGCTTGACGAATGCTTTGAGCAGTAGCTGGTTGTAGTGAAGCAGAATAAGTTATAAGGTTAGGGTCTTTATGAAAAAAGAGAACATAGAAAGCACATGCTGCTGCATAAGAACCTGCAACACTTGGATGGCTTTCATCCGATTGATATAATTCTATATCACCGTTGTTTTCCCTTAAATAACGCCAAACACGGCCTACGGGACAAAGAGAAGCATCATATTCTTCGGCCATGTATGTATATCTTTCGCATAACATACTGTCCATTCCTTCGTATGTTCCAAGGACAGGGAAATATTGAGCATTGGTTGCATCTCCGTTTTTTCTTCCCCAAGTCATATAAAACATTGGCTCGCAACAAGGACTATGCATATATATTGAATCTATAAGCCTTTGAGCATAGGGGAATACTTCCATTTCCACTTGTTCTTGAGGAAAAGACGGATATTGGCTTTGTTCTTGCAATACTACTATATCCCATCCACCATTACGGATCATTTCCATAGAATGATTGTAACAATGTTGGCTAAATGTACATCCTCCGGGAGTATTGCTTTGATAATTTAACTCATCTCCCATAGATAATGCAATATCTTTAATCATTAGAGGAAGATTATTAACTTCTGTATAACTGTTTCCAATAAATAATACATTCAGACTTTGCTGCGAATAACAAACAACAGAAATACAAATAAGTAAAACTGTAATATATAATGTTTTTCTCTTCATGGCTATTTAAAAATTCTGATTTGTGTGCAAAGGTATATATTTTATTTGTTTTTTCTTTTGATTTTGTTTAAAAAAGATCAAGACTTTTTTGACTTGATGTTTTTGGAAATTAATGAATACTTTGTAAGGTATATTTGTTTGCAAAATTTTGTTTGTGTTTTTTTTGTTAAGTCATAATTATTTCACATTGATTATGAATTCAGAAACTGGAGTTTGAGAGTCTTTGTTTATAGATATGGTGTATTCTCCTTCAGTAAGGATAAATTCTGTAGCGTTTATATTCCATTCTCTGAAAAATTCGTTGTCTATCTTCAGTTTTATATGTTTGCTTTCTCCTTTTTTTAGAAACACTTTCTTGAATGCACATAGCTGTTTTGTATTTGAAGCATAGAGGCTTGTGTTTATATTTCTATAGACCTGAATAACTTCTGCTCCATCGCAAGAACCTATATTTGTTACATTGCATTCTATTTCATAAAAAATACTGTCAGTTCCTTGATTATAAGTATTTATACTTGAATTGTCTATTTTAAAACTTGTAAAACTCAATCCATAGCCAAAAGGGTAAAGAGCTATTGATTTTCCTTCTAAATAATCAGCACGATTGCCAACATTTTTAACGTTATAATAACAGGGTAAAGCCCCAACACTTCGTGGAAAAGATATAGGAAGACGACCTGAAGGATTGTTTTTTCCTATCAAAGTATTCAATACAGCATTTCCTCCTTCAGCACCCGGATAGAAACATTCCAATATAGCAGAGCATTTTTCTTTTATATCGGTAAGTACTAAAGGTCTGCCATTTATCAACACCAATACAATAGGTTTCCCAAGGGAATAAAGAGTGTCTAATAAATCTTTTTGAACTCCTGCCAAATCAAGATAACTTCTGTCAAAGCCTTCACCACTCGTTATATCCGCAATTGCTTTGCTGTTTATTTTTGCCGCTCCGGTGTTTTCGTATTCTATTTCTTCGTAACGGGAGGAAGACCCGCCAAGACAAAGAACAATAACATCACTCTTTTTAGCAATAGAAATAGCCGTAGAAAAGCCATTTTTATTAGTATCTCTAATAGAGCAGCCTTTGGAATATAAATAATTAAAGTTTTTATTTTCGTGTTTATAGTTTTCAAAAGCTGTTTTAATGGTTGTTACAGTAGAGTTTGATTGAGGAGCAGTATAGTCTCCAAGCTGATTGTAAATATTGTCGGCGTTAGGACCAATAAGAGCAATGGTTATACTTTGTTCTGTGTTTAAAGGTAAAATATTCTCTTTATTTTCCATTAAAACAAGACTTTCTTCTGCTATATTTAGTGCAACTTCTCTTTGAGTTTTAATAGAGATAATGCCATTTTTATCTTTATATTCTTCTATAAAAGGATTGTCCATGAGTCCTGAAAGGAATTTTAGTCGCAACACTCTTCTAACGGCTTCGTTTATTCTTATGGTATCTACATTCGTGAGATTATTATAGAAGTCTGTGGCACTCAAATCTAAATCAACACCTGCATAAATAGATTTTTTTGCTGCTTGTTTTAAGTCTTTGGCTACCTTATGTGAACGTAATCCGCTTATAGAATGTAAATCAGAGATGACAACGCCTTTAAATTCCCATTGTTTTCTAAGAACGTCTTGCAAAAGATAAGGGTTTATGGAGCAAGGTATTCCATCTATTTCGTTATAAGCAGTCATCACTAAATCGGCACCTGATTCTATACTTTTTTTGAAAGGAGGTAAGACTTCGCCATGTAATTCTCTTAATCCAAGATGAACAGAACCAGCGTTGTGTCCGCCTTCACTGTGACCATAACCTGCAAAATGTTTTAGAGTAGGCAAGAGTATTTTTGTGCTGTCAATGTATTTAAATTTTAAACCTTTAACAAAACTTCTACCTATTTCACTTACAAGGAAATAGTCTTCTCCCATAGTTTCCTCGACTCTGCTCCAGCGTGGATCTTTCGCTAAGTCCAACAAGGGACCGAAACAAATATTTATCCCTTCTTGCTTACTTAGCCCACCAATTTGTATGGACATATATTTAATCAAGTCTGGATTCCAAGTACTTGCTTGTCCAAGTCCGGTAGGAAAAACGATAGAGCCGACCTGCATAATTCCATGCATGCATTCTTCGGCAATCAAAAGAGGAATGCCTAATCGCGTGGAATCAATCATATATTGTTGCAACTGATTTATTCCTTGATGTGATAGTTGTGGTGTTATGCCGCTTGTAAGAGTTTTTTGTGTCCAAGGATCTGCTCGGAAAAAGCCCCATAAAGAACCAATTTTTTTCTCTTGTATTGTATTCTTACCCAAAGAAGTAAGACTAATATTTTTGTTTTCTCTTGTATAATATTGCCAGCCTAAATCCATTAGTAGTTGCCCTTGTTTTTCTTCAAATGTCATTTGATTCAAAAGGTCTTCAACTCTTTCTTCTATGGAGTAGGTCTTGTTTTCAAAAATATCCTGTTTGCCATTCTTGTTATAATCTATGTAGTTTTGTCCCCAACAAGAAAGACTTATGATAGAAAATGAAATAAATAATATATTTTTAATCATAATTTTAAATATATTTATTAACCCTTTATCTTTTCCAAAAAGATTTGGTGAAGATAGAAAAGACTGTTATAAATTCCAAACGACCTATACACATTAGAAGGCTCATGGTCCATTTAGCCAAAGGAGTAAAATGAGAAAAATTACCTGAAGCGCTTGTATCATAAGCAGGTCCCATATTACCTAAGGCACTGATTACGCTTATGCTTGATTCTTCAAAATTAACGCCAGTGAAAACCAAGATACATAAACCCACGCAAGCGACAATGATATATAAAGCAAACAAAGAAAAAACATTGAAAAGTATCTCGTCTGATACAGGTTTTTTGTCTAAGGTTACGGGAACAAAAGCGTTGGAATGCAAGCTTTTTCGTATGTTAGTGCGGGCAGATCTAAACAAGATAAGGACTCTGACTAATTTAAATCCTCCCGTTGTTGAACCGCTCATAGCACCGCTGAACATCAGCATAAACAATATAACCAATGCTCCTGTATGCCATATTCTAATATCGCAAGCGACCAATCCCGTTGATGTTATGCTGGCTACAACTTCAAACAGAGCTTCTCTGAATGTCTTTTCTATACCATTGGAAACAGAAAATGTCAAACAAAATATTATAAGTGTAGCAATACATATTACTCCTAAGTATGTTCTCAACTCTTCACTTTTCCTTAGTTCCTTGAATCTGCGTTTGAATAGAAAATAGATATACAAAAGGTTGGTACCAGACAGAGCCATAAAGAAAATTATCATATATTGCAGATGAGGATCAAACCCCATGGCAGAACTGTTATGGGGAGCAAGTCCTCCTGTGGCAGCAGTAGTCAGTCCGTAACAAATGGCGTCAAACCAATGCATGCCTGCAAAGTGATAAGAAAAAATATAGACAGCCGTGAGGGTGATATAAACAGATACAAGAGTATTAGATGTTTCTTTTATATGAGGAGAGAGTTTGCTCTTTGTTGGTCCTGCCACTTCTGCGGAATATAGGGCCATACCTCCTCCTCCAACCATTGGAATAAGAGAAAGCATAATAACAATTATGCCTATTCCTCCAATCCATTCGGTAAGAATACGCCAAAGACCTATCCCATAAGGAAGTATTTCTACATCGGGCATAACAGAAGCACCTGTTGTCGTAAAACCAGACATTGTCTCAAAATAAGCATCTGTGACACTGCTAATGTATCCTCCTATTATATACGGCAGAGAACCAAAGACAGAAAACACAATCCATACCAATGTTACAATGAGAAAGCCTGTACGTTTATCTATTATCAGTCCTTGCTTTTTTGTGATATAGAACAGAGAAGAACCACAGGCAATAGTTATTCCGGCACAAAGACAAAGAACTTTTATCGCTTTTGTTTCCATTGCAAGAATATATTCTCTGGTGTTTACTACAAGTTCATAAACAGAAGGAGCGGTGGCTATCAGCATAAACAGACCTTCCATAACAAGTAACATGCCTACTACGTGGAAAGCACCTGCAAACATCTTAATATTTTTTTCTCTCTGCCTGGACATAGTCTTAGTTTCTCCTCCATAATGATTTTGACAATAAAGCAAAGAAAGCAAATATCTCCAATCGTCCGATAACCATTAAGACAATCAGAACCAATTGCGACGGAATATTGAGCCAAGCGTAGGAAAACTCCCTTAGATAACCTCCTACGACAGGACCAACGTTGCCCAGGTTGGCAATAGACAGAGCAATGGAAATATCAAAGCCATTGCCAAAGCAAGACAACGAAAACACCCCTACAATAAATATTACTATATATAGGAAGAAGAATCCCAAAGTGTTTTTTAAATCATCGTCTGAAAGAGTCTTTCCATTATATTTTACAGGTATGATTGCATGAGGATGAAAGATTTTGTTCATTGTTGCCCTTACGTATTTGGCAACCTGAACGACTCGTATAATCTTCAGGCCCGAAGCCGAGGAGGCAGAACAGCCACCAACAAACATAAGAAATACCAACATTGTGGAGAGGAATATATGATTGCCATAACTCTGTATATCGTACCCTGTCGTCGATAGAATAGATACAACATAGAATATAGCATTCCTTACATTTTCCATAATATTGCTATCACCCATATAGAAAGCATATAAGACAAATAATACAGAGATAAGTATTATTGCAATAATATAGACTAAAAGTTGGTTGTCTTTTAAAACCTTGAAGTCGCCTTTCATTACACGGATAAAAACAAAATAACTGATACCGGAAAGGAACATCATTATGGTAATAACACAAACTGTATAGTTATCTGCAAAAGCACCTATATTGTTGTTCTCGGTGGAAAAGCCTCCTGTTGCAACAGTGGAAAGAGAATGACAGAGAGACTGAAAGATATTCATACTGCCAAAATTCAACAAGACAAAACAAACAATTGTAAGCAGAGAATACACCAAAAGTATTCTTAGAGCAACATCGCTGAGGTGTGGATACATTCTGTTTTTGTATACAGAGGAAAACTCGGCATTGAATATATTCATCATTTGTCCAGCACGGCTTTTTAGAGTAAGTATGATGACAACAGCAAACCCCAAGCCTCCTACCCATTGAGTCAAGGAGCGGTAGACCAATAGACTTTTTGGAGTAGAAGACAGGTCTTGTATTATGGTAGAGCCTGTGGTGGTAAATCCTGAGAAACTTTCAAACAAAGCTTCATTTATTGTAAAGGCATCTGTATATAACAGATAAGGCAGGCTTCCGAGAACAGGAACAATAATCCAGAGGAATCCTATGGTAACCTGTCCGTCTTTTTTTGATACCGGTAGATGAAAGTCTTTGTTTCTTTGTAATAGAATCAAACCCAAGACAAGATAGCATACAAAACAGATAATAAAATTTCTGGCTTGCAGAGTTTCATTATAAAAAACAGCAAACAGCAGAGGAAGAATACACGTCAAGGATAACACCATAACCTGTAGCCCCAAAAGATATGCAACCAATTTTCTGTTTACTTTGCTGATGAAACTCATATCATATTTCTTACGTTACTGCAAAAACCAAGCTTAGTTAAACAATTTCATAACCTTGTTGGCGACCTCTGGCAAAGAGAACACAACCACTTTGTCTCCGGATTCTATCTGTGTATCTCCTTTGGCTATGAAAGATTCGCCGTCCCTTATTATTCCCCCAATACTTACTCCTTGAGGAATATTCAGATTCATTATTATGTCTTTTGTGGCAGGAGCTTTTTCTTTTACAATCACTTCAAACACTTCAGCATCTATTCCGCTAAGCCACTTGGAAGATGTAACTTCTCCGTTTAAGGTAAAACGGGCAATGTAGGAAGCTGTGATCAGTTTCTTGTTTATGATGGTATCAATACCTATGTCTTGCGAAACGTCTATATAGTTGATGTTTTCTACCAAGGCGATTGTTTTCTTTACTCCCTGTCTGTGTGCATGCAGGCAGGAAAGAATGTTGGTTTCTGTGGAACCTGTAGTAGCAATAAAAGCGTCTGTATCTCTCAGCCCTTCGTCCAGAAGCAGTGAGATATCGCTGCCGTTTCCGTTTATCACCATAGTGGAAGAAAGCTCATCAAGCAACTTAAGGCAGCGTTCTTTGTTCTCTTCCACAAGTTTCAATTGCATTATGTTTTCCAAGTTTAGGGCAGTTCTTCTTCCTATACGGCCTCCTCCAATAATCATGGCATTCTTTACAAGAAAATCTTTCTTTTTGAACAGTTCTTTCACCATTTCCAGGCTGTCTGGCTTAACCAAAAGATAAACCAAATCACCTTTTCTGTAATAATCATTACCTCCAGGAATAATAGTCTGTCCTTGTCTTACAATGCAAACAATACGAGCGTCCATTTTAGGATAAAGCTGAGATGTCTCCTTGATGGTTTTGTCTATGAATACGGCATCGGAGTCTATCCTTGTCATATATATACTTAACAAGCCGTTTGAAAAGTCAAAAACTTCTGTTGCGGTGTTACGTGTTAGTAGGTTGGTTATTTCTTTTGCAGCAATACGTTCAGGACAAACCATTTCATCAATCCCCAAGGATTTGAACATATTCTTGTTTTCATCATTTAGGTACTCTATTGAATTTATTCTTGCAATAGTTCTTTTGGCACCTAAACGTTTTCCGAGCATGCAAGTGATAATATTTATGCTCTCTTGATGTAAAACAGAAATCAGTAAATCACAATTTGCTACTCCAGCTTCTTTTAGTACAGATATGGAAGTACTCTTCCCAGGTATAGTCAACAGGTCATTGTCTGTCTGCAACAAGCGTAGCAATTCAGAATGTGGATCAACAACTGTTATATTATGTTTAATCTTGGAAAGAGTCTTGGCCAAGTGAAAGCCTACTTCTCCGTCTCCAGCTATGATTATATCCATTGTTTCTTAATATTTTTCTGCAAAATTACAAAAAACATTATAACAAATATTATTTCTTATCGTTTTTTAATAAACAAATTGTCGTACAAACTAAAAAAATGATGAAAAGAATATATACAGAAGAGCTAAGACAAATACAATTGGATATTTTATCTTCAGTAACAGAGTTTTGTAAACAAAGAAATATACGTATGTCTTTGGGATATGGAACCCTGCTTGGAGCAATAAGACACAATGGTTATATTCCTTGGGATGATGATATAGATATACTGATACCTTATCCTGATTATAAAAGGTTTGTGAAAGAGTTTGAAGGCTATAAAGATAATCTTAAAGTCCAATATATGGGTAACGACACATCTTATCGTTTTACTTTTGCTAAGGTTTATGACAGCCGTACTCTTTTGTTTGAAAAAACCATAAAAACAGGCGTATATATCGATATTTATCCAGTTGTTGGATTTCCAGCTGAAAAAGAAAAGTTTGAGGGTTTTGTTACAGAGTTTCGTTCATTATACAGACATCTGAAAAAGATGACCTTCAGATATAACTTAAATATTTTTCAACGTCTTTTGATAAGAATAAAACAACTATACAGACCTTCACGGGAGCAGATAATCCAAGATATAGAAAATATTTATGAGAGGTATCCTTTTGATGTATCGGAATATGGTGGTGTGATACCCTATTATTTTACATTCAAAAGATATTTGCGGGCTGATTTGTTCAGGACCTATATTCAGCATATTTTTGAAGGTAAAACTTATCCTATAGTAAAGGACTACGATACACTTCTCAGCGCCACCTATGGGGATTATATGACATTGCCACCAAAAGAAAAGCAAGTTACCAAACACATCTTTAGAGCCTATTGGAAACAAGATTAAAATTCAAGGTATATGAAAAATATAATTATAGTTTTGTTTATGTTGTTGTCCTGTTATGTTAAGGCACAATGGCAAGAAAATTTTGAAGAAGCATCTTTGCGTATAGATTATTATCATAGTGGGAGATTTCAGACAGATTATTTTACAATACAGACTTGTCAGAGGCTGCCGTTCTATTCTGGTTCCCATACCTATCTTATAGACAAGACCAACAATGGAGCCTATAAGATAGCCTTGTTTGACAGGAAAACGGGTGAAATGGTTTTTTCCAAAGGCTTTTCCTCACTTTTCAATGAATGGCAGAGCAGTGAAGAAGCAAAGAACATGTGCGGGAACTATGAAGAGACGATGATTGTACCTTACCCCAAAAATAATGTTGATATTGTATTTTATTCAAGAGACAGTCTTAATAATTGGCAGGAAGTATCCAGGGAAGAATTCAAGGAAGACATGTTGGTAGACTACGAGACGACAAAATACAATATCATACCCCTTCACAAGGTGAACAGAAAGGTTGAAGAACGACTTGATTTGGTCTTTCTACCATTGGGATATACACAAGAAGAAAAAATCAAGATGATGCAGGATTTGAATAATTTCACTGAATGGATGTTTGTGGAAGAACCATACAAGAGCGGGGAAGAAGTCATAAACATTGAAGCGATAGAGTACTACACAAAGACAACAGGTATACCGGGACTGCAAGAAAGAAAAGACGAAGAAGGCCCTTTGGGAGTTGCTTACAATATGTTTTCTTCTCCTCGCTATATAATGACAACTCACCTTTGGGAGTTGAATGATGTACTCAACAATATTCCTTTTGATGCAGTTATAATAATAGTCAATAGTGATGTGTATGGAGGTGGAGGAATATATAATTATTATGCTACTTGTTATACAGGAGAAAAAGCAAAGGAAGTACTTATCCACGAGTTTTCTCATTCTTTTGCAGGATTGGCAGACGAATATTCGGATAATGATTCAGACACAGGCTTGCAACCTGTCTATGCAGAGCCATACGAGAAAAATATTACAACCCTCATAGATTTTTCCCAGAAGTGGGGAGATATGATAAAGCAGACAACTCCAGTCCCAACACCCTCAACAAGCAGATATGAAAACGAAGTGGGAGTTTTTGAAGGAGCATCATATATGTCAAAAGGATTTTACAGACCTTATCAGCATTGTATGATGAGAGATTTGACACCTTTCTGTCCTGTCTGCACAAAGGCAATAAATGATATGTTGGACATTTATTCGAAATAATATATCCTCACCCTTGCATTACATTTTTTTGAAATATGGAAAAATATTTATATCTTTGCAATTCAAATAAAGGACTATGTTTTATGAAAAGAATAATATTATATACGGTTATTATATGTCTTTGCTTTCTTTCCTGCAGAAAAAACGGGGAACAAAAGACCGACACAGGAACAACTCTGACGGAAGAGCGTGTTTCTCTTTTACCCTCTATGGTTTTAAGCAGAATAGATAGAAAGGACACTATATACAACTATGAAGCCCACATCTCCTATCCTACTGTTTTAAAAACAAGAGATACGTTGGACATAAAACCTATATATAGTGTATGGCAGGAAGAATTGGAAGCCTTTGTTGATTCTGTTACCTATATATATAATCACAGACTTAACAAAAAAACAAGTTATCTTTCTTTTGAGTTGATCAGTGCATACGATAAAGACGGCTTTATTTGTTGTGAATTCTATAAAAAGATGTTTTTGGCAACAGGCAAAGACACTGTTAAGGCTGAGGTCTTTGTTGTATATGACCCCAAAACAAAAGACTATGGAATAAAAACTACCCCAGACAAATAAATGGCAAAGAAGAAACGTAAAATATCAGCGAAGAAAATATTTCTCCTTATATCCTTGATGTTGATATTGGGAGTTGCTTGCTTTGTTGCCTATAACTATGGTATGGATTATTACAAGAAATACTATGCTTGTCCTACACTTGGAATAGATTATCACAAATATCCGGTTACAGGCATAGATATTTCAGCTCATCAAGGAGATATAGACTGGAAAGTTTTAAGCGACAATCACATTAGTTTTGTATTCATCAAAGCTACAGAGGGAGAGGATTTTGTTGATAAGCGTTTCAAGGAAAATCAGAGCAAAGCCAAGGAACATAATATTGTAATGGGTGCTTATTTGTTCTATAAGTTCAATAAGCCAGGCGATGTTCAGGCAACAAATTTTATAAAGAATGTAAAACTTTCTCCAAATGATTTGCCACCTGTAGTTGATTTTGAATTATCATATGGAAACAGGTTCAACAAACTTTCTCATGATAAGATACAAAATCACTTGCTTAGATGTTTGTTTGAGTTGGAAAAATACTATAAGTGCAAGCCGATAATATATACCAATGTAGATACCTACAACAAATACATCAAAGGTGCATTTGACGAATATCCGTTGTGGCTTTGCAAACTCTGTACAGAACCAAAAATGAAGACATGGACTTTTTGGCAATATACACATAAAGGACTTATCCCCGGAATACAAGGCAATGTAGATATGAATATTTTCAATGGTTCCTATTCCGACTTTGTAAACTATATTTATTACAAGACATCAAAAAAACAAACAAGAAATGAAAGTTCTTCTTATTGATGACATTCATCCTGTTCTTATAGAAAAACTACAGTCAAACAATATTTCTGTTGATTACCACCCGGGATATAGCAGAGAAGATATTCTTAGGGAGATTTCTGCTTACGAGGGTATAGTTGTAAGAAGCAAGATAAAGATTGACCAAGAGATAATAGATTCTGCCAAAAGGCTTAGGTTTATTGCAAGAAGCGGAGCGGGAATGGATAGTATAGATGTGGAATATGCTCAGCAAAAAGGAATCCATTGTATCAATTCTCCAGAAGGAAACAGAGATGCTGTGGGGGAACATACTCTTGCATTGTTGCTTTCTCTGTTTAACAATGTTGCTGTTGCCGACAGAGAAGTACGTCAAGGCCTTTGGCAACGGGAGGAAAACAGAGGAACAGAGATAAAAGGGAAGACAATAGGTATCATCGGCTATGGCAATATGGGAAGGGAGTTCGCAAAAAGGCTCTCGGGTTTTGATTGCAGAGTATTGGCATACGACAAATACAAAACAGGTTATTCCGATGGTTTTGCTACGGAAAGCACCCTTGAAGTTCTGCAGGGGGAGTGTGATGTATTGTCTTTGCATGTGCCTTTGACAGATGAAACAAAGTATATGATAGACACAGATTTTATCAACAAGTTTGCAAAACCTTTCTATCTTTTGAATACTTCACGGGGAAAAGTTGTAAGGCTTTCAAGTCTTCTGTCTGCGATAGAGAAGAAAAAAATTCTTGGGGCAGGCTTGGACGTGCTGGAATACGAGAACTTCTCCAATGAGATGTCCGATGATGTTTCGGCAAAAAAAGAATTGCAAAAATTGTTTTCTCTAAAGAATGTTGTTCTTACTCCTCATGTGGCAGGCTGGACTATGGAGTCCTACTACAAACTTTCTTTTTTCCTTGCGGAAAAAATATTGTCTGTGATAAACTAAAATCTTTAAAAACAAGTTATACATAATAGGATTAATTTTTTTGTTGTTTGAAGAAATTAGATAAATTTATATTGAAATCATACTTGGGACTGATGTTGCTTACCTTTTCCATAGCAATGTTTGTCCTTGTCCTTCAGTTTCTTTGGCAGAAAATGGAGTCTCTTATAGGCAAAGGCTTAGGCACGATGTTTATCCTTGAGATGCTTGCTTATGCATCAGCGACTCTTGTCCCTATGGCTCTTCCGTTAGCAATCTTATTAGCTTCTATAATGACAATGGGCAACTTGGGAGAAAAATATGAGCTTGTAGCGATGAAGGCCGCTGGCATATCCCTTTGGAGAATACTTTCTCCGTTGATAGTCTTTGCTTTTTTTATGTCAGTTGTTGCTTTCTTTTTCTCCAACAATGTCATGCCTAAGGCTGAAGAAGAACTCAAACTTATGGTCTATGAGATGAAATCCAAGAAGCCTGCCATAAACATCAAGCCGAATGAGTTCTATTACGACATAGAGGACTATGTTATCCGCATAGGTGACAGCGACAAGAAAACAGGGCTTATGAAAGATATCCTTATCTATGACCACAGCGACAATCTCGGGAACAACAAGGTGATAAAATCAGACAGCGGAGTGATGAAAACCATTGATGATGGCAATACTTTGGTCTTTGAACTCTATGACGGAGAGAACTTTCAGGAAGATCTGAAAGGAGAAAACGTTTTCAAAAGACCTCTTACGAGAATAGATTTCAAAAAAGAAGTCCTGCGTTTTGATGTCAGCGATTTTTCTTTGCAGGAGGCAGACTCCGACCGTTACAAAAACTCCTACAAGGTTATGAATATAGCCAGACTTTCCCATGCCATAGACAGTCTGGGGGTTGCCATAGAAAAAGACAAAAGCTTCGTCCTTAATGCTATCAAGGAAGATTTCCATGCCAACAAAAAGAATGCAAAGACAGCATTTCAGAGAGATTTCTACAAAGACTATGACACTCTTTCCCCACAACAGAGACTCAATGTAGATGAATATGCTTTGACAAAACTCTCCAACCTGAAAACTCATTATGCCAACCTGCAGGAAAACTACAAGGACGATGTGGAATACCTTAACAGACACAAGATAGAATACCATAGGAAGTTTGCTCTTTCTTTGGCTTGCGTCATATTGTTTTTTATTGGAGCTCCTTTGGGTGCAATAATAAAAAAAGGAGGTCTGGGAATGCCGATAGTTGTTTCAGTTATTTCTTTTATAATATATTATGTATTGGGAGAGATGGGCAATATGCTTGCACGAAGTGGAACAATATCTCCTTGGTTTGGTATGTGGGTATCTTCCATAGTCTTTTTGCCGATAGGTATTTTCCTGACTATAAAAGCAACTTCGGATGCAAAGATTCTCAGTGCAGAAGAATGGAAACGCAGAATAAACCTCTTATTCAAAAAAAACAAGAACACAAATGCAACAAAATAAACCAAGAATACTTCAACTTTGCTATAAACCTCCTTTTCCTGTAACAGACGGAGGAACCATAGGAATGCACTCTGTGGGAGAAGGACTGCTGAACAATGGTTGTGAACTTAAAATACTTACTCTCTATTCCGATAAACATCCATTCAGAAAAGAACTTCTGTCTTCTTCCTATCTGGAACGGACAAAGATAGAAGGAGTCTATGTGGATTTGAGAATAAAGTTCCTGGATGCTTTGCTTTGTGTTTTCCTAGGACAGAGTTATGTTGTAAAACGTTTTGTGAGCGATGAGATGAAAAGTTTGATTTTAAAAACCTTAAGGCAGACCGACTTTGACATTGTCCAGATAGAAAGTATAATGCTTGCCCCTTATATTCCTCTTATCCGCAAACATTCCAAAGCCAAGATAACTTTCCATTGCCCTAATGTGGAACATCTTATATGGCAAAGAATAATAAAAGGCAAGCATCTGAACTTTTTGAAGAAATGGTATCTGAAAAACACTGCTCTTAACTTGAAGGTCTTTGAGCTGGATCATATAAACGATTTTGATGCTGTCTTTCCTACAACGGAAATAGACGCCAAGTATTTTAGGGATAATGGATGTAAGCGTCTTTGTGTAGGTATTCCAATTGGTTTTGACAATGTAGAAAAACTGCCCGATGTTATAGAAGAAGAGCATTCTCTTTTCCACATAGGAAGTATGGACTGGTTCCCAAATGAACAAGGAATAAAATGGTTTCTTGATGAGGTTTGGGAGGAAGTGCATGAAACTTTGCCAAATGTTAAACTATTTCTTGCAGGGAGAAATATGCCTTTGTGGTTAAAGACAGGAGAATGGAACGGTGTTAATGTTGTTGGGGAAGTAGATGATAGCATATTGTTTATGAGCAGTAAGAAGATAATGGTGGTGCCTTTGCTTTCAGGCAGTGGTATAAGAATAAAGATTCTGGAAGCCATGAGCATAGGCAAAACAGTTGTAGCCACTTCCATTGCGGCAGAAGGTATAATGTATGAGAATGGGAAAAATATTATCATTGCCAATACTCCGCAGGAATTTGTTGATGCAATAAGACAATTAGAGAAAAATCCTGACTATTGCAAACAAGTAGGAGAAAATGCCTATAATCTTATAAGAGAAAAATACGATACAAATTACATAGGTAAAGAACTGCTTTCCTATTACGACCAGATTTTACAAAAAGAGTAGGGTATGAAAGTTATTGCAACATTTTGTCGTTTTCCATATCCTTTGGACAAAGGAGATAAATTGAGAGCTTTTTATCAGATAAAAGAACTTTCAAAAAGAAACGATATATATTTGTTTTGCTTTTCTTCCCATACTCCTAAGCAGGAACATATAGACATACTGCAACAATATTGCAGACAAATCCATATAGAAAAACTTTCTCTGTTTGCCCAGATTGTTTCCTTGTTCTGTTCTTTGTTTAACAGACTCCCTTTGCAGGTTGCTTTGTTCACCACTCCAAAGGCAAAGAAGAGATTTCGGTCTTTTTTTGCAGAAGTCAAACCCGATGTCTCCTATTTTCAGTTTGTCCGTATGGGAGAATATGCAAAGATTGTCTCAGGAAGAAAGGTATTGGATTTTCAGGATTGTTTATCCAAAAACATGGAGCGAAGAAAAGAAAATGCAGGACTGATAAAAAGAAGAATATTCTCTTTTGAGTCCAAGCGTTTGAGCAGATATGAAAACACAATGTTTGATGTCTTTGATGCCACAACCATAATCACCGATACCGACAGACAACTTATTTCTTCCCATAAAAAAAATGATATACATATAATAGAGAATGGAGTAGGAGAGGACTTTCTTTTCTATGATAGAGTCTTCAAGAAAGAATACGATGTAATCTTTTCCGGTAATATGTCCTATTCACCTAATGTCATGGCTGCAAGTTTTCTTGTTAAAGAAATAATGCCTTTGGTCTGGAAGAAGTTTCCAAAATGCAAGGTCGTTCTTGCAGGTTCTTCTCCGAGCAAAGAAGTTGTTGATTTAAAGAATGACAGGGTTGTTGTTACAGGTTGGGTGGAAGATATGAAAGAATATTATGCAAAAAGTCGTGTATTTATTGCTCCAATGCAGATAGGTACAGGTCTGCAGAACAAACTTCTTGAAGCCATGGCTATAGGCTTGCCTTGTGTTACAACTTCCTTGGCAAACGATGCACTGAAATCTCAGGTGGATAAGGAAATATTGGTGGCAGATGATAAAGAAGCCTTAGCAAGCCATATTATAAGACTTCTTTCCGACAAAGAACTGTATCAATACATATCCCAGAACGGCAATCGTTTTGTAAAAGAAAACTACAGTTGGCCAATTTCCGTAAAGAAACTTAATGACCTATTGCAACAAGTCGTTTGTGGCAAATAGTTTCATAAATTCCTTTTTATTTTTTCTTTTGTTTTTTTGCACAGGTGAAATAAAGTTTATAAATTTGCAACCTATTGTATTCTGGTAAAGAGTGCAAAATTTAAATTATAAATTAAAAACTTTTAGTAAAATGAAAAAGTTATTCATGTTTATGCTAATGGCGATAATACTCTCCATTAGCGGATGGTCGCAAGAAACTGTTACCTTTGGCGGAACATCTACGACTAATTCAAATATGGGACCATTGCCTGGCTATTATGGTTTCCATCGTTCTGCTATAGTTTATAAGCCAGACGAATTGGCTGATATGCCTTCTGCCTGCAATATAACATCTATTGCATGGAGAATGGCTTCATCCAACACTGGCGGTACTGTTTCTATTTATCTTAAAGAGATAACAGATACAGCTATTGCCGGTAGTGCAACATGGGACGATGTTCTCACAGATGCGATATTAGTTTATCAAGGTTCAGCGACAGCAGCAGCAAGTACTTGGGCTGAATTCGAGTTTAATACTCCTTATCAGTATCAAGGAGGAAACCTTGTAGTTATAACAGAAGGCGAAGGATGTACTACATCCGGAGGTTGCGGAAAGTATATGTATTATACAGGAGGGATGGGTTCAACAACAGCAGCAACATCCTCTGCTTGGACTGTATATAAAGACACTTCTCCACAACCATCAACAGTCGCTTTGAGTGGTTGGACATCAAAGAATCATAATAAATATGACATTCAATTATCTTACCTTCCTACAGGCGGAGATTACTGTGCAAGCGTATTAGGTTTGACTAAAAGCAATGTTCTTGCTTCTACAGCAACTGTCTCTTGGAATGAAAGAGAAGATAACGCAAATATCTATGTACAGATAAAGACTGCTTCTCAAGATTGGGAAGATGCGGACGAATATACAACTACAGATAATTACTTTGATTTTACAGATTTGGAAGCTAATACGGAATACAATGTAAGAGTTATGGCTGACTGTGGTTCTTCACAAAGCACATACAAAAACGTTACTTTCCGTACAACTTGTCTATTAATTTCTGAAATTTCTCAGACATGGGATTTTGAAAACACAGACCATGAAGCAGGAACAACAGCTTATCCTCTTCCTTCTTGCTGGAACAGGATATCAACTAATAGTTCTACTCTTTATCCTTATTGTTCTTCTACCAATCCTAACGGTGGAACTTATTCATTGTACTTTTATAATGGTTCTACTTCCAAGAATTCATTGGCAATACTTCCACCTATTGACACAGAAGAACTTCCTTTGACAGGCTTGAGACTTGCTTTCTATGCAAAGATAAGTACAGCATCAACTGCAGCAAAACTTCAGGTGGGCGTTATGACTGACCCGACAGATTCCACAACATTTGCTGTTGTTGATTCTCTTACTTTGACAACTTCTCATACTTTGTATGAAGTAGATTTCAATGAGTATGAAGGCGGAGGTAACTATATTGCTTTGCGTAATGCAGTTACAGGATCCTTATACAGTTACATCTACGTAGATGATATGGAATTGACGCACATTCCTGCTTGTACACGTCCAGCAAATATAGGTGGAGAAACAACTACAGACGGAGCCACTCTTACTTGGACTTCTACAGGTGAAGAATTCATATTATACTACAAGGAATATGGTTCAGAAGGAGAATGGCTTGAATATACAGATGCACAAGCAACGGATACAGGCTGGGTTATGAACCTTACAGGTCTTACTCCTTCAACATATTATCTTTTCTATCTGACAGCTGTATGTGGAGAAGATTCTCTTTCAAGTGGAACCTATGTTGTCAGAACAGAATGCGAACCTCTAACAGAGTTGCCATACGTTTGCGACTTTGAAACAGTACCTCCTATTTCTTATCCTTTGCCTGTTTGTTGGACTAAGGGGGCAGCAAATGCTACTTATCCTTATTCAGTTAGTTCAACATCTGCATACGAAGGCAGCAGAGCTTTGTATTTTTATACAGCAAACTATGTAGCCCTTCCTCAAATAGATGCAGATGAAATAACATTATCTCAGGCACAGCTTGCATTCTTTGCAAAAGGAACAAATGCAGGTTATAAACTTCAAGTGGGAGTTATGACAGACCCAACAGATGCTTCAACATTTGAACTTGTAGATAGTCTCACTCTTACAAATGCTTATCAATTCTACGAAGTTCCTTTGACAGAATACGAAGGTGAAGGAACATACGTTGCTATAAGAAATATCGCAACCAACTACATATATTTGGACAATCTTTCTTTGGAAGTAATACCGGCTTGTGCTCGTCCTGACAATATATCAGTTGAGACAGAAGTAAATGCTGCTACTGTTTCTTGGACTTCAGACGGAGAAGGTTTTGAAATATATTACAAACAAAGAGGTGCTGAAGAATGGGAAATAGCTACTGACTCAGAACAAGGTGAAGAAGAAAATACATGGTCAGCAACTATTGGAGGTTTGAGTGAATCAACACAATACGTTTTCTATATAGAGGCTACATGTGAAGGCGAACCTCGTAGTTTTGAACATTCATTTGTTACAAGACAGACTCCTGTTGATTTGCCTTATGAAACAGACTTCTCTACAGAAGAGGCTGCCAACAGAGCTTGGTTGTTCCAAAATCATACAAGTGCAAACTATTGGACATTTGGTTCTATAGGTACAGATGAAAACGAAGAAACAATCTATGGTATGTTTATTACCAATGATGGTACAACTTCTACGTATTCTCATTCTATGACAAGAGTCTCTGCAGAAAAATTATTTACAACAGGAAGTGAAGGACAATTGCATATAGAGTTTGATGTAAAAGCAGGTGGTGAATCTTATTATGATTACTTGAAAGTATTCATTACTCCTGCTTCTTGGTCATTCCCAGCTTCTACAAGTGAGGCTTGGTACTCTGTTAACTCTTATGCAGGCAGTGCAGACAGTAATATATATGTACTTGACTTTTCAGATTATGCATCACAAAGTACCTATACTTCTGCTTCAACATATCCATACAGATACAACCTTACAGACGGTACTGTCCATATTTCTCAGGATATATACAATCCAAATCCTAACGGAGATATGAAAGTTACATTTATGTGGAGAAACGATGGTAGTAGTGGAACAGTTATTCCAGCACTTGAAATAAGCAATTTCTCTATTTCAGCAATAGAATGTTCTGCTCCTCAGATTGTATTTGAAAATATTACTACAGAATCTGCAACGGTTGTTCTTCCAGAGGGTAATGACTATGTTGTAGAATACAAACTTGCAAGTGATGAAGATGGCTGGGTAAGTGCTACTGTAACAGGAGCAACAGCAGAAATTTCCGGTCTTGAAAGCACTACTCAGTATTCTGTAAGAGCAGCAATGGTTTGTGGTGCTGAGCTGTCTGAATATTATGAATCGGTATTTAAGACTTTGCAGGAAGCTGTTGATATGCCATACGCTACAGATTTCTCAGGTGATGAAGAAACAGGCGACAGAGCATGGTTGTTCCAAAACCATACAAGTGTTAATCACTGGGTATTTGGAGAACCTACAACAGGACATCCTGCTATGTATATAACCAATAATGACACTACTCTTGCTTCTGCTTATACTGTATCAAGTGCAGCGACAAGAGTATCTGCAGAAAAACTGTTCAATGCAGACGATGGAGAACAAATACATTTGGAATTTGATGTAAAAGCAGGTGGTGAAGGTTCTTCTGACTACTTGAAAGTATTTGTTACTCCTGCTACTTGGTCTTTCCCTGCTTCTGAAAGTGAAGCAATTTATTCTGCTCGCAGTTATTCTGGTAATGCAGAAGGCAATATTTATGTATTAGACTTCTCTGAATATGCATCTGGTACTACATATACTTCTTTCTCTACTTATCCATACGCATACAATCTTACAAGTGATAACACAATACATATTTCTACGGAGATGACAAATCCAGATCCTGACGGTTTGGTAAAGGTTACATTTGTTTGGAGAAATGACGGATCTACTGGAACACAGCCTGCAGTAGAGATAAGTAATTTTGCTATTACTAATGTTGTTTGTCCTACTCCGGAATTTACTGTTGATGCAACATCTGTAACTGCTAACTCCGTAGTAATTAACTTGCCAGAAGAAGGTTCTTACAATGTAGCATATAAACCAGATAATGACCTTATCACAGAATGGGAAGAGGTAGAAGGTGCAAACGGAACAATAACCCTTTCCGACCTTAGTGCTTTGACAACCTATGCTGTAAAGGTTGTACAAGTATGTGATGAAGGTATTTCTTTCTCTACTACAAAATCATTTACTACTGCTTGTGGTTCTATTTCTACTTTGCCTTGGACTATGAATTTTGATTCTGAAACAGCAACTATACCTAATTGTTGGGACAGAGCGAACGTATATAATACATATCCAAAGGTAACATCTTCTAATCACTATCACAGTGCAAGCAAGAAGTTGGAATTCCACGCAGCTACAACCAACTCTGTTGCTATTCTGCCTCCGTTTGTAACAGACTTGACAGAATTGCAGGTAAGTTTCTGGTCACAAAGAGAAGGTACCTCTTCAGGAACTTTGTCTATTGGTTATGTTAAGGATTCTGCAGATACAGTAGCGTTTGTACCTGTAACATCTTACACTGCTGCTTCAATGGGTAGCAATGACTACCAGTTCTTTGAAGTTCCTTTTGATCAGGTAGATCTATCAGAAGCAACCAATCCTCGTATTGCATTTGCTTACAATACAGCAGGAGCAAGCTCTGCTTTTTATTGGTTTGTTGATGATATTACAGTAAGTACTATTCCTTCTTGTAGCCGTCCTTCTCAAATTAGTGTATTGCCGACATCCAACTCTGCAACACTTTCTTGGACTTCTACAGGAACAAACTTTGTAGTATATTACAAAGATGCATCGTCTTCAGGAGCTTTCACAGAGACTACAGACTTTGAAGCAGGTGAGGAGGAAAATACTTGGTCAATCACTATTGATGAACTTTCACCAATAACACGATATGCATACTATGTAAAAGCTATTTGTGTTGAAGGTGATGAAATTTCTTCTATGGTAGATACATTCAGAACACAATGTGCTGGACTTACAGAACTCCCTTATACTTGTGATTTTGAAACAGTACCTACAGGAAGCAATGTTTTGCCTGAATGCTGGAACAGAGGCGCAGGAATAATTTATCCTTATTCTTACAGCACAACAAATGCATACGAAGGTTCAAGAGCATTATATTTCTATACCGCTAACTATGTAACTCTTCCTCCTGTTGATGCAGATGAAATAACCTTGTCTGAAACACAGCTTGCATTCTTTGCAAGATCAACTACTGCTGGAAAAGTTCTTCAAGTGGGAGTAATGACCAATCCAACCGAAGCTTCTACTTTTGAAGTTATAGACAGTATTGCTCTTACAACAACTTATACATATTATGAAATACCTCTTTCTGCTTATGAAGGAGAAGGTGTGTATGCTGCTTTGAGAAACATAGATAATGGATATATCTATTTGGATAATCTTTCTTTGGAAGCTCTTCCAGAATGTTCTCGTCCAACCGATATTGCAGTTACAGAGCTTACTACATCTTCTGCAACAATTCAATGGACTTCTACAGGAACAGACTTTGAGATTTACTACAAAGAATCATCTGAAACAGAATACCCAGTAAATCCAATAACATCTTTTGATGAAGGTGAAGAAGAAAATACTTGGACTGTAACCATTGACGGTCTGGAAGAAACAACTTCATACGATTTCTATATTACTGCTGTCTGTGGAACAGAAATTTCAAGTTTTGAAAATACATTCACTACTTCACAAACTCCAGTTGATTTACCATACGAAACTGATTTCTCAGGCGATGAAGAAACAGGCAACAGAGGATGGCTGTTCAATAATCATACAAGTGTAAACTATTGGGCATTTGGTTCTATAGGTACAAATGAAGATGAAGAAACTACATACGGAATGTTTGTAACCAACAATGGAACAACACCTGGTTATTCTCATTCTATGACAAGAGTTTCTGCAGAAAAATCATTCACTACAGGAAGTGAAGGACAATTGCATATAGAATTTGATGTAAATGCAGGTGGTGAAGGTCTTTATGATTACTTGAAAGTATTCATTACTCCTGCTTCTTGGTCATTCCCAGCTTCTACAAGTGAGGCTACTTATTCAGCTTATGCTTATTCTGGCAATGCTGCTGAGGGAATATATGTACTTGACTTTTCAGATTATGCATCACAAAGTACCTATACATCTGCTTCAACATATCCATACAGATACAACCTGACAAACGGAACTGTTCATATTGAACAAAATGTCTATAATCCAAATCCTAATGGAGATGTTAAGGTTACATTTATGTGGAGAAATGACGGTAGTGGTGGAACAACAACAGGAGTAACAATATCTGACTTCAGTATATCTGTTGTTGAATGTTCCGCTCCTATAGTTTCTGTTACAGATATTACTACAAACAGTGCAACACTTGTATTTAATGAAGAAAATACATATACAGTTCAATACAAGACTGCTGCCGATGAAGACTGGACAGAGAACGAAGTAACAGGTGAAGAATATGAGATAACAGGCCTACAACCTGCTACTGCATATACAGTGCAGGTAGCACAACAATGTGACGGTGATGAATTATCATCATTTACTACATTAACATTTAATACGGCTTGTGATGTTTTGACATCTTTACCTCAGACTTGGGACTTTGAAACAGAAGATGCCAGCTCAGGGCTTCCTCCTTGTTGGACAAGTACAACTACTGCAAGTAGAGGACATTATATTTTGAGCGGAACAGGCTATAATGGTAGTACTCATTTTCTAAGGCTATGGAATAACTCAAATGGTGTAGCTCTTGCAGTACTTCCTCCATTTGACACACAAACATATCCTGTAAATAATCTTCAGATGAGATTCCGTGCTATGAATCTTGGAACTTACCCTGATTGGGATGTTGTAATCAAAGCTGGAGTAATGACAGATCCTAATGATGTTACTACATTTGCAACAGTGGATACTGTTCATGTTGTAGGTGCTGCTGGCGGAAGTTTCTTGGAATATACTCTAAGTCTTGAAGATTATGAAGGTGAAGGAGAATACATCGCTTTAGGTTTTGAAACAGTATCTGGTTCTCAATGGATTAATGTAGATGATCTTGTATTGGAAGTTAGAGAAGGTGAAACACCAGAACCTGTTCAACCTACAGTAGTAACAAATGCAGCAACAAGCATTACAGAAACATCTGCTGTTCTTAACGGAGAAATCACTTCATTGGGCAACCAAACAATCACAGCACGTGGATTTGAGTGGAGACTAACTTCTGCAACAGATTACACAGTAGTAGCTGCAACAGGTAATACAATGACAGCAACTCTTACAGGTTTGACAGCAAACACTTCATACACATACAGAGCATTTGCTACCACAGCACTTGGTAATGTTTATGGTTCAGAACTTACATTCACAACACTTGAACAAGGTGAAGAACCTTGTACTCCAGTTGCTATGACTATTACAGAAACAGTTTGCTACGGCGAAACATATACATTCAATGGACAGACTTACAATGCAACAGGAACTTATACAACAACGGTTGCTGGACAAGGAACAGATTGCGATACAAACTACACAATCAACCTAACAGTTCTTCCACAGAACACAGCAAGTGAGA
>CAZXEN010000019.1:0-7102 GCA_964639765.1 uncultured Bacteroidaceae bacterium
CCATTGATGCTGCCATCTGCACACAGGCTATGGCACAAGCAGCAGAGGAGAAAGGCTTGGGAATATGCTATCTTGGAACGGTGAACTACATGGTTGAAGACATAGCCAAGGCTCTCAACCTGCCGGACGGGGTTATTCCTGTAACAACCCTTACAATAGGCTATCCAAAAGAAATGCCTCCTATGACAGAACGTCTTCCTTTGTCTTCCATAGTACACTATGAAGAGTACAAGGACTATACAGATGCCAACATAAAGGCGATGTACAAAGACATAGAAAACAATCCGAGCAACATAGACTTTGTAAAGGAAAACAACTTGGAAAACCTTGCTCAGGTATTCACTCAGATACGTTATCCAAAACAGATGAATGAAGAGTTTTCCAAAAAATACGAGGAATATCTTCAACAACATTTCTTCCATAAATAATGTTTGTCTACAACGAAATAGGAAATATTCTGAAGTTCTCTATCTTTGGAGGTTCCCATCAGATATTCATTGGTGGGGTGTTGAAGAATTTTCCAGAGGACGTAACATTTGACGCAAACATCTTAAACCACAACATAGACCGAAGAAGACCCAGACTCTTTGGGACACCAAGAAAAGAAGAAGACAAGGTTGTTTTTTCCTGCAATATGCAAGATGGCGACACTATACCTCAAAACATCAGCTTCCATACAGAGAACAAAAGCATAGACACCTCATCTTATGACAATGCAAAGCAATGGTTCAGACCATCACACGCAGACTATGTCTATTACAAGAAGTATGGGGAGAATTCTTTGCTGTACAAAGACGAAGCATCTGGCAGAATAACCCTGCCTATGGTTGTTGCTGGCAGTCTGTGCCGAATGTTTTTGCAGAAAAGACAGATAAATATCCTCGCAGAAGTGGAAAAGACCATAGACAACAAAGTGCTGGACAACGGAGACAGCATAGGCGGAAAGATTCTCTGCACAATATCCAACGTCCCTGCTGGAATAGGAGAGCCTATATTCTACAAGATACAAAGCATGCTTGCCCAGGCGATGATGAGTATTCCTTCTGCTGTCAGTTTTGAGTTAGGCGAAGGAGAGAAACGGACTATGTTTTCCGGCAGTGAGGACTTAGACGAATGGGAAGACGACAACAGTGAAGACAGTCCTTACTTCAAAACCCGTACAAACAACTCCGGAGGTATAAATGCTGGCATAAGCAACGGCAATGATATTGTTTTCCATGTAGGCTTTCACGCTGTGCATACGCTTGGGCAGCCTACCAAGATGATAAACGCCTCGGGCATGACAGAGGAGAAAGTCTTTGGCGGAAGACACGACAAGGCGCATATTTTCCGCTTACCTGTTGTGGTGGAGTCCTTGTCTGCAATAGTGCTGACGGACTTGATACTTATGAACCAAAAGAAATAAAAAAAGAATATGGATACAAAACAAAAAACATGGAGAAAAATTCTTGCCATTGCAGATCTTGTCGCAGTGGTGACAGTGGTTTTGTTTCTTGTATTTAGAAACCACGATTTCTTCACAGTAAAAGGCGAACTCAAAGGCGGAGAAAACAAATATCTGGTGCTTTTGGACATCAGCGGAGAAAACCCCAAGGCTGTGGATACCATATATCTCTCTTCCAAGGGAAAATTCTCTAAGAAAGAACCGCTGAAGGAACCGTCCATTTTTATCCTTCAGGCAGACAAAGACTTTATCATGTTGTGCCCTTCCAAAAAAGACAAGATAAAAATCAAAGGAGAATATCAGAATTTTTCTTCCACCTACACGATAAAAGGCTCCAAAGAAAGCGAAAAGCTGTATCTTCTGGCAGAACGACAGGTAGCCATAGGCAAACTTTTGTCTGAGATACAGACACAATACGACAATGCGACAGAAGACCAGAAACCTTTGCTGATAAAAGAGTCCCGCCTGAGGTTTGTCAAGATAATGCAGGAGGAATACAAGTACATGAAACAGTTCATCACCGAAAACAATGGTTCTTTGGTAACCTTGCCTGCTCTTTATACAGAGGTTGTAGGCCAGCCTTTGTTTTCCCTGCCGGAAGATGAGCAGACCTACAGACAGATACTTGAGGGCTTGGAGAAAACTTTTCCAAACAATCCTCATACACTTAAATTCAGAAAGTTCATGCAGACCTTTGAACAAAGCAGACAATCTATACCTCAGCAATAATGGAAGAAAAAAAGAACATATACTTTCTGTCTGACTTTCATCTGGGAGTTGCCGGCGGAGAGTCTTCCGAGACAAGGGAGAAAAAAGTCGTCTCCTTTCTTCAAAGCATAGAAAACGATGCAAAGCAGGTCTTTCTTCTGGGAGATATCTTCGATTTCTGGTTTGAATACAAGAGGGTTGTGCCAAAAGGTTTTGTAAGACTGTTTGGTCAGCTGGCAAAAATGACAGACAATGGCATAAAAGTTGATTTCTTCTGTGGTAACCACGACTTGTGGCAAAAAGACTACTTCACAAAAGAAATGAATATAACCCTGCATAGAGAGAAAGTGAAAGAATTTGTCTTCAACGGCAAAGTTTTTCTTCTTGGCCATGGCGACGGATTAGACAAGAAAGACCATATGTACAGATTTCTTCGCTCCATATTCAAGAACCCTGTATACAACGCCATGTTTTCTTCTGTCCCTCCAAGGTTCGGTCTTTGGATTGCCAACTTCTGGAGCAGCACAAGCAGAGGCTCCCACAACCAGCCAAGAAAACACAACTCCATGCTTGTGGAACCTATGATAATGTTTTGCCAACAGTATCTGAAGACAAGACATGTAGACTATTTTATCATGGGACACAGACACAAGGTAATAGAAGAGCAGATAGGAGAAAACAGCGTGTATATCAACACAGGCTCTTGGTTACATGAGTGTCCTTATGCAGTCTTTGATGGTGAAAAAACAGAAATAAAACTATACAATATATGAACAGATTTTTGGTTATAGCCCTTGCCATTGGCATTATGATGTTCTCCTGCAGCAAAAAACAGGAGAATACAGACGGTGTGTCCACCGACTATTCAACCGTGAAGATACCCGACTTCTCTTCCGATTCAGCCTACTACTATGTGAAAACACAATGCGACTTTGGACCAAGGACACCTATGAGCAAAGCGGCAAAAGACTGCGGTGACTGGATGATAAACTTTCTGAAAAGCAAGGCAGACACCGTCTATGTACAGGAATTCACCTCCAAGCTGTGGAACGGCGAGCAGGTGAAAGGCAGAAACATCATAGCGTCGTTCAACCTTGAGGCTACCGACAGGGTTTTGCTGTGTGCCCATTGGGATTCACGCCTATGGGCAGACCACGACAAAGACTCTTCCCTGCACAGGCAAGCCATCATAGGTGCAAACGACGGTGCGAGCGGTGTAGGCATACTTTTGGAGATAGCAAGACTTCTAAGCAAAAAGACAATAAAGCAGGGTCTGGATATTGTCTTGTTTGACTTGGAGGACCAAGGCGCTCCAGAGTGGGCAGAGAGCGATGTTGAAGACCAAAGCGACTGGTGTCTTGGCTCACAGTTCTGGTCTTCCAACCTGCATGTGCCTTATTATTCCGCCAAGTATGGAATATTGCTGGATATGGTAGGCTCAGATAACATACGCTTCACCAAAGAGTATGCTTCCATGTCTTTTGCTCCATCTATTATGAACAATGTGTGGAAGATAGCGAAAGACCTAAGCTATGGCAATATCTTCATAGACTCACAGGAGGGAAGCGTAATGGACGATCATATCTTCATCAACCGCTATGCCAAGATACCTACCATAGATATTGTGCAGAACTCTGCCAACGGCTCTTTCTTTCCTCATTGGCACACAACCTTGGACAACATGGACTGCATCAACAAGGAATCTCTCAAGATTGTCGGCAGGGTGCTTTTAACTTCTTTCTTTGCAGCTGAGGAATAATATGAGAAAAAGAATAAAATATATAATACTGTCCGTCCTTGCAAGCCTGTCATTCTTTTCATGCTCAGACGATTTTGACGAATGGGGCTATGTTAACATATATATTGACCCGGAAAGCACAGAATACTTTGACTTGAACACCGGCCGCAGAGGGTGGGTCTATCTCTATGGGGGCAACAGGGGAATACTTGTCGTAAGAAATGCAGGATACGAGAACACGAGCGAAGCTTTTTTTGCCTTTGAACGCTCTTGTGTGGCAAAAGGCTGCAAAGGCACCGTGGAAATGGACGAAAGCAATGTACTTATCGTCTGTCCTGTCTGCAAAAGCACTTTCATGACCTACGAGGGTCTGCCTGTCAGCGGCAAAGCCAAGCGGGCATTGTTTGCCTACAACACCTATTACGACGGAATATATCTGTATATAAGAAACTGACAATGTATTGGCTGATAACATATATAAGAAACTTCCTGTTTGACAAAGGTCTTATAAAAGCTGTTGCCTTTGATGATGTCTTTGTGCTGTGTGTGGGCAACATAAGAGCAGGCGGCACAGGCAAGACTCCCATGGTGGAATATCTTATAAGAAACCTTGCAGAGGAATACAGGCTTGCCGTCCTTAGTCTTGGATACAAACGCAAGACAAAAGGATTCAGGGAGGTATCTGCCAAGGACACTTATCTCAGTGTTGGCGATGAACCCAAGCAGATGAGCGAGAAGTTCCCTCATACAAGGTTCTTTGTCAACAAGGACAGAAACCAAGCCATAAGACTTATAAAACAAAAATATCCTGATACCCAGCTGATAATCTTGGACGATGCCTATCAATACAGAAGGACACTTCCTGCCAAGACTGTTCTTCTTACAGAATATTCACGTCCGTTCTACCGCGATTTCACTATTCCCTATGGACGTTTGAGAGAAAGAAGAAAAGAGAAAAGAAGGGCAGACTATATCATTGTAACCAAATCTCCCTCCAACCTGACAGACGAAGAGAAAAGACTTGTCGTCTCACATATCAGGCCACTGCAACATCAGGAGGTTTTCTTCTCTTCCATAAGGTACAACGCCGACTTCTGCGAAGAAATCAAAGGCAAGGATGTCTCCCTTGTCGTAGGCATAGACAACCCCCAGCCACTGGCAGACCATCTGCGGACATTCTGCACCATAAGACAGATACTACGCTTTCCGGATCATCATTCTTTCTCCGACAAGGAAAAAGAAATGATAAGCCGACTGCCCTACCCTGTCGTAACCACAGAAAAAGACTACTCACGGCTGAAAGATATAAGCACAAGACTCTGCATACAGAAAATAGAAGTGGAGATAGATAACCGTTTTCTTGAAAAGCTGAAAATGGAGATAGACAGGAAAACAAAAACGATGCAGTAGTTTTTTGTGATTAGAAAGCACTGATTCACAACATCTTGCTCTTTTCCAAAAATAACGAAGTTTTAGCGAAAAAAAACGAAGTTTTTATACCCTTAAATCTTCGTTTTTGTACCCTGAAATCTTCGTTTTTGAAAACAAAAAGCAAGTCTTTTTTTCGCAGGCAAAAAATATTGTATCCCACAGACTTCATATCTGAAAAAAATTCCCTACCTTTGCACCCACGATGATTTGGCAGAAGACATATATTACAAGAGACAATGGCGAGAGAGTGGAAGCTCAGGCTCCTGTTATTGTCTCGGCAAGCAGAAGCACGGATATACCTGCTTTCTACTGCGACTGGTTTTTCCACAGGTTGCAGAAAGGCTACTCAGCCTGGACCAATCCTTTCAACGGAGTCAAGAGTTTTGTCTCCTACGAAAAGACCCGCTTCATAGTCTTTTGGTCAAAAAATCCAAAAACTTTGTTGCCTCATGTCAAAGAACTGAAGCAAAGAAACATAAAATGCTACGTACAATACACTTTGAACGACTATGTTGCAGAGGAACTGGAAAAAGGCGTTCCTGCTTTGGAAGAAAGGATAGACACTTTCAAATCCTTGGTGGAAGCCTTGGGCAAGGGTGCTGTGGTGTGGAGGTTTGACCCTCTGATACTTACCGACACCATAGACCAAGCCGCTCTTCTAAGAAAGATAGAGAACATAGGCGACCAACTCTTGGGATACACCGATAAACTTGTGTTCAGTTTTGCTGATATTTCTTCTTACAAAAAGGTTAAAAGCAATCTTGCAAACAACAATATCAACTACAGGGAATGGACAACGGAAGAGATGAATCTTTTTGCCAAGGAACTCTCTGCACTGAACAAGAAATGGAACTACACTCTTGCAACCTGCGGAGAAGAGATAGACTTAGACAGATACAATATCCAACACAATCGCTGTGTTGATGATGATTTGATGATAAAACTTGCATACGATGACAAAGAACTTATGGATTTTCTTGGCGTGGAGATAAAACAGAGAGAAAACTGTCTGTTTGGTGAAGCCGCTATTCCTCAAAACGCAGTTATCATCAACGAAAACCTGTATGCAATAAAGAACAAAAACAACAAAGACAAAGGACAGAGAAAACACTGCGGCTGTATGATCAGCAAAGATATAGGACAATACAACACCTGCCCTCATCTGTGCGAATATTGTTATGCTAATGCAAGCAAAATTGCAGCAGTGAAGAACTATAATCAACACAAAAAAAATCCTTTGTCAGAAACTATCATAGGAGAATAAACAATGGAGATAGAAAAAAGAATTTCAACTGAAGCAACAAATAAAGATATTGCCAATGGAATAAAAGACGAATATGGTGTAATATACTCCAAAGATTTTAAGCGACTACTGAAATGTTACAATAAGCAGATAGAAGTATATAAGATAAAAAAGGGTTGTAAAGTTATTTGCGATAAAGCTTTTTATGATAAAGAAAACTTATGGGCAATTAATATTCCTGATAGTGTTACTAAAATTGGTTATGAGGCTTTCTATCATTGCACCTCTTTAACTTCTATTAATATTCCTAATAGTGTTACTGAAATTGATAATGGGGCTTTCTACGGTTGCTCTGCTTTAACTTCTATTACTATCCCTAATAGTGTTACTAAAATTGGTAATAGGGCTTTCGAAGGTTGCTCTGCTTTAACTTCTATTAATATTCCTAATAGTGTTACTAAAATTGGTAATGATGCTTTCTACGGTTGCTCTGCTTTAACTTCTATTAATATTCCTAATAGTGTTACTGAAATTGGTT
>CAZXEN010000019.1:7202-39454 GCA_964639765.1 uncultured Bacteroidaceae bacterium
TTTAACTTCTATTAATATTCCTAATAGTGTTACTGAAATTGATAGTTCTGCTTTCAAAGGTTGTTCTGCTTTAACTTCTATTAATATTCCTAATAGTGTTACTAAAATTGATTATGAGGCTTTCAGAGGTTGCTCTGCTTTAACTTCGATTAATATTCCTAATAATGTTACTAAAATTGGTAATGATGCTTTCTACGATTGCTCTGCTTTAACTTCGATTAATATTCCTAATAGTGTTACTGAAATTGGTGATTGGGCTTTCAAAGGTTGCTCTGCTTTAACTTCTATTAATATTCCTAATAGTGTTACTGAAATTGGTGATTTTGCTTTCTACGGTTGCAATTCTTTAACTTCTATTAATATTCCTAATAGTGTTACTAAAATTGGTAATTTTGCTTTCGACGGTTGCAATTCTTTAACTTCTATTAATATTCCTAATAGTGTTACTGAAATAGGTGAAGAAGCTTTCTCTGGTTGCACTTCTTTAACTTCTATTAATATTCCAAAAGGAGCAAAAGAAAAATTTAAGAAATTATTGCCTCCTAATTGGAAAGATAAATTAGTAGAAAGGTGGAGGAAAAAATATTGTATGCATAGAATATAGAATAGAGGAAGAGAGTAGAAACTTTTCTTGTAGATTTGCACTTTAAAAACCGCTAATCCAAAAAATATATATGAAATTTTGGATTATAATCCAAAAATTACTAATTTTGCAATCCAAGTTCTTTACTTTTATGAAAATAAAAAGAACAATACAATCCTTTTAATAGGCTACAACGTTGTGCATGGGAAGACAAGTATCAAAATAAAACAATAAAAGGGTAAGAAAAGAATTTCCTACCCTTTTATCTTTGTGTGTTTTTATCTGACTTTTTATTTTACCATAATAACAAGGAACTTGCTTCTTGACCAGAACTTGTTAGGGTCTATGATAGTTATCTGAGTTGGTTTGTCTGCTGAATCAAAAGAGTAGGAAGAGCTTGGGTGAGAAGTCATAAGTTGTACTTTTTTGCCTGGCAAAGTTATTTTCTTTAGTCTTCTTGCATCTATCTGAGTGTATTTATTAAGGTCTGAATCAGAAGAAACATTTGTCTTCTTGCCCATTCCCAAGAAACCACCTTTGGAATTGATGATGCCTTTCTCTATCAGTTCATTCTTTGTGCCGACAACATAATAGACAGTGTTCTTTTCATCTTCTGCCTTTATTATATGTTCGTCTTTTTCTTTGTTTTGACGAGAAAGCTCGTCAAGGTTTTTGTTCAAGGAATTGATGATGATGTTTTTCTTCTGCAACTCGGTGGTAAGAAGCTGTATCTCTTCTTCCTGCTCAAGAATTCTTTGTTGAAGCTTCTCTATAAAAGCAGTAAGTTCCTTATTGTTGGACTGTGATTTCTGCAATTCTTTTGTCAAAGAATTAATCTTTTGTTTGTTTTGGCTAAGTATTTCGTTGATGTCCTGTATCTGAGCCTGTATTCTTGAGCGGTTGGTCTTATTAAGCTCCGCAGAAGAATTTCTTATAGCCTCAACGTTGGAATACTTGGAAGTAACAGCATTAAGGTTTTCTTCTATTTCGTTTAACTGAGAGAACAAGTCTTCCATCTCTGCATTCTTTGCATCCAAAGCAGCCTGTATGGAGTCCTGCATAGTTTTTTCATTTACTATCTTCTGTTCCATCTCTTTCTTTCCACAAGAGAAGAATACCAAACTTATCAGTCCTATAGCAAACAATATCCGTTTCATTTTCTTACTTTGTATTTATTAATATTAGGTTTGTTTATACAAATAGGATAACGCTATTTAGTTTAAATTATTTTATGACAACAAAAAAAATAGGTTTTATTGAACAACTTTGCTTCTCTCGTTTCTGCAGACAATGCCTGTGAAAAAAGCCACCAAGATACTCATCACCATATTAAGAACCATTCCCCACATAATAAGATAAACCATCTCAGGCACAACAACATCGTTTATGTCCTTGCCTTCGGACTGTGCTATGGCTCTTGTCATCACATCTATAGTCCTGTCGGTGAAAGAATCCATGCCGTTGTCTATATGAAGTGCATAGAAATACATAAATATTGCATACAAAAAACAAGCTATCAGACAACCGTAGAAACTTACAAGAAAACCTTCCTTGAAACTTATCTTTTTTTCTACAAGATTTTGTCTGTAGTGAAATACCAAGAAAAGACTCATAACAACAAGTTCTACAAGTACAACCCAAGTTTCGTCTTTTGCTATTGGAGCATTGGCAGGGTGTCCCACAATATACCTAAACAAAAGAGAAAGAGAAAGACCTATTGCCATCAGTATTCCATATTTTACTCCAGCCCATCTATAGTTACCGTACATTACTGAAGCATAGCGTTTAATAATTGCATTCATAATATTCAGGTTTTTAATTACTATTTTTGTTTTTTTCGTATAGTCTGTTATTCCAAACCATAAAAGCTGAAATAAGAAGAATATACATCATGTTGTTAAATATATTTACTAAAAAATTGGCAAAGACATAAGATATTTTCATAATAGGCAGGACAGACGGATTGGTCATATCTATGTTATAACCTTTCATACTCTGCTCTACCATGGAAACAATATTGTATATCATAAAAGGATCCAAAACCATAATCCTTATGACAAGATATGCCGAAACAAAAAATGCCACAACAACACTTGCCACAAAACCTATGGAAAGATAACGCATAAACTTCACACTCCCTGTCTGGGTTCTGCGGTATTTTATCATCATGGTTATAAACATCGTAACGGTGAAAAAGAAATATACGTTGTCAAAAATAAAAGTGTTCTTTTCAAACTCAAGGTAGTATCCCAGCAAGTAGTACAAGAATGAAACAAAGCCTATTATTGAACCGTATCTGAAAGCGTGCTGTAAATATGTTCTCTTTTCTTCTGTCATAGTCTCTTGGTTTTATTGATTATTATTTGACAATGATTTCGTCCAGAAATATCCATGATTTGTTTGTATAGGAAGCATGCCAAGATGGAAGAGTCTTTGTAGCCTCTATCTCAAATCTCAGATAACGAAACTTTTGTTTGACATTGAATGAATATTCCTGTATTGTCGGATTGTTTTTGTTGTTGCCGTTGGCATTTTGTTCCCCTATTTTGGTAAAAGTCTTTCCATCCAAGGAAGCAAGACAGACAACCTTCAACGGGTGAAGTATCCACGCATGAGGCAAAGCCAAAGAAGAAATTGTAGCCTTGCGGTTGGAATAAACACCTGCCAAATCCACGGTAACTGTTGCATCTTTTCCCCACCAGCCAATCCAACTCATCTTGAAATCTGCAGGGCCTCTTGTACCGTCTGTCAATGTATTGGGGTCTCCCTTGCAATAGTTTGTTGCAGGCATAGGCTCACATGTTACTTTCTTTTGAAAAGCGATATTGCCTTCTGCTGAATTTTCTATTATACGTTTCAAAGCAGCATAATAGGTGGCAGGTTTTAATCCGTTTTCATTCAATGACTCCACTTCTGCTTTCTTGCATACAGTATAGAATGTCTCTATTCTTTGAGCCATATCTTCTTTCAGTTCCCATGAATCTTTTGTTTTCTTGAAAAATCCTCTTGGACCATAGACATCTGCCTTGGCTATTTCCAAAATAGCATAATGAATAGGCAGATGGGCTGAAAGAACTCTAAGGTATGCTTTCTTGTCTTTCTTTGCAAGGTCTTCCGCCTCATAGAGTATGCTGTCAAAACGTTGCAGGTTTTCTTCTGAAAGGATATTGTCTTTGTAGTTTGTCGGAGGTCCATAGATATCCAAGCCTACTGTTGCTTTGTAACTTATGGCCACGTTCTCTATATCGTCCATGTATTGTCTGACTTTCTTTGCTCCTGCTCCGTAATAACTAAGCATAAACTCATTGATAATGGAATCTTGTTTCTCGTTGGGATTCCAAAGAAGTTTGGCCAAAAGATAGTTCTTCAGTTCTGCAAACTCGTGTCCTTTGTTGCAGTTCGCCTGTTGAAACTGCATATTGGCGCCGTTCTTTACAAAGTACTTTATGTTTGGTTGAAGAACATGCATATTTGGGAAAGGGCACATATAGTGTGCAAAATCACATTCATAGTCCCACAAAAAGATATTCTTGCTCACCTTTGCCCAATCCTCTAAGTCTTTTGCAAAGGAAGAGTTAGGATTTCTCTGTTTCTCTTCCTCTATTGTAATATTGCGGTTAGCTTCTATTGTACAAAGCATTATCTGAACGTTCTTTTCAGGTTTCAGTGTCTTGGGACATTTTCTTGAATACTGATAAGCCAATGTGGAAATCAATTTGTTTGGAAACTCTTTTGCCATTCTGTTTACAAAAGCAATAATAGGAGCAGCAGGAGAGTTTTCCTTGTCTATAAGGGCTTTGCATCTGCTGCACTGACAATAAGTAGGGTTGTCGTTCTGGGAAACACTCCACCATTCTCTGTCAGGCTGGGAAAGCATTGCCTTCCTAAGGTTTTCCTTCATTATCCTGAAAACATCTTCGTTTGACCAACAGACTTGGTCCCTTACCCTTTGACCATTGACAAAGGCAAAGTACTCCGGATGTGAAACAAAATACTCCTTGTCTGAACAAAGCTTGGAAGCAGTATGGACAAAATAGCCTTGTGCAAAAGTTTCTGTATAAAGGTCTGTCTTTAGCCACTTCTGAAAATCCTTGTTCCTCTTTGTAAAGTTGGAATTCACCTCACGGAAAACATTAGGGCTACGAAACGAATAGGATAAATTCTTGTCAAGGTAGAGATTCTTTATTTTAGGATATACACTACAATCCACTGCATATTTTCTTACGCCCAATTCTCTTTCCAAGAAATCCACAACAGAATAATATACATTGGAGCCATTAAAAATCAGTTTTCTGCCTTTCATTATATAGGAGGACATGGCGACGTTGTTTTTGTTGAAATCTTTTACAAGTCCTCTGGCAGAACCAATAATAAACTCTTCCTCCTGCCTTTGATAACTGTCATCAAAGACAAGAAGCCTTACATTGCAGGTTTTTTGAAAAACATCCTGCAACAACTCTGCTGCCTCTTTCTCTTCACGACTTGCATTCTTAGACACCACGATAACATATCTCGTCTTTGAGTTCTTTACTATCTCTATCTTGTCGCTGGGAGCAGAAGCAGAAGTATTTTTCTGTGCATTAACAGAAAAGAATATAAGAAAACAACTGATAAACGTCAATATCTTTTTCATTTGAAAAAAGTTGGTAAATATTAAGGATACAAAAGTATAAAAAATTTTTGAAATAAGCGGAGTTTTTTGTATTTTTCTTGACATTATATCCTGTTTTATCAGACAGAACTATAACAAATTAATAGTATTTTATAAGTTTTATTCCTTTATTTTATATAATGTAACCAATTATTTTGTAACTTTGCAGATTCAGTTTTCAGTCAAAAAAAGAATGAGACTATGTATATTGTTGACGAAGAATTAGAACGCAAAGAAATACTTTACAGATACAAACGTATATTGTCTTCTGTTCACAGCAGGACTACAAACCACGAACGTCTTATGATAAGAAAGGCTTTTACTATTGCGAACAATGCACATAGCGGAGTAAGACGCAAGAGTGGAGAACCATATATCTATCATCCTTTGGAAGTAGCACGCATCGCTGCAGAAGATTTGGGCTTAGGATATATTTCCCTTTGCTGTGCTTTGTTGCACGATGTTGTGGAAGACACAGAATATACATTGGAAGACATACAGAATATTTTTGGAGAAAAAGTGGCTTACATTGTTGATGGACTGACAAAGATACAAGATGTCTTTGACTACAACACCAAGAGCATACAATCCGAAAACTTCAAGAAAATACTTATCTCTATGGGAGACGATGTAAGGGTTATTCTCCTTAAACTTTGCGACCGTCTGCATAATATGCGTACCCTTGATTCCATGCCTGAGAAAAAACAACTGAAGATAGCTTCCGAAACTCAATTCCTTTATGTTCCTTTGGCTCACAGACTTGGTCTGTATAAAATAAAAAGTGAATTGGAAGACCTTGCAACCAAATACATAAACCCAAAAGCGTTCAACACCATAAAAGAAAAACTGAAAGACACCGAAGAAGAAAGAGAAAGATTTATATCTGATTTCTGCAAACCGATAAACGAAAAACTAAAAGAAAAAGGATATAATTTTTCAATGTCTTCCCGCATAAAGAGTATTACTTCCATTCTTGGCAAGATAGAAAAGAAAAATGTCAAGTTTGAGGAGATATATGATATTTTTGCAATCAGAATAATCTTAAACGTCCCTGTGGAGGTGGAGAAAGAAAGTTGCTATGCTGTCTATTCTCTTATAACCTCCATGTATGAACAAAGAAAAGACAGATTCAGGGATTGGCTGACCAAACCAAAAAACAATGGCTACGAAGCTCTTCATACTACCGTGATGAGTAATGCAGGGAAATGGGTGGAAATACAAATCCGTTCTTCCCGTATGGACGAAATAGCCGAAAAAGGATTGGCTGCTCATTACCTGTACAAGGAAGTGGAAGAAGGTGCTTTAGATGCTGGTTTGGATTCTTGGCTAAGCAAAATAAGAGACCTTCTGGACAACCCTACAACTTCTGCAATAGATTTTGTAAATGATTTCAAAATGAATATCATCACAGATGAAATCACTGTCTTTACACCAAAAGGAAAGAGCATCACTCTTCCTTACGGCTCTTCTGTTCTTGACTTTGCTTTTAATATCCATACAGAATTAGGATTAAAATGTATTGGTGCAAAGGTTAATTACAAAGTTGTGCCTATAGATTATAAACTACATTCGGCAGATCAGGTGGAAATAATAACATCTTCCATTGCAAAACCAGAAGAAAACTGGCTGAAACTTGTCCGCACTCCAAAAGCCGTACAAGAAATTCGCAGATTTATAAAAAACTATAAAGAACAGTTCAAAACAGAGGGAGAAGAAATCCTGAAACAGCTGTTATCCCAAGAAAAAATAGAATACTCCAAAGAAAATACCATTAAACTTCAGCGATATGTCTCTGCTGAAAATCTCATCGACCTGTATTATAAAGCATACACAAAAGAGATAGACAAGCATGTTGTTCGGTCTTGCTTTAATAAAGAAGAAAAAAACTCGTCATTTATATTTCTAAAGAATACAACCAAAAAGAATAAAACAAGTAATGGCCTTAGCGAACAAATATCACAAACCATACAAGAAAATCCAGAAAAGATCTTGTTAAACCAAGATGTAGAAAGTTTGCCATACGTTACTGCGAAATGTTGTAATCCTTTGCCAGGTGATGATATCGTAGGTTTGATAAGAGACGGGAGTATAGAAGTACATAGAACATCTTGTTCCAAGGCTGTAGATGAAATGAGTAAATATGGAAACCATATTGTCAAAGCCAAATGGAGAGAAAACGAAAGAATAACATTCCTTGCTGGAATAAAAATTCAGGGAATAGACCGCAAAGGGTTGCTGCAAGAATTAGCAAGAGTAATATCTGAGGTATGGAGTATAAACATGCGTTCTTTAGCCATGGAAAGCAGTGAAGGAGTTTTTGAAGGCTCTATTATGATGTATATTTCAAATGCAGACAGTCTTAATCAACTGATGGAAAATATTTCAAAAATAGACGGCATAGAAAGTGTTAAAAGAATGTAGTGTAATAAAAAAAAGAAATTACCGTTGGAATAGTTTTTGATTATTAGCAGAGTTATGAAAAGAAATATAAGCCTATTTGTTATACTTTTTGTTTGTGTTTTGGGTTTGAATGCACAGAATACCATTGTTACAGGTAAGATAACAGACAAGAAAACCGGAGAAAACTTACCTTTTGTAAATATTACTACAAACAAAACATCATCCAACTTTACCGGAACAATGTCAAACGAAAAAGGAGAATACTCTATAAAAACCTCTGCAGCGTTTGACACAATCACTTTCCAGTTTGTCGGCTATGAGACACTGAAAGTAAAAGTAAAACCTCGTCAAATTCAAAAATTAAATGTTGCTCTTGTCCCTACTGTCACCACATTGGAAGAAACAAAGATTGTAGCCAAAAGGGAAAAATACAAAAGAAAAGACAATCCTGCTGTAATTCTTATGGAGAATGTTATTTCCCACAAGAAACAAAACGGATTAACTTCTCAGGACTACTATCAATACAGGTCTCACGAAAAAACAGAGCTATCTCTTTTGGGAGTAAATGACTCTTTGAAAAACAAGGGTACATTTAAAAAGCTTGACTTTATGTTTGACAATATGCAACAATCTGAATTTGACGACAGAAAGTATATGCCCATATATTTTATGGAAAACCTGTATGAAAACTATTACAGAAAGAGTCCTACTTGCACAAAGACGATGCTTATTGGTCAAAAAGAGATGGCTTTTTCCAAGTTTATAGAACCTCAGAGCATGGAATTTATGCTTAATGACGCTTTTGGGAAAATAGATGTCTATTCTTCTTCCATAAGAATATTGAGCAACGACTTGATTTCTCCATTAACTTCATACGGAACGCGGTTCTATCAGTTCTTTCTTACAGATACTTTGGAATACAAAGGCGATTCTTGTATTGTACTTGCCTTTAACCCTGCAAATCTTAGAGATATTGGATTCAGTGGAAAGCTTTGGGTAACAAAAGATTCAAATTATGCTGTCAAGAAGATATACCTTGATTTCCCAAAGAAAAGTAGTATAAACTTTGTAAAAAACTTATCCATCTGGCAGGAATACGAAAGAATAGACGGACAATTGTGTTTAGTGAAAGACAAAACAATTCTTGACGGTAGCTTTTTTGGTGCTACCATGTATGGCAAGAGAGAGAACTTCTATTCTGACTATACTTTCAATCACCCCTTATCAGAGAACTTTTACAACAATAATGATATTACCACAAGAGTAGAAGGATTTAATAAACGTAGTTCTGCTTGGTGGGAAGAGAACAGAATAGAACCTCTGACCATAAATGAACAGAACACCTATGCTATTCCATCCAAATTAAACAACCTGACCGGATACAAAATCATAATGAACACGGCTATGGCTTTTATTTCAGGTTACATAGACTTGGACTGGTTTGATTATGGTCCTGTGGAAAATACCGTTTCGTGGAACTCTGTGGAAGGAGTGAGAATGAGAGTAGGTGGGAAAACCAATGTAAATTTCAACAAACACTTCTTTATTAATGGTTTTGTAGCTTATGGAACAAAAGACGAGACGATAAAATACAATGCTGAACTTATGTATTCTTTTGCGGATAAGTTATATCACCAATGGGAATTTCCTATAAATCTGCTTACCGTTGGTATAGAACGGAACACCGATATTCCAGGACAGCATTTGGAAATGGGTTCTTATGACAGGTTCTTTTTATCTTTCAATAGAGGAGATATTGATATGATGACTCTTAACAAAAAAATATATGCTGAATATCAATACGAGACAATGTCTCAATTCTCCACAAAACTAAGAACCGAATATATGGAAATGAAACCTCTGGCAAACCTTACCTTTAATTCATGGAACGGAACAAAGACTTACGATCCTTTGACTTCAATGTCTTTCAATATAGAGTTGAGATATGCAAAAAATGAGCAGTTTTATCAATCACAGAAGTTCCGTTTGACAATGAACTCCACCTCTCCTATCTATACTCTAAACTACTCTTATGGTTCTCCTTTGTTTAATTCTGACTATGAGTTCCATAAATTAGAAGCAAACGTGTATAAACGATGGTTTGTACTTTCGTTTGGCTTTGCAGACATAACAATAAAAGGCGGTCAAGTCTTTGGAAAGTGTGCTTATCCTCTTTTGTTTGTTCACCAAGCTAATCAGAACTGGGCTTACCAAGATGAGAGTTTCAACCTTATGAATTACTTTGAATTTGTCAGTGACAGATACATTCAAGGAATACTTAACTATAACTTCAATGGATATATCTTCAATCGTATTCCTCTCTTGAATCGGTTAAAACTAAGAGAAGTCTTTGCGGTGAAAGCTCTCTGGGGAGAAATCTCAAAAGACAATACACCTTCGGCAAATAATCCTACTCTTATGGATTTCGCTAAAGATGACAAAGGAAGATACAAAACCTACTCTCTTGAAAAAGGGCCTTACATCGAAGCAAATGTTGGCATTGACAATCTCTTCAAAGTAATGAGAGTAGACTATGTAAGGCGTCTTACTTACTTGGACAACCCTGACATTTCCAAATGGGGCATAAGAATCAGGTTTAGATTTACGTTTTAGTAATACAATAAGAAGAAAAGTGAATTACGCAATAATAGCAGCAGGAGAAGGTTCTCGTTTGAGAAAAGAGGGATTTAAAAGTGTAAAACCCTTGGTAAAAGTATGCGGAGAGTATTTGATAGAAAGACTTATAAGGATATTCAAAAGCAACAATGCCAAAAACATTTCCATCATCATAAATGAAGAAAGCAAAGAGTTGGAAACGTTTCTCAATAGCAGGAATTTTGGAGTGAATATTAATCTTATTATAAAATCAACGCCTTCTTCACTACACAGTTTTTGGAATATTCTAAAGAGCTCCAATTTCAAGGAGTGCTGTCTTACCACCGTTGATACCATATTTAACGAAAACGATTTCAGACAATATATTTTATGTTTTCAGAAACACAAGGAATACGATGCTCTTATGGGAACAACAAAATATATTGACGATGAGAAACCATTGTTCGTCAAGACTGATAAACAAGAGAAAATAGAAGCATATTTGGACAACAACGATAACCAGCAAGCCGATAAAGTTTCTGCTGGCATATATTGTTTAAGAGAAAAATCTCTCAATATTGCAGACAAATGCATCAAGGAAAATGTCTCACGTATGAGAAACTACCAAAGGGCTTTGCTGGAAAATGGTCTTGATGTGCAATCCTTTCTTTTTGGCAAGGTGATAGACATAGACCATGTGGAAGATATAAAGAAAGCCGAAAAACTTATAAAACACCAATCCAAGAACATACTTGCCATCTATAGAAAAAAAGAGTTCTCCCCTAATTCAGAGGAAAAAGATACTTTAATTCTTAACCAGATAGCAGATAATCTAAAGCAAGAAGGCTACAATGTAGACAGTGTTTCAGAAGACGATTTCTGTAAAAAGGATACAAACAAGCCTTATGATTTGGTCGTATCCATGGCAAGAAGCGAAAAAGCAATAGAACATCTTACCTTATTGGAAAGAAAAGGGACAAAAGTAGTAAATTCCACTCTCGCCATTGAAAATTGTTTTAGGGAGAAACAAACAAAAATACTTAGCCAAAACAACATCCCTATTCCTAAAACAATTATCATAGATACCAAGGATTATGATTTGGAAGATTTTCACTGCTTTAAGGAAAACTATTTTTGGATTAAACGTGGAGATTTCCAGACAATAGAAGAAGTAGATGTAATAAGACCACAAGCACTTTCCCTTATAAAAGACATACTACAAAACTACAATCAACGTAACATAAAGAAGGCTCTTATCTGTGACCATATAGAGGGAGATGTTATAAAATTTTACGGAATAAGAAACACAGACTTTTTCTTTTACTACTATCCAAAGGAGGACAAGTTTCACAACAAAATAAACAACCTCAAAACAAAGACAAGTTTTAATAAAAGTCTTTTTATGGAAGATATCAAAAAAGCAATAGAACTTTTGGATTTGGATATTTACGGAGGAGATGCGGTAATAGATTCAGATGGCAGGCATTACATCATTGACATAAACGATTTCCCTTCTTTTGCTTCTTGCAGACAAGAGGCGGCAGAAGAGGTAAAGAATATAGTCTCTTTTTATCTTGACAAATAAAAAAAAACTACAATGGCAGAAGAAAGACAAAAGATAAGCATTGAGGATTCCCTGAAATCAAAAGACACAGAAGAATGGCTTGATATTCATTTCACCCGTAAGGTAGGTTTTCTTTGGGCAAAATTGGCTATACCCTTGCATATCACTCCAAATATGATAACGATAGCAAGCATTTTTATCGGTGCCTTTGGTTCTTTGTTGTTCTATTATGAAGACCTTTCAATCAACATCGCAGGCATGCTTCTGCTTGTCTTGGCAAACACCTTTGACAGTGCTGACGGGCAACTTGCAAGGCTGACGAACAACAAGACAAAACTTGGAAGAATCCTCGACGGCTTGGCAGGAGATATCTGGTTTTTCATCATCTATCTTGTCTTGACGCTAAGGATAATAAACACAGGACAATTTCCCATTCCTCTTGTTTGGACAATAGTCATTATTGCCGGTATATCTCATATCTTTGCCGCAGCAATGGCTGACTACTATAGGAATGTGCATCTGTTTTTTGTAGACGGGAAACACGGCAACGAACACGACACTTACAAAGCGGTGAAAGAAGAGTTCAAAAAGATAAAGTTCTCTCAGGCTCCTTTCAAGAAAGTATCCATGTTCTTCTATGCCAACTACACAAAGCAACAGGAGATGCTCTCCCCAAATGTAAAAAAGTTCTTTGAGACCCTGTTTAAGTTCTATCCTGGCAAAGTACCTCAAGACCTAAGCGAGGAAATACGTGAAAAGAACAAAAAATTTATGCCACTGACAAACATCCTTCAGTTCAACACAAGGATTATCTTCCTGTTCTTTACCTTATTCATCAACGAAGTATGGCTGTACTTCTGCTTTGATATACTGATAATGAACGCCATATTACTGTACCTTATACTTGGGGAAGAAAAGCTTTTCGCTTCCTATGACAAAGAAATAAATCAGATACAAAATCTTAGACACTAAGTACATTGTCAAAAAAATATAGTATGAATAAAAAACATGTCAGCATACTGCTTTTTCTTGTAGGTATCATAATAATTGTCGTTATGATATACAATCTGGGTTGGCAGGAAATCCTCTATGATATAAGAAAAACAGGCTGGTGGATTATCCCTGTCATTCTTTCGCGTCTGTTGATGTATCCTTTGAACACATTTTCTTGGCGTGCTGTAACTTTCTATAACAAAGAAGAGAGAAAAAAAGTTTCTTTCCTGAGAATGTTCCGTCTGACAATCAGCGGCTATGCTATCAATTATATTACTCCTGTTATGGCTTTGGGAGGAGAACCTTATAGAATTTTTGCAATGCAGAAAGACCTTGGAACAAAACGTGCCACCTCTTCTGTTCTTACCTATGCAATGATGCATATACTCTCCCACTTTGTCTTCTGGATAATAGGCTTTGTGCTTGTCTTTTTTTATTTTCTTGGCACAGACTTGGAACTCAATCCTTTCAGAAAAATTATTCTTGTCTGCGCTGCTGTGTTTATTCTTATAAGCATTGTCGCCATTGTCTTTATCATAAAGGTATACAGAACAGGAGTCATCATGCGTTTTGTTTCCCTTCTTCAAAAGATACCTTTTATAAAGAATATAGCAAACAAAAAACTTACTCCTGAAAAATTGTCTTCCATACAAGAAACCGACAATCAGTTCACAGAACTGTTCAACAATCACAGAAAAGCCTTCTATGTTTCTCTTTTCTACGAAACCCTTTCCCGTATTATGTCCTGTGTGGAAATAATGTTAGTTATGTGGGCTGTCGTCGGCATCAACTCTGTTACTTTCTTGGAAGCAATCATCATCAACACTATTGCCTCTCTTATCGCAAACATTGTTTTTATTTTCCCTATGCAGGTAGGAATAAGGGAAGGAGGACTTTCTGCTGCTCTTGCCTTTATTGGTCCATACGGGAAGTTGGGAGTTTTTGTAGGAATGATTCTTAGAATAAGCGAACTTGTATGGATTATCATAGGTATTGGAACAGTTAAAGTAAAAAGATTCAACAACAAATAAAAGAAAAGAATATGAATACAACGATAATATTTGATTACGGAGCTACATTGGACACCAATGGCATACACTGGTACTATGTTTTCAAGGAGCAGCATCTGAAATACAATTCCTTTCTTAGCGACGAACAGCTCAGAGATGCTTACATCTATGCAGAACAAAACATATCCAAGAAACATCTTGTAAATGCTGGAGACAATTTTTTACAGACTCTTGTCATAAAGGTAGGTCTGCAATACGAGAGACTGTATCAGCAAGGCATAATTCTTGAAAACATGTATCATATCAAGGAAGTGGCCGAGAATTGTTATCTTTATGCAAAAGAAAACATCCTAAAGGTCAAACCAATGCTGGAGAGTCTGTCAAAAAACTACAGACTTGCCGTTGTATCCAATTTCTACGGCAACTTGGAAAGTGTATTAAAAGACTACGGAATAAGAAATCTGTTTGAGGTTGTTGTGGAAAGTGCAAGCATAGGAGTATCCAAGCCGGACAAACGTCTTCTGCTTACCTGCTTTGATAGAATGCATATCAGACCAGAAGAAGCTCTTGTCGTAGGAGATTCCTACAAAAAAGACATTGCTCCTGCCAAACAATTGGGTTCTCAAACCATATGGCTGAAAGGTCAAGGCTGGCGAGAAACTCCTGCTTCCGTTCCTTTTGCAGACAAAGTTATGACAGATATTTCTCAGTTGCCGACATTAATATAAGGACAATAATATGAAAAGTCTCAGAATTTTTGTCTTGTCCGCTGTTTTGTGTTCCCTGCTTTTTGCCTGTAAGGACAACAAACAAAAAGATGACAACACCTCATCACAGGACAGTCCAAAAGAATTAGTAAAAGAAATAAGCAGTGACGAATTTCTTGCCAAAGTCTTGGACATTTCTCCATATAAAGAGGGAAAGCCTTTGAAATTCAAGGGAGACAAGCCCGTTATTGTGGATTTCTATGCCACTTGGTGCGGTCCGTGCAAAAGACAGGCTCCTATCATGGAGGAGATTGCAAAAAAATACAAAGGGAAAATAGATGTATATAAAATAGATGTGGATAAAACACAAGACATTGCAAGATTTTTTAACATTAGTAGCATCCCTACTCTTCTGTTTATACCAAAAAGCGGTGAGTTATTTCTCAATGCGGGACTTACTCCTCAAGAAGATATAGAAGAAGCAATAGAAACCATGCTCCTAAAACCAAAAGAATAATAGCTTAATATAAATAACAAATAAGCAGACGTTTATAATCATAGGGTTCTGTTTCATTTTTATTTTGTTATTTGCAAAAAATATATTATATTTGCATATTCCTTTTTAGCAAAAATATAGAAAATTATGAAACAAAAAATATTCTTATTAATTGTTACGATAATGTTGTTTGCACATCTTTTTGCTCAACAAACAAATTATAAGATAGAAAAAGATGACTTTTCTACCTTACAAATAAGTTTTACTGTTGGTGATATAGATTTGCAACAAATTGTAAAAAATGAAATTACTTACACAACATTAAACATTCAAGGATATATCCCTTCAACAGAAATAGGAAAGCCATCTCTCCCTTTGTTCTCTTCTATAATAGAAGTGCCTTTATGTAATAGTTTTAATGTAAGTGTAAGTAATGTTGTATATGATACTATTGATATTTCAGGACATATATTATTACCAGCACAAGAGGAAAGAAGCAAATCTGATACCTCTTCTCATCCTTTTGCGATAGATGATAAGACTTATAATACCGATGCTTACTATTCTCTACCAAAAGCATCTATAGAAAATATTGGTATAGCTCGCGATCGCAGATTGGCAAGAATACAATTTTCCCCTATTGCCTACAATCCCGTGGAATCAAAAATTATTGTATGTCGCAAAGCTACAGTAAGCATAACATATAATGAACCCAATCTGTCTGCTACATTAGAAATGTTTAAACAATATCATTCCCCTGTTTTTGTTGCAGGAACTATGACAATAAATCATATATATCCTAACACTCTTGAACAAGAAATGCCTATACGATACTTGATTATTGCCCATAGTTCTTTCCAGGGTCATTTAGACTCTTTTGTTGAATGGAAAAAGCGAAAAGGATTTCTAACCGATGTAGTCTATACTGGCGATGCTAATATCGGCACAACAAATAGTTCTATTGCAGATTACATTTCAAGACAATATGCCAATGCTACAGCAACAAATCCTGCTCCTACTTATGTATTAATAGTTGGAGATCATGAACAAGTACCTGCTTTTTCAACACAGTTAAGCGGCAACTCATATGATCATATAACAGATTTATACTATGTAAATTGGACTAATGGAGATAATATTCCAGATGCTTATTGTGGGAGATTCTCTGCTCAAACATTGGCTCAACTTACTCCACAAATAGAAAAGACATTAATGTATGAACAATATACTTTTAGTGATCCTTCTTTTCTTGACAGAGCGGTAATGGTGGCTGGTGTAGATGGTGGTGCAACAAATGATTATGGATACACTCATGCAGATCCTGCTATGGATTATGCAATAACTCATTACATTAACGGCAGTAGGGATTTTAGTCAAGTAATGTATTTTAAAAACAACACTGCTAACGTACCTTCAGCAACTAATGTTACAGTGGGTTCTAATGCTTCTTCTAACTCCGCCATAGTACGCAGTTATTATAATCAAGGTGCGGGCTTTATTAATTATTCTGCCCACGGTAGTGCTACAAGTTGGGGCACTCCAAATTTTACTGTAAGTCATGTAGAAAGTATGACCAATACTCAAAAATTTGGTCTGATGATAGGCAATTGCTGTCTTACTAATAAATTTGAAACGACAACATGTTTTGGTGAAGCTTTATTGCGTAAGGGAAATTATTGTGGAGCTGTGGGATATATAGGGGGTAGTAACAGTACCTATTGGACTCATGACTTTTATTGGGCTGTTGGCGTCCGCTCTTCTATAAACGCTACGATGTCTCTTTCTTATAATGCTTCAAACCTTGGTGCATACGACCATTTTTGTCATACCCATAACGAGAACTATCAACAATGGGCAATTACTCAGGGTTCGCTTATGTTTGTGGGAAATATGGCGGTGCAAGGTTCTACTACTGACAACACATATAAATGGTACTATTGGGAAATCTATCATTTGATGGGAGATCCTTCTGTAATGCCTTATCTAACTCAAGCAAGCACCATGGCTATGGACTTACCTGATTCTCTACCTTACGGGACTTCTAATTTCACTGTTAGTGTTGCCCCTTATTCATACGTTGCTATGACAACAGCAGATAGTCATGCTCTTATTACTACTACTTGGGCTGATTCTAATGGAGTAGCAAATCTTCACTCTCCTACACCATTTAGCATAGGTGATTATGAGATAGTCGCTTCAGCTCAACAGTATGTAACAACCTTTGCCAATATATCTATATTCCGTCAAGAAGAGCCTTTCGTTATTGTAAGTCTCAGCAATGACACTATTACGGCAGGAACCTCATCAAATCTTCCAATAACAGTTTCAAATACAGGGAACACAGATGCTACCAATATTATTATCTCTCTTAGTTCGGATAATAGTTCAGCCAGTTTAAGTTCCAATACCATTCATTTATCATTTTTAGCGGCTGGCAGTTCCACAACACTTACTGATTCTATAGATATAACACTTGCAGAAGACCTTCAAAATGCTTCTACTATTCATCTTGAAGCAGAAGTTCTTTGGGATAATAATAATACTTCTACAACAACTGTTTGTGATATAGTTGCAGCATCTCCTCTTATTAAGATGATGCCCGAAGATCTCTTCCCTAATATACATTCAGGAGCTACTAAAGAATTTGAACTTAATTTGCTTAATGAAGGTCTTGCAGATCTTCCTCTTACAGATTTAGTAATAAGTTCTCCTACATCACTATTATCTCTTTCTGCTACAGATTCAATAGAAACAATAAGTCTTAGTATAGATAGCACATACACTTGCTCTTTAACTATTAGTGCAGATAGTTCTCTTCCAGAGAACATATTAGTTCCTATCACTATCCAACTTGGTTTATTTTCATGGCAACTACCCATAACAATAGGAGAAAGATTTAGAGAAACATTTGAAACCGGAATATCTCATCTTTCAGGATTAAGTCAAGGTACATATCCTTGGGTCGTTGATTCCAGTGAAGCCTATGAAGGCAACTACAGTATTCGTTCCATTGCCACATTAACACACTCCCAAACCGCAGAAATATCCTTTACTCATATTGCAACAACTGCTGATACAATGAGTTTTTATTATAAGGTTTCTTCTGAAAGCAATTGGGATAAGTTTCATTTTTATATTGATGATGAAGAAATGATGGTTGAGTCAGGGGACTTGCCATGGACACACGCAGCCTTCACTGTTGATGCTGGTATGCATACTTACAAATTCACATATGCTAAAGACGGTAGTGTAAATTGTTACAGCGATTGTGCTTGGATTGACAACATTAGACTCCCTTTTGGAGAAAAGCCTGTGATTTTTGAAAATTTAGATATTTGTGAAGGCAGTGATTATACAATTCATAACTATACTATAAACACCGAGCAATTAGGTGAAGGTAGTTTTATTGCTAATACGGAGAATGATACAATATTTTTAGTTGACTACGCTGTTTCCCCTAATTCTCTTCAAGAACTTGAAATCATCGGGTGCGACAGCATAACCTACAATGGAGATACATATTACACAAACGTGGTTCTTGAGGACGTTTATACAACTGTAAATGGTTGTGATTCTATTATTGTAAGCACACTGATAGTCAATTCTTCTTTCCATGAAACTACTTATGTAGATACCATTGCAAATAGCTACACATGGAACGATGTAGAATACAACACTTCAGGTATATATGAACAGCCTTTCACAACTTCTGTAGGCTGTGATTCTATTCTAACTCTGGTGCTTAATCTTATAGACACCACGTCTTTAAATATAGAGGAAAATGATTTAAATCAAGTGCAAATAAGTGTTTATCCATCACCTACGTCTGGAATATTATACATAAACCAAAAGGTTTCAGAGGTGAAGGTCTATGATGCTTGCGGAAGACTACAACATTACTATAAAGATACGGATGTTTTTGATATAGGAGACTTACCTTCAGGCAACTATATCTTGAATATATCTACTCCTAAAGGTTCTACTATTCATAAAATAGTACGTATATAACTAAGATTTGTTATATGTGAAAATCAATAACTTAAATCAGATAAAAAAAGATCAAGAGTTAAGGGAAAAAGACTTGATCTTTTTTTCTTAAAACCAAGTCTTTTTATATAAAAGACTAAGTGTTTTTTCGCCAACACTTAGTCTTTTTTGTTTTGGTTTTTACTTTATAAAGAAACATACTATTTTAAAAGTACTTTATTTAACAGCAGAAGACATAATTTTTATTGCTATGATGTATTTCGGAGTGTAGGCTGTCAGCAAATTCATATCCAGACCAACAAGTTTATTGTTCTTGGTCGCAGAAAGAGAAGAATAATGGTGGAGTGCTTGCAAAAGATTCTACCATTCTTTCATCCATAAAAATTGCTGTTGCTCTTTGGAAAATATTGTTGATATAACTTATGGTCAATCCGTAGTTTGTTATCGCAATGTTTTTTTCCATAAAAGGCAACAGACGGTTCTGCATCTGTTTCTTTGTTGCCATACAACCGCCACACTGTATCACCAGATGATATTTTTCTATATCGCCAAAGGTGTTTGACAATCCTGCCGAGAATTCAAAGTTCAGTTGCTTGCCTGTGTATTTTCTCAACATTGCAGGCAGTTTCACCCTGCCTATGTCTTCACATGTTGGCGTATGGGTGCAGGATTCCAGTATCAGGACACTGTCTCCGTCCTGCAAATCGTCTATCTTTCTGGTACCTTTCAAGTATTGTTCAAAATTTCCTTTCTCCTTTGCCAGAAGAATGGAAAAACTTGTAAGCGGGATTTCCTTTGGCACTATGGCATCCACCTTTTTAAAAGCCTGGGAGTCGGTAATGACCAGCTTTATTCTTCCCTTGCCTATGGTATCTATTGTCTTCTGCAGTTCAGATTCTTGTATTGTGACGGCTATTGCCCGTTGGTCAAGAATTTCTCTTATTGTCTTCACTTGTGGAAGAATAAGCCTGCCTTTTGGAGCAGCAATGTCTATAGGTGCTACTAATATAATTATATCTCCTTGGGAAATAATATCGTTTAAAAGAGGGGTGCCGCTTCCCAAAGATAATGTTTTCAATTTTTCTTTAAGTATGTCATGCAGTTTTTCCCTTCTTCTTTCATCGTCTTTGCCAAGCGTAAGGGAAACTCTTGACTTAAGTTCCGAATTGGCTGGACATATATCTTCCTTGTTGTAAACCACGATATAAGGAGTAGAAAAACGCTGGCATTGCTTTATTATGTACTCTTCTTCATCTGAAAAAACATTCTCGGAAACAACAATGACTGCAAAATCTATAAGAGAAAACACCTCAAGAGTCTTTTTTCTCCGCTCTGTACCAAGGATGGTTTTGTCATCTATGCCTGCCGTATCTATCAGAACCACCTGTCCTATATCGGTAAGCTCTATTGTCTTCTTAACAAGGTCGGTCGTGGTGCCAGAGTGCTGAGAAACAATGGAAACATCCTGACCCGCAAGAGTATTTATCAAGGTACTCTTTCCTACATTACATCTTCCAAAGAAAGCGATATGGAGTTTATTCTCTCTGTGCTGCATAATTATTTCTCTCTTTTCTGTTTAAAAAAATCTTTGATAATATCCGAACACTCTTTCTGAAGAATGCCTTCAGTTATCTTGGTCTTGGGGTGATAAAGGTTACCGAACAAAGATGCTCCTCTTTTTTCGTCCTTGGTTCCATAAACGATTCTGTCTATCTGTGTAAGATACAAAGCTCCAGCACACATAACACAAGGTTCAAGAGTAACATACAATGTGCAGTCTTTAAGATATTTGCTTTGCAGATATTCTTCTGCAGATGTTATGGCAATGATTTCGGCATGGGAAGTACTGTCGTGGAGTTTTTCTGTCATATTGTAGGCACGAGAAATTATTTTATCGTTGCAAACCACAACACATCCTACAGGCACTTCCCCTTCCTGTTGGGCAAAACAGGCCTGTTCCAACGCTTTCTGCATAAAGTATTCATCATTGTATTCTATTATTGCCATATCTTCTGCTTTTTGTTATGAATTGTGCAAAAGTAAAAAATATATCAAAAATAATAACTATCTTTGCAAAAAAATTGGAACACAAAAATGAAGAAATACGACTTTGACAGCGAGACTTTTTTTCACGAAAAGCCGATACAGATGCGGTTTTCCGACCTTGACGCAATGAATCATGTAAACAACGGCTACCAGATGCACTATTTTGATGTAGGAAGGATATTTTATTTTTCCGACATCTTGAAAAGAAATGTGGATTGGACCACCGATTTCCTCGTTCTTGTACATCTGGAACTGGATTTCATAGCTCCTATTGAAATGGGTATGGATATTTACGTGGAAACAAAGACTGTAGGATTTGGAAACAAGAGCATGAAGATGTTTCAGCGTCTGGTGGATAAGAAAACAAATGAAGTGAAATCCACATGCTTATCCATATTGTCCGGATTCAACAGACAGAAGCAGTGTTCCGAAGCCTTACCAAAAGAATATATAGATACTTTCCTTAATTTTGAAAACAGACAAAACAAACAACAATAACAACAGACATGAATGCAAGTGATGTGGAAATAATGTCTCCTGTGGGAAGCTACGAAAGCCTTATGGCGGCCATAGATGCAGGAGCCAACAGCGTATATTTTGGAGTAGGACAGTTGAATATGAGGTCTGCCTCGGCAAACAATTTTACTTTGGAGGACTTAAAACAGATTTGTGATATTGCCAAACAGCATAATGTAAAGACTTACCTGACGGTAAATACCGTAATATACGATGAGGAAATAGAATATATGCACAAGGTTGTTGATTGTGCCAAAGAGAACGGTGTTTCCGCTATTATCGCTTCTGATATGGCGGTTATCTCATACGCAAACAGCATAGACATGGAAATACATCTCTCTACACAATGCAATATTACTAATTATGAGGCAGTGAAATACTATTCCAAGTTTGCAGATGTCATTGTTACGGCAAGAGAACTTTCTCTTGACAAAGTCAAGGCAATCATAGACAGAATAAAACAAGAAGACCTTAGAGGTCATTCAGGGAAATTGCTAAGAATAGAGTGTTTTGTTCATGGAGCATTGTGTATGGCTGTAAGTGGGAAGTGTTATATCAGCTTGGATAACGCCAACAGAAGTGCAAATCGTGGAGCTTGTCTGCAATTTTGTAGACGTCCCTACAAAGTTACAGATATGGACGGCGGAACAGAGCTAATGGTGGACAACCAATACATCATGTCTCCTAAGGATTTGAAGACTCTGGACTTTATTGGCAAGATAATAGATGCAGGAGTGAGGGTCTTCAAGATAGAAGGCAGAGGACGTTCCCCTGAATATGTAAAAATAGTCACCAGAACCTACAGAGAAGCTGTAGATACTTGGTGCGATGGAACATGGAGCGAAGAAAAACTGCTTAAATGGAACGAAGACCTGAAAAAAGTCTATAACAGAGACTTTTGGGACGGCTATTATTTAGGCCAGAAAGTGGGAGAATGGTCTGGAAAATATGGAAGCAAAGCAACAACAACAAAGATATTTATAGGCACTGTGACAAATTATTTCAAAAACCTTGGAGTCGCTGAGATAAAAATGGAAAGCTGTGAGTTGAATGTCGGGGACGAGATATACATCATTGGTCCTACAACTGGAGTTTATGAAGGCAAGGCTGAAGAAATACGTGTGGATTTGAAAAATGTAGAAAAAACTGTAAAAGGAGAATTGTTTTCCATGCCTACAAGTTCTCTTGTAAGACGCAATGATAAACTTTATCTTATTCAACACAATGACTAATCAGGAAATAAAGACAAACTATCACAGCCATTCTCTTTTTTGCGACGGCAAAAGCAGCATGGAAGAAATGGTTGTTGCTGCTATTGAAAACAATTTTACACATTGGGGCTTTTCTTCTCATGCTCCTGTACCCTTTGAGAATACTTTTGCCATAAAACGGGAAGATATAAAACAATATATCACGGAATACAAAAGACTAAAAGAAAAATACAAAGAGAAAATCAAACTCTTTGTGGGCATGGAGATGGATTTCATCTGCGATATGCAAGAGAACATAGAAGAACAGGGTAAAAACTATGGTCTGGAATATGTTATTGGCAGTGTACATCAGGTGAAAGAACACAACAACAGCAAAGAGTCCTGGTTTATTGATGGTCATGACCAAAAAATCTATGACAAAGGATTGGAAGAATTGTTTGACAACAATATAAAACGGGCTGTCCGTACCTATTTTTCCCAACAAATGGAAATGATATCAAAAAACAGGATAGACGTCATTGCTCACCCTGACAAGATAGCAATGCACAACAGAGAAAGGTTTTTCAATAATGACACATCTTGGTACAAGGATATGATGATGTCTTTGCTTGAGGAAATAAAAAAGCATGATATTATCTGTGAAATAAACTCCCGTGGCTTATACAAGAAGAGACACAACGATTTTTACCCTTCAAAATATTGGTGGAAGAAGATGAAAGAAATGAATATCAGGATTTGTCTGTCATCAGACTGTCACAAAAACGATGAAACCGACCTGTTTTTTACTCAAGCAAAAGAAATCTTGAAAGACATCAACTATACAACTCTATATTATTTTGAGAACGGGGCATGGAAAGATTATAGCCTTGTATGACAAGGACTGTTTATTGTTTCCTGAGACCTTTTGTTTTTGTTGTCTCTTAATCTTCTTACTCTTGTCGCTGTTCCTGTTGTGCTTCCTCTGTCTGATCCAATGAAGCAACCCAACCTTTAAGATACTTATCCATATTCTTTCTTTTGGAATCAAGACCAAAGTCTTGGTAGTTCTGTTCTGACAGGCTTTCTTCCATAAGCTTTTTGTTCTCACTGTAGGCTCGGAGGAATATTTTTGCTTTTCTTTTGGCTCTTTTGTTGTATATTCTCACCGCAATCACGAGAATACTTATCAAAATCAAAGACACGATTATCATAATAATGTTTTCAACCAAGAATCTTCTGTATAGTGAAGATGCGATTAAAATACCTCCCCGCATATCTATAAAGATTTTTGCCAATACCAAAATAATAAGTAAAAAAACAGGAAACTTGTTTATCGGCTCTTCGTCTTCTGCTTCTATTTCTTCTGCTATGCCACGGTATCTCACAACAAAACGTTTGCACAAAACAAAACTTACATATACGAACATCAAAACTATGCATGTAAGTTCGCAGATTGGCTCCTTGGGAAGGTTATACAAAACAATAAATACCAGACCCAAAAGCATCGGGAAGAAGATAGAAGATATCAGATTGTTTATTCTATTGGCAAAATAAGGGTTAAACAATAGTTTTATTTGATTGCTCATCGCCTTAAACACAAAATAAAGCACTATAAACATAATCACAACAAAAGTATATTTCATAAATGAAGAGGTTGTGATGTAGAGAAAGTCTGTAACCAAGTTCCACTGCCAGACTCCGAAACTATTTCCGAACAAAGCACCGGCAATATAATTGCCACACAGCCTTATGCTGCCACAGAGAACCAGCCAGAACAAATATCTCCTGATATTCAGTCTATCTGTATTCCACTTTACAAGAAAAATCAAGGATACTATAATAAAAACGAAAAGCATTATGGCTGGAGTGCCAAAGATATTTAGAATATTGTCGGCATCGTTCCATATATCCATTTCTGAGGAAACAGTATTCACTGAGTTAAAATCTATTTCGGAAGAAAGCACCAGCATTTTTGCGCCAATGGAGAATGCAGGCACGACAGTGAAAAACTGAAACAGCCAAAACACGGTAAACCACGCCAACAAAAACAATACAGTACTGTTTATCATAGCGGGCACGTCTATCTTTGCAAAGGCGAATTTGTCGTATATGTCTCGAAGTTCTCCTATTTTTCTATTCATATCTAACGAAAAAAAACTTTTACCCAGTCTCTATGTTCTGTTTAGCAATTAAAACGAAAAGACATACAAAATTATTGCATAAATTATTGAATTATTTGTTAAAAATAAATGTATCTGCAGATGGTATATTTGTATGTAAAACAAAAAAAAATCAATAAGTTTGATTGTTTTCAAAAGAAATTTGTATCTTTGCAACCTATAAACGTATGTATCACAAATAAAAATATAATAATTATGAGTATTGTTAAAGAATTTAAAGCTTTCGCTATGCGAGGCAACGTTGTGGATATGGCAGTCGGTGTTATCATCGGTGGTGCTTTTGGAAAAATAGTTTCATCTTTGGTTGATGACATTATAATGCCTATTATTGGAATGATAACCGGAGGTATTGACTTTACAGGATTGAAAGCTACCATAGGAGAGTCCAGCATCACTTATGGCAACTTTATTCAAAACGTGGTAGATTTCCTTATCATTGCTTTCTGTATCTTTATGATGATAAAAGGTTTGAACAAATTATCAAAGAAGAAAGAAGAAGAACCGGCAGAACCACCTGCTCCAAGCAAGGAAGAAGTTTTGCTTACAGAAATAAGAGACCTTTTGAAAGAAAAGAAATAAGAATTATTTTTTGATATTTAAATATTAAGATTGTTTAACGTTGATATGCGTTAGGCAATCTTAATTAAACATAAAAACATTCACAATGTCAGAAGAAAAATTACAAAAGAATTTTTTGGAAGAGATTATAGAAAATGATCTCAAAGAGGGTAAAATAAAAGCTATTCAAACTCGTTTTCCACCAGAACCTAATGGTTATTTACATATAGGCCACGCAAAAAGTATTTGTATTAATTTTGGCTTAGCAAAAAAGTATGGTGGCAAGACAAACCTTAGATTTGACGACACCAATCCTGTAAAAGAAGACACAGAGTATGTTGATTCTATAAAAGAAGATATCAAATGGCTTGGATTTGAATGGGCTATAGAAAGATATGCTTCTGATTATTTTGAGCAATTGTATGAATGGGCTGTTGAACTAATAAAAAAAGGCAAAGCTTACGTTGATGACCAGACAAATGAAGAAATCCGTTTAAACAGAGGTACGGTTACTTCTCCCGGAAAAGATTCTCCTTACAGAAACCGTAGTGTTGAAGAAAATTTACAGTTGTTTGAACAGATGAGAGCAGGAAAGTTTGCCGATGGAGAAAAAACTCTCAGGGCAAAAATTGATATGGCTCACCCAAATATGAATATGAGAGATCCTATAATGTATAGAATCATTCATACTTCGCACCATCGTACTGGGAACAAGTGGTGTATTTATCCTATGTACGACTATGCTCACGGAGAAAGCGACAGCATAGAAAACATTACCCACTCTATTTGTACTTTGGAGTTTGATATTCATAGACCATTGTATGATTGGTTTATTCAGCAACTGGGAATATTCCCTTCACATCAATATGAATTTGCAAGACTTAATATCACCAATACTGTCATGAGTAAAAGAAAACTGCTTCAGCTGGTGAAAGAAGGATATGTAAAAGGTTGGGACGATCCACGTATGCCTACTATCTGCGGACTAAGAAGAAGAGGATACACTCCTGAAAGTATAAGAAACTTCTGTGAAGATATAGGCGTTGCAAAAAGAGACAATCTCATAGACTACTCTCGTTTGGAAGGCTCTTTAAGAGACGACCTCAACAAAAGAGCAGACAGGGTCATGGGAGTTCTTCACCCTGTCAAGCTTATAATAGATAATTGCCCCGATGATTTTTTTGATGAGCTGGATGCTGTAAACAATCCTGAAGATGTATCAAAAGGTACAAGAAAGATTACTTTTTCCAATACATTATACATAGAGGAAGACGATTTTATGGAAGATGCTCCAAAAAAATATTTTCGTCTTACTCCTGGTCAGGAAGTTCGTCTGAGATATGCCTATATTGTTAAATGCACACATTGTGAAAAGGACGAAAAGGGAAATATTGTTGCAGTACATTGTACATACGATCCTGATTCTCGTGGAGGTAATGCTCCGGACGGAAGAAAAATAAAAGGAACAATTCATTGGGTGAATGCAAAAGATTGTGTAGATGCTGAAGTAAGACTGTTTGACCGTCTGTTTGATGCTGAAATTCCAGACAAAGTGGAAGGAGGAAAAACATTCCTTGATAATCTTAATCCTAATTCCTTGACTGTTTTGCAAAACTGTAAAATGGAAAGAGCGGTAGAGCAGGCAGAACATTTAAAAAAATATCAGTTTGAACGCTTGGGATACTTTTCTGTTGACTACGACAGCACAAAAGACCACTTGGTGTTTAACCGTACCTGCACATTAAAGGATTCTTGGGCTAAACAAAAATAAAAAAAACATTATAACATGAAAAGAATATTTTACATACTCGGAGTTTTGGTTTTGTGTTTCTTCTCTGCTAATTCCTATTCTCAAAACAGACACCGTCTTAGCGGAGGAGAACCATACGATGTCTTTCTTTCCCTTAGAGGACATTATCTTTTGACACAAGACAATTTCAAAGATAATTATCAATGGGGAGCAGGAGGAGAATTCCAAGTAGAATTCCAATATCAGGAAACAAAGCTTTCCTGGGGTGTTTCTTTGGGTTATGACAGATTTCAACCCGACAGCGCAAAGATACAGTACCTTCCTACGAAACAAAACTTTGTTGCTTGGCAGGTGCCTTTGACTGTATTCTGCAATTACTATTTCTTCAACGAGAAAATCAAACCATACGTAGGTATAGGCTTGGGTGCTGTGTTTGGAAGATACGATTTCTCTCTTTCAAAGGAGAACTTCAACGAGTACTATTACAAGGATTTTGAAGGACAATCAGGAATAAAATTTGGCTGGATGCCAAGAGTGGGCTGTATGATTTCGTTAAATCACAAGCATGGTTTCGGTTTGGAGTTTGGAATGCAGAGTTATTTCAAGAACAAGAAACTTGAGAAACAGACTACTTTCTCCGGCACCTTGCAATACACCTACATAATAGATTAATCCATGATGAAGATACTCGTTACAGGAGCTTTGGGACAATTGGGGCAAAGTCTTAAGAAGATAAGCAAGGACTACGACCACGATTTTGTCTTTACTGATATTGAAGAGCTGGATATTACAAATCAGTATCAGGTCAATGACTTCCTGAAACAGGATTTCTCTCTTGTTATCAATGCTGCTGCCTATACAGCTGTGGATAATGCAGAGAAAGACCATGAGAAATGCAATCTGCTTAACAATATTGCAGTGGAGAATTTGGCAAAAGCCTGCAAAGACAACATTTTTTTTATTCATATCTCAACAGATTATGTCTTTGACGGCAAACAATCACACCCTTATACTCCTTTTGACAAGACAAATCCTTTGGGTGTTTATGGCAAAACAAAACTTTTAGGGGAAGAAAAAGCACTGCAACTCTGCAAAAACAGCATGGTTGTCCGCACAAGCGGATTGTATAGCGAATATGGCAAAAACTTTGTAAAGACAATGCTTAACCTGTGTTCTGCCAAAGAAAGTTTAAATGTTGTTTTTGACCAGACAATGTCGCCATGCTATGCTACTTCTCTTGCCAAAGCCCTTATGAAGACAGCAGACAAAGTATCAAAAGAAAAAAACATAGACCCTATATACAGAACCCTTCACTACTCCAACGAAGGTGTGCTTTCTTGGTACGATTTTGCAAGAAAAATCAATGAAATTGCAGGATTGAAGTGCCACATCTCCCCCATTCTTGCCAAAGACTACCCTACTCTTGCCACTCGTCCTGAATATTCTGTATTGGACAAAAGTCTTGTAAAAGAATATCTTTCTGTTTCCATTCCACATTGGGAAGAAGATCTGAAAGAATGTTTAAAAATTTTGTTATAAAGCCATTGTATTATGAAAAGAGTTCGCCTTAAACTGTCTGTTGCAGTGCTTATCTGTTTTCTTTTTTCAAGTTGTTCTTTCTTAAAAAGAGTAGAATCTCCAAGTACAAAAAAGCCTAAGACAGAAAATACAAACAACCGTTCCGCTAAAAGAGACCTGACCAATTCAGATGTATATGCCAGCTCCATGAAAGAATTGAAAAGTTACGGTTCTTCTCTTACTGATTATTGTATTTCTTGGGTAGGCACTCCCTATCGTTCCGGTGGTACAACAAGAAAAGGAGTGGATTGTTCAGGATTTGTAGGCAATGTGTACAAAGATGTTTATAATATCACACTTCCAAGAAGAAGTACAGATATGCAGAAAGCAGTTACAATCCTTAGCGGCAAAGAAAAACTGAGAGAAGGAGATCTTGTTTTCTTCGGCAAAGGAAAAGTAAACCATGTGGGGATATTTCTTCGCAACGACAGATTTATCCACTCGTCATCTTCCAAAGGAGTGATCGTTTCCTCTCTTGAAGAAAAATATTGGAAAGAAAACTTCCACTCTTGCGGTCATCACCCCGACAGAAAATAAATTTCTCTCCTTTTCCTGCAACAAACGTTTTAGAATTAGGGCGAATATAAAAAGACAATGTTTGAAACTTTTCCTTTTTACAAACAGCTGGATGCCATGGACTGCGGTGCAACGTGCCTGAGAATGGTCGCAAAATACTATGGCAAGAACTATTCCTTGGAAACTCTGCGACAAAGGAGCTATATCTCCAGAGAAGGAGCAAGTATGCTTGGTCTTAGCGAGGCAGCAGAAAGCATAGGTTTTCGTTCTTTAGGAATAAGGGCTACATTTAACACTCTTTCTGAGGCGCCTTTGCCTTGTATTGTTCATTGGAAGCAAAAACATTTTGTCGTTGTCTATGATATTCATCTGACAAAGCAAAGCAAACATCTGCTGGAAAGCGGAGAGAATATAAACAATGAAGCTCTTAAAGGCTATGTTAAAGTGGCAGATCCTGCCAATGGAAGAATAAAATACAGCATAAAAGAATTTCTTTCCTGCTGGCTAAGTAACAAAAAAGACAACAAGGATGAGGGCATAGCATTGCTCTTGGAACCAAGACCGGAGTTCTATTCCAGAAAAGAAGAAAAGCTTTCCAAGACCAAGTTTTCTTTTATCCTGAAATATCTTATACCCTACAAGGCTCTTATCCTGCAATTGTTTCTGGGAATGTTTCTGGGCACGCTTCTGCAGTTGATTTTTCCTTTTCTGACACAGAGCATTGTAGATTATGGAATAAGCAATAACAATCTTAACTTTGTTGTTCTTATTCTCATAGCACAACTTACGCTGTACGTTTCCCAAACAGCGGTGGAATTTATACGCAGCTGGATACTTCTTCACATAAGTACGAGGATAAATATCTCTATTATTTCCGATTTTCTTCTGAAACTTATGAAACTGCCCATAGGATTTTTTGACACAAAGATGATAGGCGACATAATGCAACGAATAGGAGACCACGGCAGAATACAAAATTTCCTTACAGCTTCTACTCTCAATACGCTTTTCTCCATGGTTAATCTGGTAGTTTTCACCTGTGTTTTGGCTTTTTACAGCATAAAGCTTCTGTTTATCTTTCTTGTTGCAAGCGGGCTTTATATCCTGTGGATAGTTGTTTTCCTGAAAAAGAGAAAAGAGTTGGATTACAAACGTTTTGCCTTGGCTTCCAACGAACAGAGCAACATCTATCAGCTTATAACCGGTATGCAGGAGATAAAACTCAACAATTCCGAAAAACAGAAACGTTGGGAATGGGAGAATATTCAGGCGAGCCTGTTCAAGGTCAGCATAAAAGGATTAGCCCTCAGCCAATATCAATCCACGGGAGCGTTCTTTATCAACGAAACCAAGAACATACTTATCTCTTTCTTTTCTGCTCAGGCTGTGATAAACGGAGATATGACACTGGGAATGATGATGGCTGTCAGTTATATTATGGGACATCTCAACAGTCCTATAAATCAGATGATAGGTTTTATACAATCGGCTCAGGATGCAAAGATAAGTATGGAGCGTTTGGGAGAAATACACAACAAGGACGACGAAGAAAAACCAGAAGACAACAAAACAAATACAGTTCCTGAAGACAAGACCATAAATATAAAGAATATGTCCTTCCGCTACAACAAACTAAGCGAAGATGTCCTGAAAAATATCAATCTCACAATTCCTCAAGGAAAAATAACTGCAATAGTGGGCATGAGCGGAAGCGGAAAGACTACTCTCGTAAAACTTCTTTTAGGATTCTATCCTGTTTTGCAAGGAGAGATAAATATATCTGCAACTCCACTCTCATCTATTAGTAACAAAATTTGGCGATCAAGATGCGGAGCAGTTATGCAGGACGGTTTTATTTTTTCGGATTCAATAGCAAACAACATTGCTGTGGGAGAAGATGAGGTAGATAAAGAAAAACTTATCAATGCGGTAAAAGTTGCAAACATACAGGATATGATAGAGAACCTGCCTTTGGGCTTTAATACCAAAATAGGTCAGGAAGGCAAGGGTATTTCTCAAGGACAAAGACAGAGAATACTTATTGCAAGAGCAGTATACAAAAATCCCGATTATTTCTTCTTTGATGAGGCGACAAATTCCTTGGATGCCAACAATGAAAAGATAATTATGCAAAACCTTAAACAGGTCTTCAAGGGAAAGACTGTCGTTATTGTCGCACATCGTCTGAGTACAGTAAAAGATGCAGACAATATCATCGTACTTAATTCAGGAAAAGTATCCGAACAGGGAACGCATGAGGAACTTACAAAGCAGAAAGGGGAATACTATAATCTGGTTAAGAATCAATTGGAGTTAGGAGAATAGATTATGGAAAACAAAAGAAAAGGCCGTTTCAACAGTGCAGACAAAATAGAACTACGCTCTGCTCCAGTGCAGGAAATATTGTCAAAACCTCCTAAATGGATAATAAGATATGGAATCAGTATTATCTTCTTTGTCATTGCTGTTGTTTTTGTCGGGAGTTATTTTATAAAGTATCCAGAAATCATCAAAGGGAGAATAGAATTCATAGATAGACACCAAGCCAAGATAACCGTTCCTGTTGCCAACTCAGGCAAGATACAGGAAGGTCAGACCATAAACATCAAGTTGGACAACTATCCTTATATGGAATACGGATTGATAAAAGTAAAGATAACCCATCTTGAACTTACAAAACAAAAGAACAGCTACTGTTTTATCTTGAATATGCCCGATAAACTTACAACAACCTACAAAACCACTCTTCCTTATATTCCACAGATGCAAGGTTCTGCAGAGATAATAACCAAAGACCAACGCCTTATTAACAAGTTTATCAAGAAACCTTAACAGACAAATTCGGTATCAATCTGGCAGTTTTGTTCTTTTTGTTATACGAAGAAAAAACAGACAGAGAGAATCAGATGCAGGATTTTAAATTCTTTTTACA